>NZ_BLZO01000023.1 GCF_014132355.1 Okeania sp. KiyG1
AAATTTCGATCTATCCAGCTAAAAAATATTAATGCTTTCCTTTTTTTAGCAAAAATCAAGATATTATTATGTACGAAAATCTACAGGAAAAACAAAATCATGAAGATCAATAAAACCATTCAAAATGACATCATAAAAGAAAAGAAAAACCTCAAAAAAAAGCTAAAATAATCCAACAAAAAATCTACCACTTTTTACATAAAACATTAACTATTAATAATGCTAGTAAGCCACAAATAATCGCATTTTACACCTCACTAATTCTTGGTGGAGTTAGTTTAACATTAGCTATATTTGGGTCTTTATTGTACACCCTAGAACAAAAAGAGAGATTTGATAATGCTAAACAGCAAGCTCAAAGGGAAACAGCTAGAGTTGCTTTAGAAATCGATCGGCAACTATATTTTGCCCAAAAATCAGCTATTTCTGTAGCTAACGCCCTTAGTTCTGGTCAATTAAGTGATGGGGAATTATTGGAGCGACTTAAATCAGAAATTGAGGCAAATACGGAACTTTTAGATATTGGCGTTGCTTATCAACCCTTTGCTTATCAACCGGATGTCAAGTTATATGCACCATACTATGCAAGAATAGACGAAAAAATAGAACTATTTGAAACCGAAATTAACTATACTAAACCCAAATATGCTTGGTACAATAATACCCTGAACAAAGGACCACATTGGGGAGAGCCATATTTGTGGAGTGACACTTCTACAGTCAGAGATCCAGTAGTCGGATTTTATACTCCTTTTTATAACCCAAATATTCCAGAGAAATCTCTACGAGGTATCGTATATAGCGAATATTCATTAAGCCAAATTCGACAGTTGATGGAATCTCTAGACTTGGGTAGAACTGGCTATGGATTTATCATTTCTAAAACTGGAACTTACCTTTATCACCCTAATGAAGAACTTTTTAAAGCTCAAGCAAATGTCTTTGATATTACTTATGAAAATAAGGATGAAAAACTCAGAGAATTAATTGTTAGAGCTATTCAAGGTACACCAGTAGAAGCAAATTTAACAGATGATGTAACAGGTCAAAATTCTTGGTTATTTTTGCGGACAACTAATCGGAATGGATGGGTAGTAGGAATAGTATTTATTCAAGATGAAATTTTACCAGATTCTGCAGTCACAAGACGTAAACTAATTGGTCTTAGTATTGCCTATCTTTGGTTTGCTGTTTTTCTCTCAATTCTACTCTTTCAAGCTTACCTGGGAGGGGTAAAACGAATTGCATTAGTATCATTTATAATTACGACATTCTTTATAGCAAATATTGGCTTTGTTTGGAACTTAGTCTTGAGAGCAAGAACTTATACAGCAACTCGAAACCTTTTGCTCAGTGATACTGGGGTAACACAATTATTGGCTCCTCAAATAGAGTTGAGTCAAGAATTAAATCAAAAACCACCCCTAATTGTTCCTACAGGAGTTTTTATTCAATCATTTGATTTTACCAGTGCAAAAGATGCTTTTGTTACAGGTTATATATGGCAAGAATACCAAGATGGTGTACATGATGATTTATCTCGTGGCATTATACTTGCTAATGCTATTGAAGATAGTGATTATGAGTTAAGAGAAGATTATCGACACAAAAAAGATGGTTTAGAAGTTATCGGTTGGTATTTTGCTTATACTCTCCGGATGGATTTTAATTTTGATTATTATCCTTTTGATGATAAAGATTTGAAAATTCGGATTTTGCATCAAGATTTCAATAATGGAAACTTAAGTCGTAGGGTGATTCTTGCTCCTAGTTTAAGTAGTTACAGTGTAATTAACCCACGAACCACACCAGGGGTAGATCGAGAAATGGTACTCGGAGAATGGTATCTCAGAGATAGTTTTTTCGAGTATGTATTTAAGACATACAATACTAATTTTGGTTTGCTAGATTCTGCTCCAAAAACTAATTTTCCAGAACTTCAATTTACTGTTATTTTACAAAGGTCTTTCTTAGGTCTGTTTATTTCTAAACTAGGACCAATGATTGTAGTTTTGACTTTGTTATTTGCAGTGCTACTGACTTGTGACAAAGAACAAACAATGGAAGTTTTGGGAGCTGCTGCTGGTTTTGTATTTATTGTTATTTTGGATCAGGTGACAGTTAGACAACAAATTATTACTAAAGGTATTGTCTACTTAGAGTATTTTTACTTTGTTGTTTATTTATACATTTTCTTGGTAACTTTGAACTTTATTCTCTGGAGTTTGAAGCCCGATCTTAAGATTTTTAAGTATAAAGATAACTTTATTTTTAAGGCGCTTTATTGGCCGAGTATGATGAAAATTTTACTACTAATCACTATTTTGGTATTTATTTAGGGTTTGCTGAAAAAGTCTTATGGGTCAGGACTTACGCAAATTGACCTTTAAACCACTATTTGTAGGGGCGCAATTCGGAGCTTTGCGGAGCGCAAATGGCATTCGCCCTCCCCATAAGTAGAGTCTCTGCGTAAGTCCTGTGGGTGAGGGTAGGAGTCAAACCACCCCTACCCCTGCCCCTCCCAACCCACCCCTGCCCCTCCCAACCCACCCCTGCCCCTCCCAGGAGGAAGGACCGAGTCAGGATAAATGGGAATTACCGAATTATTAATTATTAATAATTAGTAATTAAATAATTATGGTTTAAAGCCTCCCCTTTTAAGGGGAAAAAGCGGTCGAGGGATGGCGTTTGCTATCGCAAAGCTGCGCTAAAAGCGGAGCGGCTCTGATAAGAGCGGTCCCCTCGCCATATCCAATCGACCAAGAGAAGAAATAATATTTCCTTATATTCAATCCTCTCGGTTTTAACCAGAGGTAATTATCAATTATCCATTATCAATTATCAATTAATGAAAGAGGATGTAGTTGGAAGAATTGTCCCTTTTTCTCCATGAATGGAGAGGCTTTATACCTGAATTTTTCGGTAATGGTGTATTGTAATGGTATAGCTAGTGGGAGCATCTTGCTCCCGTTCTAACGTCACTGTGCAACGCCAAAAATAAAATTAATTATCGTACTAGATACATTAATTCTTTCTGCCTACTCCCTACTCCCTCTTTTGGAGGAGATGTCTATTAGACATCTCCAAAAATCAAAAATAAAATCAATTATCGTACAGAAATTATCAATTACTCCCCTCCCAGGAGGGGAGGGCGAGGGTGGGTTCCCTATTCCCTATTCCCTATTCCCTCTTTTGGAGGAGATGTCTATTTGTCAACTCAATTCAATCAACTACCACCAATTTTCTCTTTTTCTTTTTCAGAGAGAAGTTTATCAATCAGTTTAACCCCTACTGCAGATTCTCCCTCAAAAACTGAGCCAGTAGTCAGCTCTTCAAAACGCTCCGTTATTTTCCCTTGCAAAAATCCGGGTAAAGGTACATATCCCACTTCTGAAATTACCTCTTGATTCGCAACATCTATTTGATAATCAACAAAAGCTTTAACCAGGGGTATTTTTTCTAGGGAATTCTTGCTCACATATAAAAATAATGGACGAGATAGTGGAGCATAAGTACCGTTAGCTATAGTTTCACTGCTTGGCTCCACACATTGACCAGTATCATTATCAATAGTAATTAGTTTCAAAGCATCCTTATTTTCTTCATAGTAGGTAAAACCGAGGAAACCCAAACTACCCCAGTCAGATTCTATACCCTGAATAATGATATCATCATCTTCACTGGCCTTATAGTCTTTGCGACTTTTACCTTCTTCCCCATTAACAGCATCAGTAAAGTAATCATAAGTACCAGATTCGGGATCGGGAGCATAGAGACTCAGAGGTTCTTCAGGAAATTCATCACGAATTTGCTTCCAATTGGTTATTTTTTCCCCATCGCCATCATCAGGTTGCCAAATTTTTGTTAACTCTTTTAGGGTCAGGCAGTCTGCCCAATCATTGTCGCGATTAGCAATTATAGAAATACCATCGAAAGCAATAGGAATTTCAACAAATTCTATTCCATTTGCCTTACAGAGGTCAATTTCAGACTTTTTAATGGGACGGGAAGCATTTGATATATCTGTGTCCCCAATACAAAACTTTTTTAGTCCTGCTCCAGAACTAGATATTCCCACAATTATCTGATTTTCCGGATTATCATTCATAAATTTTTGAGCCATTGTATCCGAGAGCGGAAAAATTGTACTTGAACCATCAACTAGAACATATTCTCTGTTCTCAGTATCTTCTTCGTTTGCTTGTGGAGATGTTTCGGTAGTGGAAGTTATTGTTTCATTATTGCCACAAGCACCTACGATCGCAAGTAGAGTTACTGCAAAAAAACGGAGAGATTGGTTTTTCAATTGTATTACTAAATTCATAAATTTTAGAGTAAGATTTTACTGATAACCTCAATCATTTTACCGAAAATTAAGGTATAAAGCCTCTCCATTCATGGAGAAAAAGCGGTCGTAGCGGAGCTTCCCGTAGGGTGGGATGGCGTTTTGCTCCGCAACAGATAAAGCGGAGCGGCTCTGTCACTCTTCGGGTCTCCTCGCCATATCCAATCGACCAAGAGAAGAAAGAAATTCCTTTTAACCCAATCCTCTCCTTGAAAAGAAGAGGTAATTCTAAATTCTAAATTCTAAATTCTAAATTCTTGAACACTTATCCATATTCAATATTAGACCTCTCCGGAAAAGAGGGAGCAGGGAGTAGGTGGAAAGAATTGATGATTTTTACGCGATAATTGATTTGATTTTTGACGATCGCCAGATATTTATTGAGATCAATTTTCTCTTCAGCTAATATTTTTAGTTTAGTTTTGTGGGAAAATTATTATTATCTAATCAGGACTTACGCAAAATATAAAATTATACACCATCTGTAGGAACGCCATTCGGAGCTTTGCGTTAGCAAACGGCCGAAAGCTTGCGCATAACTATCGTTAACGCCCCTACTATATGTGGTGGTTATGCGTAAGTCCTGCTAATTACTAAGCATGAAAATTAGTATAAAATCCGTAGCTTGCTTAGATATTTATACTATATAAATTATCTTCATTTACCTCGATCGGGAATCAAATTCTCAGATTACTTATGCCAGCATAAATACTTACTGAATCCTTGACTCCTATTGACCACTATAATTTTCTTCTTACTTCTTACTTCTTACTTTTGACTTTTGACTGTCAGATATGCGTCTTACATTCTGGAGGGGCTGTGTGCGGAATTACTTCTGCACAGTAGACGCCCCGTAGGAAACCTCGCCAATTAGCACTCGATGCATGACTTATGTTTTTATGCTACATTTTGTGGTGCGGAATGTGGGTTTTAAGGGGGATAAGATCGTAAATGTACCTCATCTTTACCGAAAAGCGACGTTGAAGGCTCCGGTGTTTTAACCGGGGGATGAAAACAAGGGAGTAGTTTAGACTAGACAACTTTAGTTGTCCTGTGCTAATATTACCAACAAAAAGTTAGCAGAACGCTAGGCATTGGACTTAGCTGACTGTGTAGGGGCACCACGGAAATTGTCCCCAAAGAATATATCTTTGGTCAGCTAAGAATAGATGAAGCAACACAGATTTATCTTGTTGCGTAGTATCTACTTAGAATCCCCGTGACTTGAGTCCGGGGAGTAGTCAAGAGAAATGCTATACCTGTGACATACTACCACGCTAACCCCAAAGGTATAGCGTAAGCTCTCTCGCTTCATAGTCCTGCCATTGCGTGGGACTCAACGAAGCTCTAAGGACGGGATGCGCCGCCGCCCTTTTTGCAAATAAAAAAGCTGCTCACCTAGCGCCACAATAAGATTTTACATTCCCAACGGATTACTAGGATGGATGGGATATAACCCCATATCTTATTTTATTTTCATGGTTCATCACTGGCGGTTGTTAACTCAAACCATTTTGAGTCTATCATAACATAAAATTTGTAAATTAATGGGACTAGATGTCCCATTAATTTATCGTCGATTCATCTCACACCAAATTTTGGCGTTGCTGATTCTGGGCATGATTTTGCCCCCGAGCAAGCCAAAATTGGGGGGAATAAAACTCTAAAATTCCCCCAAAATTGGGGGATTTAGGGGGCTTTACCAGAACCAAACAATCGCACACTCATACTTCAATTCAGCAACGCCCAAATTTTCAATTATGGTGTGATGCTTCTTGACGCTCTAGCTAAAAACTTATACTATAATCAGAAATAATATTTATACCCTAACCATTTGTATAACTGTCAAATCATGACTTACGCAGGCATATCAAATCACACACCATCTGTAGGGGCGTTAACGATAGTTATGCGAAGCAAATGGCATTTGCGTTCCGCAAAGCTCCGAATGGCGCCCTCCCTGTATGTAGAGTCTCTGCGTAAGTCCTGACATTTCAAATATTTTTCTCCGGGAAGCTCAACCATCATAAAGATATCCATAATTACAGGAAGTAGAAGAATGAAAACTTCTGGAAATTTTGCTAGCTTTACTGTTGGACTAACTTTAATATTACTTTTGACATTTGGTATTTTGCAATGGCTACATATTTCGGTTGGTAGTTTTTTAGATTGGGTAATTGGGGGTGCTTGTTTTTGGTGGTTATTGTTAATTGTTACGGTTCCCTGGAATATTCATTTTGAAGCTAAAGAGGTATTAGCTGAAGCTGCTGAGTCAAAGCAAAAAGGTATAACAATCGATGCTCAACAAGTTGATTATGTTGCTAAGTTAGCGCGTTTTTCTTTGTGGATAGCTTTGGCCTTACATTTTCTTTCTACAGTTGGGCTTTATGTTTTAGCTATTACTGGTATTAGTGTAGTTGGTTATATCAGTTCTGGTGCAGCTTTATTGTTAACTATTTTGCGTCCAGCTATACGTTTATATCAATATTTAGTTGTACGGTTATCGATGATTCGCCGAGAATTATTGCATCCTCGTGCAGATATTATTGAACTTAGAAGTCGCTTGGAAAATATTGAAAAAACTGTTGAAAATCTAGCAGCACAACTAAGTATTGAAAATCCAGAATCTTTGATATCGAAACAACAACAACACTCCGAAATAACAAGAAAAGAATTAAGTCGTTTAGCAGTGACAATAGAAGATTTAAGAAATACAAATCAAGCAGAACATCATCAGTTAGCTAGAAATTTTGAAAAGGCAATATCTCAACTTTCAACAGACGGGCAATTTCTTAATCATGTGCAGGAAATAATTAGGTTTATTAAAGAAGCTTAATCAGATAAAGGAAGAAGCAAGAGGGAAGAGGGAAGAGGGAAGAGGGAAGAAGGAAGAAGGCTTTACAGCGTTTTTCATTTAGTAGGAACGTTCCATAGAACGTCCCTACAATGTTTTCTAAATCTGCTCTGATTAAGATCGATTGATTTTGACTTTAATCTATATTAAACATGACACTAAGCTCCAAATAAACTGAAGCTTTGTTACAAAGTTTGAATTTGATTTTCTTTAGTAAAAAATTCTAGATTTTATCTGAAATTAAAAATTTCTTCCCGATCATTTTTAGTTAGATGTACCCTCTTGGGAATAGAAAATATTTGAAAGAAATTTTACATCAATCGGGAACTAATGGAAGAAGATTTAATCTACCACTTAAAATACTGGAATCTAAAATCTGAGGTACTAGCTCAAAAATTAATTAAACACCTTAGTTTTTGCTTTGAGGCTGAAGATTTGTATTAGGTTCAACATGGGCTTTATCAAAATCCTCTCGGTTAGGAAATATTTCAAAAACTCGGTCCATGCTTGTTAATTCAAACAGAATTCTAACTTGTTCATTAATAGAACATACAACTAATTGACTTCCAGCAGCTCTAACAGTTTTAAGCGCTAAAACTAAAGCACCTAAACCAGAGCTATCCATAAAAGTTACATCTTTAAAATCTATCAAAATAATATCTGCTCCAGCTTCAACTTGCTCGCTAATTTCTTGGCGAAATGCAGTAGCCTTAGTGCCGTCTAAAATGCCATTAGGTTGAATATACTTAACCACAGTACTCATATTTTCTAGAAGCTATGACTCTAACTATTTACAAACCTAGGCTAGTATACCCCATTACTGAGATTAACTCCAAGTCTATTGATAAGTAAATCAAAACCAATTAGGGTATAAGCTTTTCTGTTATTTGATTGAATTGATAGGACTAACTTTGGCACGGAATAGTAGTTTATCCCCCTGCCGATAGCCAGTATAACGAACTTTTACCAATTCTCCCTCTTGGGCAGATCCTTCCATTAGTTGATGTAACTGAGGGTCAAAAGGAACTTCGGCTCCCACAGGAACAATAGATTCTACATTCCATTGTTGGAGCAATTGCTCTAATGGACGTAACAAAGGTAATATCTTTATTGCTGCTAAACGAGGATTTTCTTTGACTTTATATACAACAGTAGGCCATTGTTGTAACCAAGATTCTAAAATTTGCAAGCTAGACTGCTGAAACTCTTGTGTTAAAAATTGTTTTTGTTGCTCTAAGTTTGCCTGAAGATTGCGATATTCTTTTTCTAATTTTGATGTGGAAGTTGATACTGATTTTTTGACAAGTTCGGGGGCAAAATTATCTAATAATTCTGTTAACGTGATTCCTAATGCTTGACTAATTTTGAGTAAAATATCTACTCGCATTTGTGACCCTAACCCACGTCGCAACCTAATAACCTGCAATTCTGAAACTCCTGCTTTTTGACTTAATTCTTTAAAGCTAGAAATACTTGCTTTATCCATAAAGTTTTGTAACTGGGAGGCATAGTTTTTTGGAAAAGACTGATTCATTTCACCTGATATTAAAATAAAAGAGTAGAGATAATTGTCAATTATACTCATAGCTACTTCGATATAAAAAGGGGTATTGTCAACAATTAATAATTAATAATTAATAATTAATAATGGCGTTGTCTGAAATTAGCCATACATAATAAAAACGTTCTTTTCTCAAGTGCGAGAATATTTTTTCATATTTCCCCTGCTCCCTCTTACTTACTCCCTGCTCCCTAAATTTTTTATCGTGGTTATTCAAAGAGACCTGTTATAAAACCACTTTTTAAGGCAAAATATTTTTGGAGGGCTATTCAAAATCTCTGTTACAAAAATACAACATATTCCATCAGGGGTGAGGTACGCCCATAGTGGGCAAGATGCCTACACTGTAGAACTTCCTTTGTTAATATCTGGACTTCATATACGACCGAATCTGCTGTAACTTCTGATTTCGTTAAAAAGTATCTTCCTATGAGGAGAGGAGAGGGAAAAAAGTAATATCTACCTAAAAAGTATTTTTATTCATGATAATTGTGCATTTATCCTATAGTTTAAACCATAAAAATTCAAAAATATTTGACTGATTATTAAGCTTGATAATCGCTCAAAATAATTAAATTATAGGTAAGCATTTCCTGCGGAATGCTGCGCAAACAGCTATTAGCTGTCAGCTCTCAGCAAAAGGACGAGTGTAAGCATTCAGCTACTAGCGGTCAGCTCTTCCTGCGGAATGCTACGCAAACAGCTTTTTAATGAACTATGTGGTTTGATAGACTATTAAGGTTGACTAATGGACTTTTACCCATACTTTTAATTATTTGAAGTCTCTCAATTACTTTTTGCTCCCTTAAAACTAATAAAGCTGATAGCTAATAGCTGACCGCTGAATGCTTACGGACGAGTTTTTAATGAATATATACTTTCAAGCCAGTTTTGATAGTAAGTATAAATTCTGACTCAATTAGTCAATCTTTTATCTAAAACTAAAAGCAATAGCTGAAGTCTGCAGTTCCGACCTAGGAGGCTGACTGAAGTCCGCAGTTCCGACCACAGGAGGCTAGCTGACGGCTGAATGCTTACAATTATAGTTTTTTTAAATCTAGCTATTTTCAGCTACAAAAACTAGAAAATAAACACTGTAGAGGTAAATAAAATTGCAGACTAAGATACATAAAAATATTTAATTCACAAATTAATTCCGAGTACAATATTGATAACAACCTTACTGCTAGGATTATATAAAATACCAGCAGCAGCTTTAGAAGAATCGAATAAATTGCTCAAAATAGGAGTTATACAACGATTTGGTACTAAACCCACAGATAAAATTACTCTGAGCGCTACTCCTGGAGATAAATTAACTTTAAGCTTTAAAACTCCAGCAGGAGAAGAAACTCTTACTACGGAAAAAGTTGAGCTAAAAATTAAGATGAGACCGCTAGAAAAAGCATTATTAAAAGAGCGGTTAGTTCTCAGCAGTCACCGCAGTTATGAAAATGCTGAAGAAGATGCTGAATTATGGAAAGATAAGGGAATAGAAGTAGAAGTAACCCAACCCGGAAGATGGAAAGTTTGGGCAAAAAGAGAAGTTTATAAAACTCCTTTATTGCGACGTTGGTTACTAGAAAGTCTACAAGCTCATAGTAATACAGATGTATATCTCGATTTGGAAGTTCTCAAACAACGACCCACAGCTTACTGGGAAATGAATGGCTATACTTATCATCGCCATGAATTAGATATTACGGCAGGAAAAGATATAATTACCGTCAATAATCAATTTAACCAAGACACAGCAACACCAGAAGAACGACGTTATGGTGGTTCACTCAAACTACAACCGAATGCTTATGGCAGCTACACATTAGTAAATAATGTCCCAATAGAAACTTATATTCGAGGAGTAGTACCCCACGAATTAGGAGCTTGGCCACCAAAAGCATCCCTAGAAGCTCAAGCAATTTTAGCTAGAACTTATGCACTACGAAATTTGCACAGGTTTGTAGCAGATAATTATGAGTTGTGTGCTAATACTCACTGTCAAGTCTACAAAGGATTAGATGTATACCCAGAAACAGATGAAGCAGTAGCAGCAACTAGAGGAAAAGTCCTGACTTATGAAGATGAATTGATAGATGCTGTTTATTTTGCTGTTAGTGGCGGTGTGACAGCAGATTTTAACGATCTATGGAATGGGACTGAACGTCCATATTTACGACCTGTAGTTGATTCAGCTAATAATATCTGGGATTTATCTACAAATAGTTTAGCTGATGAACAAAATTTTCGTAAATTTATGAGTCTTCAAAAAGGATTTAATGAAGAAGGTTGGATAGAGTTTCGTTGGCGGGAGGTAGTGAGTTTGCCTGGTATAGTTAGCTATTTGAAGAGTTATTTTCGAGAGAAAAAAAGTCCTTTTGCTCAAATTGAAACTGTAAAAAATGTGGCAGTGACAGAGCGATCGCTTGCTGGTCGTGTCCTGAAAATGACTGTGGAAACTGATAAAGGGACTATAGAGTTAAATAAGGACGAAGTACAAAATGCCTTTTGGGTACCTTGGAGTACGCTATTTTATTTAGACCCTATATACAAACCCGATCAAACTTTGTGGGGCTATAGTTTTGTTGGAGGAGGATTTGGACATGGTGTTGGC
Organism: Okeania sp. KiyG1; assembly: GCF_014132355.1. Taxonomy (GTDB): domain Bacteria; phylum Cyanobacteriota; class Cyanobacteriia; order Cyanobacteriales; family Microcoleaceae; genus Okeania. The sequence continues at coordinate 11,372 of NZ_BLZO01000023.1, forward strand.
TTTTCTCAGAAAGGTTCTATTAAGTTAGCTGAGTTAGGTTGGAGTAGCGGTCGTATTCTCGATTTTTATTTTCCTGGAACAGAAATCCAATCTCTCAGCGAGTCGGTCACTTTTGGACAAAATTGAAGAAGGCAGCGGGAGCTGTTTGCGCAGCATTCCGGACCGAAAGGGAAAATTGCTTATGGATAACGACAGGCCACTTCCTGTCTACAAACCCCAAGCAATTGTTCCTTCTCCCCTCAGCATAGCTGTCTTCTGCCTTCGTTTATCAAAATAATATGGGTCTAAAACCCCGCCTTTTAAAGCGTAATATTTTTGGAGAGTTGCTCAAATCCCCGTTACAAAAATAACTTCTGTACGGGCGATTCGCGAATCGCCCCTACTGACTTCTAACTTCTGACTTCGTTAAAGTTAGGGCTTGCTGATTAAATCTCAAAGTCTTTATAGATAAAGGTAAGCGCCTTTTTAAGTATCAAAAAGTTCGAGGTTTTAAGTGGTAATTGTTCAATTAGGAGCGGATTTTGGTCAAGATTTGGGCAGAAAAATTAAGGGACAAAACTTAGATTCTACCTCCTGTAAATTCCGATTTCTCCTGTCTTCCCCTCCCCTCCTGGGAGGGTTAGGGAAGTGAGTTGGGAGGGGAGGGGCGAGGGGTGGGTTGTCTCCGACCTCTACTAAAAAAGACTTTATGAGCGCAAACCCTAGTTAGTTAGTTAGTTGTTCGGTTGAAATAGCAGTCAACTATCCTCCTGCGGAGTAACTTTCCTAGGTCATGCTACGCAAACGTTAACAGCTTCTAGTTGCGTATATAGAACCCCTGAGTGGATCTTTAGACGCGGTATGTGCTTTTGGCTTCCGTCCTCAGTCTGAGCGAGCCAGTGGAAATTCAGGAACGAGAATAGGGGAGGCCAGCGGATGGGACCCCGCGTCGCCCAATAGCACACCTGCTAGCTTCCCTTGCAGGTAGAAAAATACTCTCATCTCCCCATCTCCCCATCCCCATCTCCCCATCTCCCCATCCCCCCATCCCCCCATCTCCCCATCTCCCCATCCCCCCATCCCCCATCTCCTCCTCTATTTTTAAATAGATACCACTCAGGGTTCTATAATGGGGGATACTCAAGAGAAGCCGCTCCGCGTCTACAAACTCCCATTAACACACACCACTAATTTTTCAAATATAGTGGGGGACTTCAAATAGCAGTCAGCACCTCAGCGGTCAGCGGTCAGCTCTCAAAGCATAAAATGGGGTACCCTACCCCCATAACACTCACACCACGAGCTTTTTCACCCTAAGCGTGGGGACACCGAACCCGCCGACTGATAGCTTGTTAAACCCTTGGATTTTTAGGTGATAGCTAAATGCTGTTTGCGGAGCATTCCGGAACGGAAAAGCTAATAGCTAGTTAACTATAAACAATCAAAAAATCCTCAACTACACAAGTGCCTCTTCTTGGTGAGTCATCACAGTGCAGTCTTTTTTAGGATAAGCAACACAAGTTAGCACATATCCTTCTGCGATCTGATCGTCATCAAGAAGGAGCCATCACTTTGATCTATTACATCATCTGCGTTACCTTCTACCTTACCGCCACAGGTGGAACAAGCACCAGCACGACAGGAGTAAGGTAGGTCAAGACCTGCTTCTTCAGCAGCATCAAGGATATAGGTATCATCTGGACAATCAATAGTTTGATTGATTCCTTCTGCTTCATTAATTAGAGTAACTTTGTAAGTAGCCATATAATTTTCCTCTCAATAATTAATTAGACTTGTCG
>NZ_BLZO01000024.1 GCF_014132355.1 Okeania sp. KiyG1
GTCATGTTATATCTACGCTTTCGTTAATTTACCCAAATCATCCTTAGCATTGCCAAAAGGTATGAAACAGGAAATCGAATTAATTCCATATAGAATAATGTAGGTTGGGTTTAACTGGTTCAACCCAATAAATTCTTGTACCATTTTAATCAAGTTTTGAGCCGATAAAATCTTACTTTTGACTTTTGACTTCCATGAAATGGTATTATTTGTGTTGGGTTTATCCTACGGATAAGCTGCGCTAACGGGGCATCCTCAACCCAACCTACGAGCAAAAAAAACTTACTTCTATCACGCCAAACATCTAAAATGTCATGTTATATCTACGCTTTCGTTAATTTACCCAAATCATCCTTAGCATTGCCAAAAGGTATGAAACAGGAAATCGAATTAATTCCATATAGAATAATGTAGGTTGGGTTTAACTGGTTCAACCCAATAAATTCTTGTACCATTTTAATCAAGTTTTGAGCCGATAAAATCTTACTTTTGATTTTTGACTTTTGACTTCCATGAAATGGTATTATTTGTGTTGGGTTTATCCTACGGATAAGCTGCGCTAACGGGGCATCCTCAACCCAACCTACGAGCAAAAAAAACTTACTTCTATCACGCCAAACATCTAAAATGTCATGTTATGTCTACGCTTTCGTTAATTTACCCAAATCATCCTTAGCATTGCCAAAAGGTATGAAACAGGAAGTCGAATTAATTGCAGATCAAAATCTGGCTGCTATAACTGAAGCAGACATATCTATTGAAGCAATACAAGAAACAGACGAAAAATTACTCCAAGCAGTATTAACCCACGATCGGGTAATTAGAGAAATATTTCAGCAAACTCCCCTAATACCACTCAGATTTGGAAATGCTTTTGCCGCTGTTGAAAATATTATTAATCACTTACAAAATTACCAGCAGCAATACCTGACAATTTTGGCTCAACTACAAGAAAAGGTAGAATATACTGTGAGTTTTTCTCCAGTTTCTCCTCCTTCTAGTCTAGAAATTAGTGATGCTCGTGGCAAAGCTTATTTATTAGCTAAAAAACAACAATTTCAACAACAGCAAGCTTTTCAAACTGAACAACGTCAACAGTGGGAAAAAATATGTCCATTAATTCTCAAGGAGTATCCCAAAGCAGTCTGCAAAGATAGCACACAGGAGAAAACGAAACAGGTCCATTTGTTGGCTAATCGTGAGGTAGAAGTTCTAACTACTCAACAATTACCAACTTGGCAAGCTGAGTGTTCTTATTGGCAAATTAGTTTGAGTGAGCCACTTCCACCTTATCATTTTGTCTGATTTTTACAAAAAAAACGTGCAGTTGAAAGCCAAGTGGCTTTAGCCCTTAGATGAAAACAAGTTGTGGAAATTTATTCCCAAATATCCCAAAGTGTGTAATAATACCAATGAATGCGAGTAGGAACAAGGTTTGTCCCATAGACTCACTGCTTGTATGGGTAAAACCCCCTGTGGGAAAGAAACTGTAGCATGGTTCTACCAAGATACTCAGCACAGACAAACACCCCAACAAGGTAGGGATTTATAGCTTGATCGTAAGTGTAAAACCACTCTTGAAAGCAAGACAAAAGTCAGGGCGATGTATGTGGCATTCTTGTCAGCATATTTGAGTCGGTAGGTAGTATATGAGCTACCACAACTGGAAAAAATTAATCAAGTCCAGTGATAGCTAGTAGCCTTTCAGAATCGTGTTTTTCAAACGAATTGCACGAACCACTACTTAGAATGACCCGTACTTTAGTCGGGTGAGAAGTCAATTCTGAAAATTACGATCAAAATGACAAGTTTCATGTTATAGTTATCTGGGATTGAAAAATATCTGTAAATTACGATCTCGGCATCCTAGTATTAGCAGCGTCTACTTGAAAGTAAACTAAAAAATTGGTGTTGGTAGATCAAGAGATGAAACTTTAAGACAAACTAGCTAAGTCTATAGCCGACTAAGGCTTTTATGAGTTTAGACGACAGCTTGAATATAAGTGTCAATGGTACGTTTGTCAGCAGTAATCTGTTTCTGATACCTCTAAAATATTTTACCGAAAAGCGACGTTGAAAGCCCCCGTGTTTTAACCGGGGGATGAAAACAAGCGAGTTGTTTAGACTAGACAACTTTAGTTGTCCTATCCTATTATCTGGATATACAAATGTTTAGACAAAAGTAAGCAGAAGGCTAGGTTTAGGCTTAAGCCGACTGTGTAGGGGCACAATGACATCGTCCCCAAAGAATATATCTTTGGTCAGCTAAGAATAGACGAAGCAACACGGATTTATCCTGTTGTGTAGTATCAACTTAGAATCCCCTCGGCAACAGCTGCGGGGAGTAGTCAATCCATTAATCTGTGTTATTATTACATACGTCTGCTAAGACCAGAAGATTTTAGCAACGATTATGGAGTGTTTTGCACTCGACTTTTCATAAGGATGAAAACCCCAGAGGGCATCCTAAACTCAATGTGTTTGAGTGGAATATTAACCTTCCCATGCCAGTAGACTTATGGAAAGGTGAGTCGAAAAATCGCTTTTAGTCACCGATGAAGAGCGTGTCTAGTGATTGTCTAGATTTTTAGAAGGTGTTAAACTGATGCTTGTTGAAAATTAAGGAATAAAAATTATGGCAGTAGAAAAAACCAACTCATCTTCTAGTTTAGCTGAAGTTGTGGATCGGATTCTTGACAAAGGTGTTGTCATAGATGCTTGGGTTCGTCTTTCTTTAGTAGGTATTGAATTACTGGCAATTGAAGCTAGGGTAGTCATTGCTTCAGTAGAAACTTACTTAAAATATGCTGAAGCAGTTGGTTTGACAGCTCTAGCAGCAGCACCAGGAGAAGCTATTGATTTTGACGATAAACCAATGGAAGCAGTAGGAGTAAAAGAACCTGCTGCTGCTGGAGCTTATTAATACAAAGGCACAACTTTAATTATGGCTCTTCAAGATATCTGGGCAAAAGAGCGGTCGCAAAGATTAACGGAAATTGCCGAACGCAAACTAGAGGTAGCCCAGCACAGACAACAAACTCAATCGAAACTTAGCACTATTAGACAAGAGCTTGACAAAAGTAGACAAGAGCTTGACAAAGAAGCTAAGGTGCTTCATACTATGCTGCAGGAGTTTGTGACAAAACTGCAGGAAACATGTTCGGCAGAAAAACAGCAAAGACAACTGGATAATGCCGAACGTCATCAACAAGTGCGGAAAATTTTAGAAGACTATATTGAAGCACTGCGTTTGTACGAACAACAAGCACGTCAGGATCGGTTAGAAGATATTGCTAAACGCAAGCAAGAAGTATCAGAACTTAAGCTTGAAGTATTGCAACTTCAGGGACAATTCAGTTCCGAGCGAGTATTAATGGCTCAGGAATTGACTGACAAATTACAACGCTTCCGAACTAATTTACATGATTATGTTTGGAGTTCCTAAGCAGTTCAATACTTTGAAATCAAGGAATAAATCAAAATTATGGCAGTAGAAAAAGTTAACTCATCTTCCAGTCTAGCTGAAGTCGTAGACCGGATTCTTGACAAAGGTGTTGTCATAGATGCCTGGGTTCGTCTTTCTTTAGTGGGTATTGAATTACTTGCAGTTGAAGCTAGGATAGTTATTGCTTCAGTAGAAACTTACTTAAAATATGCTGAAGCAGTTGGTTTAACAGCTCTAGCAGGATCGCCTGCAGTAGGAATCACTGATGAAACTGAAATAGGAGAACCTGTAGTTTCTCCTAGTTTAGTATAACTTACAGCGGTTTTCATTTAGGTAGACCAAAGTAGGGACGTTCCATAAAACGTTCCTACAAGGTTTTGCCTGTGAAGATGTGGTTTCTCAATGAGCAAAAGCGCTGTAAATAGGACTTACCGAAAAGCGACGTTGAGAGCAAGCGTGTTTTAACCGGGGGATGAAAACAAGCGAGTTGTTTAGACTAGACAACTAAAGTTGTCCTGTCCTATTATCTGGATATACAAATGTTTAGACAAAAGTAAGCAGAAAGCTAGGTTTAGGCTTAAGCCGACTGTGTAGGGGCACAATGACATCGTCCCCAAAGAATATATCTTTGGTCAGCTAAGAATAGACGAAGCAACACGGATTTATCCTGTTGCGTAGTATCAACTTAGAATCCCCTCGGCAACGGCTGCGGGGAGTAGTCAAGCAATACAAGGTATTTTTGTCCGAAGCGACTGATAGGGTTTGCGAAGTATTCCGGGACGGAAAGCAATCTCAAATCCTAGTTTTTCCTACCTAATGCGTAAGTCCTGATTCTATTAGATATCTCCGATAATTAATCTATAACTCTTGTAAAACAGTAGTTAAATTTTAATTTAAGGAGATGTCTATTTCTAAACCCTTTAATATTAAATTAAAAAGTTTGAGATGAAAAATTTCAAAGATCGGCAAGAGAAAGGGGATTTATCTTTTATTCTTAATCCCCTCAAAAAAACTACTAATTTATTTGGTGCTATACAGAAAAAAAATAAAAAAAATCAGAAGACAAAACCCCTGGGAAAGTCAGAAAAAAAACCAGAATCTCCTCCACCACTGTCACAACCAGACTCCTCGGAATTATCAACTGATGTAGTAGAACAATTCCAACTACCAGAGGAAGCATCTCCTCCACCACTGTCACAACCAGACTCCTCGGAATTATCAACTGATGTAGTAGAACAATTCCAACTACCAGAGGAAGCATCTCCTCCACCACTGTCACAACCAGACTCCTCGGAATTATCAACTGATGTAGTAGAACAATTCCAACTACCAGAGGAAGCATCTCCTCCACCACCGTCACAACCAGACTCCTCGGAATTATCAACTGATGTAGTAGAACAATTCCAACTACCAGAGGAAACATCCCCTCCACCACTGTCACAACCAGACTCCTCGGAATTATCAACTGATGTAGTAGAACAATTCCAACTACCAGAGGAAACATCCCCTCCACCACTGTCACAACCAGACTCCTCGGAATTATCAACTGATGTAGTAGAACAATTCCAACTACCAGAGGAAACATCCCCTCCACCACTGTCACAACCAGACTCCTCGGAATTATCAACTGATGTAGTAGAACAATTCCAACTGCCAGAGGAAGCATCTCCTCCACCACTGTCACAACCAGACTCCTCGGAATTATCAACTGATGTAGTAGAACAATTCCAACTACCAGAGGAAGCATCTCCTCCACCACTGTCACAACCAGACTCCTCGGAATTATCAACTGATGTAGTAGAACAATTCCAACTACCAGAGGAAGCATCTCCTCCACCACTGTCACAACCAGACTCCTCGGAATTATCAACTGATGTAGTAGAACAATTCCAACTACCAGAGGAAGCATCTCCTCCACCACCGTCACAACCAGACTCCTCGGAATTATCAACTGATGTAGTAGAACAATTCCAACTACCAGAGGAAGCATCTCCATCAGGTCTCCTATTGTACCCAGAGTCATCGGAACCGCCCACTGATATAGAACAAAAAGACCTAGACGTAGTTTCTCCCTCAGAACATCCAGACACATCAGACGTAGTTTATAAAAAGACTAAAGGATTAATCTATATTCAAGATTTGTACTCTAGAGGCAAAGCCAGTAATCTCTATACTCTAGATATAGAATCAGGAAAAACAGTCTTAATTGGTTCTATGGGTATGCACATAGTTGATATTGCTTTTTGTGGAAATATACTCTATGGTATTCGGTGGCGCGACCAAAAAACAACAGATTTAGTCAGAATAAATCCCACTACTGCCAAAACTACAATTATTGGTAAATTAGGTAATAGTAAAGTAGCTAGTTTGGCTTTTTCTAAACATAGAAAAGCTCTTTATGCCATGGGTCCTCAAGTATTATTAAGAGTAAATGTAAAGACTGGTGCGGGAAGAGTTATTAAGTCTTATAAACCTTATTATCCTTTTTATTGTGGTGGTTTAGCTTTTGATAGTAAAGGCAGAGCATATTCAGATTTTGCTAATAATAATAATCGGCAAAGATACCTGATGCGACTTAATCATAATGGTACTCCTATTGCTGTTGGTGGTCCTAGTGGAATTAAGAATTCTGGTAGCCTAGATTTTTACGGCGATCAATTATTTGCGATATTTAATGGTCAATTTGTTAAGTACGATTTAGTTACTGGTAAAGCAAGGTTGGTAACTCGTACAGAACATAATGTTCCTTGGGCGGGAATGAGTGTTAAATTACATCCTAGTGTGGATAAAATGTAGCTGATGGCTAAACGCTTAAAGCTTATATTATTCAAAAACTATCGGATTTGATATTAAAGAAATAATATCAAATCCGTTGGCTTCGGATTGGTATTATATCATGTTCGGATAATCAGTTATAGAACCCCCGATCGTATCTTTTAGTTCTCTCCAGAAAATAGGGAGTAGGGAGTAGGGAGTAGGGAGTAGGGTGGAAAGAATTGATGACACGCTCTACAATAATTGATTTGATTTTTGATGATTGGAAATGTCTTTCTCCGAAAAGATATATGTTTAAGTTAAGTAATAGGAGCGACCGCCTAAATTTTTAGAGATGCCACTCAGGGGTTCTATAAAAAAAACTTCTGGCCTTGAACCAATATTCCCTTCTGCCTTCTGCCCTCAACATAGCTGCCTTCCTTCCTCCAAAGTGTAAGTATTCAACCAAACATGATATTACATATATATAGATTGAACATAGTATTAATAAATAATGATTATACGAGACGCTTTAGATTCAGATTTAGATGATGTACTATCTGTCGAACGGGCGGCATTTGGTTCAGACGAGTTTGTTGAAATTGTGCAACTACTTCTTGGGGCTATCAACAGTATTAAAATAATTGGACAAAATGATACATAATTAGACATTTAATGTGATATACTAGACTTATGTTTAACTTATTAAGTATAGATGAAACAGCATAACTGCGCCCTTAGTGCCAACAAAAACAATAATCATGAAATCTTTTAAGACTAAGCTAAAACTTAACAACCAACAAAAAACAATACTTGCCAAACACGCAGGAGTAGCACGTCATGCCTATAACTGGGGATTAGCAACTTGCATAAAAGAGTACGAAGAAACTAAAAAACGCCCCAGTGCAATTACCCTGCATAAACGTTTAGTAGCTGAAGTCAAATCAGTTAATCCCTGGTATTATGAGGTGTCGATCGGGTGCCCCACAACAAGCATTAAGAGATTTAGAGAGGGCATTTAAAAACTTTTTAACTATTCCTAAACGTGGTTTTCCGGTCTTTAAGAAAAAAGGTAGAAAAGACAGTTTTTATTTAGAAGGAAGTATTAAAATTTTCCAAGGAAACTACATACAATTACCCAGAATAGGAATAGTAAAAACATACGAAATCTTACCCTCTGTACCAGTAAAAAACATCACTATATCAAAAAAAGCAGATAGTTGGTACATCAGTTTCAAGTACAATTTTGAATCCTATCCAACAGAAAAAGTAGGAGAAACTATTGGTGTAGATATAGGCATAAATACATTAGCAACCTGTTCCGATGGAACTAAATTTGCCAATGTCAAAGCCTACAGACAAGCCAAAAAACAATTAGTTCGTCATCAACGTGCAGTCAGCAAAAAAGTTATTGGTTTCCTGCGGAATGCTACGCAAACCAAAAACAGGCGCAAAGCAGTAAAAAAACTAGCAAAGGTTCACAAAAAAGCGGATGCGACCCCGCGACGACGTCAGTCGCAAGGGAACGCGCACCAAGCAGTAGCCGATATTAGAGCAGACGCACTACATAAACTCACAACATGGTTAGCTAAAAACCACAGCACCATAGTAATTGAGGATTTGAATGTAAGTGGAATGCTCAAAAACCATAAACTAGCAAGTGCCATAGCAGACTGTGGTTTTTATGAATTTAAACGTCAACTTACATACAAATGTGAATGGTACAGCAGTGAATTAGTCATAGCTGATAGATTTTATCCAAGTTCTCAAATATGTTCAAACTGTGGGCATCAACAGAAAATGCCGTTACACTTGAGAACTTATAAGTGTAGTGAATGCAGTTTTGAAGCTGATAGAGATTTAAACGCTGCTATCAACTTGAAAAACTATGTGAATCAGTAGCTTGAGTTTCAAGCGAATTTAAGCCTGTGGAGAAGATAAGTTACAGACTGCGGTCAGTGGTCTTCAGAGAAGCAGGAAGCTAGCTCCAAAGTTCATGCAACCATGTATGAGTAAGTTTGGGTAAGTTTAGTAGAACGGATGATAGTGCTAAACCTGTTATTTCCCTGTTAGCTTTCCAAGAAGATAGAGCAGTAGGACATATTATGTTCTCAAGAGTTACTCTGGAGCCAAATGTTCCTTTATCAATTTCAATTCTGGGTCCCCTAGCAGTTATGCCTGATGTTCAAAAACAAGGTATTGGCAGTAAATTGATTCAAAAAGGATTAGAGATTTTATCAACATCTGGAGTGGATTTAGTTTTTGTCCTCGGTCATCCTACATATTATCCACGTTTTGGATTTAAACCTGCAGGGGAGCTTGGGTTTGAGCCTACCTATCCTATACTTGAAAAGAATGCAGATGCTTGGATGGTTCAGGAATTACGTCCGGGAATTATTGGCAGTTTCAGTGGAAGAATTATCTGTGCAGATAGTTTGGATGACCCTAGGCATTGGCAGGAGTGAAGAGAAAGGAGATAATAATTGGTTGTCAAGTAGAAGTAAAACTAATTGGTGGGCCAAAAGTTAGGGATGATACTATGTTTTTTGTTTAGAAATTAGAGGAGTAAATGCGATGATCGGTAGCTGTAGAAATTGAGAGGGAGAAAATAATGGCTAAAATTAAGTCTGGCAAAGGGTTTGATGTGGGTAGAGGGTTTGAGGCGATCGTCGCAAATTCTCTATTGCTTGCCTGGCGGGGGTTTTGGCAAAATATCTTTTTTTGGCTCTTGCAAATTTTTGAGGGATTATGTTATTCTTTAATAGATGGTCGCAATCGAACCTTGAAAACTAAATATGGTAAGGGTTCTAAAATCCTGCAGTTGAAACTTACTAAAATCCCTATTAGGGATTGAAACGTATAAATACATCACCCAACAAAAATCATAAGCAAAGTTGAAACTTACTAAAATCCCTATTAGGGATTGAAACGGGAAGCAGACACACTTCAAAAAGTGAAAGGTCTAAAAGTTGAAACTTACTAAAATCCCTATTAGGGATTGAAACCTTTTTTGAACTTACCCATTACCAGCCTCCCATTGGTTGAAACTTACTAAAATCCCTATTAGGGATTGAAACGAATAAATCCTACCGGGTTCATAAGCCCATCCACGTTGAAACTTACTAAAATCCCTATTAGGGATTGAAACCTAGCTCTTTTATAAAATCATTAGCTTTTACCGAAGGGTTGAAACTTACTAAAATCCCTATTAGGGATTGAAACGGACAAATTGTAGCTCTCACGGCTCAATTACAGACGTTGAAACTTACTAAAATCCCTATTAGGGATTGAAACAAAAATATAATTGTGAAGCAGGAAAAATTTATAGGTTGAAACTTACTAAAATCCCTATTAGGGATTGAAACAACAGTTACGACGAAGGAGACAAGATAATGTTATGTTGAAACTTACTAAAATCCCTATTAGGGATTGAAACCAACTTATCAAGCCAAAGCCTTAAAGCAACAGGAGTTGAAACTTACTAAAATCCCTATTAGGGATTGAAACGAGAGATGAAGGAAGAATGGGTAATAGACCTTAAGTTGAAACTTACTAAAATCCCTATTAGGGATTGAAACAGCTGTGCGCTAATCACAAATATCATCCTAACAAAATGTTGAAACTTACTAAAATCCCTATTAGGGATTGAAACTTAGAAGATAATGGTTCTGCTAGAATATCTCCCTCTGTTGAAACTTACTAAAATCCCTATTAGGGATTGAAACAAAATTACCCCTATAGTAGACTTTTCGGCTTCTAAGTTAGTTGAAACTTACTAAAATCCCTATTAGGGATTGAAACTTCTGTTTCTACAGGCAACTACATAACTATTGAAATAGTTGAAACTTACTAAAATCCCTATTAGGGATTGAAACAGTATAAAATAGCCTGGGTTAAGGGCGGCTCGATCCATGTTGAAACTTACTAAAATCCCTATTAGGGATTGAAACGTATACAACCAACCTGCTCATAAGGCGGATATAAGTTGAAACTTACTAAAATCCCTATTAGGGATTGAAACAATATCTGGAACAAGAGCAGCTACTCCAGCAACCAAGTTGAAACTTACTAAAATCCCTATTAGGGATTGAAACATATTTATTGTATTTGAGTCTAATAATCGCTACCAGTTGAAACTTACTAAAATCCCTATTAGGGATTGAAACATCAAACGAGAATAGTGAAAACAATGAGACAGAGTTGAAACTTACTAAAATCCCTATTAGGGATTGAAACAGAAATTTGATGTAACTCCAAATATTTTTTTGTGGTTGAAACTTACTAAAATCCCTATTAGGGATTGAAACAAAATATCAAGTATTTGTTGGCTCTACTAAAGCGTTGAAACTTACTAAAATCCCTATTAGGGATTGAAACAAGGACAAGCAGTACTATAAAGATTAAGGAGGATTGTTGAAACTTACTAAAATCCCTATTAGGGATTGAAACATATGTGGCTTCCTTTATCGTCGCTAATGGTCTGGGTTGAAACTTACTAAAATCCCTATTAGGGATTGAAACCATTCATGATAGTTTTACTCCTAATAATAACTACGTTGAAACTTACTAAAATCCCTATTAGGGATTGAAACATACTCCTCTTGTGGATTATTAATAATATCAAGTACGTTGAAACTTACTAAAATCCCTATTAGGGATTGAAACTATAGGGATTCCAGCGATTAGTATTAATGGTCTGGGTTGAAACTTACTAAAATCCCTATTAGGGATTGAAACGAATACCTGAAAATACCAAAAGCTAATTTTAGGTGTTGAAACTTACTAAAATCCCTATTAGGGATTGAAACATAATATCTAGGTAGCGATCGCCTGTAGTGATAGTTGAAACTTACTAAAATCCCTATTAGGGATTGAAACAAGTATTCATTCTTGCCCTATTAAATTGATTTAATATCAGCATTCCGCTCAATTTTATCAATTACTTCTTTAACTCTTTCATACTCTAAATTTTTCTCTTCTTCTACAAACAATTCAGCAGCTTTCTGTAAATCTTCGAGAGCTTTTGGCAAATTTCCTAATTGCTGATATACAATTCCACGACTTTCATAAGCATTAGCAAAATTAGGCTGCAATTCAATGGCTCGATTAAGGTCTGCTAAAGCCGCTTCATAATCTCCTAATTCTAAGTAAGCAGCACCCCGATTATGATAAGTCAAAAATAGTTCTGGATTAAGCTTCAAAGCCAGATTATAATTAGAAATTGCCTCCCGATAATTTCCCAAAGAACTATAAGCATTCCCTCGATTATTGTAAGCATCTGGTAAATTTGGTTCAATTCCTAACGCCCGGTCGTAATCAATAATTGCTCCCCAGTTGTCTCCCAATAAACGACGAATATTACCCCGATTATTATAAGCATCTGCTAATTCAGGATTTGATTTAATTGCTTGAGAAAAATCTGCTATTGCCTGCTGATAATTTCCCAAGTTTTGCCAAATATTACCTCGATTTAGATAAGCTTCAGCATAATCGGGCTTAAGTTTAATTGCCCAATTATAATCCTCTATTGCACCCTGTTTATCTCCAAATTCAGTCCTAGCAACTCCGAGATTAAAATAAGTTTGAGCATGATTAGGTTTGAGTTTAATTACTTTAGAATAATCAGCAATAGCTCCTGGATAATCTCCTAATTTCCGCCGAATAATTCCCCGATTATTATAAGCATCCACAGCATTTGGCTCTAATTCTATTGCTTTGGAAAAATCAGCAATTGCACCTTGTTCATCTCCTATTCCAGAACGAGCAACACCACGATTACTATAGACATAAAATAAATTTGGTTCTAATTCAATAACTTTATCAAAATCTACAATTGCTGCTTGATAATTACCAATAATACTATGAATATTTCCTCGATTATAATAAGCTTCAACGCGACTAGGATCGAGATTAATTACATTGGTAAAATCTTCAATTCCCCCTTGATAGTCTGTTAATTCAATTCGTAAAATACCACGATTATAATAAGCCTCAATAAAATCCGGTCTCAGCTCAATCGCTTTACTAAAATCATTCAAAGCTCCGGGAAAATTTCCATCATTATATTTATCGACACCCCGATTAAAATAAACAGAAGCATTTTTATTTTCCGAGTTATTATTAATAATTTTATCCTCACTTACAGCAGCATAATATTCTGTAGTAGTTTGAGCTAATACATATTGATGAGGGAAAATTATTCCAATTAAAGTAAAGATATAAGCGAGACGTAGTTTAACCGCATAAGTGTTCCGGAACAGTATTGGTCTTAAATATTTTTGTCTGATTAAAGTTTTGAACATTATTTACTCCTAATAATAAGTTATGAGCATTTGAGCAATTGAGAATTTGAGCTTTTTAATTGATGAAGCAAGCATTGGTTATAACTGTTCCGGAACAGTATTGGTCTTAAATATTTTTGTCTGATTAAAGTGTTGAAAATTTTTCCTCCTAATCATAAGCTATGAGCATTTGAGCTTTTTAATGAATGAAGCAAGCATTTGTTATAACTGTTCCGGAACAGTATTGGTCTTGAATATTTTTGTCTGATTAAAGTGTTGAAAATTTTTCCTCCTAATCATAAGCTATGAGTATTTGAGCAATTGAGAATTTGAGCTTTTTAATGAATGAAGCAAGCATTGGTTATAACTGTTCCGGAACAGTATTGGTCTTAAATATTTTTGTCTGATTAAAGTGTTGAACATTTTTCCTCCTAATCATAAGCTATGAGCATTTGAGCAATTGAGAATTTGAGCTTTTTAATGAATGAAGCAAGCATTTGTTATAACTGTTCCGGAACAGTATTGGTCTTAAATATTTTTGTCTGATTAAAGTGTTGAAAATTTTTCCTCCTAATCATAAGCTATGAGCATTTGAGCAATTGAGCATTTGAGCTTTTTAATGAATGAAGCAAGCATTTGTTATAACTGTTCCGGAACAGTATTGGTCTTAAATATTTTTGTCTGATTAAAGTGTTGAAAATTTTTCCTCCTAATCATAAGCTATGAGCATTTGAGCAATTGAGCATTTGAGCTTTTTAATGAATGAAGCAAGCATTTGTTATAACTGTTCCGGAACAGTATTGGTCTTAAATATTTTTGTCTGATTAAAGTGTTGAAAATTTTTCCTCCTAATAATCAGCTATGAGCATTTGAGCAATTGAGCATTTGAGCTTTTTAATGAATGAAGCAAGCATTGGTTATAACTGTTCCGGAACAGTATTGGTCTTAAATATTTTTGTCTGATTAAAGTGTTGAACATTTTTCCTCCTAATCATAAGCTATGAGTATTTGAGCAATTGAGAATTTGAGCTTTTTAATGAATGAAGCAAGCATTTGTTATAACTGTTCCGGAACAGTATTGGTCTTAAATATTTTTGTCTGATTAAAGTGTTGAACATTTTTCCTCCTAATCATAAGCTATGAGCATTTTAGAATCTGAGAATTTGAGAATTTGAGCTTTTTAATGAATGAAGCAAGCATTGGTGATAAGTGTTCCGGAACAGTATTGCTTCTAAATATTTTTGTCTGATTAAAGTGTTGAAAATTTTTCCTCCTAATAATCAGCTATGAGCATTTGAGCAATTGAGCATTTGAGCTTTTTAATGAATGAAGCAAGCATTTGTTATAACTGTTCCGGAACAGTATTGGTCTTAAATATTTTTGTCTGATTAAAGTGTTGAACATTTTTCCTCCTAATAATCAGCTATGAGCATTTGAGCAATTGAGAATTTGAGCTTTTTAATGAATGAAGCAAGCATTTGTTATAAGTGTTCCGGAACAGTATTGGTCTTAAATATTTTTGTCTGATTAAAGTGTTGAAAATTTTTCCTCCTAATAATCAGCTATGAGTATTTGAGCAATTGAGAATTTGAGCTTTTTAATGAGTGAAACAAGCATTGGTTATAACTGTTCCGGAACAGTATTGGTCTTAAATATTTTTGTCTGATTAAAGTGTTGAACATTTTTCCTCCTAATCATAAGCTATGAGCATTTTAGAATCTGAGAATTTGAGAATTTGAGTTTTTTAATGAATGAAGCAAGCATTGGTGATAAGTGTTCCGGAACAGTATTGCTTCTAAATATTTTTGTCTGATTAAAGTGTTGAACATTTTTCCTCCTAATCATAAGCTATGAGTATTTGAGCAATTGAGAATTTGAGCTTTTTAATGAATGAAGCAAGCATTTGTTATAAGTGTTCCGGAACAGTATTGCTTCTAAATATTTTTGTCTGATTAAAGTGTTGAACATTTTTCCTCCTAATCATAAGCTATGAGTATTTGAGCAATTGAGAATTTGAGCTTTTTAATGAATGAAGCAAGTATTTGTTATAACTGTTCCGGAACAGTATTGGTCTTAAATATTTTTGTCTGATTAAAGTGTTGAACATTTTTCCTCCTAATAATCAGCTATGAGTATTTGAGCAATTGAGCATTTCAGCTTTTTAATGAATGAAGCAAGCATTGGTTATAACTGTTCCGGAACAGTATTGGTCTTAAATATTTTTGTCTGATTAAAGTGTTGAACATTTTTCCTCCTAATAATCAGCTATGAGTATTTGAGCAATTGAGAATTTGAGCTTTTTAATGAGTGAAACAAGCATTGGTTATAACTGTTCCGGAACAGTATTGGTCTTAAATATTTTTGTCTGATTAAAGTGTTGAACATTTTTCCTCCTAATCATAAGCTATGAGCATTTTAGAATCTGAGAATTTGAGAATTTGAGTTTTTTAATGAATGAAGCAAGCATTGGTGATAAGTGTTCCGGAACAGTATTGCTTCTAAATATTTTTGTCTGATTAAAGTGTTGAACATTTTTCCTCCTAATCATAAGCTATGAGTATTTGAGCAATTGAGAATTTGAGCTTTTTAATGAATGAAGCAAGTATTTGTTATAACTGTTCCGGAACAGTATTGGTCTTAAATATTTTTGTCTGATTAAAGTGTTGAACATTTTTCCTCCTAATAATCAGCTATGAGTATTTGAGCAATTGAGCATTTCAGCTTTTTAATGAATGAAGCAAGCATTGGTTATAACTGTTCCGGAACAGTATTGGTCTTAAATATTTTTGTCTGATTAAAGTGTTGAAAATGTTTCCTCCTAATAATCAGCTATGAGTATTTGAGCAATTGAGCATTTCAGCTTTTTAATGAGTGAAACAAGCATTGGTTATAACTGTTCCGGAACAGTATTGGTCTTAAATATTTTTGTCTGATTACAGCGGTTTTCATATGAATAAACCACAATGTTCAAACCAGCCCATGACATCATCTTCAGTAATTTGAGCGATACGGCTGACGCCACGCTCCGCGAACGCTTCGCTGATAACTCGATCTAATTGCTCTTGAGTTCGAGCTTGACGAGAGCGGAGAAACTCTTTGAATTTTGACCAACATAGTTCGATGGGTGACAAATCAGGTGAGTACGCAGGTAAGAAGATTAACTTGGCTCCTGTGGAGGAAATTAACTCTTGAATTCTAGAACCTTTGTGGACACTTAAATTATCCATCAGTACAATGGCCCCTGGCCATAGTTGAGGTACTAAAATCTGCTCTATATATGTTTCAAATACATTTTTATTTGTACTACCAATTACGGTCATTGATGCAATTAAACCATCCAAACTTAAAGCTCCTAAAACACTTGTATTCTTACCTTTATTTCTAGGGGCATTGCTGACTACTCTCTCTCCTACTTTTCCTCGACCATAAAGACGAGTCATCCCTAGATTAACTCCTGATTCGTCAACAAAAACCAAATTATTTATGTCTACTAAATCCAACCATTTTCGATAGTCATAGCGTTTTTGTTTTATATCTTCTCTGTCTTGTTCTGAAGCATAAAGACTTTTTTTTCTACTTATATTGAATTTTTTTAAAATTCGATACATTGTTGATACACTTACTTTCACTCCGGTTCTAATTTCTAAATATTCGCATAACTCACAAAGCATGCATATCTGGTTTTTGTTGGATTTTCTGCGCTCATTAAAGAATCAAAATTGCCATCAATTTTAATCTTTGGCCCTCCTCCATGTTGCTTTGGATTCACAGTTCCTGTGGTTCTATAATGCCGTAATAAATTACGGACAAAAGTCAAGCTAACTTGAAATCTTTGTGCTATTTGACGTTGAGAACCTTCTTGATTTTGATAGGCTCTAATCACACGAATACGTAAATAAGCGTGAGTATGGTCTGGCCATTTTTTCCTTCGGCGATCGCTCTAGATAACTATTTTCTCTTGAATTACATTTTACACTTTTGTGGTTCATCCATATGAAAAGCGCTGTAAAGTGTTGAAAATGTTTCCTCCTAATAATCAGCTATGAGCATTTGAGCAATTGAGCATTTCAGCTTTTTAATCAATGAAGCAAGCATTGGTTATAACTGTTCCGGAACAGTATTGGTCTTAAATATTTTTGTCTGATTAAAGTGTTGAAAATGTTTCCTCCTAATAATCAGCTATGAGTATTTGAGCAATTGAGCATTTGAGCTTTTCAGCTTTTTAATGAATGAAGCAAGCATTCGTTATAAGTGTTCCGGAACAGTATTGCTTCTAAATATTGTCCTAATGATTAAGGTTTTGAGCATTTTTTCTCCTATAATTGTGGTTTCCGTTTAGACAGTGGGGGGGTAGGAGCGAACGGCCGTTCGCCCCTACAGGTAGTTTATAATTCTATCTTTTGTGTAAGTCCTGATTTATTTTACAAACACTGTCTAATATAATTCTGAATATCAAAAATTAATAATAAAGAATCTAATTAATCAACAGGATTTACGCACGGGCACTAAATTCAGTGAGGGCGTTAGCGGAGCAAAACGCCCCTACAGATGGTGGTTTAAAAGTCAATTTGCGTAAGTCCTGTATTCTTTTTTCACGCTTGGTATAATATGATTCTGAATATAAACAATTAAGGTGGTAGTGCATTGTAATTATATTTGTTACGAGACACGGTAGTGGGAGCATCTTGCTCCCGTATTCCCTTGCTCCCGTATTAGTGGGCAGGATGGCCGCACTTTTTCCTTTTTTCCTCTCTTGGTGCGCATTCCCTTGCGTCTAGCCTCCTCCGGAGGAGCTAAAGCTTTTCATGTCGGCGACAGCCGTTAGCGGAGCTTTGCGCTAGCAAAACGCCGACGCGGGGTCGCACCGCTTCTTCCTTCTTCCCTCTTCCTTCTTCCTTCTTCAAATATGCAAAATAATTTCCCCCTTTCACCAAAACAACAAAACCTACCTAACCAAAGATGGCTAATATATCCAGAACAACCAGAAATAACTAAACAACTAGCCAAAACTCTAGAAATATCACCCCTAATTGCCCAGACATTAATTAACCGGGATATTTCTACTATAGACCAAGCACAAGCATTTTTGGACCCTGAGTCAATAAAACTACCTCTACCAATACAAGAATTTCCCGACTTAGATATTAGTCTCAACTTATTACAAACTACAATTTCTCAAGAACAAAAAATTGCTATTTGTGGTGACTATGATGCAGATGGCATGACTAGCACTGCTTTATTGTTGCGCGCTCTCAAACATCTAGGGGCAAAAGTTGACTATGCTATTCCTAGTCGAATGCAGGAAGGTTACGGCATTAACCAACGCATTGTTGAGGAGTTTCATCAGGAAGGAGTAAGTCTCATTCTCACTGTAGATAATGGTATTGCTGCTTATGAACCTATTGCTAGGGCAAGGGAATTAGGTGTAAATGTCATTATTACCGACCACCACGACATTCCACCGCAACTACCACCAGCTCACGCTATCCTCAACCCCAAACTTATTTCAGAAACTTCTCCTTATCGGGGTGTGGCAGGAGTGGGGGTTGCTTACATTTTGGCAGTATCTCTAGCGCAACGTTTGGGAAAACACCAAGGTTTAATTAAGCCACTTTTGGAATTATTCACCTTGGGTACTATTGCTGACTTGGCGCCCCTAACTGGAGTAAACCGTCGCTTGGTGAAACGGGGGTTACAATATTTGCCTCACTCCCAGTTACCAGGAGTTCAAGCATTAATTCAGGTATCTGGTGTCAAAGCTAAGGAAGATGGAAGATGGAAGATGGAAGATGGAAGATGGAAGAGGGAAGAGGGAACTTATCAAGAAGGAAGAGGGAAGAAGGAAGAGGGAAGAGGGTATCCCCCCTTGCCCCCCTTTGAAAGGGGGGAGGAAGAGGGAACTCAAACGCCAACCAATTTTCAACACTCTGTAGACGACGAGGTATTAAACTCAAAATCAAAAGATAATCAAAAATCTCTTAAACCTGATGATATTGGTTTTCGCCTTGGCCCCCGCATCAATGCAGTGGGACGTATTGCTGACCCACAAATTGTAATTGAGCTTTTGACTACTGATGATATGGGAATAGCTTTGGAAAGGGCGATGCAATGTGAAGAAATTAATCAGCAACGACAACTGTTATGTGAGGAAATTGAACAAGAGGCGATCGCTTGGTGTGAGTCAAGTCAGATAAATTTACAGGAGGAAAGGGTTTTGGTTGTGGTGCAACCTGGATGGCATCATGGTGTTATTGGTATTGTTGCTTCTCGGTTGGTGGAGCGTTATGGGGTGCCTGTTTTTATTGGCACTTATGAGGAGGAGGGACAAGAAATAATTCGTGGTTCTGCTCGTGGCATTCCTGAGTTTCATGTTTTTGAGGCGTTACAATTTTGCGATGAGCTATTAGGAAAGTATGGAGGTCATCGAGCGGCGGGAGGTTTTTCTTTCTCGGCAGAAAATTTAGATAAGTTTCGTTCTCGTCTGAGTGAGTTTGCTCATCAATGTTTAGAAATTCAGCATCTAAAACCGTTAATTAGTATTGATGCGGAGGCAGAAATTCAGGAATTAAATTTTGATTTATATCGTCAAATAGATTTACTTCATCCCTGCGGAATTGAAAATAAAGACCCTGTATTTTGGAGTCGGAATGTCAAAATTTCTGAACAAAGAATTGTGGGTAAGGGACATATTAAGTTAACTTTAATTGCTGGGGAAATAATTCAGGCGATCGCTTGGCGTTGGGGCGATTATTTTCCTCTGCCTTCAGTGGTAGATATTGCTTATAAAATGCGGGAAAATACTTGGAATGGTCAGAGTAATATTGAGTTGGAATTATTAGGAGTACGTTTGCCGATGGAAGTTTCTAGGAATTCACAAACTTCGCCTCAAATTTTTCCTCAAAAAGCGGAATTTTATTACAGTAGTCGCCCTTACATTTGCAGTCTTTATCAAATAGGAGATGTGCAGGAATTAAGAATTAGAAATTCCCGTGGAGAAGTATTAGCAATTCAACGGGGACAAAAAATAGGTTTGTTAGGTAAAACTCGTAATAATGCCAAACAAGTAGATGTTTCAGATGCTCGTTTTTTTAATTTAATTAAAGCAGCTATGAGTGCTTTAAAGTTATAAAAGAAGGAAGCTTCATTAAAGTCAAAAGTCAAAAGTCAAAAGTCAAAAGTTAGAAGTTATAAGTTAGAAGTTATAAGTAATATTTTAGGTATTTAAAACCTCTTATGAAAAATTAAATGTTCCCAGTGCGAGCATCTTGCTCGCTTCGAGGTGTACCTCACCAAGTTGGAACCCGCTTTCATTAATGGATAATGGATAATGGATAATTACCTCTCCCTAAAAGTGAGAGGATTGACCAATCAGGAAAAAATTTATTTTTTCCCTTTGAAAGGGGAGGCTAATAAAGCTGAATTATTGAATTATTGAGTTATTTAATTATTAATTATTCGGTAATTTCCACTATCATTATTCCTTTCTCCTGACTCCTGATGACTGACTCCTGACTCCTGAAGTTTTACAACTATTTAATCAAATGAATAATCAACTCTTGAAAGAAAAATTACAAGCAACAATCAAAAATATTCCAACTAAAAATGATGGTTCTCCTGTAACGAATTTGAAATTAGATAAAACTTTAGTTACAGAAATTGAACAATTAACAACAGACTTAGAAAATCTCAATCCTCATCCTCAACCACTCCGAAGCGCTACTAATTTATTAGATGGAACTTGGCAATTGCAATACTCTACAGCTAGAGAAATTCGTTTTTTAGATTCCCTACCATTGGGTTTACAAGTAGGTAAAGTTTATCAAGTAATTGATGTTGCTAATAAAGTATTTTTTAATCAAGCCCAAGTACAACATCCTCTGAAATTAATATCAGGAAATGTAAAAGTAACTGCTAGGTTTGAACCTGCTATTGATAAGTCTGGTTTAGCAGATAAACGCATTAATGTTTATTTTGACAAACGTTATTTGGCAATTGAGAAAATTGTGGGTATTAATACCCCTAAATTAAATCCTTTTAAAGTTGTGGCTGCGAATAATCCTCAAGGTAGAGTTGCTACACTGGATATTACTTATTTAGACGAAACTTTAAGAATTGGACGTGGAGGGGATAAAAGTTTATTTATTCTGAATAAAGTTGTGTAGCGCTACGCCCTAGGGAATAGGGAATAGGGAATAGGGAATAGTAAACTTTTAAAGGGTTTTAGGGTTTAGAAATTTCCTAACTTTAATGCGTAGCGCCATATAGGAGAAGACAGAAGTAAGAAGGAAGAGGATAGGAGTAAGAATTGTCCCAAGATTGTTCTGCCCAACTATCGCCTAAAATACGCTCCTTTTTGAGCGTTTTAGACTGAAACAGGCACATTTTTTTCGACCCCAAAAAGGCACTTGTCTTTATATATCAATACTTTTAGATTTAATCAGCAAGCCCTAATTAAAAATCATGGAAGAGATATTAAAAAATTTACTATCACATAAAAATGTCAAAGTTAATAAAATAATTTCACCCCCTAATTTTGTCAGTGAAGAATTTATTCAAGATGAAGATGAATGGGTAACATTGCTTCAAGGTGCCGCCATATTAGAAATCAATCAAAAGACAACAAAATTAGTCAAAGATAGTCATATTTTTATACCAGCTAAAACCCCACATAAAATTATTTCAACAGATCCAAATATAGAAACAATTTGGCTTGCTATTCATATTTATTAGCAGAAGGAAGAAGGAAGAAGAAATAAGGAAAAATTTTGCGTTGTCTGAGTTTTAAGCTTTTGATATGTCTTAACCTTTCCTTCGACTGCTATATCTCTAATATCATCTCTGAATAAATAAGGGAGTAGAGAGAATATTGAAGACTTAAGTTATTAATTAGGATTTGCTGAAAAAGTCTTTTTGCTCTTCGTAGTAGTCAGTAGTCAGTAGTCAGGAGAAATGGGAATTATAGAGGAGATAGTCGGAAAAATTGTAAGAGTGATTTTTCTGTCATAATCGTCCCAAAATACTAGCTTTTTGAGTTTTTTCCACCAAAAAACTGACACTTTTTTAGACAAAAAAATGCTACAAGCTTTATCTGTCAATGCTTTGATATTTAATCAGTAAGCTCTAATTAATAAGTAAGATTAAGAAATATTTTTAGCAATTTATTTCCATGAAATAAAAATATCTTATTCCTTACAGCAGATTCCACCAAACGTGAGATACACCTATCGCAGGCAAGATGCCCGCACTACAAATATTTAATTGTTAATCTCTGTATTTATTATGCGAGAAATATGCTGTATTTTCCTACTCCTTACTCCCAAGAATATATTATAGCGTTTCTCAAACTAATAAGGTACACCTATCTTTATTTCTATTCTATTCCCTATTCCCTGTTCCCTGTTCCCTGTTCCCTGTTCCCTCAAACCTAAAATTTTGTACTTCACCATTATGGGAATTGCAATAAATACATAAAAACAAAAATAACCCCATTCCAACAATATATTTAAAAATATCAGGTACTAACGGACTAGGTGAGAAAAACCCTTCAATAATTCCAGCAATAACTAACAACACCACAACACCAAAAACCAACTGTGCAGCTTGAAAACCATAAAACTTTAAAGCATCAACTCGACGATATTTACCCGGAAATAAAATAGCTCTTGCTATTAATAAACCCGCCCCACCAGCCAAAAATATTGCAGGTAACTCCAAAGCACCATGAGGAAATACAAAACCCCAAAAAGGAACAGCCAAATTATGCTGACTAACTAGAGCGCCAATTGCCCCAATTAATAATCCATTAAATACCAACAAATAAACTGTATAAATACCACCACTAACACCACCAGCTACTGCAGAAAAAGAAACCCGTAAATTATTAATCATAATATTACTAGAAGCAAGAGGTTCAACTCCCACTATCGACCCCATCCATAACTCTTGACGGTCTCGTACCTGAGAAATCAAAGATTCTGGCACTATCAACGACATAAACACTGGGTCTTGCCAACTATACCACCAGGCCACCAATCCACCAAGCAAAAAAAACG
Source organism: Okeania sp. KiyG1 (assembly GCF_014132355.1). GTDB lineage: Bacteria > Cyanobacteriota > Cyanobacteriia > Cyanobacteriales > Microcoleaceae > Okeania. The sequence continues at coordinate 22,533 of NZ_BLZO01000024.1, forward strand.
CCGTCGCCACTGCCGTGTAAACCCAAGTTTTTTGCACCACTGCTGGAAACCCCCAACGACAAAATTCCCAGACTGCTTGCCATTCCTGCTTCTGGTTTCCCTGATAAATTTGAGTGTAACCACGAGTAGTCAACCTCTGTAAATCTTGCTCCAGAATATTGCCCACTTGGTGAGTTTTAGCACGGGCCAAATCTGCCGATACAGAACGATATAAACTGGCCATTTCCCTAATTTGAGCTGCTGGCAATGATTTTAATCCCTTTTTTTCTACTTGCCTTAATAAAGAGTCTAAATACTGCCAATTTTTTTCTCTACGTTTAATCCAACGGTTAATATTCATTAAGTTTTCCTAATAGCTACCTATAGCTAGCTTAAGATAAATATAAAATTTTCACTGCAAATAATTGAAATAAATTTAGTTATGTCTGAAAATTCAACTCCACCTATGGAACCTCTGAGTGTAGGAAATGTTGTTAGCGCTGGGTTGAGAATATATCGAGACCATTTTATGTCTTATTTTCGTATCTCTTTGAGGGCAACTTTATGGTCTTTTTTACCTATAGTTTTTGCATTATTATGTATCCCTCTAGTTTTTCTTTCTGGAGATTATACAATTTTGTTTGTACTAATACTAATTCTTATTGTGCCGGTGTTATTTATTTATTGTGCTGCTAAATATTTTGTTAATTCAGCACTAATTTCACGTTTAGTTTTTGGCGTTTTAACAAATCAATTAGAAACTGTAAGTTCTGCTAGACAAATGGTTAATCCCCAAATGTGGAATATATGGAAAGCACTATTTGCTGTAGGGATAATTTTGTTTGTTTTCAATTTAATTTTAACATTGGCTCAACAGTTAATATTTTCTCTACTTGCATATATTCTAGCAAGCTTAAATCTTGAGTTAATGTTACCACTGATAAGTCTTCTACTTTCTGTAGTTGTTTTGGGATTATATATTTGGTTATACTCTCGTTTATTTATTCCTGAAGTGTCTTTGGCAGTAGAAACAAATATTAATACTAGCCAAGGGATAAGCAGAAGTTGGGAATTAACTAAAGGGTCTGTATTCCGAATTCAATTAATAGTTTTTATCACCTTTCTGGTAACTATACCAATGTATATTGTTGCCACAATTCCGATTTTAGCCAGTTTTGCTTCAATAGTTTTTACAGCAGCGAATTCTCCTGCCGCTGCACTACAGCAATTTGCACCTATTATTTTGATAACATTGATATTATTTTTCGTAGCGACAGTAGCTATTACTCCTTTTTGGCAGGTAATTAAAGGTGTGATTTACTATGATCTTCGATCTCGTCGGGAAGGTATGGGTTTAGAGTTAAGAAAGCGAGAAATAATTTAATTTTTTTCAATCTGACATAATGCAAAATTTAGCCAATAATCTACTTCAGGAAGCTGATATTTATCAGCCATTGTCTAATTCAACGGTTAATATCCACTAAATTTTCTGAATAGCTATATGTAACTGTCTTAAGATTAAAAATAAAATTTTTAGTTCAATTAACTTAAGAATAAATGTACTTATGTATGAAAATACAACAACACCAATTACACCTTATAAGTGATAAGTACCGGGAATATTGTTAGTGCTGGCATGAGAATTTATCAAGACCATTTTAAGTCTTATTTTGGTATAGCTATTAGAGGAACTTTATGGTCTTTTCTGCCATTTTTAGCTTTAATTCCCATACATCTAATTTTGGTTTATGGTCAAGCTATGATATTGGATTATTAAGTAATGTCTTTTTATTACCATTCTGGCAAGCTATAAAAGCTGTAGTTTATTATGACCTTAGAACTCGTCGAGAAGGTATGGGTTTACAGTTAAGAAAGCAAGACATTTAATCTTGTTGTAGCAGGGTCATTTCAGTTATTAGTTATCAGTTGTAAATTTAGTCATGTCTCAAAATCCAATAACACTAACTAAACTTCTCAGTGTGGGAAATGTTGTTAGTGCAAGTATCCGAATTTATCGAGATAATTTTAAGTCTTATTTTGGTGTAGCTATTAGAGCAACTTTATGGTATTTTTTGCCATTTTTAGCTTTAATTCCCATACCTATAGTTTTGATTTATGGTCAACAAGGCAATCGTTCCAGTTTTTTATTATTAATTGCTGTTTGGTTATTATTGTTTGCTTTTTGTACTGCAAAATCAATTGTTAATAGTGCAATAATTGGTAGATTAGTATTCGGAGAATTAGCTAATCTACCAGAAACTGTTCGTGAAGTTAGGCGAAGTTTAGCACCGAAAATATGGTCTTTCTTATGGGCATTTTTTCTATTTTCTTTAATTGTAATTTTAGTCCCATTTATACTTTTGTTTTTGATGTCATTTATTGGTGGTATTATCATAACTATTTTAGGTTTTTCAGTAAATAATAATGATTTAGGTAGTGTAATTTTAGGAAGTACTTTTTTAGCTATTTTATTCATTGTTCTTGCTATATTATTGGCTCGTTTTTTTATTCTTGAAATACCTTTGGCGGTTGAAGAAGTTGCCGGGGCAACTAAAACTTTAGGAAGGAGTTGGGAATTAACCAAAGGATATGTGAGACGAATTTTTATTATATTAGTAATAGCAGGTTTGATAACTCTTCCTGTTGGGATAATTTTACAAATTTTTACCACAATACTTCAAGGTATTCTACTATTAGCTATTTCTCCCACTCAACCAATAGATGCAACAAATCCAAATATTCAGTTTCTATCATTTCTACTTGGATATGCGATTGGATTATTAAGTAATGTCTTCTTATTACCATTCTGGCAAGCCATAAAAGCTGTCGTCTACTATGACCTCAGAACTCGTAGAGAAGGTATAGATTTACAGTTAAGAAAACAAGATATTTAATTTTGTAACAAGGTAAATTTAGTCATGTCTCAAAATCTAATAACAGTAACTAAACTGTTAAGCGTGGGCAATATTGTTAGTGCTAGTATCCGAATTTATCGAGATAATTTTAAGTCTTATTGTGGTGTAGCTATTAGAGCAACTTTATGGTTTTTGTTGCCATTTTTAGCTATCATTCCCATACCTATAATTTTGGTTGACGACCGAGCCAATAACTCAAGTTTTTTATTGTTAATTCCTGTTTGGTTATTATTATTTGCTTTTTGTACTACAAAATCAATTGTTAATCGTGCGATAATTGGTAAATTAGTATTTGGAGTATTAGCAAATAAACTAGAAACTGTTCGTGAAACTCGACGGACTTTAGCCCCGAAACTGTGGAATTTTTTATTGGCATTTTTGGGATTATTTTTAATTGGGATTGGAGTTGCATTTGTAGTTTTTGTTTTCATAGTATTTTTCTTGCTATTATCAGTGTTATTACAAATTTTCCGGTAAATGTAAATAACGATTTAACTACTTTAGCTTTAGGAAATACTTTTTTGCTATTTACTTGATTTTGTTTATGACATTATTGAATCGCTTTATTTTTTTTGAAATGCCTTTGGTTGTTGAAGAAAATATTACTGCAACTCGAAGTTTAGGACGCAGTTGGGTATTAACTAAAGGATATATAAGGCGAATTTTTGTGATATTGCTAGTAGCAACTTTAGTTGCATTACCTGTTGGTGTAATATTGTATATTTTTTCTGAAATATTCTATGATATTTTCAAAATACTCTATGAAATTTTTAGACTAAAACCACCTATATTTTCTGGCTCAAAAATTGATTCCAGTTTGGAGATAGTTTTTGACATATTGATAACAGCAACTATATTAATATTGCCATTTTGTATGACTTTGGGGCTAATCTCTGCTCCTGTAGGAGTTATGCTAGATATTGAACTAAACAATCCAACTTCTCTACTGCTATTATTGGTATTTTATTATGTCATTTTTCTTTAAACAATGTACTTATATTACCATTTTGGCAAGCAATAAAAGCTGTGATTTATTATGATCTCCGAACTCGTAGAGAAGGTATAGATTTACAGTTAAGAAAACAAAATATTTAATCTTATTAGCAGCAAATAAGTAGGGCTTGCTAAAGAAAGTCTTCTCGTAGGGTTAGGAGTCAGAAGTCAGGAGTCAGGAGTCAGAATTTACAGGGAGTTTAGAGGTGGGAGTCGGAAGAATAGTCCGTTAGTTTTTCTGTCAAGTGTGAGCCTTTAATACTAACTTTTTGAACCTTTTTGACCTAAAAGCTTGCACTTTTTCAATACCTAAAAAGGCTAAAACCAATATCATTCAATGCTTTCATATTTAATCAGCAAACCCTAAGTAAGCAGAAAATCTCATCAATATTAACAATGAAATTTTTTAATCAAATCTCTCTGCAAACTCCAGAGAGTGTGGAATTAGACTTTAATTTAGCTGGAGTGGGAAACCGTGCTTATGCTTTGTTAATTGATTACATTATCTGGAGTCTGATTCTACTTTTTGTCCTGATATTTGGCATCTTTTTTTCTATTCAATTTTTAGATATATGGAAAAATTTTGGAGGTGATGATGAGCAGGCATCGTTGTGGATAATTTCAATTCAGTTATTAATTCTTTTTGCTATCTATGTCGGATATTTTGTGATTTTTGAAACTATCTGGCAAGGACAAACACCGGGAAAACGTTATGTGAAAATTAGGGTTATTCGTGATGATGGTAGACCAGTTAGATTACAACAAACAACTCTGAGAGCTTTATTCCGTCCGGTAGATGATACTTTATTTATCGGAATGTTATTAATTTTGTTTAGTAAAAAGAAAAACGTTTAGGAGACTGGGTGGCAGGTACAATTGTTATTCAAGAAATTAAGGCAATTACTGATATAATTTCGACTTCCGAAACAGCAAAAAAATTGGCAAATTATTTACTAGAAGAAGCAGATATTTCTAAATTATTGCCTGAAGATTTTGCTGTAATTAAAGAATATTTACAACGTTCTAAGTTAATGACTAAACAAGCAAAAATAGAATTGAGTAAAAAATTAGCAACTCAAGCAAAAGAAATTATTGGCTTGACACAAACTCCACAAAAAGTTTCTGCTACAGAATTTTTAGAAGCTGTTTATTTAGCTTATCAGCAAAAATGAAGCAGGTTTTAGGTTTTAGATGATAGTTTTTAGGTGGTAGCTTTTAGGTTTTAGGTAAAATCTTATTGGGGTTTAATTAATAAAAGTTGCCGGAAGCAAAATTAAAAAATTAAGTTAACTATTTCCTCTTTATGGAGATGCCGATTAAGCGATCGCTATTTTTATTTCGATATTAAAAAAGTAAAAGAAGAAGGTGCTAGATAGTAGATAAAATGTAAGCATTAAGCCTTCAGCTATCAGCTATTAATTTTGGGGAAGGTAAAAATAATTGAGAAATGAGACAGAATAAAAGTTACTGTTAAAGTCCCCTTCCTAAATCTTAGAAGTAATGAATAATTAGGGTTTGCTGATAGCTGACTGCTAATCGCTGAATGCTTACGATAAAATATTATTGGGTTGAAATTAATAGATATCTCCAAAAATAAACTTGTTCTTTATTTAACATAAGCTAGAGTTGTAACAGTCACTGAAAAAATAATTTTTCGTATCTTTGTGAAAATCTACTTCCTGTTCCCTATTTCCTGTTCCCTACTATGAGCAAAAAGTCTCTTTTTCACGCCTATGTCTAATAGACATCTCTAAAAATAAAAATAGAATCAATCATGGCGCAGAAATCATCAATTATTTCCCCCTTATTCCCTATTCCCTATTCCCTATTCCCTCTTTTGGAGGAGATGTCTAATAAATAAAAGTTGCCTGAAGCAAATGTTAAAAAATTAAGTTAACTACTGAGCGATCGCTATTTTTTTTCCTATATTAGAGGTAAGCATTTCCTCCGGAATGCTGCGCAAACAGCTATTAGCATTCAACTATTAGCAGTCAGCTATTCCTTTCCAACGGAGATGCTTCCCTACGGGATGCTACGCAAACAGCAATTAGTAATTTTCATTACTTCTAAGGTGTAGGAAGGGGACTTTAACAGTAACTCTTATTCTGTCTCAATTTCTCAATTATTTTTACCGAAAAATTCTGGTCTAAAGCCTCCCCTTTTAAGCTATCCCTTATAAATAACTCCTGAAAACCTTGTGGGGAACAGGGGAGTAGGGAGCAGGGGAGAAAGGAGAAAGAATCATAGTAGATAGGAAAAACTACTTAAGTTATCAAAAAAATGTACTTTTTCATACATTTTTTCTCTGACAAAAACCTTTTAAAGACTTACGCATAACTTGTCTATGTTGTCAAATTTTATGTTAAGAAAGATGTTTATAAAGCATAGCTTTTAAGGGGATAAAAAAATAGCATATTCCTTATGTTAAACCTCCTTATTGCAGAGGTACTGATAACTGATAACTGAAATTACCTTCCACAAAATTAATAGCTAATAGCTGAATACTTACTATTAGAGTTGTTGGAAAATAACTCGAAAAAGCGAATTAAAGTCACAGAAATCATCTAACTTTCTTGCTGCTTTTCCTCCATGAACTTTTCCTGACGACAAACAAAATATAGCAATATGATTTGAGTTGTGAGATATTGGAGACTTTTGTTCTAGGTATGGAGGGAATAGGGAATAGGTATGGAGGGAAGAAACGAATACATAAGAATAAAAAACTGCTATATTCTATGCTTTAAAAAAACACCTCAATTCTCACATCTGATTCCTGATTGCTATAGATTTATAACCGAAATTATTAGTAGTATTTAAGATGCTTATTTCAACAGAAAAACCGGATATTAAGTTAATGACTTTAGAAGAGTTTTGGGACTGGTATCCTGATGGTTATGGTCGCTTTGAACTACATAATGGAGAGGTTGTTCAAGTGCAACCTACTGGAACTCACGAAAAAGTAGCTGGTTTTCTAGCTTTGGAATTAGGTGTGGAAATTAAACGCCTGAATTTACCTTTTTTTATCCCTCGACAGGGACTAATTAAAACCATAGATTCGGATAAATCGGCTTATATTCCTGATGTAATGGTATTAGATGATAATGCTATTAAAGCGGAAAATCCCCCCCAACCCCCCTTTGAAAGGGGGGATGTTAATGAGTCAATGTGGAATAAGCGATCGACTATTACTCAAGGTAAAAGTGTTAAATTAGCCATAGAAGTAGTAAGTACCAATTGGCAAGATGATTATTTAAATAAGCTTGGAGAATATGAAAAATTAGGGATAAACGAATATTGGATAGTTGATTATTTAGGTTTAGGAGGTCGCCGATATATTGGAGACCCCAAACAACCAACTATTTCGGTTTGTAATTTAGTTGAAAATGAATATGCGATTAATTTATTTAGAGGTCAAGATGTGGTGCGTTCCCCGACTTTTCCAGAACTCAATTTAACCGCAGAACAAATATTTGGAAGTTAAAAGTTAAAAGTCAAAAGTCAAAAATTAAAATTCAAAATGCAAAAGTCAAAAGTCAAAAGTCAGATTTTATCCGCTCAAAACTTGAAAGTTTGGGCGTTGCTGAATCAAGAGATGAATATTTTTTGAACAGGTAAATCTTATCCTTAATTAAAAGTCAAAATTCAAAAGTCAAAAGTTATCAAATCAAAATGCAAAAATCAAAAGTCAAAAGTCAGATTTTATCCGCTCAAAACTTGAAAGTTTGGGCGTTGCTGAATCAAGAGATGAATATTTTTGAACAGGTAAATCTTATCCTTAATTAAAAGTCAAAATTCAAAAGTCAAAAGTTATCAAATCAAAATGCAAAAATCAAAAGTCAAAAGTCAGATTTTATCCGCTCAAAACTTGAAAGTTTGGGCGTTGCTGAATCAAGAGATGAATATTTTTTGAACAGGTAAATCTTATCCTTAATTAAAAGTCAAAATTCAAAAGTCAAAAGTTATCAAATCAAAATGCAAAAATCAAAAGTCAAAAGTCAGATTTTATCCGCTCAAAACTTGAAAGTTTGGGCGTTGCTGAATCAAAGGATGAATATTTTTTGAACAGGTAAATCTTATCCTTAATTAAAAGTCAAAATTCAAAAGTCAAAAGTTATCAAATCAAAATGCAAAAATCAAAAGTCAAAAGTCAGATTTTATCCGCTCAAAACTTGAAAGTTTGGGCGTTGCTGAATCAAGAGATGAATATTTTTTGAACAGGTAAATCTTATCCTTAATTAAAAGTCAAAATTCAAAAGTCAAAAGTTATCAAATCAAAATGCAAAAATCAAAAGTCAAAAGTCAGATTTTATCCGCTCAAAACTTGAAAGTTTGGGCGTTGCTGAATCAAGAGATGAATATTTTTTGAACAGGTAAATCTTATCCTTAATTAAAAGTCAAAATTCAAAAGTCAAAAGTTATCAAATCAAAATGCAAAAATCAAAAGTCAAAAGTCAGATTTTATCCGCTCAAAACTTGAAAGTTTGGGCGTTGCTGAATCAAGAGATGAATATTTTTTGAACAGGTAAATCTTATCCTTAATTAAAAGTCAAAATTCAAAAGTCAAAAGTTATCAAATCAAAATGCAAAAATCAAAAGTCAAAAGTCAGATTTTATCCGCTCAAAACTTGAAAGTTTGGGCGTTGCTGAATCAAGAGATGAATATTTTTTGAACAGGTAAATCTTATCCTTAATTAAAAGTCAAAATTCAAAAGTCAAAAGTTATCAAATCAAAATGCAAAAATCAAAAGTCAAAAGTCAGATTTTATCCGCTCAAAACTTGAAAGTTTGGGCGTTGCTGAATCAAGAGATGAATATTTTTTGAACAGGTAAATCTTATCCTTAATTAAAAGTCAAAATTCAAAAGTCAAAAGTTATCAAATCAAAATGCAAAAATCAAAAGTCAAAAGTCAGATTTTATCCGCTCAAAACTTGAAAGTTTGGGCGTTGCTGAATCAAGGGATGAATCTTTTTGAACAGGTAAATCTTATCCTTAATTAAAAGTCAAAATTCAAAAGTCAAAAGTTATCAAATCAAAATGCAAAAATCAAAAGTCAAAAGTCAGATTTTATCCGCTCAAAACTTTAAAGTTTGGGCGTTGCTGAATCAAGGGATGAATCTTTTTTGAACAGGTAAATCTTATCCTTAATTAAAAGTCAAAATTCAAAAGTCAAAAGTTATCAAATCAAAATGCAAAAATCAAAAGTCAAAAGTAAGATTTTATCCGCTCAAAACTTTAAAGTTTGGGCGTTGCTGAATCAAGAGATGAATCTTTTTTGAACAGGTAATACCAAATTGATAAATGTTTGCTACAAATAGTTAGGGTATTTATTCTAATGCGCGAATTTAGAATTTAGAATGCAGAATGGATATATTTAATACAATTTTTGATGTTGCAAATTACCTTTTTCGTGAAATAGACTTTATATGAAAGTCTTTTTATGGTGCTTACTATTCGTAACATTCTTTTTAAAAATTGGTATAAATCTCATCCTTAATTAAAATTCAAAATGCAAAAGTAAGATTTTATCAGTTCAAAACTTTAAAGTTTGGGCGTTGCTGAATCAAGGGAGAAATCTTTTTTGAACAGGTAAATCTCATCCTTAATTAAAATTAAAAATGCAAAAGTAAAAAGTAAGATTTTATCAGTTCAAAACTTTGATGTTACAGTAATTTACGGAAGTTATTTAACATTAAAAGTTTGAATACTCGGTTACTCAAGTGTAAATCCATTTTATGTTATTTATTCTATCTTAAATTAGGGCTTACCGATTAAATCTAAAAGTCTTTATAGATAAAGGTAAGAGCCTTTTTAAGTATCAAAAAGTGCGAGGTTTTAGGTGCTAATGGTTCAAAAATTTAGGATTTTGCTCAAGAGTTGGGGAGAAAAATCAAGGGACGATTCTTCCTACTATCTCCTCTATAATTCCCCTAACTCCATTCTCCTGACTCAGTATTTCAAGCCTCCTATTCAGTAGGAGGTACTGATAACTGATAACTGATAACTGATAACTGAAATAACTCCTTCTTCAATAGTTTAATTAGTAGAGAAAATTTTATGCAACTTGCCCCCAAACCAGAAACAGCAAATATCGATCGCTCCCCAGCAGAAACCATCACCCTAGATGTCAGTGGGATGAAATGCGCCGGATGTGTCAAAGCAGTCGAACGCCAACTCACCCAACAAACAGGCGTTATCTCCGCTCTAGTCAACCTCGCAACCGAAGTAGCAACCGTCCAATGCCAAACAGGGGCGATCGATCCAAACACCCTCGCCGAAAAACTCACAAATAACGGTTTCCCCACTCAACCACGTCTCGATACCTCCGAAATAGACGCAACCAAAAAACAAACCGAACGCCATAACCAAGAAATTAAACAACAAATTAGACGGATAGCGATCGCTGCCTTCCTCATTATTCTCTCAGGTATGGGACATTTGGGTCACTTGATTGGTCTAGAAATTCCCATTGTGAGCAATATTTGGTTTCATGCAGCATTAGCAACCTTAGCTTTATTATTACCAGGACGCGAAATTATCATCGATGGTGTTCAAAGTCTTTGGCGAAACGCTCCCAACATGAACACCTTAGTTGGTCTCGGCGCCATGACCGCTTACATTGCCAGTATTGTTGCTCTACTATTTCCCGAATTAGGTTGGGAATGCTTTTTTGACGAACCCGTAATGATCCTTGGTTTTATTCTTCTTGGCAAAACCCTCGAACAACAAGCAAGATATCGAGCAGCATCTACCCTCCAGTCATTAATAGCACTGCAACCTGCCACCGCACGTTTAGTCCCCCCACCAAACGGGGAGAATAATTCTGAGTCTGTAGAAATTCCAGCTTCACGAGTCAAAGTCGGAGAATATCTCCAAGTATTGCCTGGAGAAAAAATTCCTGTGGATGGAGAAATATGTAATGGCAGAACAACAATAGATGAGTCGATGCTGACAGGGGAGTCTATACCTGTAACAAAAGAATGTGGCGCTAAAGTTACTGCCGGAACTATCAATAACTCAGGCGCTATAGTTATCCAGGCAACTCACATAGGTTCAGAAACTACATTAGCTCAAATAGTTAAATTAGTAGAAACCGCTCAAACCCGCAAAGCACCCATTCAAAATTTGGCAGATACCGTGGCAGGTTATTTTACCTACGGCGTAATGACCATCGCTTCCGTAACCTTCCTCTTTTGGTATTTAGCAGGTACTAATATCTGGCCGAATGTGTTGCAGATGACCGACCATGAAGGGATGATGATGGCACATTCCACTTCCACTTCCCCACTATTATTAAGTTTGAAATTAACTATCGCCGTTTTAGTTATTGCTTGTCCTTGTGCATTAGGTTTAGCCACACCCACAGCAATATTAGTAGGTTCTGGTGTCGGTGCAGAAAGAGGTTTATTAATTAAAGGTGGGGATGTGCTGGAAAAAGTACATGAATTAGATACTATTGTCTTTGACAAAACTGGAACATTAACCACAGGTCATCCCACTGTTACAGATATTGTCGGCGATAACCCGCAATGGTTATTACAAGTTGCAGCGACGGTGGAAAGTGGCGCGAGTCATCCCTTGGCAAAAGCAATTTTACAAAAAGCTCAACAAGAGAATATCTCATTACTCACAGCAACAGACTTTCACACCGAAGCTGGTTTAGGAATATCTGCTGTTATAGATGGTAAATCTGCTTTAGTGGGAAATTTGGAATGGTTGAAAAGCCATGAAATTGTTATCAATGCTGAAAATATCCCCACTTTAAACGGCAAAACAACAGTTTATATTGCTGTGGATGGAATATTAGCTGGAGTTATCGGAGTTAGCGATGTGCTTCGGGATGACGCTAAAGCAACAGTGCAGCGTTTACAAAGTATGGGTTTAAGAGTGATGTTATTAACAGGCGATCGCTCTTCTGTTGCCGAAACTATTGGACAACAGTTAAATATAAATTCAAAAGATATTTTGGCAGAGGTGGCACCATCTGGAAAAGCAGAGGCGATCGCTTCTTTGCAGTCAAATGCGGGGAAAGTGGCAATGGTGGGAGATGGTATTAATGATGCTCCTGCTCTAGCTCAAGCAAATGTGGGTATTGGGATGCAAGCTGGTACAGATGTGGCAGTGGAAGCTGCTGATATTGTGTTGATGCAGGATAAATTGATGGATGTGGTGCAGTCTATTAAGCTCAGTCGTACTACTTTCAACAAAATTCGTCAAAATTTATTTTGGGCTTTTGCCTATAATATTGTGGGCATTCCTGTAGCTGCGGGAGTGTTGTTACCGAGTTTTGGTATTATTCTCAACCCTGCTGCAGCGGGTGCTTTTATGGCATTTAGTTCCGTGAGTGTTGTGACAAACTCTTTATTACTGCGTAGAACATTTCGTTGAAAGAGGAATTAACAATAGACATCTCCTCCACCCATAGGGAGTAGGAAGTAGGGGTCATTTCAGTTATCAGTTATCAGTTATCAGTACCTCCGACTAAAACCGGAAGCTTGAAAATACTGAACTGAATATTTTTTCATCCCCTTAAAAGGGGAGGCTTTAGACCTCACTTTTTGGTAAATAATTGATAATTTCTGTGCGATAATTGACTTTATTTTTTATCATCTGGTTAAAAGGGGAGGCTTTAGACCTCACTTTTTGGTAAATAATTGATAATTTCTGTGCGATAATTGACTTTATTTTTTATCATCTGGAGATGTCTAATTTATTTTATAGCAGGGAAAAGTGGTGCGACTCCGTGAGGAAACAGTGGGAAAAACTTTTCCCTTTCCCGTACTATAAATTAATCGGTAGTCCTGTATATGTAATGATATTATATCCGAATAATTAGCGGTCAAAAAATTTCCTCCTTTTCCTCCTTTTTATTATTATTTTCTTCTTCTTTCTTCCCTCCTGACTCCTCCATCGTTTATTTATAAGTATTCAACTGGGCATGATATGATAAGTCAATATCAGCGATTAGTTCTTGACATTAATCTTGAAAAGATTAGGTTTTTTCTACAGTTTATGTCCGATAGTGATGGTATTCATACAATAAAAACAAAAGGTCTTCAATCATATAAACTTCAGCCCATTCTTCCACTGGTAATTTTATCCCTAATTCTTCTTCAATTCGCAAAGCCAACTTAGAGCTAAGTACATCTGGATCTATTTTCAAATCATCAACTAACCTATCATCTAATTCCAACTGTTTTTGAGGTCTATTTAAAATCTCTTCAAGAAGCTTAAAAAGAGCTAAATCAATTTCTTTTCTCTTTTTTAAAATTCTTTCAGCTTCCTTTTCTCCTTTTTTTGTTGTAATTAGCCAAGCTATCTCACCAAGACTAGGTATTCGACCTAGCTCATCCCATTCTCTTTCAATGCGGTTAATTATACCTTCAATATCTAGATTCCATATTTGATATTCCAAATTATTTTTATCAACATACTCAAACATTCCAATTTCCATGAAACCAGTCTCCAGTATCTCTCGGGTTGCTTCAAGAGTCATCAACTTTATTTCTTGTGAATTTGCTTGTGGGAACTTTTCCCTAAACCGACCTATGATTTGCCATAAACCTACATAGTCTTCTGTTCCTTCAATGATATAGTCATCCCAAAATTCATATTTCATAGCTTTTATCTCTATATAATTACTACTACAACTAGGGCAGATTAATTGATAATTCGACATCTGAGTTATAGAGATTTTTTATGATTACTATCATTAGAACATAGCATACTTTTAGACCGGAATGCTTAATCTTAAATAATGCTGTCTATATATTCCCAATTAGGGTTTTCTATTATCGACTTACTTAACAAATCAAATTTTTGACGGCAATGATTATCTAATTTTAAAGGAATTTCTTCATTTCTAAAAACTATATTTATGCCTATTTTTTCAGTATTACTTGCGATGTTAATATTGATATCTATAGTAACAAGTTTAGAGAAAACAACTTGACCATGAACTTCACTAGCCATTAAATAGTTGCCTCGAATATACACAACTTCAAAACCACAATAACTGAGAATATCTGTCAAAATTAACTTTAGATTTTCTACATCGACAGCTACAGTAAATACACCAGTATAGCGAGCCATAAAAAACTCCAATAATAGAAAAATTATTTGAATTGAAGAAGGAAGAAAGAAAAAGTGGATTGGGACAGCCAACGACCTACCACTTCCTGTCTACAAACCCCAACAAGCTTGTAAAAACTGCGGATGACGGCGGGGTATTAAACCCAAAATAAAAAGATAAAATATAAACTAATATTCTATATACTCTCTATAGGTAATAATATTATATTATTTCCGTTTTCTTGGCGAACAAAAAAACAGATATTCTCGTTTAAACTGCAAATATATCCATTTTTCCTGTTCCAGTTTTCATTTATTTATAAGTATTTAACCAGCCATGATAGAATAATTTGATTGATAGGAATTCTAGATAATTAGTAAGAATTTTATTACTTCGATGTCTGCCATTCCTGATTTCCTAAAAAGAAGGGGTGGGGCGGGTTCATCTAAATTTAATGTTCAACAATTAAGAATAGCGCGGAACCCGACCCTACTATGTCTGCCATTCCTGATTTCCTAAAAAGAAGTGGGGCGGATTCATCTAAATTTAATGTTCAACAATTAAGAATAGGGCGGAACCCAACCCTACTATCTAATATTTATTTGACAAACACTCTCTTAGCAAATTATAAAAAAGCAGTTAAAAATAGACAAATAAATGCAAAATGATAGGTAAATTAATTGTCTTTGAAGGTGTAGAAGGAGGGGGGAAAACCACTCAAATTCAACTTTTACGAAATTGGCTATTAGAAAAAAAACAATCAAGCAAACTTTTCTCAAAGTTTATAGATTTAGAAGTAATTGTCACACGAGAACCAGGAGGAACAAAATTAGGTCAAGCTTTACGAGAATTACTATTAAATACAGATATATCTGGAGAACAAATTCAAGAAAAAGCAGAATTGTTACTATACGCAGCAGATAGGTCTCAACATATTGAAAACTTGATTAAACCCTACTTAGAAAAAAGGGCTATAGTATTGTGCGATCGCTTTATTGACTCGACTATTGCTTATCAAGGATATGGTCGTGGTTTAGATTTAGATTTAATTCAAAAACTCAATCATATTGCTACAGGTGGCTTAAAAAACGAATTAACTTTTTGGTTAGATATTGATGTTAAAATTGGTTTAACTAGAGCTAAAAATAGGGGAAAAATTGATAGAATGGAACAAGCAGATATTCAATTTCATCAAAGAGTGCAACAAGGCTATCAAGAATTAGCTAAAAGTAATCCTTCAATAGTACGAATAGATGCTAATTTGACTATAGATAAAATTCAAGAACAAATTCAAAAAGTTCTGAGAAAAAATTAATAGAATTGGCTTAACGAAGTCAGAAGTCAGAAGTTGTTTTTGTAAAGGGGATTTGAGCAAGCCTACAAAAACATTCGCCTTAAAAGGTGGGATTTTAGACCTAATTATTTTGATAAATTTCTTAAGTATTTGTAGATAAATTTTATGATATTAACTTTACTAATATAGAAATTAGGAATGATTTATGAGATATTTAAGAACAATTAATATCAATCAAAATCCTTTTATATTATGACTCCTGATATCATGTCCGTTTAAATCGTTTGTGTAAACCCAAGGGTGAATATCTACAGGAAATAATGGTTTTTTTCTTGCGAGGGTAGCTTTCCTCCCTCTTTCCTCTTCTCTCTTCCTTCTTCCTTCTTCCTTCTTCCTTCTTCCTTCTTCCTTCTTCCTTACCTTTGCCATACAATACCGATGCTACCGGACATGATATGACTCCTAATTATTACTAAAATCTTATAACTGAAATATAATTGCTATATGTTAAAACTATACGAATTTTCTACTTCTGGTAACTGCTATAAAATCCGTCTACTGTTAACTCAGTTAGAAATCCCTTTTGAAAGAATTGAAATTGATATTACAAAAGGAGAAAGTCGTACCCCAGAATTTTTACAAAAAAATCCTAATGGCAAAATACCTACTTTAGAAATAGAACCAGGAAAATATTTATCTGAGTCTAATGCAATTCTTTTTTATCTCAGTGAAGGAACAAAATTTTTGCCTAGTGATAAATGGGAAAAAGCTCAAGTTATGCAATGGTTATTCTTTGAACAATATAGCCATGAACCTTATATTGCCACATCTCGTTATTGGATAAGCATTTTAGGAAAAGCAGAAGAATATCAAGC
Organism: Okeania sp. KiyG1; assembly: GCF_014132355.1. Lineage (GTDB taxonomy): Bacteria > Cyanobacteriota > Cyanobacteriia > Cyanobacteriales > Microcoleaceae > Okeania. The sequence continues at coordinate 38,659 of NZ_BLZO01000024.1, forward strand.
AGAAATTAAGCATAAACAACCAGAAGGTTATGCGGCTTTAAATGTCATGGAAAAACATTTAGAAAATAATCAATTTTTTGTAGGTAATACTTATACTATTGCTGATATTTGTTTATTTGCTTATACCCATGTTGCTCATGAAGGAGGATTTAATTTAAACCAATTTCCAGCAATCCAAAATTGGATAGAAAGAGTCAAAAATCAGCCTCTTTATCGTTCTATATTAAGTTAAATATACATTTCCGAAAATTTTCAATCAGAAGTTGTATGTATTTAGTAATAACGTAGTTATTCTGGGAGATTAAATTAGATTGAGATTAACTAAATCAAAAAATCTCATCTAAATTTATTAATATTTTACCGAATAATTAAGGTTTAAAGCCTCTCCTTTAAAGGAGAAACAAGCGGTCGTTTTGCTTCGCATAACTACGTTAACGGCTGTCGCCGAATGTTTGCGCAGCATGACCTAGGAAAAAGCGCAGCTTCCCGAAGAGTGAGATGGCAAGGTCTCGGAGCTTGCCGACCATCGACCAATAGAGAAAAAATTTTCCTTTTATTCAATCCTCTCCGTAAAAGGAAGAGGTAATTATCAATTATCCATGATCAATTATCAATTAATGAAGTTTTTTCTAAAGTTTATTTCAGATCGTGATGGTATTCATACAATAAAAACAGAAGGTCTTCAATCATATAAACTTTAGCCCATTCTTCCACTGGTAATTTTATTCCTAATTCTTCTTCAATTCGCAAAGCAAACTTAGAGCTAAGTACATCTGGGTCTATTTTCAAATCATCAATTAACCTATCTTTTAATTCCAACTGTTTTTGAGGTCTATTTAAAATCTCTTCAAGAAGCTTAAAAAGAGCTAACTCAATTTTTTTTCTCTGTTTTAAAATTCTTTCAGCTTCCTTTTCTCCTTTTTTTGTTGTAATTAGCCAAGCTATCTCACCAAGTCTAGGTATTCGACCTAGCTCATCCCATTCTCTTTCAATGCGGTTAATTATACCTTCAATATCTAGATTCCATATTTGATATTCCAAATTATTTTTATCAATATACTCAAACATTCCAATTTCCATAAAACCAGTTTCAAGTATCTCTCGGGTTGCTTCAAGAGTCATCAACTTTATTTCTTGTGGATTTGCTTGTGGGGACTTTTCCTTAAACCGACCTATGATTTGCCATAAACCTACATAGTCTTCTGTTCCTTCAATGATATAGTCATCCCAAAATTCATATTTCATAGCTTTTATCTCTATATAATTACTACTACAACTAGGGCAGATTAATTGATAATTCGACATCTTAATTATAGAGATTTTTTGGGGAATTACTATCATTAGATAATAGCATCTTTTTAGACCAGAATACTAGGGGTTAATTTCTCATAATTTGATAGCTAATTATATGTAGCGTCAGCTCTGTCTCAGCAATCGGCTAGACAATAAATTTTAACTTTTTAAGCAGGAAAAACATAATATTTTCAATATTAATTTCAAGAACTAATCACTTATATTGACTTGTCACTACCTACCAATTAATCTTTTCCTTATTGCTCAGTCTATCTGATACTAATTTAGAGTTTTTTGGTAATTACATGATGGCTAACTGCTGAGAGCTGAATGCTTAATATTAAATAATACTGTCGATAAATTCCCAATTAGAATTTTCTATTATCGACTTACTTAACAAATCAAATTTTTGATGACAATGATTATCTGATTTTAAAGGAATTTCTTCATTTCTAGCTACTAGATTTATTTTGATTTTTTCAGTATTAGTTACTATGCCAACATTTATATCTAAAGTAACAAGTTGAGAGAAAATAACTTGACCATGAACTTCACTAGCCATTAAATAGTTGCCTTGAATATAGGCAACTTCAAAACCACAATAACTAAGAATATCTGTCAAAATTAACAGTAGATTTTCTACATCGACAGCGACAGTAAATATACCAGTATAGCGAGCCATAAAAAACTCCAATAATTTAATTGAAGAAGGAAGAAGGAAGAAGGAAGAAGGAAGAAGAAAGAAGGAAAAAGAAAGAAGGAAGAAATGGATGGGGACGGTCAACGACCTGCCACTTAGTGTCTACAAACCCCAACAAGGTTGTAAACGCTGCGGATGACGGCGGGGTATTATAGCGCTACGCGCAAGTCAAAAGTCAGAAGTCAGAAGTAATTCCTGACGCTTGTTTGAAGATTTATCAATGTCCGCGCCTTATTTGCGTTGCTATAAAGTCAAAAGAAAAAGATAAATTAATATTCTATATACTCCCTATAGGCAATAATACGATATTATGTCAGTAAAAAAACATATCTTCTCGCTGCAATAACAAATATTTCTATTTTTCCTGTTCCAGTGTTCATTTATTTATAAGTACTTAACTAGACATGATAGAATAATTTAGTTGATAGGAATTATAGCTCGTTATTCAATAATTGATAATTGATAATGGATAATTGATAATTACCTCTCCCTAAAAGGAAGAGGATTGAATAAAAGGAAAAAATTTATTTTTTCCCCTTGAAAGGGAGGCTTTAAATCTGAATTATTGAATTATTGAATTATTGAATTATTAATTCTTCGGTAAGAATTTGATTACTTCTATGTCTACCATTCCTTATTTCCTAAAAGTCTAGGAAAACAACTAAAATCAAATTGTTGGTATCAAGAAATTAGCGGTCATTAGCAAATTCTGAAAAATCAGTTAAAGATAGACAAATAAATGCAAAATGATAGGTAAATTAATTGTCTTTGAAGGTGTAGAAGGAGGGGGAAAAACCACTCAAATTCAACTTTTACGAAATTGGCTATTAGAAAAAAAACAATCAAGCAAACTTTTCTCAAAGTTTATAGATATAGATTTAGAAGTAATTGTCACACGAGAACCAGGAGGAACAAAATTAGGTCAAGCTTTACGAGAATTACTATTAAATACAGATATATCTGGAGAACAAATTCAAGAAAAAGCAGAATTGTTACTATACGCAGCAGATAGGTCTCAACATATTGAAAAATTGGTTAAACCCTATTTAGAAAAGGGGGCTATAGTATTGTGCGATCGCTTTACTGACTCGACTATTGCTTATCAAGGATATGGTCGTGGTTTAGATTTAGATTTAATTCAAAAACTCAATCATATTGCTACAGGTGGCTTAAAAAGCGACTTAACTTTTTGGTTAGATATTGATGTTAAAATTGGTTTAACTAGAGCTAAAAATAGGGGAAAAATTGATAGGATGGAACAAGCAGATATTCAATTTCATCAAAGAGTGCAACAAGGCTATCAAGAATTAGCTAAAAATAATCCTTCAATAGTACGAATAGATGCTAATCTGACCACAGATAAAATTCAAGAACAAATTCAAGAAGTTCTGATGAAAAAATTAATAGAATGGGCTTAAATAAGTAGTCATATCATGTCCGCTGGGACGCGTTTGTGTAAAATAAAGGGTGAATATCTACAGGAAATTTACGTTTTTTCAAGCTTTTAACCCACATTCCGCACTTCAAGAGCGTAACATAAAAATTAGTATAAAATCCGTAGCTTGCTTAGGTCTTTATACTATATAAATTATCTTCATTTACCTCAATCGAGAGTCAAATTCTCAGATTACTTATGCCAGCATAAACACTTACTGAATCCTTGACTCCTATTGACCACTATAATTTACTTCTTACTTCTTACTTCCTTCTTTCTTACTTCCTTCCTTCTTACTTCCTTCTTACTTCCTTCTTAATGCATGACTTTTGACTTTTGACTTATTTTTTATACTACATTTTGTGGTGCGGAATGTGGGTTTTAAGCCTTCTTCCCTCTTCCCTCTTCCCTCTTCCCTCTTCCCTCTTCCGCGATCGCAAACTGTTTGGCAAATTCTACCCGTCCAACCCAAGCACCTAGGGTCTCCCGTACAATTTACAAAAGAGTCTCCGATCAAGTAAATTCTAATTTCCATCTTAATGCATGACTTTTGACTTTTGACTTATTTTTTATACTACATTTTGTGGTGCGGAATGTGGGTTTTAAGCCTTCTTCCCTCTTCCCTCTTCCCTCTTCCCTCTTCCCTCTTCCGCGATCGCAAACTGTTTGGCAAATTCTACCCGTCCAACCCAAGCACCTAGGGTCTCCCGTACCATTTACAAAAGAGTCTCCGATCAAGCAAATTCTAATTTCCATTCAATTATAAATCAAACAAATTAATAGCTAATCCTAATTAATATTAGGCAAGTAATTTAATCTTCTCTACCAATAGTAGATAACCCTTCTAAAATTACATGAGGAGTGTAACAAGAGCCATTCCACTCGCCATCACTTCCCAATACTGCTAACTGCTTTAATGCTGTATAAACATTTCCAGCAACCATCGTATTCTTAACTCTACCAACTATTTCACCCCTTCTAACACGATAACCAAGTTCAACATTAATAGAAAAATCACCAGAAATACCAGCACCACCACCGAGAATTTGATCGACTATAATTCCATCATCCAACATCTCGATTGATTCTTTTAACGATCGCTCTCCTGGCTCAACTATAAAATTAAATAATTCTGGTGTAGGGTAGCTTCCCAGATCAGGGCGAAACCCATTACCAGTAGTCCCACTACCCAATAATCTACCAGTCGTCCGGTCTGTATAAAACAATTGTAAAATACCATTTTCAATAAATTTTATCGAGCGAGTAGGAATACCCTCATCATCAAAAGGACAACTAAAAGGTCCCTCCTCTGGTTGTTGAGAAATAGTCAATTGTTTGCTAGTGACAACTTCCCCCAGGCGATCGCTCCAAGGAGAAGCACCTTCCAGCACCTGCTTACCGTTCAAAGCTGCGGAAATTGTACTCCATAGTAAATCTGCTGCTTTAGCTGTAAACAAAATAGGTACTTTCCCCCTGGGGGACATCACATTTTTGTTCGCCCAATCTAATCGCTGCAAAATTCGATTTGCAACTTTCCTGGGGTCAAGGGTATTTCGCTGAATTTGGCCATCAGATATATTTAATAAGTCGTCACCTCTGACCCAATCAGTTTCAACATAGCCACTAAGGGTTGTATCTATATGATGACAATCTAGCCCTAGGGAATTAACTAAACGAGTAGATTCAATTTCGCAGTCCCATTCCCCATGACAAATCACATCTGGATAAATTTCTCGAATTAATGCGATCGCTTCTTTTCCCCAAGTAACCAGTTGTTCAACTGATATAGATATTCCTTGGTTGGGATAATATCGATTTTTCGCTTTCGAGGATAGTTCAATATATTCTGGTTCATTAAGACTACTGATAGACAGGGCAAGTTCTACTAAAGCATTGGGTTCCACTGGCCCATGAGCTACAGCTATTCCTGGACATCCATTTCGCCAAAGTCGGAGCGCTATACCCTCTGACTGAGTGCTTTCTAGTTGCTTGAGTCGATTGCTTTCAAAAAATACGGGCCGGGAGTGCGATCGAGCTTGAAATACCTCTGCTGCCTCAGCTCCCGCTTTGGCAGCTACTTCTAGCAGTTTTTCTGCTAATTGGGTCATAAAATTCTGTTTGGGATTTATGATTTTGGACAATAGAACTGTTAGTAGGATTTTACCGAAAAACTGGATCTAAAGCCTCGTCTATAAGCAGGCGACTTTTTGATTGATTAAGTAGGAAGAAATTATGCTATAATAATATTCTTGTAGCGGGTGGGCAATTCGAGACATTAAACGGACGCGGAGAGAAGCGTAACCCACCCCCATCCCCTCCCGGGAGGGGAGCAAGAGGAGTGGGTACAGCACCCGAAGAAACGTCAACCTACCGAGGACCTTAGGCTCGGCAGGGATCTCTGTATCTTTAAGCCAGGGAGGATGTCAACAACGTCCAGTACCCAAAAATTAACTAGATATTAATTTCTTGCAGCAACCAAAAACCAGCAAATGATTCAGATTCTGGATTTGACTGTACAGCCAGAAAATGAACTTGTTTGACCTTAGACTTTGCTTCAGAAAATCTTTTAGCTTCCTCAATAGTTGATGAATTAGCTAGATTAGCTAAAATCCAACAATCATTACCTCCAGTTTCTAGCAGTAGTCTAGCTGGAGGACCTGAATTAAATTTGACAAAAGCTAGCTCTAATCCTGACATCCAAGCAGCTAAAGGTTTTGCTCTAGATGAATAAATAATTAAACCAGGAATCTGTAAATTGGGTGCAAGACCGATGGCGCTGAGGGGAAAAGCTTCTCCAAAGTCAATGTCCCACTCTGACATTTCTGCAAAAGCCTCTGTTTCTAAACTAACAAATGTCCATTTTTCTCCAATTAAGGCATCTGGTAGAGGTTGTGGTGCAGGACTCATGTATTGAACCGAAGGATTTGTTCCTGCTTGATAATTAGAATAAGTGGGATAAACTTCTTCCATTCGTTGTTGTAGCCATTGGTTAAGCGCGTAGGTGCGACGACTTAGAACCGCCGGAATGGCCATTTCTGTACAAGCTTTGGTAATCATGTTGTTCATTTGACGACGGAAAAAGCGAATTTTTTGAGGAGCTTCTGGAGCATCAGCGATCGCTTTTTCAATGGCGCTCTTTAGCCAAATAGAGTTTACCTGTTGATTACTTGTAAACTCAGAGTAACGATACAAAGAGTCTGTAGGATGATTAATATCTAGGGGACTTTCGCATATTAAGAGTTCCCAGAGTTTTTTTTGTCTTTCATCAAGTATTGGACGACTGTAAAAGTCTAGTTCCCAAATAGTTCCCATGCCTTACTCTTAAATTAATAGTATAGTTATTTTAAGCTATGCCGGGATATGATAAATGTTTGTTACAAAGACTTAGGATATCTCTAATAGTCCTAATAAAGAGCCTAGCCATTTATAGCAAAATTTATCTAAATGTTGGCTTTTATCAACAGGACTTACGCAAAATCTCAAATTATACACCACCTATAGGGGCGTTCTGCGTAAGTCTCGATCAAAATAATTTGGTCGCGCAACCCAATTATTTTGATAAATGGATATTATAATCTTCAATTTTCGTACTGAAAAAATAAGAAGTCTCAAAAAGACTCCTTAACATTGTCTACAAATAAAAAATATTTTTCAGCAGATGGGAATAATTTATGCTGAAATGCCTATTAATTCCCTAGAATTTTGTTTACGAGTACTTAACCAGTTTCCACCAGGCTGAAATACTTGAGACTGAAATACTTGAGAACGACTTAATAGCATTGATTCTAGGTCAGGCATTTCTTCCCGACATCGAGGACAATACCAGTAAATACTATTATGGCGTACATGGCGTAGTAATGTTGTAGAGCAGCAAGGACAAGTGTGCATAATATACCTCAAATTTATTTTAAAAATATGACAAGATTTAAAAACAAACACCTAATAAATAACTGATAATTTCATCAGGGTAATTAAAATAAGACTAAATATTGAAGCCTTGTATCTACATAGATAGATTTAGCTACAAAAATCATAAAATTTATTTTAAAAAGGTTGAAATAAGCTTATTTTAATTAATTGATATCTTCGCTATCTAGTAAGTAAACTTTGTGAAAACAGAATAAACTAAGCACTATGAAAAACTGAAGAATTAATGGAGAGCAAGCAAAACCCCAGAATAAACTGATTAACCCCGTTGATATAGCTAAAATAAAAGATATGTCTTCAGAGGTGTGCTTATAAATTAATGCAGAACTCACAGAAAGAGTTAATAGAATTATATAAACTGATTGCACTTCTCCGTTCTCCAAATGCAAATTTGATATTTAGATCTCAGCTTTTAGGTTAAGTTGTTAACCTTACCAAGTAAGTTAATCTATAAATATGAAGAACTTGTGAAGATAGAGAAAATTGTCACAAAAGTTGACACTATAATCGCAATCCTATAGAGTGCGGACATTCCTCTATTTCTTATTCTCTACTCCCTTTTCTCTCAAATTTATTGTCAAATGCTAAAGAAGGTACTGCGCATACTTTTTCAGCAAACCCTAAATAGATAGGCGTTAAAATTTATAGTAGGGGCGAATGGCATTCGCCCTCTTAGATGAAGGCAGAGAGCAGAAGGGAAGAAGTTTCAAAACTACTTTACTTTTTGTTACATACTTAGTTTTTTGGCATTGCATAATTGCAGGATGATTTTGTCACCAGAGCAGAAAGCATAATCCCCGTGTTGACCTGTCTCCGTGTCCCCGTGGAGCGCCGAAATCATCCCAGTATCCAGCAACGCCTTCGTGCCTACCTACTTATGTCTATACCTTACATCTTTATCTATTTTGGAATCAGGACTTACGCACGGACACTAAATCCAGTGAGGGGGCAATTCGGAGCTTTGCGGAGCGCAAATGCCATTTGCTACGCACAACTACGTTAACGCCCCTACACATGGTGTTGTCAAGGTTAATTTGCGTAAGTCCTGGGAATAAAAGGAACACCTTAATTGATAGTAGTAAAGAAAGATATTTGACACTCCACGGGATAAATCCGCGTGGATTCTGACGGTTGTAAAAACAGGGGATAAATCCACCTGTTTTTACTTCTCATCAGTTGAGGGACTGTCATTGACCCCTACCTTTAAATCATCCATATCCATTACAGATACAGTTTTCTGTTGGCGAAGCCTGCCGGAGGCATAGATTCAAAGGACATGAAAAACCAAGCCATTGACCAATATGGGTGTGAAGCATTCCAATCAGCATTGCAAGTGTAACCATCAACACCTGTAAAAGTATGTTTAACTCTTTTACCTATTACACCATGACGATGATCTGATTTACTGGTGTATGCTGCTGGTACAGACTCTACTGGTACACCTACTTTAATCGCTTTATACCTAGTAAATAACTCTAACTGATAAAAAGCCCAATGGTCTCGGTTTTTACTAGCATCTGACTTGGTTTTCTGCCGTTGCTTTGAACTTTGTCTGATACCCGACAAATCCTCAAACCGTAAACCCATGTTGTAGTCTTGGGCAAATTGTACTAACTGTTTAGAAATTACATGATTGATGTGAGTCATAATTCTGCGCTCACGCCTTTCGATGTCCTTGATTTTTTTCAGTTTCTTAGCTTCCTGAAGTTGTCTCCGTAATAATTGAAATTTACGCCTTAAACTTTTTACTTGCTTTCCACTCCAAAATTTACCAAAGCTATGAGGCAATGCTGCAACTGCAATATTATTTTGACCTCTATCTACTCCAATCCAACCATTAACTAATTCCGGCTCTGGAACATCCATAGATACCGAAATTAGAGCATACCAAATACCTTTTCTAGATTTGGAGATTTTGAGAGAGCCCAAGAAACCATCTCCATGAATAATTTTTTCTAAAGTTTCTTGGTGTGAAGCTGAATGAACTGAAGCGAGGTATTCGTTTTTTCTGGCCTCGATATAGACTCAGAGAAACTGTAAATAAATCGCCTTGACGACTAACCCTATATCCTTGGTTATTGACTTCTATTGGCAAACGTTTAAACTTTTTCACCTTGGTTTGAGCACAAGTATTCCTAATAGTTTGATTAATCCACATTGAACCAATTTCAATATGATGAAAATCCTTGCTTGTATACTTGCGACGAACTGATTTATCAACACTTAGCAATGTATTAGCTACTTCAGTATTGAGCAAAGTCAGGCGCTCAAATTCTGCTGCTTTACAAGCATTAAGGCGATAAAAAGGTAGTTTTAGTGTCAAAGTTAATTTACTCATAGGATTAATGATAACACAACCCTACACAATTGTGTGGGGCACTACGGGATAAATCCCGTGGCTCATGTTTCATCGAGGGGTTGAAACCGCCTGGCTCTCATCTTCAACTCAAACTTTTGTAGCAAATATTATTAGGCTATTAGGTACTTGAGAGTAATTTGCGACTTAATACAGATATTTTCCAGAAATATAGCAGTCGAAGGAAAGGATGCAGACATATCAAAAGCTTAAAGCTCAGACAACGCAAGATTTTTCCTTCTTCCTTCTGCTATATCTACATCTTTATCTTTATATTCAAGATATCAAGCAGCAATATATATTATTTGGCGTTGCTGAATTGAAGTATGAATGCGCGATTGTTTGGTTCTCGCCTTCGCCCCCGCGCATCCCCCGTTCAAAAAAAGCGAAGCAACATTTGGCATCCCCGTTCAACAAAAAGCGTAGCATCCTCTGGCTTCCCTTTCCAAGGGGGACGGGAGGGGGATAAAAAAGGGGACTTTTAGAGTTTTATTCCCCCAAAATTGGGGGGCTAGGGGGCTTGCATCATACCCATAATCAGCAACGCCTATTATTTTTTATTTCAAGAAAGCAGGCAAGAATTATCATTTTTTATAAATAGGAATGAACATTACTTCAATACTAGCATGAACAACAAAGAAATCAGACAAAAAATATTAAATAAAAAGTTAAAATCAGCATTTTAGCGTAGCATTTGAGTAAATTCTCTAGGGTAGATATCAATTTTGAATACAAATAAAATTTATCAAAGTTCAGTAAGACTGCTGTTGAAGCATCAGTTTTTACTATTTATGATCGTATTAGAACATCTGCAATACCTGAACTAGGTCATTATGTATAGATGTAAATGTGAGATTTATTCAAAAAAATCGCAATATAAACTATGAAAGAGCAATACACTCAAACTAATGTCGCGAGACTTCTAGGAGTATCTTTTCAGAGGGTTCATACTCTTAGAATTAGGAATAAGATTAAGTTTTATTGGGATGCAAGCTTAAAGGCTTGGGTAACATCAGAGGAGCATCTTCAACAATATCTAACTGACAGAGGAAAAAAAGTACATTTGTCGTCTCATAAATAATCAAATTGGAAATACAGAACTATAAAAAAGGATACTAAATCAGCATCCTTTTTCACAGTTATTAACGATAATAGTGTGGTGTTATTATTACGATAACATTACTTATGTTGAATTTGAAGCAGTGAAGATTTGATACAAATATATGTTGCAAATAAGTAATATCATGTCCGCTGGGGCGCGTTTGTGTAAAATCAAGGGTGAATATCTACAGGAAATTTACGTTTTTTCACACTTTTAAGCCCTCTTCCCTCTTCCTTCTTCCAACTTCGGTCTTCCTTCTTCCTTACTTCACTATATAATACCGATGCTACCGGACATGATATAATAAAGGACAGGAAACTTGATAATTATCACTTTGTTAAGAAACATAAAAAATAGGCAAATAAAGTAATGCCTATTTTTCTATTTATTTTAACTTATCAAATATACTTTCCCTAGTTCTAGGAAGTAGTCAATGCTATCAAAATCTTACATGGAATTGACATTTACAGAAAGCTTGTGAAGCAATATCAGCAGCCGAAGCAGTTGGAGTTAATTTTCGACCCTTGACATCATCCCGACACAAGCTCTGCGAGGGATTCCCATCCATCGACCGTTACTACCGATCGCCCTTATTTCACTTGATACGGCAGAGATGAATGGTGCAGATTGATTTTCAGATCGCCGTTTTCATCGCGAACATAACCAAAAGTGTATTCTACCTTGATCTCGCTACCGTCTGCTTTGGTGAAAAAATATTCACCCATCGAGGTAGCTGTATCGCAGTTAGTAATAATTCCTTCATTCTCAAAGCGCACATTGTTATAGGGCGCAAGAGCAAAACCTTTATCTTCGCTGATACTGCCACTGACAAAATAAGACAAAGCCTCTTTCTCTGTACCTCTGAATGGCTCATTGCTGGCCAGTGTTGGTTTGAACAAAACCGTACCAAGATCATAACCATAAAGCCTGTCAAGAGTACTTTGTGCTTCTGCTTCTGGGTTTTCTGCCTTGCCAATGGCGACAATGGCTTCGCCCCAGCTTTGCTGTGCAGCTAGAACATCGTTTTCTGTGACAGGATTTTCGCATGATGCAGATTGTACTATTGGCGTAGATTGAGGGTTCGTGCAACCAGCCATTGTGGTTACTGCAGATACGATTAAAAGTGCAAAGAAATTTGGTTTCATGGTCATCTTTTTCTTTTATAGGACTAGGCGTTAATAGGTTAACCTAATTTCCCCCTACAAGGCTACAACGACTACAGACAATTTTCTTGAGAAAGTTGCTGAAATTGTTCATCATTTCTAGATAATTGGCCAAGGAAATTTAAGGTTTAACGCTCAAAAGGAGCGCATTTTAGGCGCATAGTTGGGCAGAAAAATCTTGGGACAAAACGCCCGCTCCTACCTCCTCACTCATTCCCATTTCTCCTGTATTCCCCTCCTCCTGGGAGGGGTTAGGGTGGGTTGGGAGGGGTTAGGGGTGGGTTGTCTCCTGTCTCCTGTCTCCTACCCCTACTAAAAGACTAGTTAAGCGCAAACCCTAATTATATTAACGATAACCTTGGCGCTGAATATCTCGCAACCGAGCTTCTGGACGCTTAAATCTATCTAGTTGTGCTTCAAAAAATGCACGATTTGCTTTTAAATGTTCTAGGTCTGGGTCATCTAAAGGATGTAATGTTGCCTGTCTTAATGCTTGAATAACTGCGGAAGTTACACAATACATTGAGCGTTGAAAAGTAACTCCTAACTGAATCAACATATCATCTTCCCCTCGACAATTTTGTTTGTAATAATCAACTAAAAATGATGGTAAAAAATGCAGCATATCCTGCATTAATAATGTGGGAGGGATACCAGCATTTCCTACTGGAAAAACATCTGCATAAAGAATGCCATAATGAAAGTCTTTTTGATTTTCTGGTATCTGTTTTGCTTGAGCATTATAAGACTTTGTGCCACGGAAAGGTGCAGTGCGATAAAAGACAGCTTCTACATAAGGTAAAGCAGCTTCAAATAACCAAGTAAAACCACAAGATTTGGGAATAATTTCGTATAATTCACCCCGAATATAAACATGATGATAAATCGGGCGATCTGCTACAGCAAAAATTCCATTTACTAGAAAATTCATTGCTTCTGGAACGCTGGTTAGTTTACCTTCGTTATATAAGTCAAACATTTCAAAAAAAACAGCAGCCATTACTTCCCAAAATAAACCAAGATTACTGTAATAAGAAAGTTGTCTGACCTGTTCGATAAACATTTCTGGGAACAATTTATATAAGCCTAACATTACAGGATTTCCTTTAAAATAAGCTTTAATTGCTTTATCTGCTGCAGCCTTATATTCAGGAGTATCTAAATAAGGGTCAAATTTACCTCCCATTTCCCGATGCCAAAACATTGCTCGCATACAAGCTTCGGCAAATTCCATATTAATTCTGTCATGCCATAAATGATGTAATAATTTTGATTTTTTGCCACTTTCTCCCTTTTCAATAAATGCTAAAAGTTCTGGATGAGCTGTTGCTTCTCCACGCCAAACTCTTAAGTCGGCATCATCACCTGCATAGTGGTTATGAAGTTCTAAATATTCTTTTGGCAGGAAGTATTTAAAGAATGGTAAGGGGTCTAAAAATACTCGTTCGGCAATATAAAGTAAGTCGCGCCAATAGAAATCCATTGGTACTGCATAAGCTTTATAAATACCGATAATTTGCATTAGGTTTTCTGGGGTATCTGGTAGCATTGCTCCACCTGCTTCGAGGCGGTGAATAATTTCGGCAAATTCATGTTGAGATGGGGGAAGTTTTGTTGTTGTTTGTGTCATTTCAATTATCAGTTATCAGTACTTTGTAGGTTGGGTTGAGGAACCCCGTTAGCGGAGCTTATCCGGAGGATAAACCCAACAACGAGTTTGTATAGCACTACGCAAATAGGGCGCGGATCTTCCTCTATTTCCTACTCCCTACTCTCTTTTCATTTTAATTTATTGTCCTAACCAAAGAACGTACTGCTATATCTGTATCTGTTGGGTTGCGCTACCGCTTAACCCAACCTACGGTATTATAAACTTTCTGTTTTTATCTCTAGCAAAAAAACCTAATTTCTCTACTCCAGGAAATTAAAATCTGCTATCTGCTGTATTTATCAAGCTATAGCAAAGAACGAGTTGGTTAGCTAGTAGTGGACTGTTTCACCTAAAATAGTGCATTAGCTTTTTTAGTCACCCCATCCCCCATCACCCCCAAATTCCCCTCCACCGGAGGGGTTAGGGGTGGGTTCCCATCACCCCATTTTCTAATGCAACATTTAAGATGAAACAGTCCAGTAGGGTGTGTTAGAGGTAGCGTAGCACACCAAAACCCTATATCTATTAGACATCTTGAAAGTGAATTGGTATAACAACGAGGTTGTATTTGTTGGGTTGCGCTAGCGCTTAACCCAACCTACGGTATTATCAATAATTATCTGAACTTTGTAGGTTGGGTTGAGGAACCCCCGAAACCCAACAACAATAATTGTATTTGTTGGGTTGCGCTAGCGCTTAACCCAACCTACGGTATTATAAACTTTCTGTTTTTATCTCTAGCAAAAAAACCTAATTTCTCTACTTCAGGAAATTAAAATCTGCCATATTTATCAAGCTATAGCAAAGAACGAGTTGGTTAGGACTTATGCAGATGATAAACCTTAGACAGGGAAGTGTTTTTCCTACTGTTCCCTGTTCCCTGTTCCCTGTTCCCTGCTATAGCTAAATTTTGACTTTTGACTTTTGACTTTTGAATTTCTATATTTGACTTTTGAATTTCTACAGGAGAATTAGTCACTAAAAATTTGGAAGTTGCTTCACTCCAACGCACTAACCAAGTAGGTTGAATTCCTAAAAAGAAAATGACTACTGCTAATACTAAAGCAGGGGTACGTTCAGACCAAATAACTTTAGGATAATAAGCTGTCTCATTATCTAGTTTGCCGAAACAAGTACGGTTTAACAAAATCACAAAATAAACGGCAGTTAAACCACTGGCAATAATACACAACAGAGTCGGAATAGGAAACACCGGAAAACTTCCCTGAAATACCAGAAACTCAGCAGCAAAACCAACCATTCCCGGAATACCTGCACTTGCCATTCCACCCATAATTAATAAAGCACTCGTCAAAGGTAAACCACGCACCGGACTCATCAAACCATTCAACACAGATAATTCACGAGTACCAACTTTGCTTTCCACCACACCCACTAGGTGAAATAGAATCGCTAAAATTAAACCGTGAGCAACCATTTGAGAAATAGCTCCCACTAAACTCAAAGGTGTATTAGCCGCAGCAGCAACAATAATATAACCCATGTGACCAATTGAACTGTAGGCCACCATTCGTTTAATGTCTTGTTGAGCGATCGCTGCTAATGCTCCATACAAGACGCTAAAAGTACCAAGTATCGCTATTCCGGGGGCGACTATTTGCCAGGTTTCAGGAAATAATCCTAAAGCAAAACGCAATAGTCCATAAGTGCCTAATTTTGCTAATATGCCGCCTAGAAGAATGGTGACAGGGGGAGATGATTCGACATAAGCATCTGGCAACCAAGTGTGTAAAGGTACTAATGGAATTTTGATGCCGAATCCTACTAAGAGAATAGTTAGTAAGATAAGTTGGGTTTTTAGTGATAGTCCTTGGGTTGAGATTAGGTCATAATCAAAACTGGGAGAATTGCTTAACCAAGTTACTCCTAAAAATCCTGCTAATATTAGAATTCCGGATACTGCTGTATAGATCAGAAATTTTGTTGCTGCATAACCTCGTTTTTGACTACCCCAAATTGCTATTAATAAATAGATTGGGATTAATTCTAGTTCATAAAAGAGAACAAATAATAATAGGTTTGCGGAGAGAAAAGCACCTGCTATTCCGGCATTTACTAACAAAATTAAGGGGTAGTATAATCGCGGGCGATCGATATTATTGCCATAACCATAAACTACGATAAATGTTAGTAAGGAATTTAGGGCGAGTAAGGGTAAGGATAAACCATCTATGCCGATACTATAGGTTAAGCCTAATTGGGGAATCCAGGTAAAATGTTCTTGAAATTGTAAACCTGGATTATTTAGGTTAAATTTAATGGCAATTTCTACAGTCCAAGCTATTAGAGATAGGGCAATTGCTAAGGTGATTTTTCGTAATTTTTCATCGGTAATTTTTCCGGGAAAAAATCCGACTAAAGCTGCCCCTAAAATTGGGATTATAATTAAAACACTGAGCATAATTTTTTGTTATTTTTCTGTTGATTAAATTTCAGTCTGTCACGACATATATTTTTGATTTTGATGTGAGAATTATTCATCGGAATGATTGAAAGTTTTGCCTCATAACAATTACTATTAACCAGCTTAATCATAGAGTAAAACTAATCAAAATAATAGCCTGCCACGACATAGATTTTTAATTCTGATGTAAGAATTATTCATTTGAGATTTTTTCTGTGAATTAACCCGCTGCTAAATCAGCTTAAAAATTTCCCAAATATTAGCCAACGACCAGAGTTATTTTTCAGTGTCATGTAGGGATGATTTGCCGGAATAATTGATTGAATTTTTTCCTGTCAATCAACTCACTACTAAATCAGATTAGATTCAACATCTCAAAATTTTAGTCTAGTACAACCAACGGGTAATTTTTCAGTATCATCTACAGATTATTCATCGGAATAATTGAGATTTTTCCGTAAATTAACTGACTGCTAAATCAGCTTGATTATCTGCTTAAAAAATTCCCAAATATTAGCCTAGTACCAGAGTTATTTTTGAGTGTAATCTACAGATGATTTCCCAAATAAATTGATTGAAATTTTTCCTCAAATCAATCCACTACTAAATCAATTTAGATTTAATATCTCAAAATTTTAGTCTGGCAAAAACTATAATTTTTGAGTGTAATCTACGGATGATTTACCGAAATAATTGATTGAGATTTTTCCTGTAAATTAACTGAATACTAAATCAGATTAGATTCAACATCTCAAAATTTTAGTCTACTACAACTAACGAGTAATTTTTAAGTGTAATCTTAAGTGTAATCTACAGATTATCCATCGAAATGATTTAGATTTTTCCGTAAATTAACCTGCTGTTAAATCAGCTTTATGGCAGGCTTAAATATTTCAAAAATTCAAGGCAAGCATTACAGTTATTTTTGACTATGATATACAGAAAATTAATCAGAATATAAGCTTTCTCAAGTTATAAATTTTCTCAATGAAGTTGCGCTTAATAAAAGATAACAGCCATTAGTAAAATTCAGGTTTTGGTAAAAATTATTAAGCGCATTGTTACAGAGAAATAGTATCAGCTATTAGCGGTCAGCTCTTCCTAGGTCATGCTACACAAACGGCTTTTTAATCAATGAAGTAAAAATTTGTTTAACTCAGGACTTACGCAAATTTACTTTTAAACCACAATTTGTAGGGGGAAAATGGTATTCGCCCTCCCTATATATAGCTGACCGCTGATAGCTGAAATGCTGACCGCTATATAGCTGACCGCTTTTTAAAATAAACCGACTACTAACCAACTTAATAATAGAGTCATACCAATCAAAATTGTCAATACATAAAACTGAGACTGACCAGAAACATTATATTTCAAACCTTGACCGCCAAACACAGTCGCTAAACCCACAAAATTAACTACACCATCCACAAGATAGCGGTCAACCCAAGAAATAATTCTTGATACCAAACCAACCACAAAAATAATAGTAACTCTATACAATTTGACAGTGTAAAAATCGTAGGCAAAAAAGTCTTGTATTGCTGGGAAAGGAAATTTAATCGGTTTCTCCCACTTATCATTTAGATAAATCAAACCACCAATACCAAAACCAAGCACGCTCGATAACAATAATAAACCAGCAACAGCTTTATTAATAGTCGCGATATCCGGCAGTAATTCCCATTGCGCCAACAACAGAGGAACATGCAACGTCAAACCAGCCAAAATAGTCATCGGCAAAACTAACGCCCATAAACCTTCAGGCGATCGCTCAGTCATTTGCTTAGGTTTACCGCAAAAAATCAAACCAAACTCGCGAATAATACCAAAAGCAGTGAACCCATTCACCAACAACAACACACCTACTAACCAAGGTTGACTACTCCACAAATAATCTGTCATTTGCAACAGTACCCAGAAACCACCCAAAGGAGGCAAAGCAACTAAACCAGCAGCACCCACTAAATAAGAAATTCCGGTAATGGGGCGACGAGACCACAAACCACCATATTGAGTTAAGTCTTGACTAACACAGTTTAAAATTACCCCACCCGTACTCATTACCAACAACGCCATCGCACAAGCGTAAGTAAATAACAACATCAAAGCAGTTTCGTCTTGACCAGTTCCCACAGCAATAAATACCAAACCCATATAAGTACTAACCGAATAAGAAAGCGATCGCTTAATATCAATTTGGGCAATAGCAATTAAAGAAGCACAAACTGCGGTAAATGCTCCCACTCCAATCATTACTATAGAAGCAACAGGTGATAAAGCTAAAACAGGTTGCACTTTAATTAACACCCACGCTCCGACCGCTACCACCACCGAATTCCGTAAAATAGTACTTGGCACTGGTCCTTCCATTGCTTCATCTAACCACAGATGTAGGGGAAACTGAGCGCATTTACCCAGAGGTCCGGCAATTAAAGTTAGACTTAATAAGGTAGCAGTTGTAGGAGCAATGTTTGCAGTTTTTGCCCACTCAGCTAACTCTGTATAATTCCAAGTTCCTGCTAGGGGTAATAGAGTAACTACTCCCATCAGCAAAAATAAATCTCCCACCCGTTTTGTTAGGAAAGCATCTCTTGCTCCTGTCACTACTAATGGTTGACTAAACCACAACCCCACTAATAAATATGTACCCAGAGTGAGAATTTCTAAAATGATGTAACTCCAGAATAGGGAATTACACAAGACTAAAGCACACATTCCAGCTTCAAATAATGCCAGTAAAGAATAAAAACGTGCCCATCCCCAATCCATTTCCATATAGGCGATCGCGTAAATTTGGCTCAGAAGATTGAGACCAGTAATTAACATAGTCGCCCCAATAGTAAGGGTAGATATTTCTACAGAAATGCTAATATTTAGCCCTGCCACATCTAGCCAAGGTATTAATAATTCTTTAGTTGGTTGATTCCAAGCTACTGATAGAGCGATTAAGCCATGTAAGAAAGCGATGAAGGTCATAATCAGATTAATATAACCTGCTGGCCTTGGCCCAGTAAGTTTAATAATTCCGGGAGACCAGGGTATGGCTGAAACTGCGCCGATGATGGCATAGCAAGGTATTAACCAAACTGTTTCTAGAAAGTCATTTGATAGCATTATTTTTATTTTTGTGAGATTTTGATAAATAACTTGCTACTTTATTTAATTAATAGTTAATTTTATATTAAGTTCGATACAAATATTAATATTTTTGTTTGGCCAATAATTTGAATTGTTTATGTGTTGGTTATACCAGCTTAATTTGATATAGAGCTGACACGCCTAAAATGTGGCAATAGTAGGGGCGGGTTCCGCGCTATTGTTAATTGCTCAACATTAGATTTAGGGCGTTGCTGATTCTGGGTATGATTTTGCCCCCCTAGCCCCCCAATTTTGGGGGGAATAAAACTCTAAAAGTCCCCCTTTAATCCCCCTCCCGTCCCCCTTGGAAAGGGGGAAGTCAGAGGATGCTGCGCTTTTTGTTGAAAGGGTTATTTAGGGGGCTTGACCAGAACCAAACAATCGCGCATTCATACTTCAATTCAGCAACGCCAGATTTAGATAAACTCCCCCCATCCCTGATAGTAGGGGCGGGTTCCGCGCTATTGTTAATTGCTCAACATAAAATTTAGATAAACCCGCCCCATCCCTGACTGAGAAAGGGAGCAAGATGCTCCCACTGTCTATACCATTACAATATTAAATTAATTGCTCAACATAAAATTTAGATAAACCCGCCCCATCCCTGACTGAGAAAGGGAGCAAGATGCTCCCACTGTCTATACCATTACAATATTAAATTAATTGCTCAACATAAAATTTAGATAAACCCGCCCCATCCCTGACTGAGAAAGGGAGCAAGATGCTCCCACTGTCTATACCATTACAATATTAAATTAATTGCTTAACATAAAATTTAGATAAACCCGCCCCATCCCTGACTGAGAAAGGGAGCAAGATGCTCCCACTGTCTATACCATTACAATATTAAATTAATTGCTTAACATAAAATTTAGATAAACCCGCCCCATCCCTGACTGAGAAAGGGAGCAAGATGCTCCCACTGTCTATACCATTACAATATTAAATTAATTGCTTAACATAAAATTTATAGGACTTACGCAGATACGCTATATATAGTACTTGTAACTATTGGACAATAGTTACTGGACTCTATACATAGTTTCTTTGCGTAAGTCCTGATTTAGATAAACCCGCCCCATCCCTGACTGAGAACGGGAGCAAGATGCTCCCACTGTCTATACCATTACAATGCACCACTACCGTTTTATGGTTTTAGGGAATAAGGAATGAAGAAAAATTATAGATTAGTCTTAAAACTATGCCTGACGCGGACAGCTCAAGAGTCTAAAACTTAGACCAGGTAAGATTTTTCCTTCTACCCTCTGCCTTCTGCCTTCTGCCTTCTGCTATAAAAACACTATATAATTAGATAAAATAATTTAATCGCGATTAAGAGGAGGTTAAAAGAATAAGTATGGCAAGTTTTTTAATCACTTGGTTAATGGCAACTTTATCACTTTTAATTACAGCTTTTGTTGTACCTGGTGTGAGAGTTGATAGTATTCCGGCAGCAGCAGTTGCAGCAATTGTTTTAGGGTTAGTAAATGCGTTTGTGAAACCAGTTTTAACAATATTAACTTTGCCTCTAACAATTTTAACTTTAGGGTTGTTTTTATTAGTAGTAAATGGAATTTCTCTATCATTGGCAGGATATTTTACTCCTGGTTTAGAAGTTGATGGTTTTTGGCCGGCAGTTTTGGGGGCAATTGTATTATCTTTGGTTTCTAGTTTTATTGGCAGATTTGTTAATAAAGAGGAAGCATCTCAAGATATTTAATCAGAAGGAAGAATTCATTAACTGATAATTGATAATGGATAATTGATAATTACCTCTGGTTAAAACCGTTCCCTTTCCTTCGACTGCTATATGTCTAAATATATTTACAGGACTTACGCAAATCCGCCTTAAAAAGGCTATATGTAGGGGCGAATGGCATTCGCCCTCACTGGAGTTTCTGTGTGTAAGTTCTGATTTATAGCAAAGAACGAGTGGGTGTTTGACTTATGCTGATGATAAACCGTAGTTTTTCCTACTATTCCCTATTCCCTATTCTCTGTTCCCTGCTATATTTTTTTTGTCTTTCCACTTACTCCAAATAAATCCTACTATTAGAGGCAACCATAACCAGTATCTTTCCATCGAAGTTAAAACCCAACTATTATCTCCTAAAGTTTGTCTGTATGGCAAAACAAAATAAATAAATACTGATAAACTCACCCATCTTATCCCTAAATTTCTAGTTGCTACAGCAAAAGGAATTAACCAAGTAAAATACCAAGCATGAACAATAGGAGATAAAGTTAATAATAAGAAAAATACCATTCAGCAAAATCAACAAATCTACGACAATTCCAGATTAAAACTCCTACTCCCAAGCAAAGAGGAATTCCATAAATCCAGTTAAATTTTGTAGATTGTTCCGAAACAAAGCTCACTAAATAAGGAATTAATTCAGCACTACGACCATTAACAACAAAATTTGAACTTGTAGGAATAAGCGAACATTTTCCAGGTTCACAAAAATTTAGAGCTGCAACACACATTGGTAATAAACAAATTAATAATAAAAAACCTGCTTGTGGAACTTGTAGAATTTTTGTATAGAAAAAATTGCTAATTAAATTAGTATTATTCCTCTGAATATCTTGTTCCCTAAAACATAATATTTTCTGCCAAACGACAAAAGATAAAATTGGTAAAGAAACCCATTTTATTGCCACACTTATACCAATTAAAAAAGCACTCCAATACCAACGATAATTATCTTGTTCTTTTGAGTTTAATACCCCGCCGTCTACAGAGTTTTTACAATTGTTTGAGGTTTGAGTATCCATCCACTTTTCCCAACTGAGGTCTTTCCTTGTTCCTTCTTCCTCCTTCCCTCTTCCTTCTTCAACAGGAGTTTGAATCTCCATCCACTTTTTCCAACTGAGGTCTTTCCCTCTTCCTTCTTCAACAGGAGTTTGAGTATCCATCCACTTTTCCCAACTGAGGTCTTTCCTTGTTCCTTCTTCCTCCTTCCCTGTTCCTTCTTCAACAGGAGTTTGAGTATCCATCCACTTTTTCCAACTGAGGTCTTTCCTTGTTCCTTCTTCCTCCTTCCCTGTTCCTTCTTCAACAGGAGTTTGAGTATCCATCCACTTTTTCCAACTGAGGTCTTTCCTTGTTCCTTCTTCCTCCTTCCCTGTTCCTTCTTCAGCAAAAACTAACCATGCTCCCACTAATGGTAAGATAAACCAACTATCATAATGACCACCTCCAGCAAAGGAATAAATAATCAAAGGATTCCAAGCATAAATCAAAGTTTTTTGCAGGCTAAATTTTCTAGTTAATAACCAACAAATACCTAAATCTGCCAAGATAAAAGCAAACTTAAAGACAAATACTGAGGGGCTAATTAGTGCTAAAAATCGAAACCCTAATTGAATCAAAGGTGGGTAAATAGCAGAAGTATCAGAATGATTAATTAATGACCACCACTCTGTTCTATAGGCAATTAATTCTAAAGCATTTGGCGCCAAGTTATATGGACTAAAACCCAAATTTTGAATGTAACCTTCCCACAAATAACGCCAAATATCACTCCCCGGTTCCATAGGAATTAATATTAGTCTAGCCAGAATAGTTATACTCCAAAACCAAGCATAATTAATTGACGGTATTGCCCAAGAAATTATAAAACCTAAACTAATTATACTGATACCAATCCAAAATTTTATGACAATACCAGTTTCCTGAAAACCACCGTAGGGAACGATGAAAATTGCACCTACTAATATCAAAAATGAACTTAGTAATAAAGGCAGATTTTTCCTAATAGAACTTACACAAAATAGAGTCATTTCAGTTATCAGTTATCAGTTATCAGTACCTACTGCTGTTTGCACAGCATGACCTAGGAAAGCATGAGGCATTAACGAAGTCAGAAGTCAGAAGTCATATCAAATCCGGTAGCATCGGTGTAATTAGATGGGGAGATGGGGGGATGGGGAGATGGGAGGATGGGGAGATGGGGAGATGGGGGGATGGGGAGATGGGGAGATGGGGAGATGGGAGGATGGGGAGATGGGGAGATGGGGAGATGGAGAAATATTTGGTGATCGTTGAAGATGGAACATTTTTTTATACCGAATTAAACGGATTTGATATCAGAAGTTAACCCACCCCTCGCCCCTCCTCCCAACCCACTCCCAGGAGGGGAGGGGAAGTAGGGAATTTTGAGCAACTCTCCAAAAATATTTCGCCTTAAAAGGTGGGGTTGCGCGACCCATATTATCTTGATAAAATACTGAATTTTACTTTCTCTTGGTCGATTGGATATGGCAAATAATTGATTTATTTAGTTGCAATAATTGATTTGATTTTTGATTATTGGAGATATCTATTTATGTACTTAAATATAGGGAGATAGGAAGATGTGGAATCTGGGGCAAAATTTCAACTTTTTTCTACTGTTTTATTTCTCCCCTACTCCCCACTCCCTACTCCCCCACTCCCTACTCCCCACTCCCCCACTCCCCACTCCCCCACTCCCCACTCCCCTACTCCTCTACTCCCCCACTCCCCCACTCCCCACTCCCCCACTCCCTACTCCCCCACTCCCTACTCCCCTGCTCAAAAATTTGTTAGTATTATTCTGCAATTCTATATTTTTCCACAGGTATTTTAAATACAATTTACCAAGAGTTGTCAGAATAATTGTTCCAGCCTGAAAACTACCTTTATAGTACCTGATATTTTTGAACGTCCACCCTGACGACGACGATAACCAACAGGAATTTCAGTTATTTTTAAATCGCATTCTACAGCTCTAGCTTGCATTTCTACCGTCCAACCAAAACCTCGGTCTTGCATTCTAATTCTCTCTAAACTAGACTTCCGAATTAAACGCAACGGTCCTAAATCTTGATACCAATATCCCCACCCTAAACCAATTAAAAAAGTAGCTAACTTATTACCAAAATTTTGTACGGGAGTCATAGCAGACCTACCTGCTTTTGTAGCACGGCGATCGCCTAATATTAAATCGTATTTATTAGTAGCAGTTAAAAATTTTGGTAGTTGCTTTAAGTCATCACTACCATCTCCATCACAAAATAAAATCCAATCACATTCTACAGGTGTATTTTGGATGCCACGCCAACAAGCTCTACCATAACCTGCTATAGGTTCTTTGATAACTTTTGCACCTGCTTTTTTCGCTTTTTCTATACTTTTATCGGTGCTACCATTATCAACTACCATGATATTTTTTAGTCCGTAAAATTGTAATGATTTAATTACATTTGTAATAGTAGATTCTTCATTCAAAACAGGAATAATTACGAATATTTTTTCTAATAGCATTTGTTTTAATTTTTTTTCTGAAAAATGAAGCAAGTATTTGTTTATAGCAGTTCTTTAATAGTTTTAGATCGCCCCCCTTAGAAAGCTATGCTTTATAAGCAAAATTATTTACAAAGGACACTAGGAGCTTTCAGCCACTAGCAATATATCACGCGCCCCCTAAATCCCCCAAAATTGGGGGACTTTTACCAGCTAATAGATTCTTGTTCCCCCCAGAATTGGGGGCTAGGGGGGCAAAATTCAGTATTCAACAACTTTTCAAACATCCTCTAAGTAAAGATGTTTATAAAGCATAGCTTTCTAAGGGGGATTTAGGGGGATCGTAAATGTACTTCATAACTGTGGGAATTGCCATAACCTCTACTACATTTAAAATAGCTGATAGCTAATAGCTGATGGCTAAAAACTTAAATATTATTGAACATTTATGAAGTCTTCAAAGTCCCCCTTAGAAAGGGGGATTTAGGGGGATCGTAAATGTATCTCATAACTGTGGAAATTGCCATAACTTTTACTACATTAAAAAAATAGCTGATAGCTGATAGCTGACGGCTGAAAACTTAAATATTATTGAACATTCAAAGACCAATCATAATTAGAATATTTAACTTGATAACCACCCTGTTTTAAATACTTTTGATCGTCAGGATTTACATATTTATGAGCATAATTTACGATTGCCGTTTCTGTTTCATTCAAACCATCAATAGTTGGTTCTTGACCATAAGTTTTTTTATAATCTTCACCGAACCATTTAAAAATTGAAGAAAAATAAACAGCATTATTTTCACGGTCAATTCGGAAGCCTTGATTATTGATGAGAAACTGGTTAGCTTGGTCATTTAGTTGTTGTTCTAATTGATTGCCAGTAAAAGCTTCTCGTCTCAGAGGAGGGCAACTTATTGCAGCACAAACTAAAGCAACATGAATTCCTGGCTCATTAAATTCTTTCCTTAAAATCTGATGTTCGATATGGTCTAATGTCAACTTTTCCCCAACTATATCGAACTTACGAATCTTCCAAACACCAATAATATTTCTAATGCTTTTAGTGGGGTAATTATCAATAATAGATTCTAAAGTAAAAGAGTTATAAGCATTAACTAAAAAAGCAATTTTTTCTGCGTCTGTCCAAGAATCATAGTGCTTGGCGTTACCGCCCCAATAGTAGCATTATATTCATCAAGTTTTTGCCTATTTTCTTTTAATCTTTCGTAGTCAACTAACCCTTCTGCGTTGACATATTCCTTTAAAATTGAGTTGTAGGTTTGATAATTAAATGGTTGAGCTGAAGTAGCAGTAGACTCTTGTGTACCTTGATTGTTTTCCCCTAGATTTGTCGGACTATTGAAAACACCACAGCTAGCTAAAAATATAAGTAGTGGTAAGAAAAATAATAACTTCTTAATTTGATATCTCATAAATTATTCTGCCATTTATAGTAATTTCATTCCATATCCATGAAAAACTAACGGCATGAGTAACTTGTGAAATTTAGCTTAATTTTGACTTAAAAATTTAGATTTATACTAATTATTCAAAGGGTCGTAGTGTATGATTATTGTTTCAGTAACCGTTATAGTTAGGGTTTTAGCCTTCATTTACCGTTACTATACACGGCTATCTAAATATAATATTTTACCATTCTGATAAATAAAGTATTTTTACTTAATCAAATCTCTTGTGTATTACCATGAGTTACAAAATTATTACTTTCGCCAACAGTATCTTCTAACCTTTGTAATTAACTCAAGTGCTTCTTCCGCTTTTTTATCTTGTTTTTGAAGTTCAAATCAAATGAAATATAGGTTTTATGTCTAACAACTCAACTGCCAGCGATGAATTCGACAAAGAAAGTTCCCCTGATTTGATTTTTTCAACATCTGATTTCCATAATCTATCTAGGTTTAATCTTTCTTCACTTCCAAGTCTAGTTTCTTCACTTGTAGTTAGAGAACCTTGCCTTTTCCGTCTTATGTATAAAAATTTATCAATGTTTCTTATATTCATTGAAAAATAAGCTCTTAATAGAAGCTGTGAGTCCGATGCAAATCTTCTAACAGTGGAGAATCCACCAGCTTTTAAAATACTATTTCTCTTTACAAATGAAGTTGGAAAAAAAGAGAATGGCTTGCTTTTTTACATAAAGCTTTTGTTACTTCAATAGGAAACCTAATAGCAATAATTTTTTTCTGAATTTCGTCAATTCTTAATTCATGACATCCAGCCATCTCAACAAAGGGATTTTGTACCACATAATTGTATAATTCAATGAAGCGATCTTTCGTGGGTATATCATCCGAATCTTGAAAACATAGATATTGACTATTAGCTTCCTGGTACCCATGATTTCTAGCAACATAAGGACCAAGATTAAACGGTTTTACTGCTCTATAGACATAAGAAAATTTTTGACTCGCGAGAGAAATATGTTCTTCACGTATTTCCTCATCAAAGTAAACCCAAATATTTTTTGGAGTTTTCATACTATTGTGCATTTGACTAAGGCAAATATCTAGATAATTTAAATCTCCCTGATGAGGTATAATTACAGTAAATTCGCTAGACAAGTTATAAGATGAATTAGGACAAGATAAGTCTTCATAGGATCGTGCCATAATATTTGGTTCATTTTTTTATCAATTATGCTTTTAGCAGATAAATAGCATAATTTTTCTATACTACTTGGCTTATCATATTTAATAATTTCATCTAAGTATTCTTTTAAAAATAGCATTTGTAACAATTTCATCATTTCTGGCACTATCTGTTGGAGGTAGTTTTGGCTCAATTAAAAAGATAGTCTAACTGCTGGTCTTCAAAAAATTTTATTATGTTGTTAATCTTTTGAGAAATAAAATTGAAGCTCGTAACTGATATTACAATACAAAAATCTACATTTTGTTCTTGAATAATAAATACATAATTTCCTTCTAATATTTGCTTTTCGTAAAACATATTTTTTAAATCATTTAAAGTTGTTTTAAATAACTTATAATTCATAAACTTTTCTTTTTTGTAATAATATTTTCTATTTTTCTCAATATGATGATCTTCTTTCCACATTAAGTCATCACTATGATTCAAATGGATATATATCAGTTTTGGGGATCGTAAAAAGTAGCAGTTTTTTGTATATCTTTCTATCAAATCTTGATCTTCTGCACCCCATCCAATGTATGCCTCATCCCATGCTTTTACTGAAAGAAGAGTTTCCTTTCTAAAAAATGGAACAACACCAAACTTTTCTTGATCTACAAGTTGTTTAAAGACGGCTGTTTCTTTATCTTCTGGGGCTACTTTGCAAATAGATAAATCTATATCGAATATACTATCTCTATCTATATAATCTTCCGGATACATCATCCTATATCCCATAAAAGAGAATCTTTATATTTAGAGGCTATAGCAAGATGCATTTTAAGTGAATCTTTTATGGGAACTAGATCAATATCAAAAGGTGCTATAAATTCCGCGTTAGATAAATTTAATCCTATATTTAAAAGTCTAGATTTGTGAAAAATACCATTATCACATACATGATGATACTTGATGCCATATTCTAGACACATATTTTGACATGAAGGGGAGTTTGATTGCTCTACTAAAATAAATTCAAAATCAGGACTTTCAAAATAACCTAGCCCACTTGCCCAATTTATAAGCGTTTTTAGGTGATTTTCTCGGTTTCTATAGGCTATAAGGAGAGCTACACTCATATCAATTCTAATTTTGCCTCTTCAACATCTTTACTAAGAGTACCATAAAGATTGTTGCTTAATTTCTTATTTTCATACCTTTTAAGATTTATAGTACGAGAATCTTGCTTACTCTTAGTGGCATAATTTTGCATTCTTTCATCATCATCATGAGACAAGTGCAAGCCATAACCAAGTCTAACAATATCTTTACCAAAAAGATACATTCTGTTTAGAATATCTAAATCTTCAAAACCCCAACCTATATAACTACTGTCATATCCTTCTATACTAAGAAATGAATTTCTAGTTCCGCATACAATTCCATAACCAGGTCTTTCTTCATCACTTTCACTTTCTTTGACAGTTTTGAGTGAAATAAAAACATCTTTATAATTACGTATATAGCAATCCCATTTATTTAGCGTCACTTCATCTATCAATACATCTGCATCACAACATATAATGTAATGTGAAGTTGCACAATTAATCCCAATATTTAGCGCAAATGATTTGTTGAAATACTTTCTATATTTCAACCAAATATGATTAACTATTGTATACTTTTTATGTAACAAGCTATTTGTGTATTCTGGTAAATAATCTACAAGTAATATGTTGTTTAAATACAGTTTTTGATTACTGTAATACTCCAGTGGTTGCTTGATACATTTTTTCTTCATTATAGGTATAACTAAATCAAACATACTTTCTGATTATTAAGACACTAGATTAAGTAGCATTTTGTAGGATATACAATATTACAGCGGTTTTCATTTGGGTAGACCACAATAGGGACGTTCCATGGAACGTCCCTACAAGGTTTTGTTTGTGAAGATGTGGTTCATCAACTTGAAAAGCGCTGTAAAAGAAAACTAGATTAGCTTTCTAATAATATCACTAAGCCCCTTAATGTTAAATTCCCTTAATCTCTTGGTGTCAATAGAAGGTTGGCGCGACGAGGGGAAACCACCGATTGAAACTATTGAAGCGATCGCTCCTATAGAAAAAAAGTAAGCGATCGCTATCTTTACTCATCCCTAATTATAGAAAAAATTAGGGGTAAAATTAATCCACTCTTTCTAATTGCCAGAGAAGTTAAACTAAGCAATTCTGTCACCAGAAATGCTCGTCTCCAAAACCGGACGTGAGACTTTCACCTCATCCGGCTCCTCAGTGATTTGGCTCTAATCAAAATGAGCACCTCTACCACTATTTTTAGCAGTTTTCAGAGCGTAGCAATGTCTATGCAATTCAATATTATTCAAGACTTTCCCTTTCTTAAGTTGAATGAAAGTCCTTTTGCCTACTCCAATAAAACCAGTCCTTCTTAACATTCTCCTGTCTAACAATAGGAACTTCTGTGTGTTTCAACAGCTTCACTCGGCTGCCATCCTCATAACTACACGAAAATTCCTTTCTGTTTTCCCCAGAATGCCAATACTTTTGAGAAATCCAGTCATTATTTTTGTTAGAATGTCTTCTTCTTGCCCAACGCCAGAGTTTTTGGTACACTAAATGATCCAAATCCCTAAAAGCTTTCTTACTCACCACAGCCGAATAATAGTTGACCCAATCCCGAATAATAGGATTAAGCCTTCTAATTAAAACAACTTGTGGTGCAGACTTATGTCCATCTATAACCTCAGCGATTTGACGATAATGACTCTTCATGCTCTGGTCACTTGGTTTGACCTCAGTTTTAAAACCAAGCTTACTTTGATTTTTGCCCACCTCAAATTGTCTGATGTTGAACCCCAAGAAATCAAACCCTGGTTTTTCTCCACCATACCCATATAAAGTATGAACTATTCTTGTTTCACTTGGTTTTAACTCCAACCCCATTTCAGACAACCACTCTCCAACCTTTACGAGGCATTTTTGAACCACATCTATATCTTTGTGAGCGATCGCCAAACTACTACCATAGCGAACCAAACCCAAGTATTTACTCCTATCCACCCTTGATACCTCATACCCGCTTTCCACAGATTGAAAATCAAAAATTTCAGTATACTCCTTGATTTGCTCCTCCATACCATGAAGAGCCACATTTGCCAGAAATGAAGAAATAACCCCACCCCTTGCCATCTGCTCCTCCGTTGGAAACAACTCTTCCCCATCCATCACACCAGTCTTCAACCAAGCTTTGATTTTTCGACGCAATGTAGGATAAGTACCCAGCCTTTCCAATAATAGTTGGTAGTTAATACCCTCAGAAGACTTAGCAATGTCAGCCTCAAGCACATACTTAGGCTCCAGCTTGACAAAACCAAAAATTGCTTCTACGGCATCTTGAAGCGATCGCCCCGGCCTAAACCCATAACAACTAGATTCAAAAATAGCCTCCCATTCTGGCTCCAGAGCCATCTTGACAAGTATTTGTAGAGCGTAGTCCTCCATAGTGCCTCTCCTAGACTTAACCTTGCCAGTTATGTCCAAAGTTTCAGCCAAAGCAAACAGCTTTTCCGAAGACAAAATTTCCTTACTCTGGTTATCTTGAATCACCCCACGCACTGCCAATAACTTAGCGTACCAGGACTTCAGCAAAGTTTTTTGGGGCTTACGAAATGCAACATAATCACGACTCTCAGAGGCTCTGTAGATTCTGTCCTGTAACTTAAAGACGTGACGCTCAACCTTTAACCAGTTAATATCGCGCCATTCTTCCCATTCCGCCGTAGTCTTCAAACTCGTATTGGACATTTCTATCACCTAATCAAACTCTACATTCCAAATCACCGTGTGTCCGTCAGCCTATCCCATTACATTAAATAAGGGCCTTTGCTTCTGACACAATCCTTCCCAATCAAACATCC
Source organism: Okeania sp. KiyG1 (assembly GCF_014132355.1). Lineage (GTDB taxonomy): Bacteria > Cyanobacteriota > Cyanobacteriia > Cyanobacteriales > Microcoleaceae > Okeania. The sequence goes on from NZ_BLZO01000024.1 coordinate 69,659, forward strand.
GGTTAGCACCTACTTGATTCAGTTATCAGTTATCAGTTATCAGTTATCAGTTATCCATACCTATAGCTGAAGGCAGAAGGGTGAGCATAGCTGAAAGCTGATTGCTGAAAGCTGATTGCTAAATAATTCAAGAGTTTTTCATGGGTTACTTCGTTCCAAATGACCTTATTTATATACCTTTAGGATGATGCTTTACGCCGGGTTTACGGGAAGTGCTTATTAGTCGAACCAAATCTCGCTAACTCCCTATCCTGTGCCTTTTGGCTCCAGTGTCACAGCTTTTTTCACTGGTTGAAAATTACGACGCTTCAATTACATCTTCGCTTTTCACTATCCAATGGGTATTGTGCTTGATGGAAACTCTTTTAAGCTAAGAGCTTTACCACCTTTTTACCCCGCTTTACGGATTGGTCGCTACTCGCTACCGTAGGGGTAATGCTGTCAACCCTGCACCTGGGCGGAAGGAATCTCACCTCCAAGGTCATTTAGTTATAAGGCTTATGGCCTTACTCTACTCACGTCTTAACCTGATGGCCTTAACTTTTAGCAGAAACGAATCGCACTTTGGTTTCCTTCACGACGTACTCTAGATACTACCCAGTTCCGCCAGACCCAATGGTCTCCACGACTGGTGACAGCACTGGCATTGATGTCCATTAAATCTGCTAACTCTGAGCTAGTGATTAGATAGCCTTTACTGGCCACTTCATCAGCTATGTGTAAGGTTTCTATTAAGTTGCGCAGTTGCCCAACCCTCTGCTCCCTGGGCATATTTTCGAGTAATTCGTTATTTGTGTCATTCATGGTAATTTTCAGACTATGTGGTCAGATACTACGGCTTACGATTCTATCGTTATTGTTACCAATCTTGCTTAATTAGTTTTGAATATTCTAGGCTAACTCTGGTTCAGAATTGCCGTTAGAGGTGAAAGATTGTTTTCTATTCACAACTTTTTTTAAGCTTAAGACTGGTTTTAATATAGTATAAAGTTATGTCTATAAATAGAAGATCATTGTTCCTTGAAATTACATATATCATTTGAAAGCTGAATTTTTTATTTCCCCTATATCCCGCAGAACTTTCTTTTGCCGTTAACAAGTCCACATTTTGAATCTTTTTTCTTTTGTAGATATTCTTTATAAGTATCAATACTAAAACTACTATTTTGGCCTGATATTTTACAGCTTAAACTTTTTAATAGTTAAATGAATATTTAGGAGAGTGAGGGGTATTTTCTGACTACTTACTGTTAAAAATATCCCTTTCATTGACATACTTCCGGCATCAAATCACAGATTGTGATGCGGGATTCTCATCTTTGTTGATGATTCTACGCTCACAGAGACGACTTAGATTGGCAATATTGCTATTGCGCTCGCCAGAGGTCGGACTCTCCCGTAGCTTTTGGGTTTCCCCCAGGTTCCGAGTGCCCCTCGGTACTGTTTACTATTGCCCCCAACATTTCTAATCCTTTTGCCAAAATGTTCTTTGCTGCGTTATGGTCACGGTCTGCTATATAACCACAATGAGGACATTTGTGAGTCCTAACAGACAACGATTTTTTAACAGTTTGACCACAAGAAGAACAATTTTGAGATGTGAAATGTGGAGGTACTGCTATGCAAGCAATTCCATGGGACTTAGCATAATATTCCAGCCATTCGGTGAACTGATACCAACTTGCATCAGATATAGATTTAGCTAAGTGATGATTTTTAACTAGGTTAGCAATCTTCAAATCCTCGTAGACTACCAAGTCGTGAGATTGGATTAACGCCCTTGCAGTCTTTACTGCATGGTCTTTACGCAGTAAAGCTGATTTTGAGATGCTGCCTGGCTAATTGCTTTCTGGCTTTATGGTAATTATTTGACTGAGGTTTCTTACCTTTCTCGTGGCGACGCGATACTTTCCGTTGTAGCTTTTTTAGTCGTTTTTCTGACTTTTTTAAATACTTAGGATTTTCTACAACATCACCATTACTATCAGTATAGAAAGCGTTTAAACCTAAATCTATTCCTACTACATTGCTTTGAAAATTATGAGTTTCTTTTCTCTCTACATTTACTAAGAATTGACAATAATAACCATCAGCTCGTCTCACAATTCTTACACGACTTATTTGTTGCTCTGAATACCAGACTAAATCGCGACTTGTCCATAGTTCAAATACACCTGCTTTAAAACCATCTTTAAACTCAATTTTCTTTCTGTCTGGAGATAGTTTATAACCAGTTGTTTTATACTCTATTGAACGAGTAAACTTTTTGAATTTAGGATAACCCTTTTTACCTGGTAATTTCAGTCTACAATTTTTGTAGAATCGTTGTATTGATTGCCATGCTCTATCGGCTGATGCTTGTCTTGCTTGAGAATTTAACTTTTTAGCCCAAGGAAAATTGGCATTTTTGGCTAGCACAGAACAAAGCTTTTGTAAGTCGTTGCGTTTGACATCTTTATTATCCATCCAATAGCGCAAACAACTGTTTCTGATGAATTGACCTGTGAGAATCATTTCATCTAAAACTTTGTACTGATTTTGACTACCTTTTAATTTGGCCTCAATTACTAGCACTCGCGCTTTGTTAATTCCTTGACTAAATTGATTATTATAACTAAATTTACCTAAAATGTATACTGGATAAACTATTAATATTTGTGTATAATTATGACATCGAATCATAATTATACACGTATCATTCATCCAGGCGCGCTCATTAAAAATTATAGCGCTGGCCTTCTGATGCGTTTAGGTAATATTATCTTTGCGTTCCCTATTTTTTAGTTGACTAAAAAATCATGCTTATATGCGAACTACCCATAATACTTTTACTATATCAAAATTTTTTCTGGTGCGCAACCTTAATTTAATCCGCTACGCCATTTTACTGGAGTGCTGAACAGAATGAATGACTTTAACAATGGCTGTCTATAAATTTTTAAGAATTAATAAAAATTAAGTCTGCTAAAATAACTAAAAGTTAAGTTATTGTAGGAAAATACTGGCAATTTTTGGTAACAATAATTTATAGCAGTTTGTGTACTTGAAAACTAGACAAGATAAAGAAAAAAAATCTGACTGCTCATGGGCGATATGCTAATTGCTATATATGTTTTATTGAAAAAGTGGGGAAACTCCGGTGCAAGTCCGGGGCTGTGCGGCAACTGTAAATCGACAAAAATAGTTAATAGAAAAAATCAATAACTACTTACTAATTAATCGATCAGCCAGAACACCTACTTGTCACTTGTAAACCCTAACTTCCTGCCTGACACGGGAAAGGATAATAAATGAAATATTCAACTCAAAACTCCGAAATCAAAGCACAAGAAATTATAACTTCAACAGAAGAAATAAGTAGTATCTCTACAAGTCATAAATTACCTCCATTACCACTACAAAGACCTTTATTATTGATAGGTCACGGGACACGAGATGCTGATGGAAAAGAAACTTTTTTAGATTTTGTTGCAGCTTATCAAAATTTAGATAAATCTCGACCCGTAATACCTTGTTTTCTAGAATTAACAGGTCCAACTATTCAAGAAGGAGTAGATAAATGTGTAGAACAAGGTTACACAGAATTATCTGCTTTACCAATTTTATTATTTGCAGCTCGCCACAATAAATTTGATATTACCAATGAATTAGACCGGGCAAGACAACGACATCCTCAAATAAAATTCCATTATGGGCGACATTTTGGTATTACTCCCAAGATTTTAGAATTGTGGCGATCGCGTCTTACAGAATTAGAAGAAACTAATTTTAATCCCTCCGAAACAGTCTTATTATTTGTAGGGCGAGGTTCCAGTGATCCTGATGCTAATGGAGATGTTTATAAACTAGCTCGAATGTTATGGGAAGGCAGTGGGTATCTAACAGTTGAAACTTGTTTTATTGGCATTACTCACCCTCGTTTAGAAGAAGGTTTTCGGCGAGCTAGATTATATAAACCGAAGCGTATTATTGTTTTGCCCTACTTTTTATTTACCGGAGTTTTAGTCAAGAAAATATTTGATATTACAGCCCAACAACAAGAACAATATCCAGATATTTCTATGACTTGTCTGCCAGAAATGGGAGCGCATCCAATATTATTAGAATTATTGCGAGAAAGAGAAATAGAGACACAGTTAGGAGAAGTACAAATGAACTGTGAAATGTGTAAGTTTCGGTTAGCTGCTGTTACTAATGGAGAACATTCTCATAGTCATGGTCATCATCATCACGACCATTCTCACTCACATCATAGTCACGACCATAATCATTCTGTAGTTGACCCCTACGCTCAACCACAACAATATCATCAACGTATTTGGCAAGTTCCTTAGATATTATTGCTTGGAAATAGGGAACAAAAGGAATGGGAAAAAACTAACTATTTGCCAGCATAACTATAGAGGTTTGGTCGCCAAACCTCTTGATAAATTGTTGTGGCAAACTACTCCCTAATTTTTTTATTACACATCTCCAAAAATAAAAAATAAATCAATTATTTTTCCCTGTTCCCTTTTTTGGAGGAGATTTCTATAGTGGTTATACAAATAGACATAACATAATATCATGTCCGAATAATTAACGATAAAAAAAGTTTTTGTTTGTAGTAGGGCTTTAGCTCTAACACTATTTTTTCGCACTTGGTATAATTAGGATAAGTCTCTTAAAATGTAAGAATTTCCTGCGGAATGCTGCGCAAACAGCTATTAGCGGTTAGCTCTTCCTACGGAATGCGCTCACATTCAGCTTTTTGATTAATCAAGCAAGCATTTGCTTAACTTCTACTACATTTTAAATAAAGAATTGAAGGACAAAAACAACTAGCTTAAATTGTCCACTAAAGGTAAGAAAGCTGATGGCTGAAGTGCTGACGGCTGAATGCTTACCTCCTACTTTTAAAATTTCCTTTGCCACAAAAAGATGATTCAAGAATTAGAAGATTTAAAAAATAGTATATTAGAGCAACGCTATGAAGACGCTCTAACTTTAATATATGAATTAGATGGAATGAGTCGGCAAACAAAAATAAATGCCATTGAATCTTTTGTAATTAGGATGTTAATACATCTCATTAAAAATCAGCTAGAGCAAAGATTAACAAATTCTTGGGCAGCTTCTATTCGTGGTTCCTTAATTGAAATCAAAAAATCAATCTTCAAGAAAATAAAAATCCTATTATATAAAACAAGACCAGTGGCAAGAGATATTAGAAGAAGCCATAGAAGTTGCAATTCGTGATGCTAGTATAGAAGTTTTAGGTGGTGCTTATACATCTTTTCAACTACTCAATATGGTTGATAGAAATCAAATAATGACTATAGCTGAAAATCTACTAGAACTAACTTATAATTATTCTAAAAAGAATTACCAAAAGTTGTTGATGATTTTTAATTAAGTTACCTGGTGGGGAAGAATGGGGGCAGAATTAACGAAGTCAGAAGTCAGAAGTCAGAAGTCAGAAGTTATTTTTGTAACGGGAATTTGAGCAATACTCCAAAAATATTACGCCTTAAAAGGTGGGATTTTAGACCCATGTTATTTTGATAACAAGTAAATATTACAGAAGTAACAGCAATGATTCAAGAATTAGAAGATTTAAAAAATAGTATATTAGAGCAACGCTACGAAGACGCTCTAACTTTAATATATGAATTAGATGGAATGAGTCGGCAAACAAAAATCAATGCAATAGAATCTTTTGTAATTAGAATGTTAATACATCTCATTAAAAATCAACTAGAGCAGAGATTAACAAATTCTTGGGCAGCTTCTATTCGTGGTTCATTAATAGAAATTAAAAATCAATCTTCAGGATAATCGAAAATCTTATTACATTCAGCAAGACCAATGGCAAACCATCTTAGAAGAAACGATAGAAGTTGCAATTAGTGATGCTAGTGTAGAAGTATTTGATGGAACTTATACACCTTTTCAACTTTTAGATATGGTTGATAAAAATCAAGTAATAACAACAGCTCAAAATTTACTGGCACTTACTTATAACTACTCTAAAAAAGAATTACCTACAATAGTTAATAACTTTTTGACTGAGTTACCTGGTGGAGAAAATTGGAGATTAGGAAAATAATCATAGGGAGTAGGGAGTAGGGAGTAGGGTTCAAAGAAATAAGGTATCTTCTTTGAAATTGGTATAACAACTTATTAGGTTACGAGTAACAAGTTTAGAACTTACCCAGAGACTATAATATATCTAGCGTTTAAAACTATAACGTTATGGTTTTTGAACTTTATATAGGGAGTAGGAAGTAGGGAGTAGGGAGTAGGGAGTAGGGTTCAAAGAAATAAGGTATCTTCTTTGAAATTGGTATAACAACTTATTAGGTTACGAGTAACAAATTTAGAACTTACCCAGAGACTATAATATATGTAGCGTTCAAAACTATAACGTTATGGTTTTTGAACTCTATATAGGGAGTAGAATTCAAAGAAATAAGGTATCTTCTTTGAAATTGGTATAACAACTTGTTAGGTTACGAGTAATAAATTTAGAACTTATCCAGAGACTATAATATATGTAGCGTTCAAAACTATAACGTTATGGTTTTTGAACTTTATATAGGAAGTAGGGAGTAAGGAGTAGGGAGTAGAGTTCAAAGAAATAAGGTATCTTCTTTGAAATTAGTATAACAACTTGTTAGGTTACGAGTAATGAATTTAGAACTTACCCAGAGACTATAATATATGTAGCGTTCAAAACTATAACGTTATGGTTTTTGAACTTTATATAGGGAGTAAGTAGTAGAGAGTAGAGTTCAAAGAAATAAGGTATCTTCTTTGAAATTGGTATAACAACTTGTTAGGTTACGAGTAATGAATTTAGAACTTATCCAGAGACTATAATATATGTAGCGTTCAAAACTATAACGTTATGGTTTTTGAACTTTATATAGGAAGTAGGGAGTAAGGAGTAGGGAGTAGAGTTCAAAGAAATAAGGTATCTTCTTTGAAATTAGTATAACAACTTGTTAGGTTACGAGTAATAAATTTAGAACTTACCCAGAGACTATAATATATCTAGTGTTCAAAACTATAACGTTATGGTTTTTGAACTCTATATAGGGAGTAGAGTTCAAAGAAATAAGGTATCTTCTTTGAAATTGGTATAACAACTTGTTAGGTTACGAGTAATAAATTTAGAACTTATCCAGAGACTATAATATATGTAGCGTTCAAAACTATAACGTTATGGTTTTTGAACTTTATATAGGAAGTAGGGAGTAAGGAGTAGGGAGTAGAGTTCAAAGAAATAAGGTATCTTCTTTGAAATTAGTATAACAACTTGTTAGGTTACGAGTAATGAATTTAGAACTTACCCAGAGACTATAATATATGTAGCGTTCAAAACTATAACGTTATGGTTTTTGAACTTTATATAGGGAGTAAGTAGTAGAGAGTAGAGTTCAAAGAAATAAGGTATCTTCTTTGAAATTGGTATAACAACTTGTTAGGTTACGAGTAATGAATTTAGAACTTATCCAGAGACTATAATATATGTAGCGTTCAAAACTATAACGTTATGGTTTTTGAACTTTATATAGGAAGTAGGGAGTAAGGAGTAGGGAGTAGAGTTCAAAGAAATAAGGTATCTTCTTTGAAATTAGTATAACAACTTGTTAGGTTACGAGTAATAAATTTAGAACTTACCCAGAGACTATAATATATCTAGTGTTCAAAACTATAACGTTATGGTTTTTGAACTCTATATAGGAGTAGAGTTCAAAGAAATAAGGTATCTTCTTTGAAATTGGTATAACAACTTGTTAGGTTACGAGTAATAAATTTAGAACTTATCCAGAGACTATAATATATGTAGCGTTCAAAACTATAACGTTATGGTTTTTGAACTTTATATAGGAAGTAGGGAGTAAGGAGTAGGGAGTAGAGTTCAAAGAAATAAGGTATCTTCTTTGAAATTAGTATAACAACTTGTTAGGTTACGAGTAATAAATTTAGAACTTACCCAGAGACTATAATATATCTAGTGTTCAAAACTATAACGTTATGGTTTTTTGAACTCTATATAGGAGTAGAGTTCAAAGAAATAAGGTATCTTCTTTGAAATTGGTATAACAACTTGTTAGGTTACGAGTAATGAATTTAGAACTTATCCAGAGACTATAATATATGTAGCGTTCAAAACTATAACGTTATGGTTTTTGAACTTTATATAGGAAGTAGGGAGTAAGGAGTAGGGAGTAGAGTTCAAAGAAATAAGGTATCTTCTTTGAAATTGGTATAACAACTTGTTAGATTACGAGTAACAAGTTTAGAACTTACCCAGAGACTATAATATATCTAGTGTTCAAAACTATAACGTTATGGTTTTTGAACTTTATGTATAGTACCTTTGCCTAAGTCCTGAAGTTGTTAGCTTGTGGGTAGAGACTAGGAAAATAATTAGGGTTTGGTCTCCAAACCCCTACAGTTTTTTTTCACCGAGAAAGATGTCAAAAATCATTGCATAAAAATCAAGAGACGATTTTTCCTCCTACCTCCTTTATGATTCCCATTTTTTCTGACTCCTGACTCCTGACTCCTGACTCCTGACTCCTGACTCCTGACTCCTGACTCCTGACTCCTAACCTAAACCCTAATTACTTTCCGCTTTTGACTTTGTAGACTTCCTACCACGACCAGACTTTTTACTACTAGCTTTAGCCTGCAAAAGTTCCACAGCCTTTTCCAAAGTTACATCCTCAACAGAGACATCCTTTGGCAAAGAAGCATTTACCTTACCATGTTTGACATAAGGTCCATACTTACCATCATAAATACCCACTGCCTCACCATCTTCAGGATGTTTACCCAAATCTTTCAGTGGAGGTGCAGCTTTAGCACTACCACGCCTCGCCCTTTTAGGTTGAGCTAATAACTCCAAAGCACGTTCCAAAGTAATAGTCAAAACATCATCCCCAGCTTTCAAAGAACGATAATCTTTACCAACCTCCTTACCTTGGTCGTGAACAACATAAGGACCAAAACGTCCTAAATTAGTCTGAATTTTGCAACCCGTTTCTGGGTGAACGCCCAAAGTACGAGGTAAAGACAATAACCCTACTGCCATATCCAAAGTCACATCTTCCATATTTACACCCTTCGGCAAAGAAGCTCGCTTTGGTTTTTTCTTACTTCCCTCTACCTCATCACCCAACTGTACATAAGGACCGTAACGACCAGTCATGATATAGATAGGTTTATCTTCTTCTGGATGAATTCCTAATTCCTCAGGACCTTCTGTTTTTTGCTTCAGAATTTTCTCTATTTGTTCTGGGTCCAAGTCTGATGGAGTTAAATCTTCAGGAATAGAAGCCTTGACCACACCTTCACCATTTTCTGCCTCAATATAAGCACCAAACTTACCGATACAGATACGATAAGTCATCTCTGGTTCCTCATCCAAATTATCTAATTCAATGGTGCGGGCTAATTTGGGGTCGATATGCTCTTCCTGTTCCTTAATTTGAGTATCCAACCCACTTTCTCCAGAATAAAATTCTCGTAGATATGGCAACCATTGAGCTTCACCAGTAGAAATATCATCCAGAGTCCGTTCCATACGGGCAGTAAACTTAACATCCACAAATTCAGGAAAGTGCTTTTCTAATAGACTTGTCACCCCAAAAGCAGTAAAAGTCGGAACCAAAGCATTATTCTGAAGTTTGGCATAACCACGGTCAACAATAGTACCAATAACAGTAGCGTAAGTACTCGGACGACCAATACCTTCACTTTCCAGAGTTTTAACTAGAGATGCTTCAGTAAACCTAGCAGGTGGCTGAGTTTCATGTCCTACTACTTCTATTTCTTTGCAATTTGGATGATCGCCTTGTTTCAAAGGAGGTAAAAGTACTTCTTGGTCTTCCAAAGCTGCTTCTGGGTCATCGGAACCTTCAACATAAGCCCGGAGGAAACCAGGAAAGTCTATACGCTTACCATTAGAACGAAAACCCGCATCTTCTACTTGCAAGTTAACTGTAATGTGAGTTTGGCGAGAGTCAGCCATTTGACAAGCTACTGTCCGTTTCCATATTAAGTCATAAAGAGAAAGTTCTTGACCACTCAACCCTGTTTCCTGGGGCGTGCGAAAAGTTTGACCAGCAGGACGAATAGCTTCATGAGCTTCCTGCGCTCCTTTACTTTTAGTAGTGTATTGTCGTGGTTGGGGACTAAGATATTCTGGACCATACATTTTTTCCACACAACTCCGAGCAGCAGCGATCGCCTCATCGGACAAATGAACAGAGTCTGTCCGCATATAAGTAATAAAGCCCTGTTCGTATAGATTTTGTGCTGTCCGCATAGTTTGTCTAGCACCCATTCTTAGCTTACGGTTAGATTCCTGTTGTAAAGTAGAAGTAGTAAAGGGTGGAGATGGTTTACGTTTAACAGCTCGTTCTTCAACACTATTAACAGTCCAAGGCTTATCTTGCAGCCTTTCCTTCAGAGCTTCTGCTTGAGCCTCATCCAACAAAACAACATTTCTACCCTCAGCTATTTTGCCTGTATTTTCATCAAAGTCACTACCAGTAGCAACTTTTGTCCCCCCAAGAGTAACAAGTTTAGACTCAAAAGGTTTTTTTGCCTGTTCTAAACTGGCCTTTAAATCCCAATAGCCTCCTTGTTTAAAAGCTCGACGTTGACGTTCTCGGGTTACCAATAGTCGAACTGCTACTGACTGTACCCTACCAGCAGAGAGACCCCAGGCTATTTTTTTCCACAGTACAGGCGAGAGAGTATAACCGTAAAGTCGGTCTAGAATACGTCTTGTCTCTTGTGCCCTGACTAATTGTTCGTCTATGTTGCGACAGTTTTCGATCGCCTTACGGATAGCTTCTGGGGTAATCTCGTGGAATACCATCCGTTTAGTAGGAACTTTTGGTTTTAGTAGTTGCAGTAAATGCCAACTTATGCTTTCCCCTTCCCGGTCTTCATCTGTGGCCAGAACTAATTCATCAGCTTCTTTCAAAGCATCTTTCAGTTCTTTCACAGTTTTCTTCTTGTCTTTAGGGACAACGTAGAGGGGTTCAAAATTTGACTCTACATTTACGCCTAGATGTGCCCACTTTTCTCCTTTATATTTTTCTGGTATTTCATCAGCAGAAGGTGGCAGGTCACGCACATGACCCATAGATGCCTCCACACGGTAGTCAGAGGGTAGATAGTTGCGTATAGTGCGGGCTTTAGTGGGAGATTCTACAATAACAAGGGTTGACATAAGACTCTATTTAAGATATTACAAACTGGGATTTTATATTAAGTAATTATATGCACCAGTGGTCAATGGGTCATTTCAGTTAGCCTCCTCCGGAGGAACTTCGTTAACAGTTAGCCTCCTCCGGAGGAGCTACGCTAACAGTACCTCTGCAATAAGGAGGCTTGAAATCTAGAATATTCTCTTTTTTATCAAAATAATTGGGTCGCGCAACCCCGCCGGGAAATGGCAAAATGTTTTTGGAGGCTTGCTCAAATCCCCTACTTCCCCTCCCCTCCTGGGAGGGGCGAGGGGTGGGTTAACTTCTGAGTTATGACTTCTGAGTTATGACTTCTGACTTTGTTAACCCCTGAAAAGGGGAGGCTATTGACCAGATTTTTTTGGTCAGGATAAATAGAATTTTATTGTTTAGTTTGGTTGGGCATTACAGTATAAGGTCCTTTTTTTCTACGCTATCTTAATTTTTTGTTTCTGCCAAAATCTATAGCAATTTGCAACTTTACAAAGTACTGAGTTACTGGGTTTTTAAGATTTTTACTGAACAGAGAACTGGTATTAGAGCATTCTGGGTTTTGCTCCATCTTTATAATTAACTTATCTACAATCAGCTATATGTTTGATGGACATAAGCTTTAATTTATTGACTACTCCCCTGGCTCTTGCCGAGGGGATTCTAAGTAGATACTACGCAACACCGATAAATCCGTGTTGCTCCGTCTGTTCTTAGCTGACCAAAGATATATTCTTTGGGGACAATTTCCGCGGTGCCCCTACACAGTCGGCTTAAGTAGGGGCGTTAACGATAGTTATGCGCAAGCTTTCGGCCGTTTGCCCCTACTGCTTTGCGGCTTACTTTTGTGATAATATTTGCAGCAACCTTATACCAAATTCAAAAAAGGTCGCTACAGTATTAATCTCAAAACTCCTACCAACAGAATAAAGCACTGTAACAGTATTTTTTGAAAATGGTATTACAGTCTGCAGTCTTCACACCAATTATTAGCACTTCTATACAAACCACGCTGTCTTGATGCAGTCGCTCATGGGGGAAACCCCCTTTGGCGGCGCTGCATCGCTTTATTCTTTTTCCTGTTTCGCTGCGCGACATGAAAAGCGTTTGCGTAGCATTCCGTAGGAAAGCTTGTCTGAAAGACTTAGGTTTCCAATCATTGGGTTTCTCACCATAATTAGGTAGATAGTCACCATCTAAAAATGAAGGGGCGAATGGCTATTCGTCCCTACAAGTATAACTTTCCTAAGTTTCTATAAATATAATTCCATATTCAGAGCATGATTGAGCTATTCTCTGTTTAAGTCTAGCTGTAGGAATTGCTACAAACTCAGAATTACTTTTTTTTCCTAATTCTATTTGATTTTTCTGACCTTTATTCCAACCAAAAACAATTGTACCAATAGAATTTTTGTGCGCAATGATTAATTACTATTCTGGCTGCTTTATTAATACCCAAATCGCATTTTGCGGTTACGCTTTTCTGTAATGCCAGCTAGTTTATTTGACCAAAATCCAGTCGGTTGATTTTCTTTGATAGTTGATACCTGTTTGTTGTACCAACCCACCCCTATCCCCTCCCGGGAGGGGAACTAAAGGGGTGGGTGTTTACCATCTACAACCCGCGCTAGTACCGACATTCGATACACAGATCAACCAGTTATTTAAACCGTAGTCTATTCCTAATACATTGTCTTGATTTAATAGAGGTTTAACTACTACTTCTTTTTCATAGAAAAATTCCCAATAAAAACATATGTTCCTCGGTAATATTCTCAGTTCTTCGAGAGTAGAAAATGCTAGATTACTTGGCAGAGGAATATAAAAGCTATCTACTCCAAACCAGCGTTTACAAGTATTCTAAGCGTGGTACTATAATTTGATTATCTTTAAGTTTTAATGCATGAGTTGGGTAACTAACTGTAGCCATTCCCTTTTTTTTCTGTAGTTAGGAATACTTGGTCTGTCTGATATTTTTCCTGAACTATAGGCAATAATAAGACCATCCTGAAGAGCGTATGGGATTCAGCTACAGTTCTCAATATTTGTTGTGCTGAAGAGCGAATATAAAACTTTGTAATGATAGTTGTGTTTATAGACTTTTTCCAACTCAAACTTGCCCAGAGTTTTGTGAGACTTAAAATACAATTGCCGACCATAATATATTCCCATGTTAGTTAGCTTGTGAGACTGTTCACATAAGAATGTTAAGATAGCAATTAATTCAGAATTTTTATTTACTAAAACTTGCTGACAAAAGTACATTGGAAACGGGCGGACCGAAAAGTTATTGTCGATCATAGTAACAGAGGACAACTAAAGTTGTCTAGTCTCAACGATTCCCTTGTTTTCATGTCCCGGTTCAAACACGGGGAGCTTCAACGTTGCTTTTCGGTGAAATAAAATACTTCGGATTAAAATCCGACTCCTCGCCTTTGATCCATCGCTTAAAAGACGATGGCTTTCATTCTCCCGTGTTGTTTAGGTAATTACCTTATACGATTTGCTAGCATTACTTATTATTAATGTCAATATAATTAATAATTTTTTTATCTAAACTTTGGTTGAAGACCCGCGCTCTCCCGTTGGCGGGGCCTAGCGGCAGCTATTAGGGGAGCGGAGAGATGAGAAAACCAATCAATTTTGCGACGCATGCCAATAGTGTGTTAGACTTAAATAAGGCTGGTGGGCTAGCAGTGTCAGTCTGTGGAGCGACCGTAAGACCAAAAAGAGGCTTGACCTTGGAGGCTGGTGCATTGTTAGCGCAGCTCCTCTGCAAGAGGCAGCAGAAAGACCTAATAGCGCGATGGTTAGGAATCCCACGCTTTCTCGTAGAGCAGCGTCGGGAGGATGTCAAATTAGACCTCTTGCAAAAGTAAAAATTAAATCTTTTTGGGTCGATTTTTCCTCAAAATCCATTCCTGTGTTCCCCATTTCGGTTGTCCTGCTCGCTAACGTGTGAATATATATATTTTTTAATTTCTGACCACACTCCCCACATTCCCCTCCTGGGAGGGGAGGGGCGAGGGTGGGTTCCCACACTCCCCACACTCCTTCCTCATCTCCCCACACTAATTACTCCGATGCTACCGGAAATGTAGAATAAAATATAGATAATTCTAAGATAAAACTATGAATGTAACACTTGAAGAAGTAAACACCATTGACGAAAAACTTTCAAAACGTCATATAGACCTCGATGCAGGTGGTTACTTTATTATTTTTCTTGACCGAGAAGCAGGTTTAATATGTGCAAAACACTTTACTAATATTATTGACGAACATGGTTTAGCTATAGACCCAGAAACAGGAAAACCTATTCCAGCAAAAGGCAAAGTAGAACGTGCTCATACGAGAATATTTACTGCCAGAACAGCAAAAGAAATATGTGTAAAAATATTAGAAGAAACCCGCCCCTGTCCAGTCACAATGTTAGATCATGCTGCTTATTTGGGGCGGGAATTTGTGCGTGCAGAAATGGCTTTATTAACTGGTAAGGAATATATTCAGGATTAATTAATTAAGGATATTTTGATCGGGACTTAGCACACTAACAATAGATATAGGGTTTTGTGCGTTACGCTACCGTTCACACACTCTACTAGACTGACACACCTTAAATGGTGCATTAGATTCAATTCAAAAGTCAAAAGCGAGTGCGTAATTCTGAGGTTTCCTCAGAATGTAAGACGCACTCAAGACAGTCAAAAGTCATGCATTAAGAATTTTCAAGTTAAAAGCTAATGCACAGTTTTAGCTGTGTCAGTCTACTAGAAATAAAAATCTATTGCACAGTTTTAGCTGTGTCAGTCCACTACTAGCGCGTCAAGCTTGAAATAGTGTTTTAGGAAAATTCTCCAAACCTTAGTCAGAGAAAGAATTATACTAAAAATTTAATACACCATTTTCAGCTTGACACCCCACTAGAAATAAAAATCTATTGCACAGTTTTAGCTGTGTCAGTCCACTACCAATAGTGTTCATGCGTAAGTCCCATAGATGTAAGTGCGACTCGTTGGCTGAAAAAAATGAAAGCTTCACGTCCGGGTCTGTCATGCAGCTCCCCTGGAGGGGACAGACGAGTCGAGTAGGGTAACTTACCTACCTTAGATTAGCCTACACTTTTACCGAAAAATTCAGGTATAAAGCCTCTCCATTCATGGAGAAAAAAGGAAAAAAATCCTTTTATCCAATGCTCTTAATTTACAAAAAGAGGTAATTCTAAATTCTTAATTCTAAATTCTTAATTCTTGAATATTCTCCTTAATTTTTATCAAGAAAAACCTTGATACCAAAAATAAGTAACCATTGGTACAATTGTAGCTACAACTAGCAATACAACAACTAAGATAGTTGCACTTTGATCGTCAGTTTCTTCTGCTGATTTAAAAGTAGCTACTACTTGTCCTGCAAGCTCATCCTTAACTTCCGGAGGGCCTGGATCTGATT
This sequence comes from Okeania sp. KiyG1, assembly GCF_014132355.1. Lineage (GTDB taxonomy): Bacteria > Cyanobacteriota > Cyanobacteriia > Cyanobacteriales > Microcoleaceae > Okeania. The sequence goes on from NZ_BLZO01000024.1 coordinate 85,351, forward strand.
CTCCAGATAATACAGCACTCAGGCGATCGCTAGCTGCTAAAAAAGCTTCATTGTATTTGTTGCCATCTCTAATAGGTACTTGAATGGTTTCATCAACTACACTTTGAGTAATGTCATCAGAAATCAGTTCTTTAACTGCATCGCCGGTCCGAATAGCATCATTATTGGTGAGAGTATCTAATACTATTAAAGTTTGATTGACTTTTGTTTCTGGGGTCGGAAACCATTTGTCAAATAGCTTTTCCGTAAAACTATCCACAGTCTCGCCATAGTCTAGACGACGGATAGTAACAAATCTAACTTCATTCCCAGTAGTATTGGCCAAAGTTTCTAAGGCATTGTTCAGCTTACTTTTTGTTATCCTACTGAAAACTTCTGCATCATCAACTATAAATGTACTATCTCCTGCCGCTAAACTTGGCATTTGATAAACTCCAGTTGCGGATGCAGAAGATACTGGCACAATAGTAGCCATAATAACTAATAGCAAAGATACTATTAAAGTATGGAAATTTTGAAAATTGAAGGTTTTATTGAATAGTTGTACCATCAGATACTTTCCAATGTTTGGTAAAAGTTAATTTTTTTGAGAGTTAAAGCTTTTTGCCACAGTCTATGAAAGTGGGAAAGCTTTACTAGACTTTACTAACTTTATCATTCTTATTTACTGGACAGCAAAAAACTAACAGAACCCACGCACTGTTAATTAAATTATCTTAGGTGAAGAAGAAGGCACAGGGAAGTTATGCTGAAGAATTAGAGAGGAAGGGCGAAAAACTTGATGCATGATCACCGGACTTGGTATGATATCGCGTGTTCACCTTGACACGCATTCTACTTTTTTCTCTGGAGGAATTGTTTCTGTATTAGACATCTCCATAAAAGAGGGAACAGGGAACATGAAACTTGGAATAGTGAGGAATAATTGATAATTTATGTGTAAGAATTGATTTTATTTGTGATTTTTGGAGATGTCTATTGTATGTTAATTCTTTCTTTCTCGGCTTTTTCGTGGGTCAGCTTGATGTTAACAAATTCTTTCTATAATCCCTGAAAGCCTCCATATACATGAATTATCACTTTCTAAAGACACAAATTCTATCAGTTTTTCGGTTGTGCATCAGTAAAGTGTGGGATAAGTAAGTAGGGCTGGCCTATATAATCTAAAAGTACTGATATATCAAGGTTGAGCGCATTTTTGGAGCGAAAAAAGTGCAAATTTTTCAGCCTTTAAGACTAAAAAGTTAGGACGGGTGAGAGACACTTCCCAAAAAGATACAGGTACAATTATTCCTCCTACTTTCGAGGGTCTTCCCACACTTCCCACACTTCCCACACTTCCCACAATTCCCACACTTCCCACACTTCCTTGACGTACTACCAGTTTTTCTTCTCATCAAATGTCTTATACCAAATTAATATAAAGTTGCATAGAACAATATTTTAACCAGGGGTTGCCTGTACATTAAAGAAAGACTTGTTAATAAATTTCATAATTATGCGCCACCGCGCTATCCAATACCTAATACCCAATACCGCGCCACCTAAAACCTACCACCTAACAACTAATTCTATGCAGCCTCACATAAAATTGGTATTAGATTTTTGTCCCATCAATGCCTTCATATTTATTTAGCAAAACTACAGCATAAGCAGCAATACCTTCTTCTCGACCTACAGGACCTAATTTTTCATTAGTAGTAGCTTTTATGCTGACTTGATCTGCTTCTAGTTCTAAAGTAGCAGCGAGGCGCGATCGCATTTCTTTAATATGTGGTTTGAGTTTAGGACGTTCTGCTACTACTACTGAGTCAATATTACTAATTTGCCAGCAGCTAGCTTTAACTAAATGATTGACACGATTCAACAATTCTATACTATCAGCTCCAGCCCATTGTGGATCGCTTGGAGGGAAAAAATGGCCAATATCACCCAAGCTGAGAGCGCCCAACATTGCATCCATAATTGCATGGGTCAGAACATCCGCATCGCTATGACCAACTAATCCCATTTCATGGTCAATTTTGACTCCTCCAAGTATTAGAGGTCTTCCAGGTCCTAACTTATGGATGTCGTAGCCATTACCTATGCGAAGATTCATTTTTTTAACTTATACCTTAAATAGTAATTTGTTATTAAGTTTATTGTATAGTATATTTTGACTGTACAAAACTACTTTTTTATTAATTTTATTGTCGGTAGAGGTTAAGTTGTGAAGATTATATTAACTCAACAAGTGCTATTAACGGATAATTTTTTTTTAGCAGAAGATGAGGGAGAAATTTTTTTGGTTAACTCTCAAAAAGAAGGTGAAGATTTTATTTTGGATGATATGGCGGCTAAAATGTTATTTGCTTTAATAGGTTCTGGGTCGATTCAAGAGGCTTATGAGGATTTATTAGAGGAAGAGCAGGTAGAGCCAGAAGTACTTAAGAATGATTTATTAGAATATATTAGAGATTTAACAAATGATGGAGTTGTCAAAGTTATCGATCAACAAGATAATTTATCTGTTGTTAAAAAAGGGTGAAAAAATAGTCAATTTACTTGAGTTATATAATGAAATTTAACTATGATTTTCCGTCAAAATTTCTGGTATTAATTAAATAGGTTGATAGATGAAATTATTTAGGTATTAACTATAGCAATTATAAATGATTTGTGAGATTTTTTATAATAGTTAAGAGTGATGAAAAACCTTGAAAATTCTAACTCCTGACTTCCCCTCCAGGGAGGGGTTAGGGTGGGTTGACTTCCTCCAGGGAGGGGTTAGGGGTGGGTTGACTTCCCCTCCTGTAAAAATACTTTTTCAGCAAAGCCTACTTATAAAAAAGCAGCTTTCAAACCATTATTATATCGAATCATCATCATTTTTTATCAAATCTGGGCGACGATATTTTGTTCTTTGAATTTGTTGTTGATAACGCCATTCTGCTATTTTAGCATGATTTCCAGAGAGCAAAACTTCTGGTACTTTCCAACCACGAAAATTAGATGGTCGAGTGTAATGAGGATAGTCAAGTAACCCATATTCAAAACTTTCATATTTTAGTGACTCAGCTTTGCCTACTGTTCCTGGAAGTAACCTCACTACACCATTAATTAAAGCCAAAGCTGGTATTTCTCCACCTGTAAGGACAAAATCTCCTAGAGATACTTCTCTAGTAACTATATGTTGTACTCTTTCATCAATACCTTCATAATGACCACAAATTAAAATAAGCTGGTCATAGTCTATAGCCAACTGCTTAAATAGCTGCTGACACATTGTTTCTCCCTGAGGAGTTAAAAGAATAACTTCTCGTCGCGGTTTAGTTGTTAATGACTCTACAGCAGCAAATATAGGTTCTGGTTTTAACACCATTCCTACTCCTCCACCATAAGATTCATCATCAACCTTATGATACTTGTCTGTGGTATAATCACGAGGGTTAACTAAATTAACCTTAGCAATATCTTTATCAAGGGCTTTCCCTAACAAACCTGAACTTAGTGGTGTTGTAAAAAAGTCTGGAAACAGAGTAATAACATCAAATTGCACAAAACTTAAAAAGTATACTATAGTGTCTTAAAAAATTTAGAAATTGTTGAGATTAATCTTTATTTAGACTATGCCAGAAGTTGACAAGTTAATCCAGCCAATTGAAATTTAGATTCTGACTAAATCAAATGATTTGTTGAAAAATTCAATAGTTAGCTGGGGACTTGCAAGGTTATAAGATAGTCTAGTATTATAACAGATTATTGAAATTATTGAAATTGAATGTGTACCTGCTGTCCAAGACTAATAAAATGATACAGTTAGAGTCTCAAGCTTCAGAACTAGATATATTACGTCCCACAAAAACAACTATTATGGTCATCGGAGGGGCCGAAGATAAAGTTCATGGAAAAGAGATTCTACAAACTTTTTTTAATCGTGCAGGGGGAGTAAATGCCAAACTAGCAGTGATCCCTTCTGCTTCTAGAGAACCAGCAGCCCAAGGAGATAGATACCGTAAGGTATTTGAAGGTATGGGTGCTGTAGGTCTCAAGATATTTGATATCCGGGAAAGGTATCAGGGAGAAGACCCAAGATGGTTAGAATCCTTAGAAGATTGTACCGGAGTATTTATGACTGGTGGAGACCAACTGCGTCTTTGTGCTTTACTTGCTGATACACCTTTGATGGACGAAATAAGAAGTAGGGCTATAGAAGGAAAAATTGCTCTAGCTGGAACAAGTGCCGGAGCAGCAGTGATGGGACATCAGATGATAGCAAGTGGTGGTAGTGGCTCATCCCCCAATAAGTCTTTAGTTGATTTGACAACTGGCTTGGGCATATTGCCAGATTTAGTTATAGACCAACACTTTCATAATCGAAATCGTATGGCCCGTTTATTGAGCGCCATTGCTATCCACCCGGACAAAATAGGTATAGGCATAGATGAAGATACCTGTGCATTATTTGAAGGAGATAGTCAAATTCAAGTAATAGGTAAAGGTACAGTCACAATTATAGATACTACAAAAATGTCATATACAAATGCTACAAGAGTAGATGTAGAAGACCCTTTGAGTATGTCAAATTTAAGAGTACATATAATGTGCCACGGCGATAGCTACGATCTCCATTCCCATACCATGAAACCAGGGCTATCTGAAACAATTATGCCTCTTGATTAGTTAATGTAATTTCTGACAGTCGTAAAGCAGATGGTTATTATGTGACTTTATCCCTAGAAGACAAATCAGTTCCAGCTTTAACAACTAAAGTTGAACCTACATTAAAAAACACTCTGGGAGTTGATATGGGGTTGAAGGAACTCTTAGTAACAAGTGAAGGAGAATCTGTCCCCATACCTCATAAATATCGAAAATCTCAGCAGCGATTAAAGACTCTACAAAAACGTTTATCTCGAAATAAAAAAGGTAGCAAAAGGTGGTTAAAGGCTGTTAAAGCTGTAGCTAAACAATATAAAAAGGTTGCCGATAAACGTAAAGACTTTCATTTCAAAACAGCCAATGAATTGTTATCGAAAGCTGAAGTTATTCAATACGAAAACTTAAACATTAAAGGGCTAGCAAAGACTCATTTGAGTAAATCAATTAATGATGCGATTTGGGGGACAATTCCTAACTATTTTAACTGTCAAAGCCGGAAATGCTGGACAGAAGACTATAGCAGTAAACCCCAAAAATACTAGCCAAGATTGCTCAAATTGTGGTGAAAAAGTCAAGAAAGAATTAAACATACGAACTCATTCTTGTCCACATTGCGACATAGTAATAGACCGCGACTTAAATGCGGCGATAGATATCAAAAATAGGGCGACAGGGCCCAGACGTCCTTAAAGCACGCGCTTGCCCGACGGGACACCGGGGCAGGGAAACGAGAAGCCCACACTATAGCGCCAGCAAGCGTGTGGGAGTATGTCACACAGTGTGAGCTGAAATTAAAAATAAAACTGCCATTGCTTCTGTAGAATCTGAGCATCACCTTCAAATCCTCCTATGAAAATCCTCAAACTCCAGACATTACGTGGTCCAAACTACTGGAGCATCCGCCACCATAAACTGGTGGTTATGCGTCTAGACTTAGAAGACCTGTACGAAAGATATACATCCGATATTCCTGGCTTCTACAAAGGGTTAATCGAGGTACTACCAAGTCTTGTAGAGCATCATTGTTCCCCTGGAGTCAGGGGCGGTTTTCTCAGTCGCGTTGAAAAAGGGACACTAATGGGCCATGTGATAGAACACGTTGCCCTAGAACTTCAACAACTTGCCCAAATGCCAGTTGGTTTTGGTCGGACACGAGAAACATCGACTCCTGGAATATTTCAGGTAGTAGTAGAATATGGAAATGAACAAGCAGGTCGCTATGCTGCACGAGCAGCTGTTAGACTTTGCCAAAGTATTGTTGAGACAGGTACATATCCTGCAACCGAATTACAGCAAGATTTAGAAGACCTGAAGGAATTCAAAAATCAGGCATCTTTAGGGCCAAGCACAGAAGCTATAGTTAAAGAAGCAGAAGCCAGAGGTATTCCCTGGACTCAACTAGGAGCCAGATTTATGATTCAGCTTGGCTATGGTATAAATCAAAAAAGAATCCAGGCCACTCTAAGTAATCAAACAGGGATTCTTGGTGTAGAACTTGCTTGTGATAAAGAAGGTACAAAAACCATTCTCAAAGATTCTGGAATACCAGTACCTCGTGGTACAGTTATTCGCTACTTTGAAGACCTTCAAGGCGCCATTGAAGATGTCGGAGGCTATCCCATTGTAATTAAGCCACTAGATGGAAATCATGGTCGTGGCATTACTATTGATGTGAGAAACTGGGAAGAGGCTGAAGAAGCTTACGATTTAGCTAGCAAGGCTTCCAAAACAAAAACAGTAATTGTAGAACGTTACTACACAGGCAAAGACCACCGAGTATTGGTAGTCAATGGTAGAGTTGTAGCTGTGGCCGAACGAGTACCTGCCCATGTAGTGGGAGACGGTAAGTCCACGGTGGCAAAACTGATTGAAGAAACTAATAAAGATCCTCAAAGAGGGGATGGACATGATAACGTTCTGACTAGAATCAAAGTGGACAAAGCTGCTCTGGCGATTCTGGAAAGACAAGGGTATAGCATTGATTCAATACCAAAAAAAGAAGAGATTTGCTTTTTAAGAGCAACAGCTAACCTCAGTACTGGAGGTATAGCAGTAGACCGTACTGATGAAATACATCCAGAAAATGTCTGGTTATTTTCCAGAGCTGCGAAGATTATAGGTCTAGATATAGCAGGTATAGATGTAGTTACTGAAGATATCTCTAAACCTTTGCGAGAAGTAGAAGGGGTCATAGTAGAAGTTAACGCTGCTCCTGGTTTCCGGATGCACGTCGCTCCTAGTCGAGGTTTACCTAGAAATGTTGCCGGAGCAGTTATAGATATGCTGTTCCCTGGGTCTAAAAATGGCAGAATACCAATATTTTCAATTACTGGTACTAACGGCAAGACAACTACTACACGCTTGCTAGCTCACATAATGAAGCAGACTGGAAAAGTAGTGGGCTACACTACTACTGATGGTACTTATCTTGGTGAATATCTAGCAGAATCAGGGGATAATACTGGA
>NZ_BLZO01000025.1 GCF_014132355.1 Okeania sp. KiyG1
TATGACCGACTAAAGTAGAAACTGCTTCTCCAGTTTCCAAGCTCCAAACTTTAATAGTTTTATCAAAAGACCCAGAAATTACTCGCTTACCATCTGGCGTTACTGTCACTGAACTTACCCAGTCAGTATGTCCTATCAGAGTAAGCAACCTCCTTTAAAGTTTCTAAACTCCAGACTTTTAGAGTTTGGTCAGATAAACAGGCGATCGCTCGTTTACCATCTGGTGTAACTGCCACAGCAAAAATACATCTAGTGTTACCTTTTAGACTCAACAACTCCTGTGCTGTTTCCCAGCTCCAAATTTTAAGAGTATTATCATCCGAACATGATATAATACGTTTGTCTGGTAATGCTGCTACTGAATTAACTCTATCGGTGTGACCTTTAAGAGTACAAACTGATTTTGTTGTGTTTAAATTCCAGACCTTAATTGTATTATCCCAAGATGCTGATGCTGCTTGTCTATCTGGCAGTGCTACTGCTGCATTCACCCTATTAGTATGTCCGATAGGAGGTGGTAATTCTACAGAAGTATCAAGACTCCAAACTTTGAGAGTAAAATCATCAGAACCAGAAATTATGCGTCCATCTGGTAAAACTGCAACTGCATGGCCACAGAGTCAGCATGACCTTTGAGAGCAAATAACTCTTCTCCTGTCTGGAGACTCCAAACTTTGAGAGTATTGTCGGAAGCTTAGCAGAAATAATTCCCTTACTATCTGGAGATACTGCTACTGCATTTTATCCCTTTGGCGTGACCTTTGAATGTCAAAGTAGTTTTTGGCTGTGCAAATTCCAAACTTTGATTGTGTTGTCAGAAGAACCGGAAACTACTTGTCCTTCTGGAAGTTTCGCCACAGTTCTCACGCCACCCGTATGACCACTCAGTGTTAATAATTCTTCTCCTGTCTGGATATCCCAAATTTTGAGAGTGCGATCCGATGAACCTGAAATAATTTCTCGGTCGGATAATACCGCTAACGAATTTACCCAACCTTTATGACCAGTGAGGGTTAATTCTTCTTTTTGTGTTTCCAAATTCCAGACTTTAATCGTATTATCTGAAGAACCAGAAATTAATCTACCATCTGGTAATACTGCCACTGCTCTTACTCCTCTTGTATGACCAGTGAGGGTGAGAAATTCTTTAGTTGTTTCCAGGTTCCAAATTTTGATGCTGAAATCATCGGAACCAGAAATTACCAATTTTCATCTAGTAATGCTATAGCTCTAATTCTCCCTCTGTGACCAGTTAAGGTTGCTATTTCTTTCCCTGTTTCCAGGTTCCAAACTTTGAGAGTATTGTCAGCAGAACCAGAAATTACCAATCCTTCTGGGGTAACAACTACTGCATTTACCCAGCCAGTGTGACCGATGAAAGTTCGTAGTAGTCTACCTCCTGGAGGTGTGAGACTTGGTGCCATTGGTCTTAACCAGGGCGATCGGTTCCAAGATTTAGCTTGTTGTAGCATTTCCTGAATTTCTGGTATTTCAAAAGATAGCAGTCGCCCCCACAGTTGTCCTGGTAGCTGTGTTTTATCTTCGACAAGGATATGAGATGATAGTTCAATTGCCCCTTGAATTAATTTTAGAGTTTTAACTTTTTCATTTGAGGTCCAGACATTGGAATGCATGGCTTCCTCATAATCATTTAAGAGATATTCTACTCCGAATAAATATAGTCTTGATTCGATAAAATCAAAATCTGTGAGTAAGCGATGCAATTGCTCTGTATCAGATTCACTCACGAGAAAACCTGGTAAAGTTTCTAAGAGATAGTATTGATCTTCTAGGGGCATTTGAGCTAAATTTTCTCTAAATTCACCCATTTCAATTTCCTTGTTATACTGATGTAAACTAATAGGTATTTGTGCAAAATTAATTTAACATCTTTAAGCAGGGAGTAGGAAATAAAAATATACTTATATGCTTGAGCAGTAGATATAAAAATAATTTTGCCCACCTATTTAATATGACCATCAAATATACAATTAATTTTGCTTTAGTGCTTATACATTTTATACATTTATTATATTGAGAATGAGGATTAAGGTAGAGGAGCAATAGAGGGGAGAAATTTTCATCAAGCAAATATTTAATTACCATTATTTAGACACGCCCTCAACTTGAGTTAGACGTTCCAACTTCCACTTCAATACCTTCTCCACAAAAGGTGGAGGATGACAGTCAAATTCAGCTTGAGCTTTATTTGCATAGTCCAACCAATTTTTTAAATATTGTCCTACCGTTTCGCGATCGCGCAAATAATACAAAATTGTTGCATAAACTTGTTCCAAGCTAACACTATGAAATAGTTCGGCATGGGTTCTATAAAGAAATGGTAAAGAATGCACTAATTTTGTTAAAGATTTAATGAAGATTTGCAATTATCCTTAATATGGGCTTGATTAATTCAAAACAGTTAAATATTATTATCTAAAGATAACACATCTAGTTTGGTTTAAATCTAATGGTTAAAAGTTTTGAGCTTTTTAATTCTGAATGGACTCCTATTGCCGTAGGAATCCATTCCATTAAGGTCTTACTTAATTACAAAAAGTTCAGTAAAATTTTTCCTTAGCTCTACCCTAATACTATTAGGAAATTCGACTTCAAAAATCAAACTTGATGGGAGCAATAAAGAAATAATGAATGGTGTTGCCAGTCTTGTAAATAGACTGGTTTTCTTTTTTCTGACTATTTTTTTGCTGTTCATAACCTTCAATTTGTTTCTGTTTAATTTGAACTATCAAGTTCTAAAAAAATATTAATCTTGATATTATTTAGATGGCAAGTACCACTACTGAACTTCATAAAAGCTTCATAAACTTCAACTTTGAAGTAGAAAATAAAATTGATACAAATAATCAATATCTTTCGTTGATTAGATTAATTTAAAGCTTATATATCTGTAGCAAGAAAAATAGTGTTTCTAAAATTAACTAGGCTATTTTAAATTCCTATAGTTTATGTCTCAAAGGATCTTTAGGATATTATTATATATATTTTGATAAAATTTGAAAAGTTGAATAACTTCATCAAACCTTCATAAAAGTTCAACAAACCATGGCCAATAAATAGGGGTAGACTACCAGTTTAGGAACGATTTTACGCCATTTTAGACTTGCCATTTACCGAAAAATTGTGGTTTAAAGCCTCCCCTTTTAAGGGGATAATAAAGAAAAATTTTCATTATTACTCAATCCTCTTCTTTCCAAGGAGAGGTCATTATTCATTATTCATTGTTGAACTATTTACCCCGGATTATTGAACCGTTACCTCAACAGTAATAACATTTAGTAAATCTTCAATCTATGTTTTCACGGGTTTTCTTGTAATTGTTGCTCAAAACCCAAATGAAAAGCTAGCTCCGACTCATCAAAATAACCTTTCTCAACTGTAGTGGGAGCATCTTGCTCCCGTGCTAGGAATTCCTTGTTCCTGTATACCATTACTATGCAGAACTACCCCATAGGGTCATTTCAGTTATCAGTTATCACTACCTCTTGCTTCAGCTAGAGTCTTGACACCAGAAATTTTCAGTCAGCAAACATTGAGCAATAGAAAAAAACTTGCCAACCCTACAAAATTATCTATATTTACACTTTTTGTGTCTCCTAACTTCCAACTTCAAATCCTAATTTTTAGGCATTTTTGTAAACCATTCCTAACAAATTATTTTTGATTTGTTTTTCCATACCTTCTATTTCAATTAATGATTCTACTTCTTGAACGATATCTTTTCGGTAGAGAAAATCTTGAAATGCAGCATGATATATGCTATAAACTGGTTTTCCTTCTGTTTGATGAATTCGCAGAAATTGTGCCCACTCATCCAGAATTTCTTGAACTATTAAGGAAATTTCTCCACTAAATTTTGCTAACATTCTGCAAGATACTGGTTTACGAGTTTTTGTTAAGAAATATATGACTTTTAACTTAGTAACAGGCAATGGTTTGACATTCATTTTCATGCGATGCCAATGTTGATCGTAATATTTCTCTAAACCTTGAGGTAAACTTTCTAAGCTGATATCTCTATAGTTACCTTGCTCAATATCATCAAGTACATATTTTAAGTACATGAAATTATTTTCACTATTGCTGGCTATAGATTCGACAAATTCTTCTAATGTTAAGCCTCTTTGTTCGATCCATTCTGCTAGTGCCGATCCTTTTGTACGCAGACGAATAAATAGTTTGACATCTTCTAGACTTTCATTGGGATAAATCATTAAGTCAAAAATTTTCTGCGGTGCCGAAATGACTAACGGTAGTGGGTCAGACCTCTTAGTAAGCAGAAAATAAACTCCATTGGGTAAGTTAGCTGGTAAGTAAAGCACATTAGCTGCCCCACTTTGACTACTTAAATCGACTTCATCTAAAGCATCAACAGCTATTATGAGTTTTTCTCTTGGTGTTAGTTGGGAACTAATTTCGTTCAGTAGTTTTGATAGAAAGTTACCATTGCTAGTGTTATCCGGATGTAATGGTAATTCATAAGGCAAGTTATAACCTTCAATTAACTGAGTACAAATACTCTTAAGAAAATCTTCAGCCCTAGTTCTACCTTCTGATAATAAATTGAAATAGGCAAGACAACCTTTACGACGTACATATTCGGCAATGATTGTACTTTTGCCTACTCCTGGGTCTGCTTCGATGATAAAATATCCTTTAGATTGGTTATGGATGAAATCGTCAATGGCATCAAAAACAAAACCTCGTCCGAGAAACCCTTCAGTTTTATCTGCGATCAAGGCAGCAAAGTCAGCAGGTATTGCCTGACATTGTTGCATCTGTTTACGCAGCAGTAATATTAACTGTTCTAAGTGAGTATTAGCTCCACCAATACCTGCAATTATTTTGTCTATATCTTGACGGTAGTCGCCAACAAATTGATCTACTCTTTTCTCTATTTTGTTGGTGACATCAACAAGACAACTGATATCTTCACCTGCTGTTGCTAGCATATCATGCACTAAGGCTTGAAATACTGTGCTTTCTGTTCTCAGTTCGTGACGAAATTGATGGACTGTAATTGAGACTAATTTAGTTTCCACTAGCACAGATAATTCCCTCGGAGCGTGTTTGAGCCACTTATCTTTGCTTTGCAGTCTAGACATCACGACTTTCACTATTGCTTCTTCTTCTCTTCCTTGAGGTAGATGAGTTATTCTTTGCTTGTGTGTTTGCACTAAATCTAGTATCGTTAGTGCATCTTTTTCCATTTCTGTTAGTCTACCTTCAATTTCAGCTCGAGCTTGCTTCCACTGGGGTAGTTGTTGAGACTCTTTACGAATTACCTGTAAAGCCTTACAATATGAAGTTAATAAGGCTGTCTGTATTACCTGATTCTTTTCATCAGCTTTTTTTGCTGCCCATTTACTTACCCAATGCCATGTGACACTGGTTGCTTGTTCAAGTCCTGCACCCGCAAAAAGGGTTAATATCTCTATGAGCATAGTTTAGTAGTACCCTTGACTTATACGATATTTAGTGATATGTAATAATTTTAATAGCATAGCTTAACCTCTATATGTACCACAATATGATATTTTTGAGAAGAGTTATAGTCACAATTATGGTTTTTTAGTCCAATTAAATTCTCTTTTTTGATTCATCTATTGTTGCTGGGATCGAGCTATAGTTTGATTTTTTATTTTTTACCTCCTAAAAAAACTAGATATATTTGCGATAATAAAAATTATAGGATGTTTCATATCAGTTAGGTACATTTGTGGGAGGGCAAGATACCCGCACTTTATCGTTAATATTTGTACCTTATATATTACCTAATTCCAAATCTCAAAAAGTTTGCTATGTATATTTATAATGGGGAGATATTGAGTAGCGATATGGTAATCAAACATACAATTACTATTCATAAATGGTATAATATGCCATATTTGCTCTAGATTCAAGTTTTTGTAATTAGACATCTTCAGCCCATCAATTAACCTTAGATTTAATCCTTGTAGGGATATGTCACTTCAGTTATCAGTTGTCAGTACCTCAAATCTGTTTGCGCAGCATGACCTAGGAAAGCAGGAGCCTTGAAATAAGAAATTATCTTTTTTTTCTGTCCTTAAAAGGGGAGGCTTGAGACTTAATTTTTTGGTCATGGAATAGCTCTACATTATTTTTCATCCCTATTTCTATTGTGGCTAATTTAGCTAGTGAAATAATTATTTTTTTTACGGTTATACGATCCTTCTGAATATGTGCGATCGCTATCATTTTAATTTGTGAAAATAAATTTTTAGATGAAAATTAGTAACATCAAAAAAAAATAAATCAACAATATTATACATGATTATTGAATTTTATAAATCGACCATTATTCCAGAAATGTTAAAAGTTTAAAACTCAGACAACGCAATATTTTTCCTTCTTCCTCTTTCTTCTTTCTTCTTCCTTCTTTCTTCTGCTATAAGTGCCTTATGTGCCAATCAGTGCAACAATAGTATTGATTCAGAATTAATAATTAGCAAGTTAATGGACATTATCGAATTTTTGCAATTGAGTGCAGGTCAATGGTTTTCCCAACGCACGGTTCACAATTTAGTTTCCGGGGAGTTGCAAGCAGGCAAATCAGAAGTAAATGTTGAGATACTAGAAAAAACAAACCCCACAGTCATCAAGTTGTGCGAACAACATCAAATTGACCCAAGTTTAGCTCAATTAGTAGGGTTGCAAATTAACTGGAATGGTACTATCAACCGAGAGCAAGTTAAAGATATAGGTACAAGAATGTTGATAGTTCTTCCTAGTTCTGATGACCCCCACCAAGGTAAATTATTGCAGGATAGAGGGGATGGTGAGAATACAAATATCAGTGGTCGATATATTATGGGAAGTGATGATGTTTTAACATTGATTACTGAATCTGAAGATTTATACGCAGAGGAACGTTTCTGGTATCTGATGCCTAATTTACGGTTACGCACCAGTGTAGTTAAAAGACCATTAGGTTTTACTGTGGCTTCTTTTTGCTCAGAAATTCGCCGCTTGAAAAATTAAACTGCATCATAATTGATTGCTTGATCGCCAGAAAATATAGCGCAGCGCGCAGGCAACAGGCAACAGGCAACAGGGGGAATAAATTGCTGATAATATAAGACTTTTAGCTATTGGAGACCTCCTGTGATTTGTAAATATGCCAGCGCATATTGCTATATCTGCAACAAAAATCTGTCGGGTTGGCACTAAAATGGAGCAACTCTTGCATAGCACAACTATAGTCATTTTAGTTTAGCTTGAGACGATAATTTCTTGCTGTGAAACGGTTTCAGCTAAAAAAGTGTCTCATTCTTATTTAAAACAACTATAGATGTCATATTTTATTTATAGGACTTACGCAACTGCAACGTATTTATGTCATTGCGACCGACAGGGTTTGCGGAGCATTCCGGAACGGAAAGCAATCTCAAATCCTAATTTTTCGTAGCTTATGCGTAAGTCCTGATTTATATGAACTATAAAATTCAATATTAGCTAGAAATTAGTGGATTTTATATTTCTTGAAAAATTTAATAACTGGTTTAATTAACATTTACGGCGATAAATGAAACCCATTAAACCAATAAATGCTAAACCTAATAAAGAAGTAGTTTCAGGAACGTCTGTAGGATTTTCAGTTGGAGTTGGAGCACGAAGACCAAAACCATTATTGCTTTGGTTTTTCTGAATAACTAGGGTACCAATTTCCTCAAGACTAGCGAGAGTAAAACCAACCAATGGATTACCAGGTACATTCATACCATCAATAGTATAAATTCCTGAGCTAAAACCAGAACTAGGTAAGTCTGTAGGAGAGCTAGTACCTCTAACGCTAAAAGCTTCACTTAACCAATTAGTAGTAATTAGATTACCAGATGAGTCAAAAGCTTGTAAGATAAATTGTTCTTGACCTGTTGCACTTCCGTTATCTACATCTCCAAAGTTAAAATAAGTTCCTACAGGTAGTGGATTAGTAACAAAGTCGAAAGTAGTTGTTCCTACAAATCCACTTCCTGTACCACTTCCCGTAACATTAAATGTACCTACATTTCTCCAAGGTAAATCTGCACCTGTTCCTACCCAAGTTCCAGTCCAAGAACTATTTACAGGTGAAGTATAGATAGGTGCTTCAGAACAAGGAACAGAAAGATTCGGTACAGGGAAAGGAATGATTGTATTACTGCCTAATGCAGGAGGTAAAGGATTAGGGAAACTACACGTTGAACTACCAAAAGCTGGTTGAGCTATCAGTGTTATTCCTAGTGGCAAGTATTTAATCCAGTTAGTATATTTACTCATATTTTCAATGACAGGTTGTTTGATTGCTACAAAAACAATAATAGTAGTAAAAGAGGAGACAAAAATGTGAGTTTACGATTATTTAAAATAATAAATATAAATTAAATACTTTAATTAAATCTTTTTCTTTATAGAACCCATTTGGTATCTTTTAGCTCTCTCCAGAAAAGAGGGAGTAGGGAGTAGGGAGTAGGGAGTAGAGGGAAATAATTGATGATTTGTGTACAATAATTGATTTTATTTTTGATGATTGGAGATATCTTTTGAGGAAAAGACATCAGCTTAAGTTAAGTAATAAGAGCGTACGCCTAAATTTTTAGAGATACCAAACAGGTTCTATATAATCAGGACTTACGCACGAGGCACGAAAAAGTAGCGTTTGAGATTGCTTTCCGTTCCGGAATGCTCCGCAAACACTATCGGTCGCAATAACGGAAATACAGTGTAAGTGCGTAAGTCCTATGTCTATTTAACTCAATCGGGTTTGCTCTGATTCGATCGCGATGCTTGGCTATTTTTGACAAATGCTTTTAGTTTAGTATAAAAATCAGTGTGCTTGATCTTAGACTGAGTTGTTTTTACTGGGAGCTGCTCTACCACTTCTTGAGCTGTATTTTTTGAGCCTGCATTGAAGGGGTTTGAGGATGGATAAACTGATGTAGATGTAGAATACTCAGGAGGTTTTGACTCAGATAAAGGAGGTGTCTCTGGTGGTAAAGACTGAGTATCTATCTGAGATGTTAAATTTGTGAGAATATTTTTAGTAATAATATTTTGAAATTCAGAGTTGAAATGATAGATAGGTTGACCGCGACGTTCCCATAATGTCAATATTTGCTCAACACAGACAGCTTTGTAACGTCCAAGATATAGTGCCTCAACTACTGCTAAGGGCAGCCACTCTATTTTATACTTATTGTGCCAACGAGTAATAAGTTCCTCAGAAGTCTCATCAGCGAGGTCAAAATCATACTTGTTTAATAGCGCCTCTGCTAAAGCAGATATTGATGACTGTTCTGTCATTGGCCTTTGATTTTTTACTAATAGATAATACCATTTTTCTTAATTATTGAGATAGATTCAATCAGAGTGGAGAATGGGAAATAAATAGAGTGAAAGAAGTTATCAATTTACTTTTTCTTCTAATGAGCAAGATTGATAATTAGTGTCATATTGTCTCCTAATCAGCGCATTATCAATAAAATATGATATTTTTGACTTTTGACTTATACGAAATGGAGACAATTCTCCTTATTTTTATAAGTACCTATCTTTAATTTATATTTATTAGGTATTCAAGCAAACATAATATTAATTGGGGACTCCCGCCCAAAAAGTTAAATTACTCACATATAATATCACAAAGATTAAAAGTTAAAATTTTTTTTCTTTCACTCATAAGACTTCTTGCAGAAGTCAGGGAATAGGGAATAGGGAATAGGGAATAGGGAGTAAAAATTGTTGATTTCATATCTTGAGTTGATTTAATTAAAATTTTTGCAATAGGTACATACTATTTCACTTTAAATATATCTTTTATGGTTTTTTAATTAGCGGTCATTTAAGTTATCAGTTATCAGTTATCAGTACTTCTAGCTGTTTGCGCAGCATAACCTAGGAAAGCAAGATGCTTGAAATCTAGAATATTCTCTTTTTTTATCCCTTTAAAAGGCGAGGTTTGAGACCCTATTTTTTAGTCATTTTTTTTTATTCTCTGTTGCCTATTCCATATTATTATGGAATTTTTTTCCCTCCCTATTTCCTATTTATTCATTGTAGCAATATTTGATGAGTTTATATAAGTAAGAATAAGTCAAGTTAAAACTTGCGCTCAATTTTCAAAGATTGACCGGGAGAAAGTTTTTTAATCTCAGTTGTTAAATCATACCAAGGCTGTAATTGATTAATTTGAAAAGTGCGACTCATTACAACATAAATAGAAGTCTGGTCGCAACCAATAGCTGCACTAATTACATTCCACCAAGACTTAGCAAAGAGTTCGTCTGTAATGTACCAAATGCCATCTTCATACTTAAAGTGGCGAGTGAAGTGGAAAGGTGCATCTTCCTTGCCAGTAATCAAGATTTTTTGTAATGTTTTCCGAATAAAATTGGGGAAAAAACGCCCAAAAGTTAACATGACAAACCTGAGAATGATTAACTTCAAAGGTGACATTTGAGTTTGTTTCGCCCAACCCATATTACCAGAAATAACTAATTCATCCTGATATATTTTTACATCATAATCTCCAGTTAAATGACTAACTGCATTTAAAATTTTATTACCTTTTTTAACTTGCAGTGATAAATGAGTGTCAGAAACAACTAATTTTTGGTCGCGAAATAGTTTAAAAACACCACCTTTTTTCGTACTTATATATAATTCTGTTCCTGGTCTGCGTTTAATCAAAATTTGAGCTTCTTTTAACCAAAGACTAGCAATATCACGATTCACATCCGTAGGTCTTTCTGTAATAAAATCTCGCCATGCTAAGAAATAATTCCAGGTATGATGACCGATAATATGGTCGTCTGCATAACAGGGAGCTAAACCATTTTTTAAGCTTATTAAAAATTGATCGTTAATAGACAAAGCAGCAGGCAACCATTTACCTATTAATTCAAATCCATGGGGAAAAAAGTTATAGGTATTACGACTAGCATATTCTCCACCGAAGGAGCCATCAGGATGAATAAATTGAGCAGCTAATTCTACTGCTGTAGTAATAGAATTTTTGAGTTTTTCACTGGGGTTTAATTCATAAATTCTGGCTAAACAAGATATAGTTAAAGTATGATAACCGGGGTCAAAACCAGAGTATTCTGTAAACCATCCTTCCTGACTTTGCCAACTTAATAATCTTTCCAGACGTGCTGCTTTAGTTTCCTCCCATTTTGAGGTTTCTAATAGTTTACTCAACAATTCTAAGGACAATACAATTAATGCTTCATGGTTAGCTAAATTGCCACTTTCATAATGATTTATTAACCAATCTGCTCGTTTTTCAAAAAAGCTGAGTACTTCGTAGTTATTTAATCCTAATATTTGATAACTTTCAATACTAGCTAATAAAGAAAAAGCTGTTGCTCCACTAGCTCTTTCAAAAGGGAAATAATCATCACAAGAACCATCAGGATGAGCAGTGTGGGCACTATATAATATACCTGCTTCTGCCCATTTATATATCATTTCTTGCAAATAAAATTGATTATTAGGAATATCTAAGTTATAGGCTAAAGCTAAAGGTAAGACAAACTCTTGAGCCATGCCACTAGGAAAGTCTATAATTTTGTAATGCCAAAAATTGCGGTCGAAACAACCGTAGGTAGGGCTATGATAATTCCGGTCTAGTAAGGTCAAAATTTTAGGAATTTGAGCAAGTGCTTCTCTGGCAAATAAATCTCTCATCTGTTCTTTTTCGGTGTCAATTATAGTATTTTTATCCGAGGATAAATTAGACTCTACCTTTAATAGATCGGTTTCATTGGTGATGGATGACTGATAATCTTGCATAGCTATATTTTTACTACTTTATATTGTTAATATTTTGCTAGATTTTATTTGTTTGAATAAAAATTAAATTTCTCGGAAGTAAAAATAATATTTCATATATTACAGCAGTTTTCTAGTTGATGAGGTACAAAGTTTTATTGCTCTAGGGAACAGGGAACAGGGAACAGGGAACAGGGAACAGGGAACAGGGAATAGGAAATATAAGAATAGTCCTAAAAGTGTACCTCACTATCCTCAAAAGTGCTGTAATCATCATTTTTTACTGTATATTACTAACCCCAAAAAAGCTATTTTTAGTAAGTATTTATTATTCTTATCTCTTACTTATTTTGATAATCTTACTTTCGCATTCTTACTGAAATTTATTCCATGATTATACGATTTGCTGCCATTAAATCTGCGATTAAACCTAATAACCATAATTGAAAGCCGACTAAGATTAAAATTGTTGCTAAAATCCAAGTTGGAAGTCTAGTTTTTCATATCCACTAAAAATAAAAATAACCAACGGATACCAGAAATTATCCCAAAACTAAATGGTACACTTCCTAACATTAGAAAAAACGTAGGGGTTTGTAAAGCAAAAAAAATCTGAAGATAGTAAAAAGCGATCGCAATACATAAACAGGGGTACTTCTTACCAGTCGGGAAGGTCGTAAGACATTATTTGTTATGATGGGAACTGATGTTATTGCCATACCTTTTTGCCCTGCTTGAATAATTGTTTCTAGAGTGTAAGTATAGGCATTAAAAACATTAAGTTGCATGGCAACTTCTCGACTAAAAGCACGAAACCCACTAGGAGTCTCAGGAATATTTGTATTGCTAGCTATTCTTACTACCCAACTACTTAATTTTTGTAGTAATTTTTTACTACGAGAAAAGTATTTAGTTTGCCAAATTGGTCTCTCCCCAACTACAATTTCTGCCTGACCCCAAATAATAGGTTGAATTAAGTAGGGGATATCATCGGCACAATATTGATGATCAGCATCGGTATTTACAATAATATCTGCTCCTGCTTTTAGACTAGCTTCTAGACCTGCTATAAATGCTTTTGCTAAACCTTGGTTAGCAGGGAAATTCACAATATGGTCTACCCCATATTCTTTAGCAACTTCAACTGTTCGATCTTGACTACCGTCATTGACGATCGACCATTCGATAATGTCTACTCCTGCTAACTTTCTGGCTAAAGCAGCAAGAGTTACTCCTAAAGACTCTTGTTCGTTATAACAAGGAATTTGAATAATTAATTTTGTCATTGGATGGGTATTTTTCCTAAGGGGTCTCAATAAATTTTAAAAAAAGCAGAGGGTATTCAGGAGGTCTCCTTTCTTTGCCTGCTTTAAGCAAAGCTGCTTTCAATAATTAATAATTAACAATTAATAATTAATAATTACCTGTTCTTATCAAGAAGAGGATTGGATAAAAGGATTTTGTTTCTTTTTTCTCCATCAATAGAGAAATAGAGAAGCTTTATACCTTAATTTTTCGGTAAAAGGTTGTTAAGAGCAACTGGCCATTAAATATAGTGATTTTGGAATAGATTATCATCACTTTGTCTCTCAAGTATGAAATACTGTGAGCTGATTTATAAAGTAAATATTAAGAGGCTGAATTTCTTACAGGAAAAAGGTTTTGCCGATTTTGGACCAGTAAACCATAAATTCCTGAGACCTAGATAGCATAAGAGTTTTAGCTCAGTTTATAAATCAGCTCTGTATCAATAGCTATAACTTTGATAATATTGGCCAAATTGAGTATGGATTAGGCCACTCGCTCCACAAAAGTTGTATAGCATAGCAGAAGGAAGAAGTAAAAATCTGGCATTGTCTGATTTTTAAGCTTTTGGTATGTCCTCACAAACTCTTTCTTTGCGATAAAACAAAAACTAATCAACTTTATTAAAATTTTTTGGTTACAAATTTAAAGTTTTATCGGAAACAATTTGTTATCAAAGGAAGTATATATAATTGAGAGCTAAAATTTTCCTGAAAATTTGGTTATTGTTCTTAGCTGTTCCCTTTTTTGGAGGAGATGTCTAAATTTAATATTTTATTAAACAGAGTTTAATCAAAAAATGATACATAAAAAATTTTGAGTTCTTAAATTTATCTGAAAATGAGCAAATAAAAATGTAGCTCTTTTTCTATAGCAAATCTTTAATATACTTGATTATTTGTTGCCTGTTTCCTTCAAAGGTATAGCGCTACGCATTACGCATTAAGGTGTTTGACATGAATATAGCAATGTGCGCTGGCTTATGTACAAATTACAGGAGGTGTCCAATAGACATCTCCAGAAAAGAGGGAGTAGGGAGTAGGGAGTAGGGAACCCACCCCTAACCCCTCCGGTGGAGGGGAATAATTGATGATTTATGTATGATAATTGATGTTATTTTTGATTATTGGAGATGTCTAATAGCTAAAATCTGATATTATCCGCTTTTTATTCCCCCAGATGAGCTGTTGCCTGCGCACAGCGCTATAGAAGCTGAAACCCTTTTATATTCGCCTGTTGCCTATTGCCAGATGAGCTGTTGCCTTGCGCGTAGCACTATATGTTTACAAATCAAATCAGAATGCTACAATCATGATTAATATTTCAATTAGTTATAGCAGAAGGAAGGAAAAACGAAGAAAGAAAAATCTGGCTTTGTCTAAGTTTTAAGCTTTTGATATTTCCGCGCCCTTTTTTTTGACTACTATAAAAATTTTTCATCAGGGTAAGCATTTATTTCAAATAGAAAAACAATATGTCTACTAGACCAAAGTAATTGTGTCTAGAAAAAAGCTCTGAGGAAAAAATCATGAATCAACAAAGTATCTCTAGTTATCTTGGTCTCATTCAATCTTTATTAGTTTGTCCTAGTGGTGATGAAAATCAAATTTTGCAAGCTAATCAAAACTTGATAGACCATAAATTAGTTCAAGTAATGAAACAAATAGCAAAAACAAACAACAAAATAGGTAACTTGAATGCTCAATGGTTGCAAAATTTGGCGACAATGTTAGAGACTAACTTAGAATATGCTTCCCAACCTTTAGACCGGGAAATATATCGAAATTTACTCATGCAAATTTTACAAGTAATCTCAGAGAATGAAGAAAACCCTGAAGCCGTATATTCTGTATTAGAATATAATCAAGATAAACTGGAGCAAAATTTTGTCGCAGTGCTACGAACTTGGCCTGGAGAAAATATCCAAAAAATGGAGCCTCAATTAGCACAAAATATTGCTCTAGATATTGTTAATTTAAGTAACCTGATTTTACAGTTTCCTTTTGGTAATCAAAGTAATAACGTAGAAATAGCCATTGTAGGTTATAAAAATGCTCTACAAATTTTACCCCGTCAAAAATTTCCGGTAACTTGGGCAACTATCCAAAATAATTTGGGTACTAGCTACCACAAACGCACTGTCGGAAACTCAGAAGAAAATATCGAATTGGCGATCGCTTGCTACTATCAAGCACTTCAAGTTAGGACTTACTCTACATTACCTGAAGCATGGGCAAGCACTCAGAATAATCTTGGTAATGCCTATCAACAACGTAGCATGGGAAAAAGAATAGAAAACTTAGAGAATGCGATCGATTGTTATCAGAAAGCTTTAAAAGTCAGAACTCTAGAAAAGCTACCTCAAGAATGGGCGAGTATTCAAAATAATCTGGGTAGCGCTTACCACGATCGAATCGCAGGAGAGCAACAGGAAAATATTGAACAGGCGATCGCTTGTTATAATTTGGCTCTCAAAGTCCGTACTCGCGAACAGCTCCCTACAGACTGGGCAACTACTCAAAATAATCTGGGTAATGCTTATCTCGACAGGATAACAGGAGATAGACAAGATAATTTGGAACAGGCGATCGCTTGTTTTGTTAGAGCGCAAGAGGTTTATACTAAGGAAAGTTATCCTCTCTACTGGGAAATGATTTTCAATAATTTAGGTATCGTTTACAATGAACAGAATTTGAGAAAGGTAAGTTGATCAACAATTAATAATGGCGTTGCTGATTCTGGGTATGATTTTGCCCCCCGAGCAAGCCAAAATTGGGGGGAATAAAACTCTAAAAGTCCCCCTTTATTAATCCCCTCCCGTCCCCCTTTTTTATCCCCCTCCCGTCCCCCTTGGAAAGGGGGAAGCCAGATGTTGCTTTGCTTTTTGTTGAACGGGGGAAGCCAGATGTTGCTGCACTTTTTGTTGAATGGGGGAAGCCAGATGTTGCTGCGCTTTTTGTTGAATGGGGGATGCGCGGGGGCGAAGGCGAGAACCAAACAATCGCACATTCATACTTCAATTCAGCAACGCCTAATAATTAATAATTACCTCTCCTTGAAAAAAAGAGGATTGACGCGGTAGGGAAATTTTTTTCTTCTCTTGGTCGATTGGATATGGCGAGGAAACCTCGCCATCCCTCGACCGCTTTTTTCTACTTTAAAGGAGAGGCTTTAAACCTTAATTATTCGGTAACGTATTATTAATTTGTCGTTGTTGCGCTGTTGAGGTTTTGAACGTCTCAGTTGAGATTTGAAACCTCTAAAATCTTTCTTTTTATTTTTAACTTTTTGTTGCGTTAAACTTAAATTACAATATAGCCGTTTTCACCCTGGTGAGGTACATAGAAGATCCCCCTAAATCCCCCTTAAAAAGGGGGACTTCCAGGTTCCCCCCTTGTCAAGGGGGGGTAGGGGGGATCTCCAGCACTGTACCTCACGCTTACTGAGAAATAAAATAGAGTTGTTGGAAATAATTAAATGGAACCAGTAAATATCGGTTTGATTGTTATTAATGCTTTAGCATCCGGTGCTACATTAGTTGCTTCCTCTGTAGCTAGAGAAGAAATTGTGGTCAAGTATCGTTCCCTGAAAGAATTTATTGGAGAAAAATTTGGACTAATAAAACCAGTAGACCAATTGGAAAGACGGCCAAGTGAGGACAGGCAAAAATTATTGGCAGAAGATTTAGAGGATGCTATTCAAGATTTGTCAGGAACCCCACAGGAAATAGAAAATGTTATTCATGAGCTGCTTGAGAAAACAAAAGCTCTTACAGAATTATTGGAAAAAGTACCAAAAGCAGAGTTTGATGCTGTAGGTATAGACATAAAGAGTCTCAAAGCAGTTAATGTCAAGATTCAAAAAGTCATCTCTGAGGGAGAAGCTACAGGAGTAAGAATGAAAGGAGAAGATTGGGAATTGAAAGGGGATATGACAGTAGAAGATATCACATTAAAAAAGTAAATCCCCCTTCCTTACCTGTGACACCTTTTAACTCAGCAGTTAATCTTGATTTTGATAACTCTCAGGTACGCGATATTAATATTCGTGACATTAATATAGGTACAAAAACAAAGGGACTGCCAAGGAAGGGGGAACCAGCAGAATTTCCTAATAACCTGAATAAACTACGCACTGGTGCTGTCAAATTTGTTGGTAGAGATGGAGACCTCAAAACATTACATGAACAACTTCAGGAAAAGGAGCGAGTTTCTATCACCGCAGTAGTCACGGGGATGGTAGGAGTAGGCAAGACAGAATTGGCACTCCAGTACGCTCTCTTATCTAAAAAGGAATTTACTTATCCTGGTGGCATTTGCTGGATCGGGGTTCGGGAAAGGAGTGTTGTAGAACAGTTATTAGATTTTGCCGAGACTCAACTAGGGCTATTTCCGGCAGAAGATTGGGATTTAGAACAGAGACTTGACTTCTGTTGGGCAAACTGGCAACCTCCTGGAGATGTGCTTATTATTTTGGATGATGTGGATAAGTATGAGGAAATTGCAGGTTATTTACCTCCACAGGAAGAACGTTTCAAATTGCTAATTACTACCCGCAGATATTGGTTGTCAGAATCATTTGAAAATTTGCGTTTGGAAGTATTGGATGAGGGTGCTGCCTTGGAGTTGTTGGTGGCGTTAATTGGTGAGTCTCGCGTGGCAGAGCAAAGAGAGGCAGCTAAACAACTCTGTGAGTGGTTGGGATATTTACCTTTGGGGTTGGAGTTGGTGGGACGTTTTCTCAAGAGGCGTTCTGGGTGGAAGTTGGCAAGAATGATACAAGAGTTGGAGAAACAAGCTTTAGATTTGCCTGCGCTAAAGAAACCATCAGGAGAAATGACGGCGGAAAGAGGAGTGAAAGCTACTTTGGAATTAAGTTGGCAGGAGTTGGATAAGAAAGGGAGGTATTTGGGTTGTTTCTTGAGTATGTTTGCCTTAGCTCCTATTCCTTGGAGTTTGGTGGAACAGTGTTTGTCTGGAGGTGAAAGTCAGGAGGAAGAATTTATAAGCGCTTGGGAGGATGTTAGGGAAGATAGTTTGTTAGATTTAAACTTGATTAAACAGACAGCAGAGGAAACTTATCAATTACATCAATTGGTACGTCGATATTTTCGAGGTAAGTTGGAGAAGATGAAAAAAGTAGAGGAGTTGAAGTATCAGTTTTGTCGGGGTATAGTGGTAGAAGCACAAAAAGTTCCTCAGACTCCAGTAAAAGCAGACATAGAAAAACTAACCTTATCTATTCCTCACTTGATTGAGACAGCAACTGAGATGCAAAAGTGGGTTGAGGATGAAGATTTGATATGGCCGTTTAACAGCCTTGGCTGGTTGTATGCAGGTCAGGGATTATATGAACTAGCAGAACTTTGGCATAAGCAATGCTTAGATATTACTCGCAATCGTTTAGGCATTAGGCATCTATTTGTTGCCGCAAGTTTCAACAATCTGGCATTACTCTACAGATATCAAGGGCGATACACAGAAGCAGAACCCTTGTTAAAAGAAGCATTAGATATGACAAAGCAACTACTAGGAGCTTCACATCATGATGTTGCCAAAAGTCTCAACAATCTGGCATTACTCTACAGATATCAAGGGCGATACACAGAAGCAGAACCTTTGTATCTAGAATCATTGGAGACGTGTAAGCAACTGCTAGGGTCTTCACATCATGATGTTGCCAAAAGTCTCAACAATCTAGCATTACTCTACTACTCTCAAGGGCGATACACAGAAGCAGAACCTTTGTATCTAGAAGCACTGGAGACATATAAGCAACTATTAGGGTCTTCACATTCTGATGTTGCCATAAGTCTCAACAATCTGGCAAACCTCTACCTTTACCAAGGGCAATACACAGAAGCAGAACCCTTGTTAAAAGAAGCATTAGAGATAAGAAAGCAACTACTAGGCTCTTCACATCCTGATGTTGCCCAAAATCTCAACAATCTAGCATTACTCTACTACTCTCAAGGACGCTACACAGAAGTAGAAACTTTATATATAGAAGCACTGGAGATATATAAACAACTCTTAGGAAGAGAACATCCTGATGTTGCCACCAGTCTCAGCAATTTGGCATTACTCTACTACTCTCAAGGGCAATACACAGAAGCAGAACCCTTGTTAAAAGAAGCATTAGAGATGAGAAAGCAACTACTAGGCTCTTCACATCCTGATGTTGCCCAAAATCTCAACAATCTGGCACACCTCTACTACTCTCAAGGGCGATACACAGAAGTAGAACTGTTACATAAAGAAGCACTGGAGATATATAAGCAACTGCTAGGTTCTTCACATCCTGATGTTGCCATGAGTCTCAACAATCTGGCATTACTCTACAAGTCCCAAGGGCGATACGCAGAAGCAGAACCCTTGTTCAAAGAATCACTAGAGATAACAAAGCAATTAGGCTCTCCACATCCTTATGTTGCCAAAAGTCTCAACAATCTGGCACAACTCTACTACTCTCAAGGGCAATACGCAGAAGCAGAACCCTTGTTCAAAGAATCACTGGAGATGATAAAGCAACTGCTAGGCTCTTCACATCTTGATGTTGCCATTAGCCTCAACAATCTGGCACACCTCTACTACTCTCAAGGGCGATACACAGAAGTAGAACCTTTGTATCTAGAAGCTTTGGAAATGAAAAAGCAATTGCTAGGAGCAGAACATCCGTCTGTTGCCACCAGTCTCAACAATCTGGCAGGACTCTACTACTCCCAAGGGCAATACACAGAAGCAGAACCTTTGTATCTAGAAGCATTGAAGATGACAATGCAACTTTTAGGAAAAGAACATCCCAATACTCAAACTTTTCTGAACAACTATCTATATTTTTTACAGCAAGTTCTCAGGGAAAACAGACAAGAAGACTTATCTGATGAAATGAGTTTGCAAATAATATCAGAGATGGAGAAATCATCTTTAGAGAATGGTTGAATAATGGTAATTTAAAATCAATTTTCTCTGAGGTAAATAGGCGATTTCCAACTATAGTTATGATATAATATAACAGTAAAAATAGAGCAGTAAAACCCAATGATAGCTAATCCAAATCAATTCTATTTTTCTCCAGAAGACTATTTAGCAGGAGAGCGAGAAAGTCCGATTAAACATGAGTATAGACAAGGCCAAATTTATGCAATGGTAGGGGCAAAGAAACCCCACGTTATTATTACTCATAATTTAGACAGATTATTGGGCAATCATCTCCTCGATCGTGACTGTATTGTATTTCCTACCGATATGAAAGTTCGACTAGAAGAAGCTAACTGTTATTATTATCCTGATGTAGTAGTAACTTGTGATGAAAGAGATTTAAGTTCACCTGAAGATTTTATTCTTTATCCTTCTCTAATCATAGAAATTTTGTCTCCCAGCACAGCTAATTTTGATAGAGGAGGCAAATTTGCTGATTATAAAACTGCGACAAGTTTACAAGAGTATGTATTAGTTAGCCAGTCTGAGATGAATATAGAATGTTTTCGGAAAAATGAACAAGGCATTTGGATTTCTCAAACTTATAAGAGGGGAGAAAAGGTTAATTTTGCCAGTGTAAATTTTAATTGTGAAATTGAATTAATTTATCGGAAAGTTCCTGGTATAGCCAAGATAGACAAGGATTAAAATCCTAAGCTAATAGCTAAAGTCATCTCAAGATGACTGGATTATTTATTAAGAATATTTATCTGATGAAATGAGTTTGCAAATAATATCAGAGATGGAGAAATCATCTTTAGAGAATAGTTGAATAATGGTAATTTCAAATCAATTTTATTTGAGGGAAATAGGCGATCGCCAACTCTTCCCTCCTGACTCCTTATTCAGAGGTGATCGCTCTTTCCAACTATAGTTATGATATAATATAACAGTAAAAATAGCAGAGAAAAACCCAATGATAGCTAACCAAAATCAATTCTATGTTTCTCCAGAAGACTATTTAGCAGGAGAACAACAAAGTCCGATTAAACATGAGTATAGACAAGGCCAAATTTATGCAATGGTAGGGGCAAAGAAACCCCACATTCTTATTGCTAGTAATTTAGTAACAGAACTAAATATTCATCTGCGCGATAATGACTGTTTTGTACTTCCTTTGGATATTAAAGTTCGACTAGAAGAAGCTAATTGTTATTATTATCCTGATGTAGCAGTAACTTGTGATGAAAGAGATTTAAGTTCACCTGAAGATTTTATTCTTTATCCTTCTTTAATCATAGAAATTTTGTCTCCAAGCACAGCTAAATTTGATAGAGGAGGCAAATTTGCTGATTATAAAACTGCGACAAGTTTACAAGAGTATGTATTAGTTAGCCAGTCTGAGATGAGTATAGAATGTTTTCGGAAAAATGAACAAGGAATTTGGATTTCTCAAACTTATAGCAGGGGAGAAATAGTTAACTTTGCCAGTGTAAATTTTAATTGTGAAATTGAATTAATTTATCGGAAAGTTCCTGGTATAGCCAAGATAGACAAGGATTAAAATCCTAAGCTAATAGCTAAAGTCATCTCAAGATGACTGGATTATTTATTAAGAATATTTATCTGATGAAATGAGTTTGCAAATAATATCAGAGATGGAGAAATCATCTTTAGAGAATAGTTGAATAATGGTAATTTCAAATCAATTTTATTTGAGGGAAATAGGCGATCGCCAACTCTTCCCTCCTGACTTCTAATTCAGGGGCGATCTCTAACTCTTCCTAAATTATCTTCCCTCCTGACCCCTGACTCCTGACTCCTAGTTCCCAAATAGGTTCTATAGACAGCAAAAAATTAAGCAGAACCCAGGCACTGCTTGTGGAACTCTCGTTTCCAAACCAAATATTTAACTACTTTACTTTTTTCCTTTCTTTTTCGATTTTCTCTTCTGACTTTTTGGCTTCTTAGCTTTTGCACGCTGCTGAACTACTTCTGGTGGCGGACCATAATCTCCATCACTAAAGTACACTCGCTCTACTATAGTTTCCGGCTCTACTTCAAGCCACAGCCTGGCACCTCCAGCTTGACTTGTATTTGGTTGATGGGGTTGATAAATTATTTCGCAAGAACCGTGAATTTTCAGAGCGTGGCAATAATCTTT
Organism: Okeania sp. KiyG1; assembly: GCF_014132355.1. Lineage (GTDB taxonomy): Bacteria > Cyanobacteriota > Cyanobacteriia > Cyanobacteriales > Microcoleaceae > Okeania. The sequence goes on from NZ_BLZO01000025.1 coordinate 22,183, forward strand.
TTTATCTCCCACTTTCACAGCTACTGCTGCATATTTAGTTTTATGATCTCTGTTGTAGTCTATAGTTTTTCTTAGAACATGAACGATAGTCTTGGCTTTACGTTGAAATTTATTCCAAGTCCCTTGAGGACCGCGACGACCTGGTGTAATTTCTGGCATTCCCCGACGGTTCAGAGGAATTCTCCAAAATCTCCCGACTTTTTTAGCATCAACAACACGATTAGTATTCAGTAGAAGTCGCAATCTACCTGTTGAAATATTTAGCAGAAAAGCTGCTTCTGTGGTACTAATGTATGAAATAGTCATAAGTATAACGTTATGGTTTTAAATTATATATTTTAATTATACTAGGTAATGTACCAAAAAAGTTAATAAGTGGTAAATTATCAGACTTTTAGGAATTTTTTGCACAAAAGCAGAAATTATGGTATTTAAAGACTTTTCATGAACTAAGGATTAAAATCCTAAGCTAATAGCTAAAGTCATCTGATTTTTTTTGTCAGTTTGGCGATATAGCTGCCGCTAGGCTTCGCCAACGCTCCCCATTGACAACTGATAACTGAAATTGGCGATCGCTCCCTAGTAGCTAGACACTGATTTGGCCACGGATATACGGATTATTTTTTGGAGTTAGTTTGGCGATATAGCTGCCGCTAGGCTTCGCCAACGCTCCCCATTGACAACTGATAACTGATAACTGAATCTGACAATTATTCCCCTAAAAACACATCCTCATAAATTAAATCTATAGGACAACTCAAATTAACACTTTTCAACTCAATCTTATCCCCTTCCAAATAAGAATAAAACTCCCATACTCCCTTTTCATTCAACCGAAAACATTCAAGCATCATTTCATTAGCACTCACCAAAACATATTCTTTCAAAGTAGAAATGCGACGATAATTTTGGAATTTTTTTCCTCTGTCAAAAGATTCTGTTCCTGGAGATAAAACCTCAATAATTAAACAAGGATATTTAATCGCTTTTCTTGCCTTTTTATCTCGTTCATCGCAACTAACCATGAAATCAGGATAAAAAAATGGTCCTTGTTCAGATATTTCCACTTTTGCATTTGCCACTAAGACCTTACAACCTTGCCCGCGCAAATGATTTTTTAATGCTGTTGTCAGATTAGCAACAATCTCACTGTGGGGAATATTACCCCCAGTCATAGCTATAACTTCACCGTCAATATATTCATATTTAATCGGTTGTTTTTCTTCCCATTCCAAATATTCTTGAGCGGTAATATATTGAGAATTTTTAATTGCAATCATAATTAATGGATCACGAATAATGAAAACTATCTCTAATTATCAATTGTTAATTTTTCTAGGTCTTTTATTGTTAGATTTGGCATCGTTACTCTTTCCTAAAATATTTTAATGATAACCCTGTAGGAATGTTTATGCAACCTCCCTATTTCAATGGAAAATGGGTTTTATAAGGGCGAATGCCATTCGCCCCTACAAATTTAATCAACAGGACTTACGCGAAGAAACTATTTATAGAGTCTAATTCTATCTTAAATAGTTTCAATTGCTATATATAGCCTATCTGCGTAAGTACTAATCAACTGAAAACTTCCGCTCCAACTCTCGATATTTAGGCACTTCAATAATCTCTTCAAAATCCTGGAACGTAACAATATCTGTCAACCCCGCTGTAGTTCCATTTTCAAATAATTGACGATAACAGTTCATCATCGCTTTAGTAGCAGAAAATAATCCCGACAAAGGATAAACCACAATTTTAAAACCCATTTCTGCCAACTGCTCACCCGATAAAACCGGAGTTTTACCACCCTCAATCATATTGGCAAACAAATACACATCCTCAAAAGCAGTAGCGATCGCCTGCAAATCTTCTATCGACTGAGGTGCTTCAATAAAAACCACATCTGCACCAGCTTCAGCACAAGCACGCCCCCGCTTAATAGCTTCATCCAAACCCAATGGCGCACGAGCATCTGTCCGAGCAATAATTACTAAACCACTATCACCCCTAGCATGAACCGCTGCTTTAATTTTCTCTATGTGTTCCGCCATTGGAATTACTCGCTTACCCTCAAAATGACCGCACTTTTTCGGCCATTCTTGGTCTTCCAAAATAATTCCGGCAACTCCCATATCAACAATATCGGTAACAGTTCTAATCACATTTAACGGGTTGCCATATCCAGTATCAATATCTGCTACCAAAGGAATATTCACTGACTCAGTAATACGCCTCACAGTGTAGAGCATTTCTGTAGCAGTAAGAAAACCATAATCAGGGCGACCAAGAGTGGAACCAGAAATGCCAAACCCACTGGTAAACACAGCAGAAAACCCTATCTGTTCTACAATTTTTGCCCCAATACAATCATAAACTCCAGGCAGCACTAGAATACCTGGTTGTTCTAATATTTGACGTAACTTTTGGCCTGTAGTCATCATAACCTCTCAGAATAAATATGTTAAAGAAGTTGGAAGTTGTTTTTCGGGGATTTTAAACAACCCTCCAAAAACATTTCCCGTTAAAACACATTGATATAATATAACAGTCTAAATAGCAGAATAAAACTCAATGGTCGTTAATCAAAATCAATTCTATGTTTCTCCAGAAGACTATTTAGCAGGAGAGCGACAAAGTCCGATTAAACATGAGTATAGACGAGGCAAAATTTATGCAAGAGTAGGGGTTTCTTTACCCCATGTTATTATTGCTAGTAATTTAGGCGCATTATTAGGGAATTATCTTCTGGATAATGACTGTCTTGTACTTAATTCCGATATTAAAATTAGACTAGAAGAAGCTAATTGTTATTATTATCCCGATCTGGTAGTAACTTATGATGAATGGGATTTAAGTTCAAATGAAGACTTTATTCTTTATCCTTTTTTAATCATAGAAATTTTGTCTCCAAGCACAGCTAATTTTGATAGAGGAGATAAATTTGCCGATTATCAAACAGCTACAAGTTTACAAGAATATGTATTAGTTAGTCAGTCTGAGATGAGTATAGAATGTTTTAGAAAAAATGAACAAGGAATTTGGATTTCTCAAACTTATAGCGGGGGAGAAGAAGTTAATTTTGCTAGTGTAGATTTTAATTGTCAGATTGAATTAATCTATCGAAAAGTTCATGGGATAGAATTCATTAATGGATAATTGATAATGGATAATTGATAATTAGGGTTTGCGGAAAAAGTCTGTTGGTAAAGGCAGGGAATAGGAAATAGGCGATCGCTCTCCCTTTCCAACTATTCCTATGTTTTACGAATAATATCAAGTCTCATTAATTAGCCATAATAATTAGATCCCCCCTAACCCCCCTTAATAAGGGGGGAACCGCTTAAAAAGGGGGGAGCTAACAAAAAGTCCCCCTTTCTAAGGGGGATTTAGGGGGATCTTTTATGTACCTCCTGACTCCTGATTAAATAAATTCCACCATCCCCCGATACCCATCAACCCTAACTTTTTGCCCATCCTGTAAACGAGTCATCGCTCCAGAAACATTCATTATTGCCGGAATGCCATATTCCCGCGCAATAATAGCTCCGTGGGATAACTGTCCTCCCACCTCTGCAATAATACCTTTTGCCTTCAATAATAATGGTGCCCAACCTGCATCAGTATAAGGAACAACTATAATTAGATTTTCCGACTCTGCCAGATTTACCTCTAAACTCCGACAAACCTTGACATAACCTTCCACACAACCAACACTCCCTGGTATCCCTTGTAAAATAGAAACATTTTCCTCAGTAGAGAAAGTTTCCCTACTTTCTTGGGGTAATACATTCCCATAAACTACCTGGGGAACTTGGCGATCGCGGTCTTTTTCCAGTTGTTCCTTTCTTTGTCTGAGTAGGGGAGTAAGGGAGTAGGGGAGTGGGGTAGGGACGTTGCATGCAACGTCCGTACGGGAGCTGGGGAGCTGGGGCGATCGCTCGTCATTAGGTGTAACAGTGTTAAATTCTGTTCTGTTTTGTTCCTCAAACATCCCCCCCTTCTCAAGGGGGGTTAGGGGGGATCTTTTTGCAGGGTTTCCTTCCTCAACCAAACCTACTGTAGATAAAATCCATTGCCGAATTTCTTCAAATTCCAAATAAAAAATATCACCCTTTTCTTCAAAAACCTCTAGATTTTCTTGTAAATCATCACTTTTGACTTTTGACTTTTGACTTTTAACTTCTAAATCATCACTTTTGACTTTTGACTTTTGACTTTTGACTTTTATTTCTATTGCTAAAAATGTCAATCGTAAATAAGCCAAAAGTTTCCCATAAACCTCAGCAATTTTACCCTTAGTTCTCGCACGCTTTGCACATTGCGCCAGTCGCCACCTCTGCCACAAATTTAAAGACTTTACCGAAAAATTATCTTTAAAATTATCTTTTTCTCCCTCACCTTTCCGAGCCATTGCAAATAATAATTCACGGAAATTATCTGGCTTTTCTCCCCAAGTTGCTACAGCAATATCCGTACCAACTTCACTCAAATAACCATAATTTTCCAACCATTGCTGAAACTCCCATTGTAATTCCTGATTTTGCTCAAATTCTGCCTTTATTTCCACATCAGAATTAGTTGCCATTTTTAACTTAACTGCCAACTTTTGTAATTCTCGAATCGAAACAATTTCTGGAGCAGTATCAGTAGGCAACCATTCTTCAGAAATTCGGAAGAGCGATCGCCGAATTGCTAAACCTATGGGACCCAAAATATTATAAAAAGTAATCGGTTTTAACCATTCCTGAATTTGTTCTGCTTGGTCTAATAATTCTGATAAAGACTGAGATGAATTTTGTTTGAAATTATTTTCTAAAATTTGTAGAGCGGGAACAAAAATTTGATAATAGTCGCGTTCAAATTCCCGGTCAACTGCCATTTCTTTTTGAATCAAACGCCATAAACCAGGCAAAGAAGGCAACACTTTTCCTAAAGGCGGTTTTCCCATTTTTTGCCCCCGTAATAAAAACTCTAAACCCTGCTCCGGCAATCCCATCATTCTAAAAATTTCCCCTAACAAAGTAGCATTAAAATAAGCATGAGAACCGAGCAAAGTTGCCGTTTCAGTAAAATCTAATTTTGCTACCTTTTCCCCTAAAACAATAGTAAAAATTTCTCCCCAAACTCCACAAGTCAAAGGACGATTTATCGACCAAGTTAAAGGATGAATAGCTCCGGGAATTACCTCTGCTGCAATAGTTCGTGTCCAAATTGGTCTGAGATTAGTAATGGGGCGACTTTGTAAAATCCAAATTTTTTCACCATCCCAACACCATTCAATATCCTGGGGTAAGCCATGAAAAAATGCTTCAATTGCCTCTGCTTGATTTACCAATTCTTCAATAACTTCTTCAGGTAAAAAATCAGAATATTTTACCTGTTCTAAAGATTGATTTTTATCTTGTTCTTTTGGCTTTAATAGTCTGTCGTCTACAGGCTGTTTAAAATTGGTTGAATTTTGAGTCACAATCGAGTTTTTTCCTCTTGCTTCTTCCTCCTTCCTTCTTGCCTCTTGCTTCTTGCCTCTTCCTTCTTCTAAAGATTGATTTTTATCTTTTTCTTTTTGATTTAATACCTCGTCGTCTACAAGTTTAAAATTGGTTGAATTTTGAGTCACAATCGAGTTTTTTCCTCTTGCTTCTTCCTCCTTCCTTCTTGCCTCTTCCTTCTTGCCTCTTCCTTCTTCTAAAGATTGATTTTTATCTTGTTCTTTTGGGTTTAATAGTCTGTCGTCTACAGGCTGTTTAAAATTGGTTGAATTTTGAGTCACAATCAACTTTTTCCCTCTTGCTTCTTCCTCCTTCCTTCTTCCCTCTTGCTTCTTGCCTCTTCCTTCTTCTAAAGATTGATTTTTATCTTTTTCTTTTTGATTTAATACCTCGTCGTCTACAGGCTGTTTAAAATTAGTTGAAGTTTGAGTCACAATCAACTTTTTCCCTCTTTCCTCTTCCTCCTTCCTTCTTCCTTCTTTCCTCTTCCCTCTTCCTTCTTCAACAATTTCTAAATGTACCGGACTAAACTGCCCACCCACAACTTTTTCTGCACCTCCTGGCAGAGCTTCAATAATTATTTTTGCACCACCATCTAAAGGATTACGAGTAAACATTACTCCAGCAACTTGACTGATAATATAAGGCTGAATTAATACCGCCATTTCCGCATCAGGAATTTCTCTTTGCCGACGATAAGCAACAGCTTCTGGCAACCAATAAGATTGACGACAAATATTAATTGCCTCTAATAATTCTGTTTGATTTTTCACCGGATAAATAGTTTGATATTGTCCGGCAGCCGAACTATTATCGCTATCTTCCCCCACAGCAGAAGAACGAACAATTAGGGGAAAATTAATAGACATTTTATCCAGCTTCGGTAAAGGAGAGTTGATAGTAGGTAATGAAGAATCAACTTCCCTATTCCAATTGCCTCGAGTACCTGCTTCAGTTGCAGGTAAAACAAAACCTTCAACAATATTAAAACCAACTTTTTTCAATTGAGCTAATCTAGCTGCTTTCTCGCCACATATTTTGGCATCTAGTTGATTATCGAGAGAAAATATAATTTGTTTTTTTAAAGCCATATCATCACTTTGCCTCAGATTTATTACTACTAATATAATTGCTAATCCAGCAGCAGCTAAAAGTTCTAAAAAAGATGCTGACTGGCGAAATAATAACACCCATAAAAAACTACTGAGACATCCCAGACGAGCTGCCCATTGCCGGATATTTTGGTTTTTTTTGGGAAATATTTGTTTGCCTATTACTAATATTAATAACCCTGTAATTCCCGAACCTAATGCCACCACAGGAGAATAAACCAAAACTCCCCAACTAGCATTAGTAACACCGCCACCTTTAGCAATAAAATATCTACCTGCTACTAACAAAATTAATCCCGCTAACTGCAAGGTAAAAATCTCTGGAAATAAAACTTTTGCTACTAAAACTGGCGCAATACCTCTAACTATTTCTGCTAATACTGTTGTTATTGCCGCTGGTTTCGGCGCATGAGTAAACGCTGCTGCCACACTAACATTACCCGTACCGACTTTTCTGAGGTCGATATTTGCCAGAATTTTAACTATTAAACCAGTGAGTGGGAGAGCACCGAGACAAAAACAGATAGCTAGAAACAATACTAAGATTAATATGTACATACAGAAAATTGTAGGTAAATGAGTTCAAGAATTTAGAATTTAGAATTTAGAATTTAGAATTACCGAATAATTAATAATTAATAATTAGGGCTTGCTGATTAAATCTCAAAGTTTTTACAGATAAAGGTAAGTGCCTTTTTAAGTATCAAAAAGTGCGAGGTTTTAGGCGACTCAGGTTCAAAATCTTAGGATTTTGGTCAAGAGTTGGGCAGAAAAATCAAGGGATGATTCTTTCTACTATCTCCTCTATAATTCCCATTTCTCCTGTCTCCTGTCTCCTGTCTCCTGTCTCCTACCCCTACCAAAAGACTTTCCATACGCAAACCCTAATTAAATAATTCGCGCCTTGAAAGCTCCTCTTTTAAGGGGAAAAAAAAGAAAATATTCCTTATATTCAATCAAGAAAGGTTTTAACCAGAGGTAATTTTAACGAAGTCAGAAGTCAGAAGTCAGAAGTCAGAAGTTAACCCACCCCTAACCCCTCCCAACCCACCCCTAACCCCTCCCAACCCACCCTAACCCCTCCCAGGAGGGGGAAGTAGGGATTTGAGCCCCGCTCCAAAAATGTTGCGCCTTAAAAGGCGGGGTTTTAGACCCATATTATTTTGATAAATTATAAATTATCAATTATCCATTATCCATTAATGAACTCTTCTTTTCAAGGAGAGGATTAGATTAAAAGGAATTTTTTTCTTCTCTTGGTCGATTGGATATGGCGAGGTTTCCTCGCCATCCCTCGACCGCTTTTTTCTCCATGAATAGAGAAGCTTTATACGTTAATTTTTCGGTAAAGTGTTCCTAGTGCGGGCATCTTGCCCGCGATTGGTGTACCTTACTAATAGACATCTCCAAAAATGAAAAATAAAATCAATTGTCGTACAGAAATTATCAGTTATTCCCCTCCACCGGAGGGGTTAGGGGTGGGTTCCCTATTCCCTATTCCCTCTTTTCTGGAGAGGTCTAATATGAAATACACTGTATTTAATTTTGATTTCTATAGCAAGGAACGAGTTGTTTAGCACATAAATTGATGATAAACCTTAGACAGATAAATACTTTTTCCTGTTCCCTGTTCCCTAGTATTTAATTTTGATTTCTATAGCAAGGAACGAGTTGTTTAGCACATAAATTGATGATAAACCTTAGACAGATAAATACTTTTTCCACTGTTCCCTGTTCCCTTTTCCCTATTCCCTATTCCCTGCTATAGACTTAATCTCTATTTGATAATCATCTTTAATTCTCTTAATGGGAAACTGAACAAACTTTGGCTCTCCCATCAGTTGCCAATCAAACATTTGTAGTAAATGAGACGCAAAAACTTTGCTAACTAATATTGCCATCTGCGCTCCTAAACAAGCGTGTACCCCACCACCGAAAGGGATAAATTCGTACATCTTACCCTCACCACGTTCTGGCAAAAAACGTTCTGGCTCAAATTTCTCTGGTTGCTCAAAATATTCTGGCATAATATGAGCAATTCTAGGTTCTGCAATCACAGTCCAACCTTTCTGGTAGAGAATATCATCCACTACAACAGATTGAGTTAACCGACGACTAGCAGTAGGACTTGGCGGTAAAGTGCGGAGAGTTTCTTTAATGGTAGCTTCCAGAAAAATCATCTGTTTCAAATCTGCTGGTGAAAACTGGCTAAAGTTGTTATTTTCTCCTAATATTTGTACTTGTTCCTGTCGTAACCGTTGTAATATCTGTGGATGCTTGCCAAGTTGATATATTAAGGAAGATATAAACCCTGAAATTTCGTAATGGGATGCCCAAAGTTGCAAAAGACATTGATTTTTAATCAAAGTATCGCTAAATACTCCATCTGGGTTTTCCTGCTGACTAGCTAACATCATTGATAGGAAATCTTGAGTCGGGTTAATCTTTTCATTTTCCGCTAGTCGCCGTTTGATGACAGCATCCATAAACTCAATCAATTTTACCCGTGCTTTAATTCCACGACCGAATGCTGTGAGAGGAGATTTCCATTTGACCAGTCCATAAAAACCATCAAAGTACGTTTTGTATAAAGCTTTTAATTCCGCTTTAGAGGAAATTGGCAAACCCTCAAAAGTTTTTGGATCGGAGTCATTTAAGCTAATTCCTAACAACAGGGGTGTGAGTATATCAAAACTAATTTTCTCCACTTCTGGATATAGCGGAATTTTTCTATTCGCCCATGTTTTGATACCTCGAGCAATAATATTATTGATGTGAATTGTATATCCTTCTAACGTTGCACCAGTAAGACCAGGAGCTAGTGCTGTTTTTCGTTGACGATGTAAGTCAGGACGTTGAAATAGACTGTACTCGCCAAACATCTCCATTGTAGTTTCTGGTAGTGCAATTTCTGTATATTTCTGGTCTCCATTGAAGGCCATTTTTATTGCTGAGGCACTTCCTACAAATACAGTTGTTCCACCAAAAACACTTGTTTTAAATATAGGACCATATTTTTCAAAGTTTTCACGACAGAAGCGATCAGGGTTAGCTATATAATTAAATGTGTCATAAAATGTTGGTTTTCCTGGTGGAGTTTTGGCCTCCACAGGTGCTGTTTCTCCATCAACGATTAACATTAAATCAGTCGTTTCTAAACTCATTGTTTTTATCTACTACAGCAATACAGGTGTTAAGATAATTATATCGACTCAAACGTTATCTAGAGGTGATCGTTCTATGGCCAATAGAAGATTGACTTTTCGACTGTATCCGACAAAAGTGCAAAAAGAAAAACTATTTTTGGCCAGAAAACTGCACCAGCTTTTGTATAACGCTTGTGTCGCTCATAGACATTTTGAGTGGAGAAAAAACCGCTCAAGTGTAGACTACTTGACTCAGCAAAACGCATTACCAGGTTTTAGGCAGCAGTGGTCTGATTATCAACAGCTTAATCTGAGTTCATTGCAAGCAACCGTAAAACGAGTTGACTTAGCTTACAACGCTTTTTTCAAAGGAATCAGGAAGCGTCCAAAGTTTAAGCCAATTAGAAATTACTCCGGTTGGACTTACCCAGATGGTCGGCAAGGTTTTAAAGTGCAGATTGAATGTAGCCAAAAATATACAGTCAATTGTGGATGGGTGACACTTAATGACTTGGGTATGAGACTCAGGATGCGGGGTAGGTTTAAGTATTGGGGAAAACCTACTACTTGTACGATTGTTTATCGTCCTCATCAAGATGAGTGGAATGCTTCATTTAGTATCAAGACCTCGGAACCATTACCATTGTTTGGTAGTAAGTCTCCACTGGATTATGAATCAATGGTGGCTTTTGACTTAGGATGTGAAACAGCATTGACCTGCTATGACGGGTATGGGTTCGATTCAATCAGTAATCCTAGATTTGACAGGGAGTTTGCCCCAAAAATTAAGCAAGCTTCACGTCAACTCAAAAGAAAGCAGCGACCAATTAAAGGTAAGCAAAAAGCATCAAGTAGATGGAAAAAAGCGAAGAGAAAAATCTCTAAACTCAAGGCCAAACAGTCAGCCGTAAGACAAGATTGGCAGCACAAAGTCACAACAGAAATTGCTAGTTGTTATGACATCGTTGTGACCGAAAAATTAAATGTTAGAGGTATGACTCGCAAGGCTAAAAAAGGTAAGCGCAAAAAACAGAAAGCAGGTTTAAACCGTGCCTTGTTAGATGTGGGTTTTGGAGTGTTAAACCAAATGGCGCTATATAAAATCCTAGCGAAAGGTGGTTTGCACATAACCATAGACACCAAAAAAGTCAAGCCATCTCAACGTTGCCCAAGATGTGGAAATGTTCATCAGGAATGGGCGCAATTGAGTAATCGTTACCATGTTTGTGATGATTGTGGTTTTGAGATACCAAGAGACCAAGGCTCGGTCATGGTGATGTGGAATGTTGCTGCAGATAGGCAACCGGGGTTAGGAACTGGCCTCGTTAATCGTCGATGCTCTAGCTCTACTGATTTGACCCGTAAGCATACTGGCTCAATGAGGCAACTGGGGCAATTGACATCCTCCCCGGCCTAAAGGCACGGGGATTCCTACCGAGCCGTAACTCCTCGGCGGGTTGACGTTTTGCTTCGCATAGCTGCCGCTAACACAGGCTGCTGCTACCTTGACGCTAGTCTGACGCTTGCCTCCACGTCCGTTTTTCGTCTCCGAATGCCCTCCGGCGACTAATATATTGATCGCTGCATTCTCATCTCTATCATGTTTTGCGCCGCAGTTGAGACACTCCCATTCTCGCACCTGAAGGTCTAATTTTCCACCTTTAAACCCACAGCTAGAGCAAGTTTGAGATGTGGGTTCCCAACGACTAATTACTTTAAAATCACGACCATATTTTTCTGCTTTTCCTTCTAGGAATGTTCTGAATGTTCTCCAACCTAAATCAGATATAGCTCTGGATAATTTACGGTTTTTTACCATACCAGAAACGTTCAAATCCTCTAAAACAATTGTTTGGTTTTCACTAATTATTTTAGTAGATAATTTATGCAGAAAATCTGTTCTTGTATCTTTCAGTTTGGCATGAAATTTAGCTACCCTCAACCTAGCTTTTTCATATCTTTTAGATCCTTTAGTTTTTTAGATAATGATTTGCTTAACTTTCGATATTTCTTAATTCGTTTCTTTAGTGGTTTTGGTGCATCAATTTTTTGACCATTACTTAATGTAGCAAAAGTTTTAATTCCTAAATCTATACCTACTGAATTATCCGTTTTTGGTAAAGTTTCTGGTTGTATTTCTACTACAAAACTAAGAAAGTATCTATTAGCTGAATCTTTGATTACTGTTACTGAGCTAGGCTCACTGGGTAGTTTTCTTGACCAGGCTACTTTAAGCTTTCCAATCTTAGCTAAATAAACTTTATCTTGGTGTACTTTAAACCCTCTCAAGGTAAACCTGGCAGTCTGTTTTGATTTCCTGGTTTTAAATTTGGGAGGTTTTATGGCTCTTGCTTTTCTCTGGCCTTTTGTCGAACTGAAAAAGTTTTGATAAGCTTGGTTTAAATCATTCAGTGATTGCTGTAATGGTACAACTGAAACCTCTGATAACCATTCTTTGTCTTCAGTCTTTTTTGCTTGAGTAATAAAGAGTTTTTGTAGCTCAGAATTAGTGGGTTTCTTTTGTCCTAATCTGTACTTTTCCTGACAGCAAGCTAGACTATCATTCCACACAACACGAACACAACCAAACAGCTTTGCTAATCTGGCTTTTTGTCCCGGTGCTGGATAAATACGATACTTAAATCTAGCTTTCATAATTTTTGTTTAAACTAATAATATGATAGCATACTTACTACTTTTTCACCAATAAACCAATAAAAAGTCGCCCTAGAAGGGCGAGGCTTCAGACCCATTTTCTTGGTGAAGCGCTCAAAATCTCAAAGTGCGGACTTTGTTGACGGGGACTTAGAAACCCCGTCCGTCTACACGGCGGGGTAGTTCATTAAATAACAAATGCAACTTTTATCAAAGTAACTTCAGATAAGGACTTGGCAAATAGCCCTAATTGAGATGAAACAAATGCAAAGGCAAGAGCTCTGCTTGCTAAAATAATTCCGATTACAATATGAGTTGCTCCTAACTGGCGATCGGCAAATAGAGGAATATAGGTTAAACAAGGACCAAATGAGAGAATAAAAATAGAAACAATTACTATTAACAAACCTCCTACTTGATAATTATTAATACTTTGCCAAATGTTTCTCAAATAATTTTTTAAGTTAAATGATTTTTGCTTAGGTCTTGCCGGAATTTTTAAATAAAATAACACCCAAAAACTTAAGGGAATAGCCATCAAAGATAATAAGAAAGGATAGCGCCATCCCCAGGTAGTTAACCCACCACTAACTAAAGGATAAATAGTTAAAGTAAGACCGATATTCATGACATTAAAAGCCATAGCTACTGTCAGTAATTTACCGCGATAAAAGTCACTAATTAATGTTAAAACTAATGATTCTAGTGGTGCTGCACCAATTCCTTGTACGAAACGAAACTCTATTAAGGTCTGAAAATTGGGAGCGAATGAACAAACGGTTCCACCAATTGCAAATAGGAATAAAGCAGGTATCAAAATTTGCTTTCTACCATAACGGTCAGCTAATATTCCAAAGATTGGACTACCAATAGTAATAGGAATAACAAACGCTGAGATTACCCAACCAATATGTTCGGGAGAAACATTCAAATCTTCAGCTACTGAAGGTAAAATAGGACTTATAGAACCGGTACCTAAAAGTGCAATTAAAGTGATTCCAATAATAATCTGAAAATTAGAATCTTGGTAAATTTTGATGGAATTTTTTGTGCTTTGAGACACTTTTCCTTGATTAATCAATAAACTGTCTCATCTTATATCATGTCCGGTTGAACAGTAATAAATAAATAACTACGGAGGAGTCAGGAGTCAGGAGTCAGGAGTCAGGAGTCAACCCACCCCTCGCCCTCCCAGGAGGGGAAGAAAGAAGAAAGAATAACTGGAGTTGAAGGAGAAAGTTTTTTTTTATAACTAATTATCCGGACATGATATTACAACAGTTTTCGAGTATCGGAGGTTTAACGAAGTCAGAGGTCAGAAGTCAGAAGTTAACCGGAAATGATATTACTACATATTAGTAGCAGGACTTACGCAAAGACACTATTTATAGAGTCTAGTAACTATTGTCCAATAGTTGCAAGTACTATATATAGCGCACCTACGTAAGTCCTAAGTAGTTAAAACTAGCGGAGAAACATTAGTTTTATTGTGTACTTGTTCGTAGGCAATTATTCCTCCCCTAAGTGGGTAAGTAGCGATCGCTTCTGGTGGTAAAATAGCATTTGTTTCAAACAAGGGATTGAGTTCTGCCAAAATTTCCCCACATTGAGTTACGTCAAAAGCTCGACTATCTACCCCAAACAAGCGCAACTCCCGGTGATAAAAATCCCGGAGGTCAAAACAAATTTTCGCTTCTTTTGGTGGAGCACTAATCGCGACCAAACGACCTCTATGACCGAGGGTCCACATACTATTTTCCAACATAGAACCCCCGACTGTATCCAATACCACATCCACACCTTTACCTCCAGTAGCAGATAAAACAGCAGAATTAAGATTTTCCGTTGCCAAATTAATAACGATATCAACACCAGATGTTTCAACTATTGAATAATCTGATTCCCGTCGCACTGTTCCTAAAACTTTAGCTCCCTTCCATTTTGCTATTTGAATCGCAGCTTTACCAACCCCACCTGTTGCTCCCACTACTAAAACTGTTTCTCCTGGTTGTAAATTTGCGGCTTCAATCAAAGATAACCAAGCGGTAATATATCTGACTCCGATAGTTGCTGCTTGTATCATGGATATATTTTTCGGTTTGGGTTGTATTGCTGCGACAGGTAATACCAAATGAGAAGCATGGGAACCATCACGGATAAATCCAATATCGCCTCCTGTTCCCCAAACTTCAGTACCAATTAGATTTGGCTCACCTGCGACGACAACTCCCGCAAAATCTCTACCGGGTGTGCGTGGAAGGGTAGTATTTTCCATAACTCCCAAAATATTTTTCACATCACTGGGATTAATAGATGCTGCATGAACTTCAACCAACACTTCACCTGGTTGTAAAACGGGAGTGGGAAGTTCTTCAAGTTTGAGTTGAGTCGTCGGAGAACCGAAATTGTCAAAGCGAAGCGCACGTATAACACCCATAGTTAAAATTCCTATTTATTTTGTTGTATAAAAGTGTAGGTTTTAAGAATTTAGAATTTAGAATTTAGAATTTAGAATTTAGAATTACTTCTCCTTTAAAACGGATAGGATTTCAAGAATTTAGAATTTAGAATTTAGAATTTAGAATTACCTCTCATTTTTTCGGTAAAGTCGGTTGCAATAATTATAAAAAAGTCTGAGTTTGTAGTTGCGCTTTAGCGCTGCTAGAGATATTTGGAGTGCTTTAGCACAACTACGAAAGCTATACCGTTTCACGGAAGTCAAAAGTCAAAAGTTAAAAGTTAAAAGTAAGATTTTAGGTGGTTTAAAAGTCAATTTGTCTAAGTCCTGTTCATCTTTTGCGTAAGTCCTGATATATTTATAGAACCCCTAACCGTATCTTTGTACGCGGTATGTTCTTTTGGCGGCAGTCCTCAGTCCTCAAAAGTTGTGGAAATTCAGGAACGAGAATAGGAGAAAAAGCAGATGCGAACCCGCACTGCTCAATAGTGCACCAAGCAAGTAGAAAAATGCTCTCATCTCCCCATCTCCTCCTCTATTTTTAAATAGATCCCAAATGGGTTCTATAGGTTTAATTTTATGCAGCATTCCGAAGCAAAGGAAAGGAAAAAGCAACTGCGCAACCTAACAAAAACATAAGAATAACTGAACCTGCTCAGATTCTTACTTTTGACTTTTGACTTTTGACTTCCGTAAACACGAGTGGGGGTGGGTTCATCTCAATATTTCATCTTGTCGATCTAGCACTCAAAAGTTGTTGCTTTGGTTTTTTCCAGAAAATTGTAAAGTATAAAATACTCAAAGCTGAAACTAGAACAAATAAAGCAACACCACAAACTCCGTTCCATTGCCAATTACTCCAAGCATAGTTACCAAAGTAAGACCCCATTGATCCTCCCACAAAATAGGAAACCATATAAACCGTATTCAGACGACTATGTATTTTGGCAGGCAAACTATAAATTTGTGCTTGGTTAGAGATTTGAGTTGTCTGTACTCCCAAATCTAACAACATCACTCCCAAAATTAAACCCCATAATTCATATCTTGCTAAAGAAAATACTAAAAATGATGAACTAGAAATCACAACACCTAACATAGAAATCAATCTAGGATTTTTTCTATCTGCCATTCTACCAGCAATTACCGCTGTTATAGCTCCCACAACACCAAGCAAACCAAACATTCCTGCTACTTTACTACTGTAGTTTAGGGGTGGCGCTTTCAGGAAAAATGCCATTGTACTCCAGAAAATACTATTAGCAGCAAAAGACATTGCCCCAATTAAAGCTACTTGTCGCAATAATAACTGTTCTCGAATTATTTGTCCCAAAGAAAAAATTAATTTAGGGTATGAGAGAGTCACAGAGGGTTTTGCTTTTGGCAGTACAAATGTTGATACTACTGCTATTAACATCATCAACCCACTAGCAAAGAAATATATTGCTCGCCAACCGAAATTTGCTCCGACAAACCCGCTAGTCATTCTAGCTAAAACAATCCCAATGAATAAACCACTCATTACAGTTCCGACAGCTTTGCCACGTTTTCCCGGTTCTACTAAAAAAGCAGCAAAAGGTACAACGAGTTGGGGAATTATTGTAGTCATACCAATAAGTAAACTCGCAACAATTAACCAACTAATATTAGGAGATATAGCTGCTGTTAGTAAAGCTATAGCGGTTGCTATTAGCATTGTCACAATTAAGCGTCGTCGTTCTATGATATCGCCCAAGGGCACAAATAGCAGTAATCCCAAGGCATAACCAATTTGTGTCATCATGGGAATTAACCCGACTTGCTGAGTGGGAGCATGGAAGCTTTCGGCAATTATTGCTAATAGGGGTTGATTGTAATATAAATTGGCAACTGCAGCTCCACCGACCATTGCCATAATTAATAAAGTTTTGTTAATACCCATAGTTGATTTTTGAGACATAGTCTTTGTTTGTAGTTGCGCTAAAGCGCTACGCGCAAGGCAACAGGCAGTAGGCAATAGGCAACAGGGGAATAAAAAAGGGTTTTCCTACGGAATGCTGCGCAAACAGCTTCTATTCATATCCTAACCTTAATGGGTAGCGCTATAGATATATTTACCGAATAATTAATAATTAATATAGGACTTACGAAGATACGCTACATATAGCGCTAAAGACTATTGGACAATAGTTATTGAACTCTATAAATAGCGCCTTTGCGTAAGTCCTGTAATAATTAAATAAGGCTTTGTTGCATGAAAGTATATAGCTGCCGCACTTGCTGCGCATATGTACTTCATAACGTGTGGAAACTGCTGTAACTATTGGACAATAGATCAATAGAACATTAATAATCGTGAAACAGAGCGATTAAGCTGCGCAATGGATGTTAAGAACGCTACTTTCATCCAACAAAGCCAAAACAGAAGAATAACTGAACCCAGATTCTTACTTTTAACTTTTAATTTTTGACTTTTGAGTTGTGTATAGCGATCGCTTGGCACTGCACAGAAATAACTATTGGACAATAGATGGTAGTGCATTAATAATCGTGAAACAGAGCGATTAAGCTGCGCAATGGATGTTAAGAACGCTACTTTCATCCAACAAAGCCAAAACAGAAGAATAACTGAACCCAGATTCTTACTTTTAACTTTTAATTTTTGACTTTTGAGTTGTGTATAGCGATCGCTTGGCACTGCACAGAAATAACTATTGGACAATAGATGGTAGTGCATCAATAATCGTGAAACAGAGCGATTAAGCTGCGCAATAGATGTTAAGAACGCTACTTTCATCCAACAAAGCCAAAACAGAAGAATAACTGAACCTGGTTAGATTCTTACTTTTAACTTTTAACTTTTGACTTTTGAGTTGTGTATAGCGATCGCTTGGCACTGCACAGAAATAACTATTGGACAATAGATGGTAGTGCATTAATAATCGTGAAACAGAGCGATTAAGCTGCGCAATGGATATTAAGAACGCTACTTTCATCCAACAAAGCCAAAACAGAAGAATAACTGAACCCAGATTCTTACTTTTAACTTTTAACTTTTGACTTTTGAGTTGTGTATAGCGATCGCTTGGCACTGCACAGAAATAACTATTGGACAATAGATGGTAGTGCATCAATAATCGCGAAACAGAGCGATTAAGCTGCGCAATGGATATTAAGAACGCTACTTTCATCCAACAAAGCCAAAACAGAAGAATAACTGAACCCAGATTCTTACTTTTAACTTTTAACTTTTGACTTTTGAGTTGTGTATAGCGATCGCTTTCTCAGCAGAGCAATAACTATTGGACAATAGATGGTAGTGCATCAATAATCGTGAAACAGAGCGATTAAGCTGCGCAATGGATGTTAAGAACGCTACTTTCATCCAACAAAGCCAAAACAGAAGAATAACTGAACCCAGATTCTTACTTTTAACTTTTAATTTTTGACTTTTGAGTTGTGTATAGCGATCGCTTGGCACTGCACAGAAATAACTATTGGACAATAGATGGTAGTGCATCAATAATCGTGAAACAGAGCGATTAAGCTGCGCAATAGATGTTAAGAACGCTACTTTCATCCAACAAAGCCAAAACAGAAGAATAACTGAACCCAGATTCTTACTTTTAACTTTTAATTTTTGACTTTTGAGTTGTGTATAGCGATCGCTTTCTCAGCAGAGAAATAACTATTGGACAATAGATGGTAGTGCATCAATAATCGTGAAACAGAGCGATTAAGCTGCGCAATGGATATTAAGAACGCTACTTTCATCCAACAAAGCCAAAACAGAAGAATAACTGAACCCAGATTCTTACTTTTAACTTTTAACTTTTGACTTTTGACTTTATTTAAGTCTGTGCATACCCTGCATCTACAACTATGGTCTGACGAGTTATTGCTCTGGATGTATCAGAAGCAAGAAATAAATATGTTCCTACTAATTCTTGGGGTGTTAATTCTATGGGAATTGATTGTAATTCATGTACAGTCTTATGTTTTGCTTCTGGTGTCACCCACTGTCGCAGTTGCCTTTCTGTCATTATCCAACCTGGTGCTACGGAATTTACTCGAATATAATGTTTGCCTACTGCTTCTGCTAAAGTCCTAACCATACCTACTATTGCTCCTTTTGTGGCATTGTAAGCAACCATATCTGGTTTAGCAATCCAAACTAGGTGAGAACTTGTCATAATAATACTACCGCCACCAGCATTAATCATTTCTGGTAATAATTCCCGACAAGTGATGAAATAATGTACAACATTTAATTGAAATAAATCATTCCATTCTTGTGCTGACATTTCTAACAAGTTATATCTGGGGTCATAACCTGCATTGTTAATTAAAACATTTACTACTGGTTTGTCTTTTTTAACTTTAGCTAAAGTTTCAGTTAAAGCCTCACTATCAGTTAAATCTATTCCATAGACGTTGACTTTACAATTATATTGTTGGCATTCTTCAGCTACTTTTAAACCTCTTTCATAATCTTTATCTAAAATGGTAACTTCTGCTGCTTGTTCCGCAAATGTTTTAGTTAGAGCTTCGCCAATTCCATTACTGCCACCAGTAATTAATATATGTTTTTCTTTGAGGTCTTGATAGATGGGATTCATTTTGTTTTCTCCTAATTTTAATTTTAATTCGTAGTGTTTAAAGGAAGCAATAAGCGTAGGTTTGGTTGACGTAGGAAACCCAACAACAATAAGTAGGGTTTGCGCTTCACTAGTCTTTTAGTAGGGGTAGGAGACAGGATACAGGACACAGGAGACAGGAGGAACGGGGAATTATAGAGGAGGTAGTCGGAAAAATTGTAAGAGTTATTTTTCTGCCATAATCGTCCCAAAATACTAGCTTTATGCAGCTCTTTCCGCCGAAAAGCTGGCACTTTTTTCGACCAAAAAATGCTAAAACCTTGATCTGTCAATGCTTTGATATTTAATCAGCAAGCCCTAAGTAAAAATGGTGCGTTACCGAATAATTAATAATTAAATAATTCTGGTTTAAAGCCGACCCTTTTAAGGTGAAAAAAGCGGTCGAGGGATGGCGAGGTCTCCTCGCCATATCCAATCGACCAAGAGAAGAAATAATATTTCCTTATATTCAATTCCGTAACGGTTTTAACCAGAGGTAATTATCAATTATCCATTATCAATTATCAATTTAATCCGTATATCCGTGGCAGAATCCCTGTGAGCACCTCAACCAAACCTACATCTATATGCAACTAAAACTATAAATCAACTATTAGCAACTAATACTTTTGTTTGATTCATAATCCATTTTTTACTGACTGACAAATGAAATTTTAGTTCATCCAAATCAATCTCTTCTTTTGAACCTGGTGTTTGTCGAGGTTGAGCACATTCCAGAATTATTGGACCGGAGAATTTTATCTCATCTAGTGCGTCGAAATGTTCGGCAAAATTAGTATGACCAAAACCAATGCCTTTTCTATTAGAATCAGCAATTTGATATACGCTCAGTTTATCCCCACATCTTTGAATAGCTTCAACTAAATTTGCTTCTTCTAAATTGCCATGATAAGTATCTAGAATAACAGTCATATTTGGCGAGTTAATTTCTGCGAGTAAAGATAAAACATCATTGCTATTCAGAATGAAACGACATAAATAACGATTCAGGGGTTCAAAGCCTAATTTTATTTTGGCTTTTTCTGCATAAGCTGCTAATTCTTGGCAAGAAGCAATTAAATTATCCCTCGAACCTGCATAAGTAGTTCCCATCTGACTCTGAATATATTCATGGCAAGTAATTATAGGATTACCTAATTCCGCTCCATAATCAATTAACTTTTTATAGTAATCTAGAGCTGCCATTCTTGTTTGGCGATCGCTACTTCCTAAATCTACATTACTAGGAGTCATGGAGAATATTTCTAATCCATTATCCGCCAAAATATTTTTCACATCTTGGGGTAGAGTTTGATTAATATCTACATATAATTCGACTCCATCGAAACCCATATCTGAAATAATATTGGCAGTTTTTTCTAATTTATTCTGACCAAATATCCAGGTAGTAACACCGATTTTTCTTTGTATACTTATACTCATTTTCTTAGTAGATATATTACAAAAAAACTTAAGTTATCTTTTCCCATAAAGTAAGTATTTCCTGGGGAATGCTGCGCAAACAGCTATTAGCAGTAAGCTATTCCTTTGGAATGCTACGCAAACAGCAATTAGTAATAAATAATTACTTCTAAGGTTTAGGAAGGGGAGTTTAACAGTAACTTTTATTCTGTCTCAATTTCTCAATTATTTTTACCAATGAATAATTGATAATTAATAATTAATCTATTCGGTTTAAACCCTCTCCTTTTAAGGATAAAAAAGAAATCAGATTTCCTTATATTCAATTCCGTAACGGTTTTAACCATAGGTAATTAGGGTTTGCTGAAAAAGTCTTATGGGTGAGGGTAGGAGACAGGAGACAGGAGACAGGAGACAGGAGAAAAGGGTCGGGAGCGAGTAGGTAGGAGTAAGAATTGTAAGAATGATTTCTCTGCCCAACTTTTGCCTAAAATACTAACTTTTTGAGTATGAAGAGCTGAAAACCAGGCACTTTTCTCGACCTCAAAAAGGCACTTGTCTTTATATGTCAATGCTTTTAGATGAGATCGGTCACGCCCTAATTAAAGCCTTCCCTCTTCCTTCTTCCTTCTTCCTTCTTAAATATTAGGCTAATCAACAGTTACAAAAAGTTTACTAATTAACCCCAAACTCAAAACAGAAAAACCAGCAGCAGCGTAAAAAACTCCAGCTATTCCCCAAACTCCAAAAGCAACTCCAGCTAACAACGGACCTAATGCTTGTCCTGTAGATAAAACTGTAGCATTAACAGCCATAAAACCAGCGCGATAATCTTGAGGAGCGAGTTTTCCTAACAATGCCTGAGTAGCAGGATAACACATTCCATGAGCAGCTCCAAACAAAATACTAGGGATTAATAATAACCACATATTTTGTAGGAATGGAGTAACTATTACTGCCAAAGTATAAAGTACAAATGAAATTTTAATTAGGGTAAACTCTGATAGAGATTGAGAAAATAATGCTACCTGAGAAGACACAAATGCTAAAGATAAAGCCATAGTTGCTAAAATCATTCCAATTGTCACATTAGAAGCTGCAAAAACATCTGCAGCTAAAATCGGAATATAAGTAAAATAAGCACCAAATAGCAATATAAATAAAGCAACTACTGCAAATAATAATCCTAATACCTGCCTATTATTAACACTATGCCAAATATTTCTTAAATATACCTTCAAACGGAATTTTGGCGGCTTTTCAAAGGAGGGTAATTCTAGGAAAAAAATAACAGCAAGTACAACTGGAACTGCAAGCATTGGCAGTAAAAAAGGATAGCGCCATCCCCATGTTGCCAACCATCCAGTAATTAGAGGATACACTGTCAAACTTATGCCAATCATACTAGCGTTGAATGCCATTGCTGATGTTAAACTTTTGCCTGCATACAAATCGGTGATTAATGTAAGTGCGAGGAATTCTAAACTAGCAGCTCCTACACCCTGGAGAAACCGCAATTCTAGCAATGTACGAAAATTGGGAGCAAAGCTGCAAGCAACTCCAGCGACAGCAAACAATAACAATGAGGGAATGAGTATTTGTTTTCTCCCAAAGCGATCTGCTAATACTCCTAAGATGGGAGTTCCAATGGCGATGGGTACAACAAATACTGTAATCACTAATCCTATTTTTTCTGGAGGAATTTGCAGTGCTGATGCCATTGTTGGTAATACTGGTCCGATACTACCTGCTGAACCTAAGACTGCTATCAATGTTATCCCAATAATGACTTGCAGGTTTCTATCTAAGTAAATTTTTGTACTGTGACTGATAAATTTACTGTTTTCCATTACTTGACTTTCCTGGTGAATGAATATTTGACAAGTATTGTTAATGTAAGCATCTTGCTTACGGACAGTCAGTTGGAGTGCAGAACTGTAGGTTGGGTTGAGACAAGTTAGCGGAGCTTATCCGTTAGCGCAGCTTATCCGTAGGATAAGGATAAACCCAACATTAGTTAGTAGGGTTGGCAAATAGCGATCGCTCTATAGAACCCATTTAGTATCTTTAGTATGCGGTATGTGCTTTTAGCAACAGTCCTCAGTCTGAGCGAGTCAGTGGAAATTCAGGAACAAGAATAGGGGAAAAAGTGGATGCGACCCCGCGCCGTTCGATAGTGCACCAAGCAAGTAGAAAAATGCTCTTATCTCCCCATCTCCCCATCTCCCCATCTCCCCATCTCCCCATCTCCCCATCCCCCCATCTCCCCATCTCCCCATCTCCCCATCTCCCCATCTCCCCATCTCCCCATCTCCCCATCTCCTCCTCTATTTTTAAATAGATCCCAAGGCTCTATATTCATGGTCAACCTGTTTGGAATTGCCCACCCTGCTCTATTCTTATGGGAGCAAGATGCTCACACTACCCAACAATTCAATCTTGACAAACCATGAAATTTTATGCTAAAATATCAAGCTACTCTACTCCTCCTTTAAGGATTTATCCTTTACCCCACTGGAAACCTTTGTCAGACAGGGAATAGGTTGTAGGGAAAACACGGGAAAAGGTGTAATTTCGATGATTAAATCCCCATAAAATCTCGATTTTTTTCCTTTCCCTATAATTAAATTTATCAATCTTATTTCCCATCATTGTACTTACAAATAATCCTAAGTTGGACTGAGGAGAAGTAGAGTTAAATTACTGCAATTATGCAACAGCAAGTGCAACTTTTCCAGTTGCTTTTTTAATATAATTATCCAGAACTTTTTCTACCGTTTTATTGTCAACCGTCATCAAAAAATCTCCTTCTGGATTATAACATTGACCGATTTTTTCTAACATAACAAACCGAAGGTCGTCCCCTGTTTTCTTATTATCTGCAATCATCGCCTTCATTAATAAATCAGTAGTTACATGCTCAGGCCAAGGATTATTAAATCCGAGTTTATCATCAATAAAGTGGTGGTGCAAATCTACATCTTCTTGTGACATAAAGCCCAGTTCTTGCCCTAGTTCCGCTACTATTTTCATACCATAAGAAACTGCTTCTCCATGAGATAGTTTTCCTTTTAGCAGCCATTCCAAACCATGACCAAAGGTATGACCATACTCTAAAATAATTCCATAATGTTTTTCAGTGGGGTCTTTTTTGAGTATTTCTAACTTGGAAAGAATAATTTTATAAGCTAGGTCAGTTAACACCTGCTCGGAAAAATCAAGCTCAGGATTAAGAGTTTTTTCTAAATAATCCAAAAAGGTAGGTTCGGCAATAAAACCATTTTTAATCCCTTCAATAATCCCACATCGCTTGGAGAAAGGAGGCTCTGTTTTGAGGTATTTTGTATCTCCCCAAATAAACAGAGGACTATGATAAAGACCAAAGTGATTTTTACCACTTAAACCATTAACCGCTTGTTTGTTACTGAGGGTACTATCAGTAATTCCAGTCATGGTTGTAGATACTTCGACAAAGTGAATTCCACGATAAATTAATCCAGCAACCAAACCGACAATATTTCCTACTGTTCCTCCACCAAAGGCAATTAATAGAGATTTTTTAGATACACCTTCAGTGACTAATGTTTCACATATTTGTTCTAAAACTGAAAAATATTTACATTTCTCACCAGGGGGAACCATTTCTAGAAGACATTTGTATTCCGAATTCAGCTCGTGGAACAGTTCCTCTCCGTAAAGCCCAAACATATTTTGCTCTGAGAAGAAAAAGATTTTGTCTATATCGTGTTTTGATAATTCTTTGAGAAAATGTTCTTTAATATCATATCCGAAATAAAATGGACTGGGTTTTTCCAGCTCAGTGCTGAGTTCAACCATTTTTCCTGGAGTCCATTCTTGTGTGATGTTATAGTCTACCATTAGTAGTTCTCCTTTGTGGATATAGTGTTAATTGCTTTAATTGCTATAGTGAACTAATTAAAATAAAATGTCAGTAGATTGAATCTACAATTTTCTATAATACGCGATCGCGTTGTAGTCTGGCCTTAATTTCACCAGCTAATTGTCTAGCTTGAGGATTGGGATTACCACGTTTGCTACACCATTGTCGGACAGTTTGGGGTTGCACTCCCATCAACTCGGCAAAATCATCTCTATTAAAGCCTTCTAGCTTCTGCTGTAGTTCAAAGAGTAGTTGCACTGGGTGATAATCAGATACTTGTATTCTTGCTAAATTGAATATTGTTTTACGCATTATCTCAATTTCCTTTTGTTCGCAACGTTGATGGACCAATGAAATTGCCTATCATAATGTCATGTCCAATTTGAAAAATTTGATAGCACTACGCATTAAGGCGCATTAATGTATTTGATATTGCTACAAGCTCAAAAGCTATTTTAGCTATCAAAAGTAAAAAACTAGAAAAGATATCGTCATTATTATTCTTGATCAAGATTTGATGTTCTCACACCGTTAACTGCTCCCAGTGCAACGGTGGCTTTGTCCAACTTACAAATAAGTTATTAAGAATAAAACTTATTAAGTTAGATTGTGTTTCCAAGGTATTTGGACTTAAATAAAGCATTATTTTTTGGCAATTTTTTACTTAAAGGTTAGTTTAAAGCCTCTAAAAGTAATTGATATAAATTCTCAATATTTTTTAGAAATATCAATCAAATCAGAGGTTTATTGAGAATATGCTATGATCGCAAGTCTAACTATCAAGAGGGGTTTTATATAAAGTTAACAAGAGGGGTTTTATATAAAGTTTATTATAACTAATAAACAAAGAAATTTGGAAATGATCGGATGAGTATTGTCCCTAAATACTCTCAATTATTATGGAATGTCCCTTTTATTTTTATATAGTATATGTTGATAATTCTATAATTACTTCAATATTTAATCTCCTAACTCCCTCACTCCCTCACTCCCCTATATCACAATAAATATCTAATTATGTCTAATTAATAAGTTAATTTATCGTGGTAATTAACAGCAAAATCATGCCAAGTATTTGGTTTGCGTCCTACTATTGCTTCAAAGTTATCGAAAATGCGATCTGCTGGGGGAATTTTATCAGCAATGTTTAGTTATAATTGAGTGTAAACACAGTTTATATAGGCATTAGAGTTAATACCCTCTACTCCAGGTTGTAAAGCCTTTTCTAAAAGCTCTTGAGGCGATCGCACTTCTGTTTTACAGAGGTTTTCATTTGGGTAGACCACAGTAGGGACGTTCCATGGAACGTCCCTACAAAGTTTTGCTTATGAAGAAATGGTTCATCAATTTGAAAAGTGCTGTAAAAGGCCGCCCGATTACTTCTGTAAGTACTAATGCATCTATTACTCGCTACCAGTTATTGCATCTTTTTGAACTTCTCGTGCTTCACCTTTCCAACCACTATGTCGTAACCAAGTTTCAAAATTCATCAAATCAGGATGGATTTTTCTTAAAGCTTCATGGTTGCGATCGGGACCATATTCGCGATGAAACTTAAATTGATTGAGAGGATCGTGAACATTAGACATATCGAGAGCTAAAAATTCTTCATCACTCATAGGTTGATACTCTGCGGGAATACCCGTTACTCGCTCAAAAGTAGCTGCAATTTGAGCAAAAGTTAGGCGATCGCCTCCGATCTCCAATGTTCGACCACCCCAGGTTTCCCGATGGGCAAACATATGGGTTGTAAACCAACCAATGTCATCAAGAGCAATAAAAGGATAGGGAGCATCTGCGGCTGGTACAGAAAAAATAAATCCTTCCCGCCCATCACTAAGTTTTCCCCAACTTGGCTTCATAAAAGCAAATAAGTTTTCAAAGTAAGCTAATGTTTTTAATACGCTAACATTGCTCGAATACCAACCTTTCTCTTGGCGCATGAATTCATCCGATCTGTGCCAGTCAATTTCGTGTTCGACAGCAGCTTTGGCGTCGAAATGAGGTACGGGAACTTTTCCTTGAGAAATGTGAACGCAAGCATCGAGAGAGGAATAAATAAAATGCTGCACATCAGCTTTTCGAGCAGCTTCCAAAACGTTTAACCCTATTTGACGCTCTTTAGTCACGCTGCTACCAACCCAAAAATTGGTATTGCAAAACACCCCATAAACGTCTTTCATCGCTTTGGTAATAGTTTCATAATAATTAAGATCGCCTTGCTGACATTTAACACGATCGCTATCTAATTTAACTAAGCTTTGAGCATGAGAACTATTGGTATTTCTGGTAAAAGCTCGAATTTGCCAATTATTCTTTTTATCTGTGAGCAAATGTTTGACGACAAAACTTCCCATTGCCCCTGTCGCGCCAAAAACCAAAATAGTTCCTAATGATTCTGATGCCATTTTTATTTATTTCTCCTAAAATAACTTTTTCAATAGTAATGACTAAAAATTTGTTGTTTAGTCTCTTATAGCGCTTTTCACATGGATAGACTACAGTTAGTATGGGCAACCCAAAAGCATTTTTCTACTCCTACTCCTACTCCCTACTCCCTACTCCTACTCTACTCTAAGCGCCAAAAATAATTTTGTGGTCTACTCAAATGAAAAGCGCTGTAATAATTTATTATACAGATATACTATTTTTATGGAATAAACAATTTCTAAAATATGGTTAACGAAAGCAATATCGAAATTTATCTGTTAGAAACTTATAAACACTTAAATATCATCAATTCCTGGGGCGAACGCAGCTACTTTGTTAATCCTGGGATGAAGTTGAAGCGTGGAAGCTATTTTGTCACTATTAAATCAAAGGATGGTGAAAATGATAAAGCCTCATATCTCAACCGCACTGGGGTTTTTCGGCTTAATATTGGTTTGACACCTGAAAAATACGAAGAAATATTTGGTCTTCGACCGTCAAGACCTCCTAAAGGCGGAGTTATTGAAGGAGATTTTGATTTTCAGGCATTAAACGTCTTTATTCCCCATCCTGTCTACGGTTGGATGGGCTGGATAGCTATTAATAATCCCGATTTAGACAATTTTGAAAAATCTCAAGAATATTTGGATATTGCTTACGAAAAAGCTTTCAGATCCGCCTCAAGGAAACTGAAAACTAATGTCACGCTTAACAGTAAGTGAGATAAACAGAGACAGATGTATTTTATTCGGTTTAAGTTTTAACCTACATTCCGCACCACAAAATGTAGGAACCGAATCAGGAGTCAGGAGTCAGGAGAGCTGGAGACAGAATTTTAGAAGAAAATCATAGCTGTCGCGATCGAGTACATGATCGAGCAAGTATTTATGCGTAAATTTTTGGCGTTGCACAGTGACAAATGATTTGAGATTTTTGATGAACAGGATTTTGGATTTGAGAATTGGTAGAATGATTAATTAATGGTTTTTAGTCAAAATCGAACACCTATTTTTGCATTATCATTCCATAATGTGCAACCCCAAATTTTTTACTCGGAATTTGATGAACGAAAAAAGTAATTGAGATGATTTGCATAGTATAAATACTTACCAAACTACAGATTTATATACTACAATTAGACGAAACTGGCGGCCAGAAAAACTAATCGAACACTGGACAATAATTTCCTCCGAATTAGAGGAGTAATAGTTGACCAAAAACCTATATAAACCTTTTCAAGGCTTATTATATGTAGTTATGTAGCTTTAAAAGGGTTCGTTGAAAGCTCAATCAATTCTTTGACAAAAACTATTAAATAAAGTATGATTTTCTATGGTTAGTAACTTGTTTAACAAGCGAACACTCCCGTCCGGCCAAGAACTAAAATTTATCCAAAGATAAATGGTCTGATGTTAAGCGACATTAAATAATGGACTGTGAGACGCCACAGTGCGGGGAACGAGTAGGCTACGGGCCTCCAAACCTTAAAAAAACTATGCGTCTTGTTGCTTGACAACAAGACTTTGCCGGCAACAGCCATCACTTTATACTGGTGATGCTATACAGATTCAAGGTATATAGCTTTGAGTAGGTTAAATGTTGCACCTACTAACAATTAAACTACAAGCTAGAAGTCGGAGATTTACAGCGGTTTTCATTTCAGTAGACCACAGTAGGGGTGCCATTCGGAGCTTTGCGTTAGCAAATTGCCATTCCCCCCTTACAGGATTTTGGTTATGACGATGTGTCATAAATCTGAAAAGCGCTGTCAACCCAAGCTTTTAGCGCGCTGAAAGCTGAGTGCTGTTTGCAGAGCATTCCGGTACGGAAAATGCCGATCGCTACTTAAGCAGACTCAGGTTTTGGCAACGATGATGGATGCATTAATAACTCTGCAGTCGATCGCTTCTCTACCATTTCCTTAGTAATAGTACACCGAGTCACATCCTTCCGCGAAGGTAATTCATACATCACATCCAACATCAACTCCTCCACAATACCCCGCAACGCTCGTGCTCCCGTCTTTCTCCTAAACGCTTCCTTCGCGATCGCCCGAATTGCCTCTTCCTCAAACTCCAACTGTACATTATCCATCCGCAACAACTTTTGATATTGCTTCACCAAAGCATTCTGAGGCTCTGTCAAAATTGCCATCAGAGTCTCCTCATCCAGAGGTTCAACTACCGCCACCATTGGTATTCGCCCAATTAACTCTGGAATTAAACCAAACTTCACCAAGTCATTCGGTTCCATTTGCTTCATTAAATCTATAACTTTTTTCTCCTTGGGCTGATTTTCTCCTGTTTGCTGAACAAAGCCCATTGACTTTTTGCCATTTCTCTGTTCTACTATTTTATCTAAACCAACAAAAGCCCCACCACATATAAATAGAATATTGCTAGTGTCAATTTGAATACAATCTTGATAAGGATGTTTCCGGCCACCTTGAGGCGGGACATTAGCAACAGTTCCCTCTAACATTTTTAATAAAGCCTGCTGTACCCCCTCTCCAGAAACATCTCTTGTTATAGAAGGGTTCTCACTCTTGCGAGCTATTTTATCTATCTCATCTATATATATAATGCCCCGTTCTGCTTCCTCTACTTCTAAACCTGCTACTTGCAGAAGTCGTAGCAGAATATTTTCCACATCTTCCCCAACATATCCAGCTTCTGTTAATGTTGTCGCATCTGCCACAGCAAATGGTACATCCAATAATTCTGCCAAAGTTTGAGCCAACAATGTTTTACCACAACCAGTCGGCCCTATCAATAAAATATTAGATTTTTGTAATTCCACCTCATCTGGAGAAGACTTACCACTTTTTTTTGCTTCGACAAAGGTCAGACGTTTATAGTGGTTATAAACTGCCACTGACAAAACCTTCTTACCTTCTTCCTGACCAATAACATGAGCATCCAGATAATTCTTAATTTCTCTAGGCTTAGGAAGTTGGGCTATTGACACTCTCTTGGCACCACTACTTTGCTTTTGAGTAGAGGTTCCCGACCGTGCCATTGGAGGTTGTGGCCTTGTTGCCTTAGAGTCAAAAAGCTCCTCATCTAAAATCTCATTGCACAACTCTACACATTCATCACAAATATAAACTCCAGGACCTGCTATTAACTTGCGGACCTGTTCCTGAGACTTGCCACAAAATGAACATTTTAGATGGGAGTCGTATTTAGACATAACTTCCTCTTATTACCGAAAAATTGGGTTTCAAGCCTCCTCCTTTTAGGGGGACTTTAATGTTATTATGGAAACAGCGGAAAGGTATTCAACCGCTCTAAAAACCTATAGCTATTTAACTGTAGCGTTTGCACCTTGAAAACTGCGGTCAGACCCCGCGTCGCCGTCAGCTCGCTTGCGGAATGCTGACCAAGACAAGAGTTATGGGGTTTTGTACAGTAATGCTTGTACATGGAAAAACTCTAAGCAACAAGTACTAGAGAACCAAAATTTTTGTTTGAGGTTTGAACTGTACCGTAGGGAATACGGGAACAGGCTCTTGGAATAGAGCAAACGCGCAGGGGTGAGAACCATCTCTGGGCTAGGTATCCCAAGGTAATTAGTTTAAGTGGACTCAGTGTTGGCGTAGCCTTGCGGAGCGCAAACCAAGAATCCTTGTTTCAGGAGAATCTCTGTGCCTAACAGCCGGAGAGTATGTCAAATTGCAGGAACAGACTCTCCTGGTACAGGAAGATTCTGTTTAGTAATCACTTGATCGACCAAGCCATAATTTTTAGCCTCTTCTGAGGACATAAAGAAGTCGCGGTCTGTATCAACCTCTATTTTTTCTAAAGGTTGACCTGTATGATATGATAGCAGTTCATTCAGCTTACGTTTATGATACAGGATTTCTTTAGCCTGAATTTCTATATCTACTGCTTGACCTTGAGCGCCACCTAGAGGCTGATGAATCATTATCCTAGAACTAGGAAGGGACATTCTTTTACCTTTTGTCCCACCAGAAAGAAGAAAAGCTCCCATACTTGCAGCTAAACCGTAACAAATTGTAACAACATCAGGCCGTACTTGCTGCATGGTGTCATATATAGCCATTCCAGCAGTCACAGAACCTCCTGGAGAGTTGATATAGAGTTGAATATCTTTTTCTGGGTCTTCAGCATCCAGGAATAGCATCTGAGCAGTAATGGTGTTGGCTAAATTATCATCCACTTGAGTCCCCAAGAAAATAATTCTGTCTCTCAGCAGCCGTGAGTAGAGGTCAAAAGCTCTTTCTCCCATGCCTGACTGTTCGACAACCATGGGGACAATGTTACTAGGACCGGAGTAAATTTGTAACTTGTTATAAATGTTAACTAAATCATCAGAATATTGAGATATAACCATAGTACATAAGTTTATATATAAACAAATTTTGTTTTTACTTGCTCATTTTTGATTCGTATCAATTCAACTTTGGTGTCGGCAAGGGGTCTCCTGTTATACGAATGTTAACGGGAGAGGAATTGCCGACCAACTAATAAACCGCATAGCGTCCCCGTATGCCTTTTTGTGTTACTCTGA
The DNA here is from genome assembly GCF_014132355.1 of Okeania sp. KiyG1. Taxonomy (GTDB): domain Bacteria; phylum Cyanobacteriota; class Cyanobacteriia; order Cyanobacteriales; family Microcoleaceae; genus Okeania. The sequence continues at coordinate 53,945 of NZ_BLZO01000025.1, forward strand.
TGATTATATCAGGAGTTGCGATAATACGCACCTGGTAACAGCGCTACCGAAAACAAAATAGATTATGGGGTTCATCTCAGAAGTTCTAGTCAGCCCGTGAAAAGGTAAAACTCTTGAGGGTGCTTTCGGGAGTACAGAATTGTTCAGTACAAAAAGGCGGTGGGTCTCCGAGTCTGGTGTCTGCGGAGGGTTAAGTGGTTGAACTCCCTGTGTTTCGCTCCGCGACATGTAACGCGCAGCGTTGCGCCAGCAAAACAGAAAGCCCGCGTCCGTGAGGTTGGGAAGCCTATATCAAATCAAAGATTATGATGTAGGAGAATGTCACGCTGAATATTATTATGACTTAACTTTACTGATATTGCTAGTTGTGATTACCCAACCATTCTGGAAGAGAGGGAGTAGGGAAAAAAAGATTATCTTTAAAAGCGTACCTCACCCTTCATAAAAAGTGCTGTAATTTTAGGGGTACTTAAAATTGTTTGGGTTTATAAGACACGAACTGGCCTTTTGTTGACTATCCGATCAGCAATTTTTCCTTCTGCCTTCTGCCTCTTACCGAATAATTAATAATTAATAATTAAATAATTCTGGTTTAAAGCCTCCCCTTTTAAGGGGAAAAAAGAAATAATATTTCCTTATTTTCAATCAAGAGCGGTTAAAATCCGAGGTAATTATCAATTATCCATTATCAATTATCAATTAATGAACTCCTGCCTTCTGCTTTTTTCAATGAGAATTTTCCACAGTAGCTACTGGTTCGGCCTCAACGTCTACAATAGTTTCTGTACCTTGAGCTGTTTCTGACTCTGGCTCAGTTTCTACAGGAGTTTCTGTAGCTTCATCTATTTCTGGATCTTGAGTTAGAGTTCCTTCCGGTACTAACTCTACTGTGCCATTTTCTTCCAACCATTTGATTGTTTTTTCCTTTAGTAAGTCTTCGGTGACTACTTCTCTTAATCTATCTGGATCTACATCCTTTCCTTGTAGCTGTTCCATGACTTTGGCTGACTCTGCTACAATCTCTTCTTCACTTACCTCGATAGACTCTTCCTTGGCCACTGTTTTAATAGCCCAATCTCTTTTCAATCGCTCAATTGCTTCTGGCCGCGATTGCTGTTCCATTTCTGGCAGTCGGTCACTGCTGAATAATTCTTTAACATCAATTCCGTACTGGCTCAACTCTATTGCACTTTGGTTCAACATTTGCATAACTTCATTTTTGATCAAAGTTTCTGGTAATTCTACTTCCAGATGGTTCACTAGCTCATTTACAATGGCAATTTCCTTATTCTGTTTTGTTTGTTCCTCTTTTTGTTTAGTAAATTTTTTCTCCATGAACTCCTGTAATTCGGCTAATGTTTCAAACTCACTAATTTCTTGAGCAAAATCATCATCCAACTCTGGTAATTCTTTTTCTTTTAATTCTTTAAGAGTAATTGTAAATACTGCTGGCTTACCTGCTAACTCTGCCTGACCATATTCTTCAGGAAATTGAACGGAAATTTCTTTTGTTTCCTCTAGGTTCATGCCTACTATTCCATCAATGAACCCAGGGATAAATTGTCCTTCTTTCAATTCCACTGGATAATCTTGAGCTTTGCCTCCTGGAACTTCTTTCGGCTCTTCTCCCTCTGTCTCAGATGGGAGGATACCTTCAAAATCTACTATTGCCAAATCTCCTAACTGAGCAGCTCTTCCTTCTACGGGAATTTGTGTGGCCTTCTCAGAGCGACGTTCTTCCAGAAATTCATCTAATTGAGCTGGGTCGTATTTAGCTTCTTCAGCCTTTACTACTAATCCTTTATAGTCATTAACTTTAGCCTCTGGCTCTACATCCACTTTGACCGATAAGACCATTTCTTTTCCTGGTTCAAAATCTTTTACTAACTCTTCAAATTGTGTCACCAGGTCAAATTGGCCTATTGCATTGATTTGTTCTTGTTCTCTTGCTTTTTCTAAGCAATCATTGATTAGGTTATCTAAGGCCATAGCTTTAATATGATTTCTACCCAGCCTTTGTATCAATATTTGTCGAGGCACCTTGCCTTTTCTGAACCCAGGAATATTGGCGGAACGGATATATTTCTGAATTACCTGTTCGTAGGCATTCTTGGACATTTCTGGTGTAATCTCGATTTCCAGACCTATTTGGCTAGCTGGAAGTTTTTCCTGGGTAACTTTCATCGGCTTTTGTTTAAGTTGGTTAGAACTAAGTTTAAGATTATAGGCTATGATTCTAGTAAGCTATATAATTATTTATGGGAATCTTAACATTCTTACTTTTTCTTGCACTGTTAGGAATGGAATGAGAATTTTATTATTTACGCAAGTTAGATAGCTTAAACTCCATGTCATCTTAGTTCTTTTCCAAAAATTCTGGACTTTGATTGAATTCTCATTCCTTAACTATAAGTATTTCTCTACCTGTGCCTATAATGCTTTGATATTAGGACTTTTTTAACTTTATTCTTTCCGCCCTATTGGCAAAGTAAGCTGAGATATCTTAACTTGTAAAAGCTACTATATCATGCTATTGTAATAAGTTTACTTCTAGATTAAATGACTCTAAGTTCTGATTTCAGTATTCTCAAGTTGTTAAACTATAATAATATTTGATACTGATTAAATTTAGATAATAATTTATCTTTAAATTTTTATGAATATTGATATGTTAGTACTCGATTATTTACTTGATGTAGATAGCTAAAACTGAAATATCTAAGAATAGTTTGATTTGATTTGACCATGGTCAGTCAGTAAGTATAAAATTAATTGAGTAATATAAAAATTTTATTTGTTTTATTAAATATTTGATATGATTGATGCTGCTTATTATCAAATTGAATATATGTTATGGATGAAATATAAAGTTAATTTTTAATCTTTAGTTGATGAAAATTATCCAAAGGAAAAGTTGTAATAGGAGTGTATCTTAGATAATCTAGACGATCGCCAAGTTTAATAAAAATAAAAATATTTTTAAGTCAGATAGATAAAAAATTAGATCAAACTATTAAAACATCGAAATTAATGGCCATAAAAAAGCTATTAAACTTAATTAAAACCATTATCAAAAAATCAAATTATTGAAAAATTAAGGAGGACAAGAATTTGTCAGAGTTTTACAAAGTAGCAATATTAGGAGCAACTGGGGCTGTAGGTACAGAGTTGTTAGAATTGCTGCAAACTAGAAATTTTCCAGTAGCAGAATTAAAACTACTGGCATCACCCCGTTCAGCAGGTAGCACTCTAAAATTTAAAGGACAAAACTTACAAGTAGAAGCTGTAACACATGATTCATTTAAAGATGTAGATTTAGTGCTAGCATCAGCAGGTGCATCTACATCAAAAAAATGGGCAAAGAAAGCAGTAGAAGCTGGTGCTATAGTAATTGATAACTCCAGCGCTTTTCGTATGGACCCTGAAGTGCCTCTTGTAGTTCCAGAAGTTAACCCAAAAGCTGCGACTCTACATCAAGGTATAATAGCTAATCCTAACTGCACAACAATATTAATGTGTGTAGCAATATGGCCTTTGCATCAAGTTCAGCCAATTAAAAGATTGGTAGTGGCCACTTACCAGTCAGCAAGTGGAGCAGGGGCTAGAGCAATGGAAGAAATGAAAACTCAAGCCAAAGAAATTTTAGAGGGAAAAACTCCTGAAACAGATATTTTTCCCTATCCATTAGCATTTAATTTGTTCCCACACAATTCCCCGTTGAATGAGCAGGGATACTGTCAAGAAGAAATAAAAATGGTTAATGAGACTCGTAAGATATTAGAAACTAACGAAATCGGGATTACAGCAACTTGTATCAGGGTACCAGTATTACGCGCCCATTCAGAAGCTATTAATTTAGAATTTGCTCAACCATTTAGTGTAGACAAAGCTAGGGAAATATTAAGTCAAGCACCTGGAGTAACACTGGTAGAAAATTGGCAAAAAAATTATTTTCCAATGCCAATAGAAGCAAGTGGTAAAGATGATGTATTAGTGGGGAGAATTCGTCAAGATATTTCTCATCCTTGTGGATTAGAATTATGGTTAAGTGGAGACCAGATCCGAAAAGGAGCTGCTTTGAATGCAGTGCAAATAGCTGAGTTATTGGTGAAAAAGAATTGGTTGAGGGTAAAAGCAGCAACAGTTTAGACTCAGGGTGCAGAAAAAAAAAGAGTCTTCAACAATTAATAATTAGTAATTACCTTTCCTGGAAAAGAAGAGGATTGACTCAAAGGAAAATTTTTTCTTGTTTATCCTTGAAAGAAGAGGTTTAAAACCTTCATTATTCGGTAAGGTTAGTTCCTATTTATACAATGTAATGAAATGGGTAATTAACAATAGTTCAATCATACAAAAAGAAAAAAAATTTGCAGAGAGACAGTAAAGCGAAAGCGATGTTAATCTAAAAAAAATTAGGTCTAGTAAGAGGGCCAAAAAAAAAGAATAAGACCTAACAAAGCAATAAAAAACCCATAAGGAGTGGAAATAGTGTGGTAGATTTCGGTAAAGTTATAACTGCAATGATTACGCCGTTTAATTCAGACGGTAGTGTTAACTATGAAGAGGTAGAAAAGCTATCTATATGGTTAACAGAAAATGGGACAGATTCATTAGTAATATGTGGAACAACAGGAGAATCTCCAAGCTTAACATGGGAAGAAGAATATAAACTATTTCAAGTAGTTCAAAAAGCAGTAGCAGGAAAAGCTAAAGTAATAGCTGGTACTGGGTCAAACTCCACAAGAGAAGCGATCGCAGCCACCGAAAAAGCTGCTAAATTAGGATTAGATGGTTCATTACAGGTGGTACCTTATTACAATAAGCCGCCACAGTCAGGACTTTATGAACATTTTAAAGCGATCGCTCAAGCCACCCCAGAATTTCCAATAATGGTTTACAATATACCAGGGCGTACTGGTCAAAATCTAATTCCTGAAACTGTAGCAAAACTGGCCGAAATTTCTAATATTGTTGCGATTAAAGAAGCCAGTGGTGACATAGATCAAGTAAGTCAGATTAGGCACTTGACTGCACCAGAGTTTAAGATTTATTCTGGAGATGATTCCCTAACTTTACCACTCTTGGCTGTTGGTGGTAGTGGTGTTGTTAGTGTAGCCAGTCACCTAGTAGGAAAACAGCTACAAGAGATGATAGTAGCATTTGAAACAGGTAAGGTACAAGTTGCTACAGAAATTCATCTAAAACTATTCAGCTTATTCAAAGCTTTATTTGCAACAACTAACCCAATTCCTGTAAAAGCAGCACTAAATCTGCTAAACTGGAAAGTAGGCTCTACTCGCCCTCCACTATGCGACCCGACCACTGAAGTAACTGAAAAATTATTAGCAGAAATGGGTCAACTAGGTTTATTGTGAGTCAATTTCACGGGTAATAAAGTTTTCAGACAATTGAATACCATCGATCTAAATAATGATTTAGTTACCCCTGACTAAATCGCTAAAATCTTGATTTTTTAACAGATTAATTTTTCTGCTTTTAACTAATGAGTATTGAAAATCAGTAATGTTATTTTGAAAAAGAATGTTTAGAATAATCGGGGTAATTAAAAGAATTTGCAGGAGATGTCCCTTTGACTAAAAAGATGAGTTATATCAGGCATGGTATCAAAGCTATTCATTATCGCTCCTGACTCGGTTATCCAGACTCCTAAGAAATAACCAAGCTATTTATAGCAAACATTTATCAAATTGGTATATAGCAGTCGAAGGAAAGGTGAGGATATATCAAAAGCTTAAAACTCAGACAACGCCAGATTTTTCCTTATTTCTTCTTCCTTCTTTCTTCTTCCTTCTGCTATAACAATCATTCAAAATCTTTCAAAGTGAACAACAACAAAAATAGGATAATTATGACAAGAAAGAAATCATCATCTCACCTAAAAATTATTCCTCTAGGTGGACTACATGAAATTGGTAAAAATACCTGCGTATTTGAATATGATGACGAAATTATTCTGCTTGATGCAGGATTAGCTTTTCCTACCGATGGAATGCATGGTGTAAATATCGTCTTACCAGATGTAACTTATCTGACTGAAAATCGTCATAAAATCAAAGGTATGATTGTCACCCACGGTCACGAAGATCATATTGGTGGTATTCCTTTCCATTTGAAAAATGTAGAAATTCCTGTCATTTATGGACCAAGATTGGCAATGGCTTTACTCTACCCAAAACTAGAGGAAGCAGGAGTCCAAAATCGCACAGAATTAAGGACTGTTCGTCCCCGCGATACTGTACGGTTAGGTAAATATTTCAGTGTTGAATATATTCGTAATACTCACTCAATGGCGGATAGCTTTACAGTCGCTATCACAACACCAGTAGGAGTAGTTATACATACAGGTGATTTCAAGATTGACCATACTCCTGTAGATGGAGAAAATTTTGATTTTCAAAGGTTAGCAGAGTATGGAGAAAAAGGAGTTCACTGCTTATTAAGTGATTCCACAAATTCAGAAGTACCCGGTTTCACCCCTTCAGAAAGGTCAGTTTATCCAAACTTAGACCGAGTATTCGCCAACGCTCCTGGACGTTTAATGGTGACAACCTTTGCATCTAGCGTACATAGATTACAAATAGTTCTAGAGTTAGCGAAAAAACATGGTAGGTTGGTGGCAATAGTAGGGCGATCGATGCTGAATGTGATTGCTCATGCTCGCAATCTTGGTTATGTTAAGTGTGAAGATAGTTTATTTGTACCTCTGCATAGTGTCCGAAGTTTACCTGATGAAAAACTATTGATTCTGACTACAGGTTCTCAAGGCGAACCAATGTCAGCACTAACTCGTATTGCTAAGGGGGAACATAGGCAAATCAAAATTCGTAAAGGAGATACAGTTGTATTCTCTGCTAACCCTATTCCCGGTAATACGATCGCTGTTGTTAACACCATTGACAAACTAATGATGTTAGGAGCAAATGTGATTTATGGAAAAGATAAGGGTATCCATGTTTCCGGTCATGGTTGTCAGGAAGACCAAAAATTAATGTTGGCACTTACTCGTCCTAAATTCTTTGTACCGTTTCATGGGGAGCATCGGATGTTGGTTAAACATAGTAAAACTGCTCAAAGTATGGGGGTTCTTCCAGAAAATATGGTAGTGGTGCAAAATGGTGATGTGGTGGAACTAACTCAAGATTCTATCTGTGTTGCAGCTCAAGTACCTTCTGGTATAGAACTGGTAGACTCTTCTCGTTCTGGTATGGTTGAGGACAACATTCTTAAGGAAAGGCAACAATTGGCAGAGGATGGTGTTGTGACTGTTGCGTTAGGGGTAAATTCGGATGGTAAATTGATTGATAGACCTCAATTACATTTGCGTGGTGTGGTAAGTGCTATGGAAAAAGCAGAAATGCGTGAACTGGTTATCAAAACATTAGAAAAAAGCTTGAGTAATAACTGGTCTGAGTATGCTAAGTCAGACAATACTCAAGTTGACTGGTCTGGATTGAAAAATGATCTTGAATGTGGTGTTCAGCGGATGTTGAGACGAGAGCTTCAAGGTCAACCTTTGCTAGTTTTCTTAATGCAAACTCCAGAAGCAGAGGATGTACAAGATAGAAATGCAGAAGAGAAAGTAGAACAGAAAAAAGAACTGCCTATCGTCAAACAACCAGTGGGAAGACGGAGACGTCGGTCTACTGCAAAAGTAGCATCTTAATGAAGTCAGTAGGGGCGAATGGCATTCGCCCCCTACAATTTTATAATGGTGAATAACACCGATGCTACCGGATTGAATATCATAGCTTGATTCACCAACGCCTTTTTAATTTCTTCCCACACTCCCTACACTCCCCACCCCTCCCACACTTCCCACACTCTGCTTTATGAGCGCAGACCCTAATTAGGGTTTGCGCTCATAAAGTCTTTTTGCTCTTTGTAGGGAGTAGGGAGTAGGGAGTAGGGAGTAGGGAGTAGGGGCGAACGTAGAATAAATGCGAATTACAGAGTCATATAAAATCCGGTTATACAGTTATCGCACTTTCTACTTCCATTCAATGCAGAAATAAAATACCAGAATATCTACAGATAATTCCAACTCTTATCCTTTCTTCCTCCTGACTCCTGACTCCTGACTCCTCTCATCATACAATAACTAATTATCCGGATACTATATCAGTGGCCAAAACAATAGTCAGAGTGATTTTTCGGGTAGCAAAAGCCGAAAATGCTCACTTTTTTAACAATAACTTCTGAAAAGCTCATACTTTTTCCAGACATAAATTGCCTAAAACCAATATCAGTCAATGCGCGCGATATTTAATCAGCAAGCCCTAATTACTAGGGAGTCTTCTGTAATTCTGGTCTTTCTTCGGCCAAAATTGCCCCTTCTACAGGACAAACACTTAGGCAAATTCCGCAGTCAATACAGGTATCAAAATCTATCCAATACCAATCATTTCCCTTAGTATTTTTACCAGGTCCTTCGTGGATGCAAGCAACGGGACAAGCTCCAACACAGTCAGCAACACCTTCGCAAATATTAGTAACAATTGTATGTGGCATTTTAATTATTTTATAATGTCAAAACTCAAAATTTTTAGGGGATATTTCCCTGTTGTTAAGAGGAGAGTTAAGTCGATATTTTTTTCTAGGAAATATAGACTTTCTCCACCAATAATATCATGTCCGGATAATTAGCAATAGAACTCTGTTCCGCTGACGCGTTAACGTTTGTGATAGCATTCCGTAAGGAAAGTTGTGCGCCAGCAAACAAAAAACTTTCTCCTTTTCCTCCTCTTTATTCTTTATTCTTCTTTCTTCCCTCCTGACTCCTGAGTTCCCCTCCCCTCCTGGGAGGGGTTAGGGGTGGGTTGGGAGGGGTTAGGGTGGGTAGACTCCTGAGGACTCCGTCGTTTATTTATAAGTATTCAACCGAACATGATATAATAGGTTAATTTAACTTTTCCAAAAATGCTTCATAAGTTTGAGATTTAGAGCCAAAAACATAATTAGGAGAAGAAACTGTAATATCTGTACCACCTACTTTTCTGAGATGATTAATTGCTGGTAATAACATTTCTTGTTTCACTACAATTGTCGCAGCATACCAGTCATTTTTTTCCCCAGAATATACTTTAGCAATAGTCGGTCCTTGTAAACCGGTAATGCCACTTAATCCACTTTTATTCATTAACAAATCACCTATTTCATCTGCCGACTTTCCATCTACATTTGCAGTTATCGACACATATTTTTTTGACTCCATCTGAGCTTCAATTAACTCTAAAAAGACCTTAGTTGTTTCCAACTTAGCTTCACTTTCTTGTAACAAACGTTTATTACCAATTAAACAAGCTTGAGACTTAAGAAGTGTACCTCCTTCAATTCGCTTTAAACGATTTTCTCTAAGGGTTGTGCCAGTGCTAGTTACATCAGCAATCATATCAGCATATCCCATACTTGGTGCGGCTTCCATTGCACCTTGTACTGCTACTAAGGAAAAATGTACAATTAACTTTTCATACAACCATTTTCGAGTCAGGTTATTATATTTTGTAGCAATTCTGAGATTTTTACCTTTCTCTTTAAATAGTAAAGTTAGCTCTGCTAAATCTTCTATGGAAGACACATCTACCCAACTTTCCGGAACAGCTAAAACAACTTCACATTTACCATAACCTAATTTATCCCAAATAACTATTACATCATCATCGGATTGACTTTCTTCAGAAACTACGTCATAACCTGTAATTCCTAAGTCAACACTTCCTTCTTCTACTTTTGTAAATATATCTGCTGCTCTTTGAAATAATACTTTTACTTGTGGCAAGGCAGGAATAGAGCCGAAATATTGTCTTTCACTGGGTCTAGATACAGTTAAACCACAAGCGGATAATAAGTTCATGGCTCCTTTTTCTAATGCACCTTTACTGGGTAAAGCTATTTTTAAAATTTGCTCGGCGGTCATATCAGTTATCAGTTATAAGTTATCAGTTATCAGTTATTAGTTATAGCGCTGTGCGCAGGCAACAAGCAACAGGCAACAGCTCCGGAAGGGGGAAGAAAAAACCGTTTGCGCAGCATTCCGAAGGAATAGTATAAAACTTTTAACTATTGGAAAGTTCTTGTAATTTGTAAATAGGGCTTACCCATCTAATATCAAAGCATTGACTGATATTGGTTTTAGGCAAATTATGTCTGGAAAAAGTATGAGCTTTTCAGTTTCTGTGGTTAAAAAAGTGATTATTTTCGGGCAGCAAAAGCCGAAAAATAACTCTTAATATTGTTTTGGCCACTGACTCTGTAATTCCCATTTATTCTACCTCCTAACTACTGCCTACTGCCTACTGCCTACCCTAGCAAAAAGAGTTTATTCAGCAAACCCTAAATATGCCAGTGTACATTGCTATATCAGTATCTCTATCTCTGGAATAAGGAGGCTTAAAATCTGGAATATTCTCTTTTTTGATCTCCTTAAAAGGCTATGCTTTATAAACATCTTTCTTGACATAAAACGTAGACATTATAGACAAGTTATATACGAGTCTTTAAAAGGTTTTTGTCAGAGAAAAAGTGTATTAAAAAGTAATTTTTTTGATGACTTAAGTAGTTTTTCCTATCTACTATGATTTTTTCTCCCTTCTCCCCTGTTCCCTGCTCCCCTGCTCCCCACAAGGTTTTCAGGAGTTCCTTATTAGGGATAGTTTAAAAGGGGAGGTTATTTACCAGAATTTTTCGGTCATTTGATGTAAGCATTTAGCTATTAGCGGTCATCTCTTCGGTGCGGAATGTGCTCGGATTAACCTTTTAATGAATGAAGTAAAAATTTGTTTAACTTAATACTACATTTTCAACCCATAAATTGAAGCACAAGAAAGACTTGTTTTGAGTTTTTAACCTATACAATTCAATCTAATGAAACCCATGGCTGTTTGCGCAGCATTCCGCAGGAAAAACTGATGACTAAATGCTGACGGCTAAAGGTTTATCATTTGATTTAAGGATATTAATTTTTCAGTAATTCAAGTATTTCTAACTTTTTACTACTTCATTTAATTCCAAATTTTGCTTTTCCCCAGACTCCAGGTTTTGCAAAAGTACTTTACTATCTTGTTGTTCTACAGAATTTAAAATAATTAAAAATGGAATATTATGCTTAACTGCATACTCAATATTATTTTCAATATTTCTCCCGATAATATCAGTTTCTATCCGCAAACCTAACTTTCTTAATTTTTCAGCAATTTCGACAGTATAAACATAATCATCTGAACTCATACCAACTACCAAAATTTCGACAAATTGATAATTATTGATATTCAAATGAGATTTTTCAGCTAATACTTGTCTGAGTTCTTCCATTACATAAGAAAAACCAGTTGCTGGAGTTTCTTTGCCTCCTAAACTAACAATTAAATCATCATATCTACCACCACCACATAATTTTCTTTCTCCTAAGTTGCTATCAGAAATTTCAAAAACCATACCTGTATAATATTGGAGACCCCGACTAATTCCGAGGTCAATATTAATACGATTTTTATCTACATTAAAGGCATCTAAACTTTCAAGAATATCTTGTAATTGTTTTAAGCCGTAATCATCAATACTGTAAGCTGAAAGTAATTTTTCTGTTTCTTTTAAAACAGCATTCGGCTCTCCTTTTAGTTGACTCAACTCTGTCATAAAATCTAATGCTTGATTCAGCTGTTTAGTTTGATTTTGATGTTTGATTTTTACTAACAAACGATCAACTATTTCTTCAGGTTCACGAGTGCTTGAGAGTTCGATATTCATACTTTCGAGAAACTCAAAAATGGCTGTTCTAGCCTCCTCTTCTTCTAAATTTTGTAGGAGGTCTGTAATTTTTTTTGTCGTAATATTTTTACCTGGTTGTTGTTGAGCAGAAGAATTTTTTTGAAACGCTGGATAAATTTCAGAGAGTAAATTTTCTACTACTTGTTTACCTTCTTTTCTCAGAGTTTCCATCTGAGTAAGTAGAAAACTACGAAGACGAGTATCTAACTCAAGATGGTCGAGGAATTTGTTAATAACTCCAACATGACCAATAAACATTTGATATTCAGTTAAACCTAAACTGTCTAAACCTTGACAGGCCATAGAAATAACTTCCGCATCAGCGATCGCCCCTTTTGCCCCAATTAACTCTATTCCCATTTGGGTAAATTGACGATATCTTTCTTTCTGAGGCTTTTCATAGCGAAATACTGGTCCTGTATAATACAGTCTTACTGGCAGGGGTATTTCTTGGAAGTTGTCCAGATAAGCACGGACCACTGAAGCTGTAAATTCTGGCCTGAGACAGAGGCGACGGTTACGATAAATAAAGTCGTAGAGGCGAGAAACTATGTCCTCACCAGATTTTTTCAGATAGAGTTCAGTATATTCTATTAGTGGTACATCTATGGGTCGGTAACCATAAGATTCAAAGCTATCACTCAGTGCATTTTTGATTTGTTTATCAATGTGATAGGTGTTTGGCAGAATGTCCCTGACACCTCTGACTCGTTCTACTTTTGTGGTTTGCATAAAAAAAACTTGAGAAGGTTATTCAGAGTTTTCATTCCTTAATATAATAGGAATTTATACGCAGTCATTCTGTGACGTTATCCCATCGTTAACCGCCAGCGGTATAACGGGGGCTTCTCTTCGCAGATAAAGTTTCCTGTTTCCCCGGCAGACTAACGTCTTACGCCTCCACAGGCAGACAAGATGAGACCCACCTCGTTTAATGCTTTATTTAATATGTTGATTACAGCATTTGCCTCCTGTAGAGGAGCTATGCTTACATATGTTGTGTCCATCACTAAATTGCACTTCGGACAAGAATGAGTTCTAACTGACAATGTTTTTGATACTTTCTGACCGCAATTACTGCAATTAGTTGATGTATGATGAGGACTTACTTTGATAACATAACAACCGCGTTTCACCGCTACTGCTGCAAGTTTTTCCAGAAAAACTCCCCAAGCAACATCATATATTGATTTTGATAGTTTAGTGTTTCTAGCTAAACCTTTAATATTAAGGTCTGCCTTCGGCACGTCGCTCTGCGTCTACAACAGCAATTAAGTCATAGGACTTACGCAGATACGCTATATATAGTACTCATAACTATTGTCCAATAGTTACTGGACTCTATACACAGTGTCTTTGCGTAAGTCCTGAAGTCAGTCATTTGAGTAAATTCATAGCTAATCTCAAAACCTTTTCCAGTCAGTTAATCAGGAGAGATTTTAAGGATTATTTAGCAAGATTTTATCGGAAACCTGTACTGTGGACTGGTTCTGATCATGACTTACGCAAAGGTACTATATATAGAAATAAAAACTATTGGACAATAGTAACAAGCGCTATATGTAGCGCCTATGCGTAATTTATACTTATTTTGTTGTTAGTTGCGGAGGCGTAACATTGAACAACTTTAGGACTTACGCATGAACGCTATTTGTATGGGATTTTAGCGGTAATTTAACGGACAACAACCCTATAAATAGTGCTTTTTGTGATTCCTGAACTTAAAAAAATATTAGGACTTACGCAGATACTCTATATATAGCGCTCCAAACTATTGTCCAATAGTCTTTGGACTCTATAAATAGTGCCTTTGCGTAAGTCCTGAAATATGTTAAGCATCAAATAACTCCAACGCTAATTAATTAGTAGATTGGCAACTTCCCTCCCGTTAAATTGAAGATTATAACGGCAGACCCCTTGCCGAATAAGTTGGCAAGCCATCGCTATCCTATAGCACTACCAAATTACACACTCACTTTTGACTTATGCGTAGTTATACTAATAGCTGATTTTTGTCTACCTCTAACATAATTATGTATTCAAACCTGCCCAATAGTTGGTTTCGCGTTGCCAGAAGTGAAGATTTATCTGCCAAAGGAGTCATACCACTTCATTACTTCGGAAAAGACTTCGTACTATTTCGTACAGAAGATGGCAAACCTCATATTTTTGATGCTCACTGTCCTCACTTAGGCGCTCATCTTGCTCATGGAGGTACAATACAAGGCCAAACTCTGAGATGTCCTTACCACGGTTGGCTCTGGGATACAAATGGACAATGTGCTGCTATTCCTTATCCAGATAAACCCAAACCCAAAGCAAAAATACAGAGTTGGCCTGTACTTGAGCTTAATGGTCTCATAATGATGTACCATCACCATCAAGGAAAACTGCCAGACTGGGAAATACCTCAAATACCAGAATTAAATTCGGTTGAATGGACTCCCCTACGTTTAGTCCGTCAGTGGAAAGTCCGCACTACCCTTCAAGATTATATGGATAACAGTGTAGATGTCTCTCACTTATATAATTTGCACAGCCGTACTTTTAAAAGCGCTCATAGTCATGGGGTAGAAATTGACGGACCAATTTTAACTCATAGAATGTCTCAGAAATATAATTTATCTTCTTTAGCAGCAGGAAAATTAGTATTAGAAGATGGTTCAGTTACTACTATTTATTACGGACCTGCTTATGATGTGAGTTTTTACTGGACAGAAGGAAAGTTAAAGTTAGGTTTGTTAACTATTTTTACAGGTACACCTATAGATAATGAGTATCTTGATATTGCCATATTTTATAGTGTGAAAAAGTTCTACCTTTTCCTTTAAGTTTGATTTTAAATAAGATGTTAAAACAAGATGTTTTAGAAACTTTTGAACAAGATGTTAGTATTTTAGAGAATAAAAAAGATATTCATAATCCACCTTTATATCAAGATGATGGTCCTCTGCGTCAGTCTCGAAATTGGGCAAGTCAATTCTACTCTTGAAAAAGGCAGAAGGAAGAAGGAAGAAGGAAGAAGGAAAAGGGAATTACCTCAATGACCTAAAAATGGCTAGAACCCTGGTTCAATAATTGATAATTGATAATGGATAATTGATAATTATCTCTCCCTAAAACGGATAGGATTGAATAAAAGGAAAAAATTTATTCTCTTGGTCGATTGGATATGGCGAGGAAACCTCGCCATCCCTCGACCGCTTTTTCCCCTTTAAAGCGGAGGCTTTAAACCTGAATTATTGAATTATTGAATTATTGAATTATTAATTATTCAGTAATTAAGGATTTACGCCTTTTGATCTAAAAGACTATTCCTGTCTATATTTGAGCCTATTTTCTACCTCTATTTTGTGTAAGTCCCATTAGGAAAATTAGTGCGATCATCTTGCTCGCGTTATGAATCATCATAATTACAACTGATAACTGAAATGACCCGATTTCCTAACTATAGTGGCAACTTTTATAAACCCAAAAGAAAAAAACAAACCCAAAAAAACTTTTTCCTATTTCTCCTTTCTTCAAGTCTAGCAAAGTTAAAAATAAAACAGCCTGCATCCAACTACAAGCTGTTAAAAATTTCCTCAAAATTTTCTCTCAATTTAGAAAGAAATTCATCTAATTTTTGGTTTATTACTGATAGTTATAACAACAAAATATATAAACCAAGCATGACAAAAATATTCAACTCAGAACTAATATCATGTGCCCCTTCCAGGGGAGCTACGCTATCGGTAAAATAGTTATAATTATGCTTATATTTTTGCTCTAGCGATCAGACAAGTATTTAAAGGGCTAGAGCAAAACTACAAACAAAATTTTATTATAACTAATCACCCGGTTTTCTACTTTTGTCGTTATAACTAACTATTTAACTGTAACTTTAGCTCCTGCTTCTTCTAATTGCTTCTTAATATCTTCAGCAGCTTCCTTAGGAATACCTTCTTTAATTGGCTTAGGTGCAGATTCTACCAACTCTTTTGCTTCTTTCAGACCCAAACCTGTCAGGGCACGAACAACTTTAAGAATAGCAATTTTCTTATCTGAAGGAAACTCTTCAAGAATGGCATCAAATTCTGTCTGCTCTTCAGCTTCTTCAGCAGGAGCAGCAGCTCCAGGAGCACCAGGCATACCCATAGGCATCATCATGCCACCAGCCGGAGCAGCAGCACTAACACCAAAAGTTTCTTCTATTTGTGTAACTAATTCAGATGCTTCGAGCAAAGAAAGAGACTTAAGTTGTTCTAGAATTTCATCGGTTTTTGCAGACATTAGTAATCTCCTATTTTTGTTAGTTTGCGGTTATTTTTTGCTAGAAATTTGACTTTTTATTACCTTTAATATAGTTAAATTACTGGAATTATTCTCATAATAAAACTGATAGGATATTAGTCAAAAATTCATCTTTTTTGTGTTAGGCACCATCGCCTTGTTGTTCTTTTTCTGAGATTGCTTTAATAGCTCTATTTACAGAAGCTGGAACCTCATTAATACCAGTAGCAAGCTGAGTAGGTACAGCATTTAGACCAACAGCCAACTTAGTAGCTATACTGTTAAGAGCACCAGCCACTTTAGCAAGCAACTCTTCCTTAGATGGTAGATCGGCGATCGCTTTAACCTGGTCTTGATCCAGCAGTCGCCCTTCCATCACGCCACCCTTAAATTCTGTTTTTTGGTGGTTTTTTGGAATTCTTGGTACGCTTTGATAGCACCGCCGATATCATCTTTCAGGAATAAGAAAGCATTAGATCCTGCCAGCAACTGTTCCATAGGTTGCCAGTTAGCATCTTCTTTAACTGCAATTCCCATCAGAGTATTTTTGGCTATAGTGCAAGAGCTACCGGTAGGGAGTAGTCGTCTACGCAAGTCTGTAATTTCTGCCACGGATAGTCCGTGATAATCAACTACAAGTGCAAGCTGACTTTCACTCAAGTTTTGCTTGATGTCTGCCAACATCTCTTGTTTTTGTTCCTTCGTTTTGCCCATATTTATAGCAGTACAAAAATAGATTAGGACCAGGACTTACGCATAACCACCCGATTTAGTAGGGGCGAATGGCATTTACCCTTACAGATGGTGTATAATTCCATTTTTTGCGTAAGTCCTGAGGACGTTTATAAATCCTCAAACTGAGTCAGGTATTACTTCTGACTTCTGACTTCTAACTTCTGACTTGCGCGTAGCGCCATATCACCTCCTTGACAAACCAAAAACCCTGGCGGACTATACTATCTGCCAGGGCAAAGAATTATGAATCCAAAACAAGTAATTTAGTAGAGATTTTGACAAAAATCCCTTAATACCTGTTTTTGAATAGTTAATTCTTGAACCTCGGCAGGAAATTAAGCTCTTAGCACCTACTGTCTTCAGCTCTTTGATTTTGATTTTTTTAGCTTGAGAAATTTTATTTAACTAGCTATCAGCAATTAGCCAGCCTCCTATCGGAGGAACTTCGTTAACAGCCATCAGCTTTTAGTAGCTCTGGGAAAAATACCCGGTTTCCAATGTGCAGGATAGCCCTCGGAGGAGTTAAAATCTCCTTTCCGTTCCGGAATGCTCCGCAAACGAAGCCATTTCAAAAAAAACCTGCTGAAAGCTGACCGCTGACCGCTGACCGCTTACTTAAATAGACTAAGCTTCTGCTTCTAATTTTAGATCCCGCAGGGCGCTAACTTCAATTTGAATTGATGGTCCCATTGTTGCTGATACAAATATACTACGCCAATAGCGACCTTTTGCACCAGAAGGACGGTTACGGTCAATACAATCTTGTAAAGCCTTTAAGTTGATCAGTAAATCCTCTGCAGAAAAAGAAGCTTTACCAAACATAACATGAACTATACCTGTCCGGTCGGCTCTAAATTCTAACTTACCTGCCTTAAATTCGTCAATAGCTTGTGCCAGATCTAAAGTTACAGTACCCCCTTTAGGAGATGGCATTAAACCTCTCGGTCCTAATAAGCGTCCTAGTTTGGCTACTTGAGGCATCACATCAGGTGTAGCGATCAACGTATCAAAATCCATCATCCCTTTGCTAATTTCTTCAATTAGCTCCTCTGAGCCAGCTAAGTCCGCTCCTGCGGCCAGAGCTTCGTTAACTTTTTCACCTTTGGCAATGACAGCAATTCGGATTGTTTGACCAGTTCCTTTGGGTAGTGCAACTGTAGTTCTTAGCTGTTGATCTGTATACTTAGGATCGATCCCTAAACGAATATGAGCTTCTGCTGCTTCTGGGAATTTTGCTGTAGCTGTTTCTTTTAAAAGTTGAAGCGCCTCTTGAGGTTCATAAGGTCGCTCTTCTACTTTTTTTCTCAGTTCTTGTAATCTACGAGAGACTTTTTTTGGCATTTTATTCTCCTGGGGTACTTAACGAAGCTCTGCTTCTCCCCCTAAATATCAATTTACTTTTGCTTCTATTTCTACTGTAGAATGCAGATATTTCGGGACTGGATTAATTAATCAAATCAATCAGCAATCGTAATACCCATATTTCTCGCTGTGCCTGCTACAATTTTCATCGCAGCATCAATGTCATTGGCATTGAGGTCTGGCATTTTTGTTTGGGCTATTTCTTGCAATTGAGCTTGTGTAATTGAGCCTACCTTTGAACGATTTGGTTCACTTGAGCCACGTTCTACACCTGCTGCTTTCTTAATTAAGACCGCTGCAGGAGGAGTTTTCAGCACAAAAGTAAAACTACGGTCCTCATAAACCGAGATTTCTACTGGAACTACCGTACCAGCTTGGTCTGCAGTTTTGGCGTTATACTCTTTACAAAACGCCATAATATTCACACCATGCTGACCTAAAGCAGGACCTATCGGCGGAGAAGGGTTAGCCTTTCCCGCCGTAATAGCCAACTTGATCAGCGCCACGACTTTTTTTGCCATTATTTATGCTTTTCTACCTGATTAAATTCTAATTCTACTGGCGTATCTCGTCCAAAAATGGATAATAGCGCTTTCAATTTACCTCTTTCTGGACTTACTTCAATTACATCACCTTCAAACTCTTTGAATGGCCCTGAGAGCACTGTAATATGATCTCCTTCTGCCACTGTCACCTTGAGCATTGGGTCTTGCTCTTGAGCTCGTTTAAAGACTCTTTCTACTTCTGAAGGAGTTAGTGGTAACGGCTTAACATGACCACGACCCCTTCCGTAGCGACGCTTTTGTTCAGCCCCTACAAAGTTAATCACATGTGGGGTACTTTTGACAACCTGCCATGCTTCGTCATCAATTGTCCATTTTTTTTGTTCCTCTATCCAATTTAGCCTCATTTGTACTAATACATAGCCAGGAAAAACTTTTTCATCACTATGTTGGCGACTGCCATCTTTACGAAGCTTAACTGCGGGTATATGAGGTATTTCTATTTTAAATATTTTATCTGCAACATCAAGAGTTTGAATACGCTGGGTTAAATTAGCTTTAACTCGTTTTTCGCAACCAGAGGCCACTTGTACTGCATACCACCGTAATTCTCCTTTGAGAAACTCTCTGGAGTTTTCTTCTTCTTGGTTTGATTGCGTTGTATCTTGTGTTTCTTCTGGATATAATGTCATCCAAACACCACCCCAGCTGCCCAACTAAAGAACTCATCTACTAGATAAATAATTGTTGCCGAGAGAATAACCATTAACAGTACAGCAACAGACTCACTGATTAGCTGCTCTCTGCTTGGCCATACTACTTTATCTAGTTCTTCTTTTGTTTCTTTGAAAAAAGCTAGAAGCTGGAAACTTTCCTTATTTTCTTGTACTCTAACTTCCTCTTTTTTGGCCACAATAAATTATCTCCCTAAGTTGTGACGTTCTGCCTAGTTAAGCTAGCGCTATAACGAGGGGTTCCCTCCCTCACAGAAAAGGGCTTCCTGCGTTTGCTGGTTGAGCATCCTCGCGCGCGTCCACAAACTGCAACGATGAGACCCACCGCCGTTTTGTATTGTCCAGTTCTGTAATCACCTAGCTACCTTCTGTGATTTTACCGACAAATCAGTTCGGCTTTCAGGTGCGTATTACCGCTACTCGATTTGGGCATTAATTATAGCATAATTGATGTTACTTTACTGTAGAGATGAGTTTTGTTTCCGGTCGCAAGTCCTCTCCCGTTAAATCGGAGATTATAACAGGAGACCCAGAGCGACATTTAGTTGGATTTTGACTACTCCCCGCAGCTGTTGCCGAGGGGATTCTAAGTTGATACTACGCAACACCGATAAATCCTTGTTGCTTCGTTTCTCATGATTCTGACCAAAGATATGTTCTTTGGGGACGATGTCATTGTGCCCCTACACAGTCGGCTTAAGCTCTAAACTTAGCTTTCTGCTTACTTTTGTTTAAACGTTTGTACATCCAGATAATAGCACCGGACAACTAAAGAAGTCTTGTCTAAACGACTCGCTTGTTTTCATCCCCCGCTTAAAACACGCTTGCTCTCAACGTTGCTTTTCGGTAAGAATTAAGCGCGCCCTGGAGGACTCGAACCCCCGACATCAGGTTTTGGAGACCTGCGTTCTACCAACTGAACTAAGAGCGCATAGTTGAGGTCTTAGATTCAACCTTAATGACCTCTACTTAATGTACTATAACATAACTTTTCATCAAGTTCCAAATAATTTCTTAAACCATCTTGGAGACTATAAAGGGCGATCGAATCTTTGCTTCACACGAGTGGCCTTACCAACACGATCTCTTAAGTAATAGAGTTTAGCTCTACGGACTTTACCTCTACGGATTAATTTTATACTAGCAATCCTAGGAGAATGAAGCAAAAATACCCTTTCTACCCCGACACCTTGGAAAACACGACGGACTGTAATAGTTTCATTGATTCCTCCATTCCGCATGGAGATTACAGTACCTTCATAGGGCTGGACCCTTTCTTTTCCTCCTTCTATAATTTTGACTCCGACTTTGACAGTATCACCTACATAAATTTGAGGCAATTTCTTTTTCGAGCCTTGTTTAATGTTTTCTATTTCCTCGGCTTCAATTGAGCGAATTATTTCTTGGGCTGTCATAATATTCTTTAAAACTCACAATCTGTAAGTATATATCAATTATTATGAGCAACGCAAGCAGCAAAAAAATGATGAAAGACTGCCCATTGCTGATCGAATATTACTTTTGCTAGCTTGATGATTATGCCTTGGACATCTTAGTCAGTATTTGAGTCAAGACTTACCCATAACCATCTTATGTATTAGGGGTTAATGACCGTTAACCCCTACAAATGGTGTATAATCGCGTTTTTGCGTAAGTCCTGTGAGTAAAGAAAAAGGGTTGCCCTGCTCGCGTAATGGTAGATAATTCTTGGTACGGGAGCATCTTGCTCCCACTGCGGTGTCTCGTGACAAAAATAATGACAATGCACAACCAATAGGAAAATTATCTCCGTTAAAAAATAAACTTTCCGCATTAAAGCTTAATCATCTTAATATTAATGTGGAGATATTGTGGAGTTGACTACTCCCCAGACTCAAGTCACGGGGATTCTAAGTAGATACCACGCAACAGGATAAATCCGTCTTGCTTCCTCTATTCTTAGCTGACCAAAGATATATTCTTTGGGGACAAGTCAAAGTGCCCCTACACAGTCGGCTAAGGCTAATACCTAGCGTTCTGCTTACTTTTTGTTAAAAAAAATAGCACAGGACAACTAAAGAAGTCTTGTCTAAACGACTCGCTTGTTTTCATCCCCCGGTTAAAACACGGGGGCCTTCAACGTCGCTTTTCGGTAATATGTCCCAAATTTTATAGAAGCCATTTGGTATCTTGATTTGAGCCATGGAGTCGTCCGTGGGATAGAGGCAATAGGAGAAAAAGGTGGAAAAATATTCCCCATATTTATTCGTTCCGCCCCAATCCCAACGTACCTTATGGAGTGGGACTTTTCGCGGTATCAGTTAAAATATCTATAGGGAAAATGAATACTCAACCCCCAAATCGTGGAGCTGAAACTCCTAAATCACCAGAAGAAGTCCTGAAATTAGTGATTCAAGACTTAGATAGTTTTCGTCAAAATCTGACAAGTCAGTTAAGCCAAGATATAGACAAACTGAGAGTCGAGAAAGAACAGCTTAGTGAGGATGTAAGTAAATTACGAAAGCAATATGAACAGTTGCAATCTCAACAACTGGAATCTCTATCTCAGCGACAAATAGCCCAGCAACAATTATGGCTTAAACAACTAGCTCAGGTTTTGGCTAATAATTTACAAAAACAGTTAGGCCAAAAAATTAGAGATTTAACGGAGAGTGTCGATCCGGGACTACAACAAGCTGGTATTCCTGGGGGAGAGTTACCAATGACTAATCCTTTAAATGACTATTATGGGACTGCTAATGAATTTGGAGATTCTTTATCTAATGTTGTGAGTGGGACATTTGATGCATTAAAACAAGAGTTGGATAGTTACCAAAGTGACCTTTCTGTACAGTTAAATAGTATGCGTAGTATGGAACAGCAGGGTGAGGTCATTCTAGAAGCTTTGGTCAGTCGTCTTCAGGCACAACTGGAAAATAGTAGTGTAGTTTCATCTGGAACTTATGAAGTTTCTCAGTCTGGGTCTAAGAACTCGGCAAATACTACTTCTTCAGGAAAATCAATGTTGACGACACCTCCTGTGGAGTCCTCAGAAGTATCTCCTAAGTCCAAAACTGAGTCTACTGCCAAACCTAAAAAATCTGCTTCTCAAGTTCAGGTAGGTTTGATTTTGGCTTTACTTTCTGCAGCACTTTTATCTTTATTTAATGTTTGTATTAAAGTTATACTCAATACGCCTCCACAACCTAGTACAATTTTCGGCTTATTTCCGGTGGAAGGGTTGATAAATCCTAATGTTGGTAATTCTTTGTTAATTTTATTACTACGACTCATTGTAGTGATGTTGTTGATGCCTATAGTCGCAACATTTCTCTATCCTGCGGTTTGGAGCGATATTGAGCGACTGATCAAATCTAGAAATTTTTCTTTATGGTGGAAGGTTATTGGTAGTGCTTTCTTTTTGTTCTTATCTCAGGTATTGATATATATTTCTATAGGTAATATACCTACTGCTATTGCTATTACAATTTTCTTTATTTATCCAATTATTACTGTTTTAGTATCTTGGGGATTATTTGGCGATCGCCCTTCTATGGTAAGAATTTTTGCTATGGTTTTGATTGTTATAGGAGGGTTTTTAGTTCTTCCTAGTGGAGAGGGTGATTATCAACAAGGAATTTTGGCTGCTGTGGGTGCTGGAATTACTTTTTCTGGGTATGTTGTTCTCACACAAATGTCAGCTGGAAAACTTCATCCTATTCCTTTTAGTTTAGTGAATTTTGCCGGAATTTTTGTATTTTCTGCTTTAGGTTTGATGATGCCTTTACCTATAGAATGGTCGGTTAATATTAATATTGACCCTAGTGTTAATGTATGGTCTGGTTTAATTGTTGGTGGTATTATTCTGGGGATTTTAACACTTTCTAGTTATGTATTAAATAGTTTTGCTATTAGATTTGCTGGAGCTGCAAGAGCATCTATAATTGGTACTTCTGGTCCGGCTTTAACTGCTTTATTTGCTCTTTTTGTTATTGGAGAAGTTTTATTATTCAAACAAATTGTGGGAATGTTATTGGTAATTATTGGTGTTGCTGCGATGAGCTTTGAAAGAATGTTTGCAGCAAGGCAAAAAACAAGTTAATTTTGTAATTTTGTTTCAGAAATCTTGAAAATTACAAGGGTAGGAGTCAGGAGTCAGGAGTAGGGGAGTAGGGGAGTAGGGGAGTAGAGAGTAGTGAGGAGAAACGAGGAATTAATTAGAAGATAGTCAGATATATTTGTTCCTTGATTTTTCTGCTATTATTCTGCCTTCTATCCTAATTTTTTGAGGGTTTTCAACTGAAAACCAGACATTTTTTTCTACCTAAAAAGGCTAAATTCTTTATCTGTCAGTGCTTTTAGATTTGCTCGGTAAGCCCTGTTTAGATGTTGCTGTAATGGTAATAATATTTATTATTGATGGAATGTAAAATTGTGATTTTTCAGATAAATTCCAGACAAAAAATATTCAACATTCAACAACACCAAAATATCTATAGGACTTACGCAGATACGCTATATATAGCGCTTAAAACTATTGTCCAATAGAATTTACACTCTATAAATAGTGCCTTTGCGTAAGTCCTGATCTAAATATTGTCAAACTTTAGATGTTCCGCAAAGACTTTAAAAATAGCATTAGTCCAACCAAAGCCATGAACAGATGGACCATAACAGCCATCTCCAGCAATTTCCCCTACATTCACAACATTATACTTTTCCCAGAGGCTGTGTTCCTTAGTTTCTGTTCCATCTTGATTTGTGATAGAAATACCCTGATCGTAAACAGTGAAACAATTTTGACACCATTTTTGTCGAATTCGCATTGCGTCATCGTCATATCCATATTTCTCTAATCCCTCAACTACGATCCACTGAAGGGGTGCCCAACCATTAGGAAAAGCCCATTGCCTTCCTGATACTTCTTGCAGGGAAGTAACAAGGCCACCGTGATGTTCAAATACAGGTAGCCATTTTCGTACCATTTTCTCAGCTTGGTCTTTTTCCATTAGTCCCGCCCATAGGGGAAAAAAGCCTGCTAATGATAAATGTGGATTGCGTCTTTTTTTCTGGTAATTATAATCAAAGAAAAACTCGCGATCGCTATCCCATAAATACTGATTGATGAATTCTTTTCGCTTTTTTGCCCTCTCTTCCCACTCAGCTACAGAATCATTTTGTCCGAGAATTTTTTTAGCTTTAGCAATATCAAGTTCTCTAATATAAAGAATAGAATTTAAGTCTACAGGTATGTGGTCTAACCAAAGATCGTCACATCTTGTGGAATGATCCCAACCACTTTCACAACAAGCCAATTCGTGTAAATAATTTACATCAAAATAGCGGGATAATCCTATTGATGGTGAGTTTTTGTCAGGAAAAAAAACTAAGCGGTTATTATCTTTTGTTGTTGCCATCCAGACATTAATGTGTTCTTTTTCTGCTATTTCAGTCATCTCGGCTAAAAAAATTTTTGCTTCATCATCCCGCTTTTGAGATATCATTACGTCGTAAGCAAGCCACATCAATTGTGTAAAGAAAGGTGGTTGACTGCGAGAAGTAAAATAATATCTACTACCATTAGGAATAATTTCAAAACGCTCGAATAAAACAGCTAAATTTTTTGTCATATAAATAATGTATTCTTCATAGTCTGTTCCTATTAATCCGAGGGCTATAAAATAGGAATCCCAATAATACATTTCTTGAAACATTCCTTGATGGCTAGGAACTAAGTATGGATGAGGTAAATCAAGTAACGTACCACCTTTGTTTTCTTGTTTCTTAGCTTCACGCTGTAAGCTATGCCAATAGTTATTAATATATTCTAGTACTTGCTCAACTTGTTTTTTCTGTAAATTTTTCATAATACTCACTTTGGTTCAACAAAATTTTGGCGTTTGTGAAGCGCGTGTATGATATTAATCCTAATTATTTAGGAATCAGGAGTCAACCCACCCCTAACCCCTCCCAACCCACCCCTAACCCCGACCGTGGAGGGGAGGGGAAGTCAGGAGTCAGGAGGAAAGAAAGAAGAAGAAAGAGTAGTAGAAGGAGAAAGTTTTTTGTTTGCGCTCTTATCCGGACAAGATACCATACCTCTTTTCACCAACGCCAAAATTTTAAGACTACTAATAAGATAGTAATACTAATATATTAATCTTAAATTAAGTTTTTTATTCTTTAAAATGCTTACTTTAATACCAAATTCACGCAAAGGTAGTTACATCTTAGTTGATGATTTATTCCTACAATAAAAAATATAAATCCCATAAATTCTAACAATTCAACCTTTTTTTCCTCTTTGTTTATTCTATTTTTCTTTCCCTCCATACCTATTCCCTATTCCCTGTTCCCTATACCATGACTGTAGCAATATTTTATGAAATTGGTATAAGAGTAAGTATTTCCTGCGGAATGCTGCACAAATAGCATTTCTGTTTGTCATGCTACGCAAAAAGCTTTTGAAAGAATCAAGCAACGACTAAGGTTCGCTAATGACCAATTTCATTAATAACTTTTCATTCTTTTTCTAGACTAATTCTTCCTGCCAAAATAATGAGTTAATAACTTATAGCTGATAGCTGATGGCTGACCGCTGAATGCTTACCTTTAAGAAGATATGTTGAACTAATAAAAAGACTCAATATCAAGTGTTGTTCTCCGGCAATGGAAAAGAGATTAAGAGAATATTATTGGAGAAGAAAGAAAAAGTGTATGAGGACTTAAACTCCAACTAATTGTCAACACCCTGTAGACAGTGGCGTATTAAACCTAGAAAGATAATGGCTAATAATAAAAATTATTAAAAGTTAGAAATAGGTATATTTTAGTCAACTTAACTACTGGCTACTGATAAGTACTAAAAAGACTTTAAGTTTTTGTCGCAAACATCGTTCAGAATAGTATGGTATTTCTAAAGTTAATGTTCTCCTCTAAATGTTGAAAAAATATATCCAGAAAAGAGGGAGTAGGGATTAGCGGGAAAGAATTGATAATTTCTGTGCGATAGTTAATTTTATTTTTGATTATCGGAGATGTCTAATAAATATCTGATATTTCTGCCAATTCTAGTGGTGAGCATTTCCTGCGGACTGCTGCGCAAACAGCTATTAGCGGTCAGCTAGAGCGCAACAATACTCTCTCATATAGGACAGTGTTTAAATCAATATAGACTTTAAGGGCAAGGGAAGCACTTTTGTAGTAAGACAATTAAATATTGCTTTTTCCTAAACTAAAAGCAATAGCTGAAGTCTGCAGTTCCTCCGGAGGAGGCTAGCTGAAGTCCGCAGTTCCGACCATAGGAGGCTGGCTGACTGCTGAATGCTTACTTCTAGTGTTCCCTCTTGAATTTACACCTAACACCTATCACCTACCACCTACAAGGCCATAATTCTCAAATTTTCTCAACTATGTACCGCTCAACTAAACTTACTCAAACTGAACGAGAAGGTCTGAAAGTCTAGTCAAACGCAAGTGGATCGACCACTACAGGGTTAAACGGCAAACCCTTTATTCCTTGGTCAAAGACATCAGGAATTACTTTTTTAATAATGTTCAACGACCCATTGACATCTGCATTTAATAATTTATTTTCTCTGGTTT
Organism: Okeania sp. KiyG1; assembly: GCF_014132355.1. Classification (GTDB taxonomy): domain Bacteria; phylum Cyanobacteriota; class Cyanobacteriia; order Cyanobacteriales; family Microcoleaceae; genus Okeania. Next base: position 80,919 of record NZ_BLZO01000025.1, read on the forward strand.
TATACAACCCTCTTGTTACTCTTTTTCCACTAAATTTCGGTTTTTGTTCTCCATATTTCGGTAAATCATCCCCATCTAAACAGCTCGATTGAGATGTATAGGATTCTTCGGTAATTATTACTTTTATTCCTCTTAGTTGGGCTTTATACCTTAACATCTCTATTAACCTATAGTGAGGGATATTCACAAATTGTTGATTGTTCTTTTTCCCTAATTTTATCTCTTGTTTCCAAGTCTGATTCTGCCCAATAATTAAGGTTCCTATTTCATGCTTGATACACCAATTTATTACCCTTTTACTTGCTGTATGGAGATAGTTTTCTACTCGACAATTTCGTTTCGGCTAAGAGCCGACATGAATGTGAGTTAATTTTTTTAACCGATGAGAATTACTTTGATTGTGGTTGGTTTTTAGTTGGGATTGTAAATAAGAGCGTTGTTTATTATAAAAGGTGTTAATTGCTTTTAATGGTCTGCCTTTAATCAACAGAGGTGTAGTTCCTGTTTGATTTGTCGTTACAGCTATTAAGTTATTTACTCCTAAATCTACTCCTGCTATTTGTTGATTTTCTGTTGTTGACTCCGATTTTTCATAGACTATTTCTATTATGTAACAGCTACTTTTGGGGATAATTCTGGTTTCTATTATTTCTGTCTGTGAAGTGTGGATTTTTATTTCACTCATTGACAGATGACAAATTCCTTTTTTTCAGGTTTTTTTGTATATTGATTCATCAGGATAGGGCAGAATATTTCGGCATGCATTTTTTATGTTTATATTTGGGGATTTTTGGTTTCCCTAAAAATTTATTTGACTGTTTTTGCAACTCTCTTAAAGCCGCAAAATAACTACTCCAAGCTGAGTCTAATATCAATGATTATTTGCTCACTTACTTTGGTAGGTAAAGCTTGATAATCTTCACTTTTAGATACCTGGTGATACAGTTGATTAAAGCTTAGTTTCTTTTTGTTTTCAAAGAAGTATTGACGATAATAATAGTTAGCTAAATTGAATAAATTTTTCGACAAAAAAGCCTTGTGGTCTATTTCTGACCACAAATAATGTGATTTGGTAATAACATGACGTTCAACTAGCTTCATATCCTAATTGTAGCTGATAACGACTCAATGAATAGACAACTGAGCAAAATTACTCATTTTAGTTTGATAGCTATAATTATGAGTAAGTTTGATGAACTTTAGATAAGTTTTTGCTTTCTGTATTTACCCCCATATTCCGCACTTCAATTTGTAACATAAAAATCAGTATAAAATCCGTAGCTTGCTTAAGTATTTATACTATATAAATTATCTTCATTTACCTCAATCGAGAGTCAAATTCTCAGATTACTTATGCCAGCATAAACACTTACTGAATCCTTGACTCCTATTGACCACTATAATTTACTTCTTACTTCTTACTTTTGAATGCATGACTTTTGACTTATTTTTTTATACTACATTTTGTGCTGCGGAATGTGGGATGTACGGTTTCCACGAACTAGCACTCTACCTCGCCGAGTGCTAAATTTTTATTTGGAAGCAATAGGAGAAAGTATATGGCCAAGATTGTAGAATTTAATGATAAATCCAGACGCGCTCTAGAGCGAGGAATAAATTCCCTAGCTGATGCAGTCCGAATCACTATGGGTCCAAAGGGTAGAAATGTATTATTAGAGAAAAAATTTGGCGCACCACATATCGTGAATGATGGGATTACCGTAGCCAAGGATATCGAACTAGAAGACCCTCTAGAAAATACAGGTGCTAGACTTATTCAGGAAGTGGCATCCAAAACAAAAGATATTGCTGGAGATGGCACAACTACCGCTACAGTTTTAGCTCAATCTATGATTAGAGAAGGTCTCAAAAACATCACTGCTGGAGCAAACCCAGTAGCAGTGCGTAAAGGGATTGAAAAAACCATTAATCAGCTAGTCAAAGAAATAGAAGCAGTTGCTAAACCAGTAGAAGGAGGAGCGATCGCTCAAGTAGCTACGGTTTCTGCTGGTGGTGATGCAGAAGTAGGACAAATGATTGCTGAGGCAATGGATAAAGTTACTAAAGATGGGGTAATTACTGTTGAAGAATCTAAGTCTCTCTCTACAGACTTAGAAGTTGTGGAAGGGATGCAAATCGACCGTGGTTATCTTTCTCCCTATTTTATTACTGACCAGGAGCGGTTAGTAGTTGAATTTGAAAATGCTCGCATTCTGATTACTGATAAGAAAATTTCCTCTATTCAAGATTTAGTACCTGTATTAGAAAAAGTTGCTCGTGCGGGTCAATCTCTTTTAATTATTGCTGAGGATATTGAAGGGGAAGCTTTAGCTACTTTGGTAGTGAATAAAGCACGGGGTGTATTGAATGTTGCTGCTGTGAAAGCTCCTGGTTTTGGCGATCGCCGTAAAGCAATGCTCCAAGATATTGCTATTCTCACAGGTGGTCAACTTATTTCTGAAGAAGTAGGTCTGAATCTGGAGATGGCAGATTTAGAGATGATGGGAGTTGGTCGGAAAATCACTATTAATAAGGACAACACTACTATTGTTGCTGGTGGGGATACAGCAGAGGAAGTGAAAAAGCGCATTGCTCAAATTCGCGGACAGCTTGAAGAGAGTGATTCTGATTATGACAAGGAGAAGTTACAGGAGCGCATCGCTAAGTTAGCTGGTGGGGTAGCAGTGATTAAGGTTGGTGCAGCAACAGAAACCGAACTTAAAGACCGCAAGTTAAGAATAGAAGATGCTTTGAATGCTACTAAAGCTGCTGTAGAAGAAGGTATTGTGCCTGGTGGTGGTACTACTTTAATTCATTTGGCGACTAAGGTTGATGAGTTGAAAGGTAGTTTAAATGAGGAAGAGCAGATTGGTGCTGATATTGTCAAACGTGCTTTAGAAGGACCTTTACGTCAGATTGCTGATAATTCTGGAGCAGAGGGTTCGGTAGTTGTAGAGAAAGTACGTTCTACTGATTTTAGTGTTGGTTTTAATGCCATAACTGGTGAATATGAAGATATGATTGCTGCTGGTATTCTTGACCCTGCAATGGTAGTACGTTCTGCGTTGCAAAATGCGGGTTCCATTGCTGGTATGGTATTAACTACTGAAGCTGTGGTTGTTGAGAAACCTGAGAAGAAAGCTGCGATGCCAGATATGGATGGCGGCATGGGCGGCATGGGCGGCATGGGCGGCATGGGCGGCATGGGCGGCATGGGTATGCCTGGCATGGGTATGATGTAATATTGCCTGTCTATTTAGTACTAGAAGGCAGAAAACTTTATGGTTTATGGTATCTGCTTCGCCACCCTGTACTAAAGTCTTATATTAATTTGCCTAAAACGGGATGGATGAATTGAGATGATGTTCACCTTTCCCGTTTCCTTTTTTATATCTCTTGCAAAAGTCTTTCTTAAAACTTCAAACTTCTGACTTCTGACTTCAATAATAAGCAATTTTCCTTTCTGCCTTGTGCCTTTTTCAATCAATTCCTTCTAGCGCAATTTGAGTTAAGCGTTTGAGAATGCGGAGTACATCATAAAGTTCATTACCAGGATTAATAGTAATAAACATTTTTGAAAGAGCATATTGTGGTGGTTCTCCATTAACTAATTTAACAAATATAAAACCGCCACCTGTAGAAATCATCCCATAATTAGGGCGACTTGGATGAGGATTTGCTAACATATAAGCCAGAATTTGACCCCGTCCAGCTTCAGTAGAAAATTCAGCTTTTTTAGACTCAATTACCATTGCCCAGAATTGGTCTTTTAACACCAAAGTATCAATCTTACCTTTAATAATAATATCTTCATCTTCGACTGCTAAATTAATCGCAGGTTCGGAACGAATATACAATGGATAAAGAAAAAATCCCCCAATAAATAAAATTGGGTCAACTACTGCCATCCTCACAACATTTTCTAGCACTGGCGGATAATCTGTTAGGTTAATAAATCCAGCTTTTACTTTATCTAGGAGTTGTTTTTCTAAGTCAGTAAGTTCTGGTAAATTATCTTGCCATTCCCGGAAAAATTCCTCGTCTTGGTTTTTTTGAAGTCCGAAGTTATCAATAAGATAGCGGATGTTGACGTCTTTTGCTGGAAGAGTTTGAGTCATAGTTTTTGAGGAAATTTTATTGCAAATGATTTTCTACTTTTAGTATATAATTTTGATATTGTAATTGGAAAAATTGCCCCAAAATGACAGGAATTGGTGAGACAGCTAGTTAATTTTTAATTAAAAAAATGATATGACCAACTATTCACTCACAGATTTCGAGCATAACCCTAAGTATTTTGTGCAGCAAATTAAAGAAATACAAAAACCCATAGTCTTAACAGTTAATGGTAAAGCAGAAATAGTTATTCAAGATACAATTGCCTATCAAAAATTACTAGAAAGATTAGATTATGCTGAATCAGTTGCGGCAATTCGCCAAGGAATAACAGAATTTGAACAAGGCAATTTCAGTTATCAGTTATCAGTTATCAGTTATCAGTATTTATGTCTGAAGCTAGAGGCTTGAAATATTGAATAGAATATTTTTATTATCCTCTTGAAAAGGGTGGCTTGAAATATTATTTGTTTTCATAAAAATCTGCTTGTGTTACATAATAATGTTACAATAAACCGGATTGATGAGAGATATATTTCCTATGGTAAAGGATTTAATACAAACCCGGTTTCTCTACTTTTTATTTGATATTAAATATTTTTTCCAAACAGGATTTAGAGTAAATACTGTCAAATTATTCTCTAATTGCCTATCTAATAATAACCGTTTTTTCAGGGATTGAATTACGTTTACAGATTCCTGAATAGATAGTTCTGATTTTCTAATTGTTTCTCCTATTGAAATTGGTTGGTTTTGGTTGGCAATTTTCTCCATTATTCTGATTTCCACAGGAGATAAATTCTCAAATTGTTGTTCTAATTCTGCTTGTAATGCTTCTGGTAAAATTAGGGTTTCATATTCCATAAATTCTGCTACTTGACCGCTAAATAATTCTTGAATTGTTGTTGCTACTATATCTAACCATCGGGGATTTCCTTGATAATTATTAATCAATTTTTCCCAGGATTCTCGATCTGCTAATTGGCGTTTTTGGCATATTTCATTTGCAGCAGCTCCTAAACTTCCTAAAATTAAGGTTCGTACTGGATAATTTTCTGTTTCTAATTTGGTAATTTCTGGGATTTTTTCTCTACTTATTAATAGCAAACAACTTTGATGGGAGACTGTGACAAGTAGTTGAAAAAAATCCTGATAATCTTCATAACCAGATTTGTATTGACCTGCAAGTTTTCCTGGAGCAAATAATTTTTGTACGTCATCAAATATGATGCAGCAACGATATTTTTTCAGGTATTTTTGTAGTTCTGATAATAGGGTTTCTATATTGTCTGAAGTTTTTGTTTCTGGTGCGAAAATTTGCAGGAGGTTAGTGAGAGTTGTGGTGAGGGTGGGAGAAAAGCGGAGGGTGCGATAAATGATGTAATTAAACGTAGGGGTTTGGTCTCCAAACCCATTTATTTCCTGGATTAATTGTAGAGAAAGAGTAGTTTTGCCAATACCACTTATTCCTAAAAGTGAGATTACACGAAGGCGATCGCTCACTATCCATTTTGATAAGGTAGAAAGTTCCTCTGTGCGACCGTAAAAATTGATAATTTCCGGTGCTTTGTCTAGGTCGATAATATATTGAGTTGGTGTTTGTGGAGGGTTGGTTTTTGTTGAAGAATTGCGAGGGTTTGACGGACAGATATTAATGTTATTTGTTATGTTATCTCTACCAATAGCCAAATTGTAAATTTTTGCATTTTCTAATATTGTTCTAAAATTTGCTTTAGTAATATTTTCACCCAGTATTTCCGATAAAATTTTCCATAATTTAGCGCCGATATACCTAACATGAGTTTCGCTAGCATAAGTTTCCTCAGCAATCTTTTTGTAAGTCTGACCTTCTAAAGTACGTTGCAATATAGTTTTTTGCAAGTAGTCTAAATTTTCTCCAGTATGGTCATAAATTAGCTCTTCAGCCAACTTCAAAACTTCTTGAATATCCATATCCATATATTAGGAAATGTTAGGGGGTTGGGAAAATTATAGCTAACAAATCGTACATTTCCTACAAATCCTACAAGCAAATTGAAGGGAAATTTCCAACAATTCCAACTGACAAAGCCAGAATCTATGAGGAAAGATGGATTATTAGGACATTATTATAGATGAACTAATCCGCAAGTTATGAATACTTACTCAGTTATTATGCTTGGGCCACGGGGTTCTGGGAAAACTGTGTTCTTAGCAAGTATGTACAAAAAGCTATCTACACAGGGGAAACTAGGCTTTTTTCTGAAAGTTGAAAGCACAGAAAAAAGAAAGCGTTTGAATAATATCTACACACAAGTAGCTTTTGAGGAAGAATGGCCAAGGGGAACAAGAATGTCTGAAGTATCGGAATGGGAATTTACTTGTCGTGTACAAACACAAAGTTTGTCTACTTATGATGCCTGTAAATTTGCTTATATAGACTACGCAGGAGGTAGATTAATTGACGAAATGGAGGAAGAAGATGAGGAGTTTAACAGTATAACCAAGAACGCAGATATTATGCTAGTCTTACTAGATGGTCAAAAACTTTGTGGTTTGATGGGTGGGAAAAGATCGGACATGATCTGGGCTGCCAAAGATTTGCCAAGTATGTTACAGCAGGTGCAAGACAATCAACGCAGGCCAGTACATTTTGTTATTAGTAAATGGGATATTGTTGAACCATACTATAACCTCAGAAAAATACGCGATCGCCTACTTGAAATTGAGGAGTTTACTAATTTAGTCAGAGCTAGAAATCAAGCTGGTATTCCAGTCAGACTAATTCCTGTAAGTTCAGTTGGCAAAGGATTTGCGACTTTAAACAAAGATGGTAGTATGGCAAAAAACGATGGTGTTTTCCCTAAACCATTTCAGGTTGAAGTACCTTTAGCTTGTACTTTACCTGACATCATTGAAAAGAAGGTTCAAGAATTGAGGCAAAAAATAGCAGCAGAACAAGCTAGAGAAATTGAAGTTAAGCCAGAATTAAATTGGAGAGACAAATTCGGGAAAACTTTAGGTTCTATTGGTCAGGGAGTCAAAACAATACAGAAATTTTTACCTAAAGGATATCGGTTTGATGAAGATATTCTCGAAGTTTTAATTGAATTTGCCGAAAAACCTGCTAGAGAAAAAAAAGCAGTGGCTCAAAGAAGAACGGAAGAGTTGCGTATTAAACAAGCAAAATCTCTCAACAAAGTTGTTGATGAAAAAACAGCACTAGACTCTGCTGTTAATTCTTTTTTGTCAATTAGAAATCAACTAGATATTGATTTTCCAGAATCGGATTTGAGAAATGTATTATGAATCAAGAAGTTTGGTGTTTTTTAGTAAGTGGAAATAAGTACCTTGACTATAGAACAGTTGTGGCTCCTAATTTTATGCGCGAACAGAATTATACGCTCATACTTGCTCGGGTAGCAGAAGGAGAAATAACTGACGAAGGTACTGCATATTACCGGAAAATTATTAACTCTAAAGTAGGAGATTTAACTTTAGTTTTCCGAATTATTGAAGCTTTGGAAATAGATATAGGTATTTCTGGAGATGGTGTTCTTAAAGACTCATTTGGTAGAGTCATTAGTTTAATTGAAGGTTTTGTTTTTAAAGGTGATTTTCCTGCAAAAAATCTTGTAGTAACTTCAGAAGATTTTGATAAAATTCACCAGCAAATTATTGAGTATTATCAACAGTTTTGGCATGAAACCAGCCCAATTCCTGCCTATGCTTCTCAATCGTTTTCATTATCAGAAAAAGAAAAGGATGATAATCCTTTTCAACTGATTAAATTAGAAAATTATATTGCTGGAAATAAACCTCAAAAACAAGCCAAATTAGTAACTAACGAACAATTATCAGAAAACGAAAAATTTAAGGAAGAATCTTTAGGCGATCGCTCTATTCCTCCGTCATGGCAATTTAACATTATCAAGGAATTTATTGACGAAAATAGGTTTGGCTTAGAAATTAATTCAATTGCTATATCTCCTAATCGTCAAGAAATTGCCATTCGATACGATCAAAACAAAATAGTTATTCAAAGTCTTGAAAGTTTTGAAGAGAGGACACTGTTATATGAAATAGAATTACTGGTGGGAAATGCAACTCCAATTATAATTGACTCTACTGGTAAATTTCTCGTAACTTCTGTCATTGAAAGATTTGATGACAATATTATCAAACTTTGGGATTTAAACACGGAAGAATTTAAACAATTGGGGAGTAATGGAATAAGCGGCTTCAATAGAGTACAAGCAGTAGCTTTTCATCCTGATAGTGAGACAGTTATTACTGGTGGGAGTGACGGAAAAATTAAACTATGGGATGCAACTGTAACAGGGGAAATAACAACTCAACCTATCCCAAAACATGATACTCAAATTAGGTGTATGGCAGTTGATAAAAAGAACAATATTCTTGCGAGTGGAGACAAACAAGGTAATATTAAAATTTGGGAATTAGGAGTAGGAAGTCTCACGGAAAAAATGACTATTTCTGCTGACACACGCTCTATTAATTCATTAGCGTTTTCTCCCAATGGTAAAATCCTGGCGACTGGTGGTGATAACTGCATCATCAAACTATGGAATGCTGAAACAGGTGAATTATACGATCGCCACCAAAGAAAACATTCAGCTATTGTTAACTCGGTAGCTTTTAGCTCTGATGGGAAGTTAATTGCGAGTGGAGACGATGATGGAAATATTAAAATTTGGAGTCTGAAAAGTCAAACCGCTGTTTTTGTAGGGAATAAACATACAAAAGCTGTAACTTCAGTAGTGTTTACTCGTGATGGCAAACTCATTAGTGGTGGTAAAGATGGTAAGTTGATTACATGGGAGCAAATCAAATAGACATCTTCGATAATCAAAAATAAAATCAATTCTTATTGCCTTTGTTGCACAAATATCAGTCCTTGCAGTGTAATACTTTATCATTAATAAAATTTATTGATAAATCCTTGTTTTATAATGCTTCTAAAACTTTTATGCAACAAAGGCATTCTTATCTATAAATTATTAATACTCTCCCTTATTCCCTGTTCTCTCTTTTTGAGTGGCCAAAAAATTATGATTTTGGGCAGACAACCATAGAAAGATTAGGGGAAAATTATTCCTCCTACCTCCTACCATAAACACTCATAATTTTTCAGCAAACTCTCCTGTTGACAAAACCAATAATTTTGTTTATACTTATTTCCAGGTAACTTCTTTTTTTTTTTATATTTTCCCATTCTAGTATATTTAACTATTGTCCAACAGTTGAGGAAAAAATCATGGGTACTAAAGAAGCATCTTTTTTATTAGGTATGTCTCGTCAACGTTTATTAGTTTTACTCGCTCAAGGAAGAGTCAAAGGAGCCGAAAAAAAAGGTAGATTCTGGGAAATACCAGCTTTTGAGAATGGAATGCCCGTAATAATTCCGGCTCGGCGCGGTCCGAAAGGTATGTGGCGCAAGAAAGAAACTACTACACCAAAAATGATTCATGTCAATCAACACAAAATTAAAAGTAATAAAGGTAAGCCTCCAGCAGAATTGGAAGCTGTAGTGTCACTCAAACACGGCAATAATAACTATTATGGTTATGAGTTATATATTTCAGGTCCTTGCCAAATCGTCTATCGACCTTACAAACCAGCAAGTTGTGGCGCTCACTTGTGGATTAATACTTTTGATTCTGTGCAATTCATAGATACTAAATCCAATCCAGCCACTGCAAGGCAATCTAGCAAACAAATTTACGCCTAGCCTGGTTTCAAAGGCAGTCCGATCATCACCAAAAAATATTTCCAAGCTCAGAGCAGCTCAACTGACAATAACTTCAGCAGGCTTTGTGCTGTTTGTGGGAAATCGTCTATCTGACAAATTAGTAGGGACGTTCCATAGAAGATCCCTACATTGTTTTGATATCTATTACTCCAAAAGTTTCTGAACTTCCTCAACACTCAAACCAAGAGTTTCAGAAACTTCCTCCATACTTAAACCCATTGCCAACAACCGAGAAATAGCATTCCTTTGGACAAGCAACGCCTTTTCAAGTTCAGACTCAGCACGTTCAGCTCTTGCTTTTTCAATTTCCGCACGTTCGTTTCCTATTAACAGCAAATTACCTTCTGCATCCCACCAACGTAACCACAACATAAATTGATTGTCATAATTACCTTGCCAAAGTCCTAATTCTACCCCCAAACGCTCAATAGGATAGTGACCCCGCTCATTTGGTGACATCTGCTGGTAATACCCATCCACCAAGTGATAAACTTCCAGATGACCACTTGTAATTTCGTAAATGCCATAATAAGGAATTCGGATAACCTGTTCGTATACCCAAAACTTTCCAGGTTTAATTTTCTTTCCCTCAGATGTTCGGGATACAGGCGTTCGATCTCGTTCTTCTGCACCATCACCTGATGCCAACTCTAAAGCAATAAATGGTGCAATATGTTCTCGCCAGATAACATAAGAGCGACGATATTGACCATCAAGTAAAGGCGGTACATTAGGAACATAAAACCAATCTGGGCAAACTGCACCTTGTTCGGGAGGGTCTGTTTCCCGCCAATAGATGCCACAGTCTTGTCCGATCGCATATTCTCCATCAGGGTGAATACGCTGCAAAACAGGAGTAATGGAATCTGTAAGAATAATACTTTGGGGATGCTCTTGGAAGTTTTTCACAAATGTACCGTCTGACTCTGGCAGTTGGGTATGGTCTGGAAAAGACGGTGGTAGTTCAGTTTGAATTTTTGTTTCTGTCATCACTAACCCATCCATATTTGATATGTTGTCTGATTTTAACAAAAATCTAGTTGTTTTTTTAGGCATTGCTGGCCAGAAAATGTATAATATGTTGTAGTTGTAGGTTGGGTTAAGCGATAGCGCAACCCAACAAATCTATGTATAACTGTTACTTTCTTTGTTGGGTTTCATAACTTCAACCCAACCTACAAATACTTAAAACTTTTGACTTCTAACTTCTGACTTTTAAATTTTGACTTTTGACTTGGTTGATAAAGTGTATCCCTCTGCCGATCGCTTCTCCCCAAACTCCTAATAGCTTCTTGCAAATTTTCGACTTCCATACAAGTACCTCCGACAGCACCTGCCATTGTTGTAATATGCTCTTCCATTAACGTACCGCCAATATCATTACACCCCCACTTCAACGCTTCTTTTGCTCCATCCAAACCAATTTTTACCCAACTTGGTTGATGATTAATAATCCAATTTCCTAAAAATATTCTCGACACTGCTGTTAATAACAAAACATTCAGCAAAACAGGTTGGTCGCGCCCCACTCTCCGACGCAAAGGTGCAGGTGCTTCTTGTCCGACAAATGGTAATAAAATAAATTCTGTTATTCTCGCAGGATAATTTTTCTCAATGGCAGTTTGTTGGAGCGATCGTAATCTCTCCAAATGTAAAATCTGTTGTTGAGGGGTTTCAATATGACCGCACAACATTGTACTTGTGGTTGGCATTCCCAAGCGGTGTGCTGTGCTGACTATTTCTAACCAAGTCGCTGTATCAATTTTTTCTGGGCAAATAACTCTTCTGACTGCATCATCCAAAACTTCCGCAGCAGTACCTGGCATCGACCCCACCCCCTCATCCCGCAAAGCAGCAATTACATATTCATAACTTACGCCATCCTCTCTAGCAATAAACTGTACCTCCTGGGGAGAAAAAGCGTGTAAATGTAATTGAGGAAACTCATCTTTAATACCTTTTACTATTTGCAAATAATAAGATAAAGATTTACCTGCAATTTTAGCTTGAAGATTTAATCCTCCCTGCATACAAATTTCTGTTGCCCCTCGTTGTACTGCATCATTAGCTTTTTCCAGAATTTGACCAATATCTAACCAAAAAGCACCCGCATCTCCCTCATCTCGGCGAAAAGCACAAAAACTACAATGTTGTTCGCAAATATTGGTGAAATTTATATTGCGGTTGATAACGTAAGTAACAGTATCTCCTACTTGTTGTTGTCGGAGTTTATCTGCGGTTTTCTGGATAGTAGTTATTTCTGTGGGAAGTTGAGTTAAGGGAAGTTTTCCGAAATTTGCTTGAGAAGTTGGGGATAACAATAATAGTGTTTCTGCTGTAGATAGGTCATAACCTTCTAAAGCGCGATTTAAAATTGTCTCTAGGTTTTGGTTTGTCAAGTTGAAAGCGGTCATATTTATCAGGTTAAAAGTAAGAGTGAGAAATTGATGTCTCCAGGGGTTAAAACACCCTGAATTCTAAGCGGATGTGCTGGCTGCGGGCGCTATTGCCACGCGACGCACTGCTTACGATATTTTCTAGTTAGATCGTCCAACTTATATCGTTGTGGAAGCATCAAAACTTCCCTACCAACCTTGGCTAAATCTAAACTTAGCTGTGTTGCTACTTTTTTGATAATATTTCCAGCGCCATTAGCATCGGCATTAATCAATTTACCTGTTGCTGAACGGTACAAGCCACGATTAACACGCTTTCCTGATGGCTCCCACCTTTTGGGTTTTTCACCAAATGTCGGTAAGAAATCTTCATCTAGAAAACTAGCCTTACTCGTGTAACTTTCCTCAGTCTCAACAAACTTAATTCCATACCGCTCAGACAATTCAGCTATCCTGGCTTTTAACTTGGCTGTTGGTATTTGAACAAACTGTTGGTTATTCTTCTTGCCGATGTTAATGCTATCTTTTTGGCGTTGATTCCACCCAAAAACTATTGTGCCTATTTGATGCTCAATACACCAGTTGAGCACAAATCTAGCTGCTTTGTTCACATTATCCCGCATCTGACGGTTGCGCTTTTCAGTAATAGCTGCTAAGTTATCGTCCCAGTAGTCACCAGACTGGCCTGATTTTATTTTGGCTACTTGCTTGTTGTACCATTGATTTTGAGATTTAACCTTTTTCCCATCAACTATAAAAGCCTTTCCCACATTACTCACACAGGTTAACCAGTTATTTAATCCTGGGTCTATGCCTAAGACGTTTTCTGCTATTGGTTGGCCTTTTTCTAGTGTAGGTTGCTCATAAACAAATTCTAAATAGAAGCAGTTGTTTCTGGGAACAAATCTCAATTCTTTAATTTGATTGAAATCTAAGTTGCTAGGCATTGGCAATAAAAAGTGGTCTATTCCAAACCATGCTTTGACTTGCTTACCTAGAGGGAACTTAAGCATTCCATTCACTAGCTTGACCCAGCGTGCTGGATAACTAACGACTGCTAAACCATTCTTTTTGCGGTATTTTGGTGGTTTTGGCTTTTGTGCCAGTTCACCTGAAGTAAACATTTTGGCAAGTCTTGCATAAGAGTTGAAGGACTCAATTACAGAATGTAATGTCTGTTGGGCACAGGCTGAACGCATAGCCTTAAAATGCAGATTACTTTTTAACTCAAAATCTAGTTCAGCTTTAGACACAAAGCGTCCTGCTTTAAATAGCATTTGACGACAATAGTAAATACCACAATTTGTCAACTTATTTGCTTCTGTGCATAGGTATTCAAGCACAGCCATTACTTCTGAGGTATTCTTGACTAGGTGTTGTTGACATCCATACATTAATTAATTATCACCTCCTGTGGATATAATAGCACTATTAAATACCGCTTTATTACCCGCGGGTCGTTATTCAACCAGGGGATAAATCTTCCGGGAACTTTCTGAGCGCCATTTTTTAGGTTTTCCAGGATTATAACAAACGAATACTACATTTTCTACAAATAATACAAAAAAATGAGGCAAAGTTTCTCAAAATTCCTAACATTAATAGGTCGTGGCGGTAATGACGAACTCTTTGGTGGCAGAGGAAATGACACATTAACAGGTGGTGGCGGTGCCGATGATTTTATTTTCAGCAGCAATAGAGCTTACAGGAGAAACGACTTGGGCGTTGATACTATCAGAGACTTTCGACCTAACGTTGACGACATCGTTCTCAATACAGACACATTTGTTACCCTCCGCAGTGAAATAGGAGAAGGATTTAGCATTGAGCGAGAATTTGCATCCGTTAGAAACAGACAAGCTGTTGCTGGTTCTGTCGCAGATATCGTTTACGTTCGCTCCACTGGAGACTTATATTACAACCCCAATAGTGCTTTACCTGGTTTTGGCGGTGGAGGAAAAATCGCGACATTAGAAGGTGCGCCGAGAATTAGCGCGTCTGATTTCGTCTTGGAGTAATTATGTCTTGGAAGTGTTCATCAAAATTTAGGAGGCTCAAAGCATTTTAAATTTCGCAAAAATATTTATTCGCTCAGAGAGTTTAACTGACAATAACTTCAGCAGGCTTTGTGCTGTTTGTTTTTGGGAAATCGTCACAGTATTAAGGTAGAAAATTTTGATTTTCCTAATTTTTGACTTCTCCTGATATTGACAGCACTTTTGAGAATGGTGAGATAAAGCTAAAGAATACTATAGCTCATGCAACCATGTATGGGTAAGTTTGGGTAAGTTTAGTAGAACGGATTATCTGACAAATAAGTAGGGATGTTCTACAGAACATCCCTACATTGCTTTGATATCTATTACTCCAAAATTTCCTGAACTTCCTCAACACTTAAACCGAGAATTTCTGAAATTTCCTCTTATTTTTATATGGTTCCTAAGCTCGCAAAATAAAGTCGCCTGCAGTTAAAGTTAAAGCAGTATCTACATTAGCAAACTGAGCACCATTACCAAAACCTCCTGCAGCACCATTTGGATTATAGAATAAGTTACCAGTTGCTGTACTTTGAACAATTAAAGCTGGAGAAGTCTCAGCAGCAGCATCTGAGGCAACCACATCAAATTCACCATTAACACTAAATCCTGCTCCAGCATTACTTTGGAGCGCAGCAAAAGTAGTCTTGTCAAGGAGTATCAAGTCTTGCCCTTGATTGAAATCAGTAATTGTATCTACACCTATATCTACCGTCGGGAATGGACTATTACTGTTGAAGATGAAGCGGTCAATACTTGCACCACCAATTAGAGTATCGTTGCCAGCACCACCATTGAGGCGATCGCGACCATTACCACCACTTAAAATATCATCACCATCACCACCAAGTAGATTATCAAACCCAGTCCGACCTTCCAAAACATCATTGCCATTACCACCTATTAGTAGGTCACTACCTCCACCACCATTTAAAATATCATCGTTATTACCGCCAGATAGAGTATCGTTTCCAATCTGACCTGCCAAAATATCATCGCCATCACCACCTCTGAGCAGGTCATTACCCCTACCACCAAGTAACCAGTCTCTTCCATCAAAACCATTTAAAGTATCATCACCTCCAAGACCGGAGAGAAAATCCCCTGTATCGGAACCGTTGAGTGGATCGTCACCTGAAGTACCTACCGTATTTTCTAAAACACTGATGCGGGCGATTTCATTACCAGCACCATCATTGTCTGTGGTGAAATCAGCGTCAGAGCGTGCTTGTAAAATATTCCCTGGTGCGCCACCACCTTCTCGCACACTGCCAATAAAACCAGGGTGTAGTTCAACTGTTCCACCTTCATCTACTCCTGTATCTGGAGTCATTGGACCTAGTCCTGCTGCATTTCCAGAAATTTCGTCATTTTCTTCCGTTCCTGCATCCCAAACTCGATTTCCAGTAACAAAAAAATCCTCTCCTAAGAAACCACCATTGTCATCAAAAATCTCAAAGGCAACGGGATTGCCATTACCAATAAAGGCATCATTACTGGGCAGAATCATAGAAGCATAGCTAAAGTATCTGTCCTGAGTTTCATCTACTGTAAATCCCCCAACACCAATATCTCCTAGGAAAAAATCTGGTCCAACTATTCCTTGAGTATTACCAGCTCCACTACTGGTAAATTCAGTAGATAGGGTAGTTGTAAATCCAACTGTTGGGTTAATAGTAGCATCTTCAGCTAATCTTTCCAGACCAGGAGTAGCAGTTTCGCCTTCATTAAAAAGATCAAAGCCACCATCATGAAATCCCACCCACATCTGAGAGAAGAATATACTACTACTG
Organism: Okeania sp. KiyG1; assembly: GCF_014132355.1. Taxonomy (GTDB): domain Bacteria; phylum Cyanobacteriota; class Cyanobacteriia; order Cyanobacteriales; family Microcoleaceae; genus Okeania. The sequence continues at coordinate 97,012 of NZ_BLZO01000025.1, forward strand.
GGACTTGCTCCAGAAGCTACATTCTGAACTAAAACTGTAATCTCAGCCATAAATTTTTTTCCTCACTAATGACCATATTAATGCAGAATAGTTTAGCATAGCAAATACAATTTATGAACATATAGGATATATTTATACCTATTTTTGATACATATAAACTAATTTAACTTGATTGAAATCAATTAATTAAGGCTCAATTTAAATAGAACAAAATAAAATTAATGTCTAAAAAAATAAAATTAATCTAATTTCTACTAAAAAAATATTTGACGCTGCTGAATACAATATAAGTCTCATAATAGCGCCAAATAAAAAGGATATTTTCAAGAGGTACAAAGTTTTACTAATTTAGGGAATAGAGATTAGAGATTAGTATTCAACTGTACCTCATGCTTCATCAAAAGTGCTGTAAGTAGATAAATATACATCTCCAATAATCAAAAATTAAATCAATTATTGCACTTTTATTCATCAATTATTTCCCTATATTCCCTACTCCCTCACTCTATATTCATCAATTATTTCCTCAATAGTACTAGAAATGCTTTTTCCAGATGAGCTGTTCCCTGTTGCTTATTCCCTGCTATATAAGTCAAGCTACAGATTCAGATTGAACTGCTACTCTTTCCACTTCTAAGCAAACTTGCTCTACTGTCGGAGTAAAACCCAGGAATAGCTGCACCTTTTTTGCAAATTCTTCTGGGTTACCGCTGACATAGAAGTTAGTACAGTGCGGAGGGCGATCGCTTGATATCCCCAAACGTTGAAGTTCCCGAGCAGCACTGCGAACAACAGCGATGGCAGGGTCTACTACCTGTACTGAATTGCCTAAAATTTCTCTAAATAAATGAAGTAGGTGTGGATAGTGAGTACATCCTAAGATCAGGGTATCTATCTGTTGTGCAATTAGGGGTTTAAGATATTGTCGTACTACCTCAAAAGTATACACATCATTAATGCGGCCTTGTTCAATTAATGGTACTAAAGCAGGCGCTCCTACTTGAAATACTAAAACTGAAGGATCTAATTTAAGAATAGTATTTAGATAAGCATTGCTGTTGACTGTCTGTCGAGTGGCGATGACGCCTATTTTTTTGCTACCTCTGTTGACAACTGTATTTGCACCAGGTTCAATCATACCAATAATAGGAAAATTGTATTCGACTGCTACTCGATCTATTGCTGCAGCAGTAGCAGTATTGCAGGCAACGATCGCCATTTTTACGCCTTGATTTTGCATCCATGTTAGCACTTGACGTACAAATAGTACGATTTCTGCCTGAGATTTTGTACCATAGGGGAGTCGTGCTGTATCAGCAAAATATATAAAGGTCTCTCCGGAGAGTTGACAATATGATTCTTTTAAGACACCAATTCCGCCCACACCACTATCAAAGATGCCAATTGGATTTCTCTGTAGTTGTCTAGATTGAGTTTGCCCTAGGTAAGAGGTAATATATTTACCCTTATTAAATTGATAAAAAATATTTGTCATCGTTACAATAGAATTGACAAAAAATAGTAGGTTTGGAGCCAAACCTTTCTAGATAGGAATAAATTAGGGTGAGCATCTATCATTTGCTGCTGACCCTTTACCTTTAAGCACTATAGTGTCGATCGAAACCGGATTTCACTCTGAATCTTAAATCTAATTGTTGAGATTATTCATGTTAGACAAAGTTCAAAAAAAAAGAGTCAAAAGTCAAAAATAGGTATTGCTTATGGAAAACACAAAGGCAAAAATTTTATCTAATACCAAATTCAAGAAAGATTGTTACAGTAAAATCCAGGGGTCAAAGAATTGGAAAATTGGCACTTGTTCCCTCTCATAACTAACACCTAACACCTAACACCTAACACCTAGAAATCAATCACTGTAGCAATATTTTATGAAAATGGTATAAGAAGTATTTGATGTCGCTTTGCAAACAAAAAATCTGACTCTATTTCGTGAATTAAGTAAGTCTAAATAATTTTATTAATAATCAAGATTATTTAGCTAATAATTATCGATTTCTATTTAGATAGATATAATACTTTTTTATTGAAAATTGTTATAAATGAGCTGAAAAGATCGCCTATAATACCAATTTGATAAATGTTTGCTACATTTTCTTGAGCGGGGAGTAGCGGAGTGGGTAGGGACGTTGTATGCAACGTCCGTACATCGAAGTAAAGATAAGAATAATTAACAATAACTAGCGTGCTAAATTATCAAAAAAGTTATTCAGTCTGTGTTAATTACTTAATAATTGAATTCAAATTTAAGTATAGCATTCTTTTTCAAATTGCTATAACAAGGAACAGATAACAAATAACAAAGAACAGGGAAGGGAGCAGTTAGAAAAACATTTTCTAGTCTAATATTCCTCATTTGCATAAGGTAAGCATTTCCTGCGGAATGCTGCACAAACAGCATTCAGCTATTGCTTTTCGTGTAGCTTTAAAGCTGTATTAATTGAGCTAGAATTAATCTTACTACAAAATTCGTTAAAGTCTATATTCATTTAAACTAGGTCCTTAAAAGCAGGGTATTATTGCTGAGAGCTTACTGCTTACTGCTTACTGCATAAGTCCTAACCAATTCTTTCTTAGTTATATAAATAATTTTTATGCATAATTATATAGAGATAAATAACTCAAAAAATTCGATATAAATTCAGACAAAGATTATTTTTAGGTAAAGGAAAGGTTAAGAATATGAGGAAAACTATCAATAAACTTATAAATTTTATCTGTTAGCTTAGTATAAATACTTAACTTGAAGTAAAATGGAAAAATACATAGTTTATAATTTTTGTAAAATATGTTTATATTTGTAAACCGGAATATTCAAGAATGTTGGCAATTAGCTCTTCAAAAAACAGGCAACGGCATATTTGATTAGAACCTCAAGACAAACGAAATATTTTATTCCACAAACTTACAGCACTTTTTAGGATAGTAAGGTACGCTTTTAAGGCTAATCTTTTTTTCCCTACTCCCTACTCCCTACTCCCTACTTCCTACTCCCTACTCCCTACTCCTTAAAGTCCTAAAATTTTGTACCTCATCAACTCCAAAACTGCTGTAAAAGCAATTTTGGGATATGCTGATTCAGAAATTGTCCACTTAATTTCAAGGTGATATAGGCCACCAATCTTAAACAAGTTTGGGAGTAAATTCAGGTGTTTAATCATCAGTTAATAATTACTGATTTGGTAATGCTTTGAGTGAATTAATACAAAGAATTTGAGCATCAGAAAACCATCAATATTTACCAGTTATTACTTCATCTGGAACTATATTTAAAGTCGTTCAATATCTTAAACGAAAAAGATTTAAGAACAAGTTACTCAAATTTTACAATAGTCATTAATTATTTTTATTATCTATGTTTCCTTACTTAAATAACCATCTTGATTTAGGTTCCACAGTAAAAGATTTACAACTTCATAGTATCCGGGTTGAAATTGATACATCAGGAATTAGATTAGCTAAAGTTTTTGAAGAAAATCCCCTACTTCCAGGTATTATTTTAACAAAATCGGGTAAATTCATTGGTATGGTTTCTCAACAGCAATTTCTCAAAACGTTGAGTCGCCAATATGGAAGAGAAATTTTTTTAAATCGTTCTGTTAAGGTATTATACGACTTTATTAAGTCTGAATTATTAATCTTCCCAGGAGATACACCTATTGTAGATGCTGCTGATAAAGCAGTAAAGAGACCTCAAGAATTTATTTATGAACCAGTTGTTGTAGAAAATTCTCCAGAAGATTATCAAGTTTTAGAAACTCAAAAATTACTTATTGCTCAATCTTATATTCATCAACTTGCCAAAGATTTATTGCAGAAACAAACTCAAGCACAACTAATTCAAACAGAGAAACTTGTAATGTTAGGGCAAATGGTGGCAGGTTTAGCCCATGAACTGAGAAATCCAATTAATTGTGTGGCAGGTAATTCTAAGTTTATGTCTGGTTATTATCAAGACTTTCTGAAATTGATTAATACTTATGAGAAAAATATTCCTGAACCTATAAAAGAAGTTGAAGATTTCAAAGAAGAGATTGATTTTGAATTTGTCAAACAAGATTACTTGGAGATGATGAATAGTATAGAAATTTCGGCTGACCGAATGATGCAACTTGTTAGTAGTCTCCGCAATTTTTCTCACATGGAAGGTACCAAACACCAAGAAACAAATATTCATGAATGTTTGGATGGTACTCTATTAATTTTAAAGAATCGTTGGAAGATTAGTAGAGTTGAAATTATTAAAAATTATGGAGATTTACCTTTGGTTTTGTGTCATTCTGGTCAAGTTAGTCAAGTGTTTATGAATTTGATTACGAATGCTCTTGATGCTCTAGAAGAAAATCAAGAAAAAGAAACTGATAGTAGACCGGGTAAAATATGGATTCATACTGAAGTTAAAAATTTATCTGAAAATACAGATCAAAATGTAGATAAATCTGCTAATGAGGTAGAATTAAATTCTAATTATGAGATGAAAAGTAGTGTAATTGCTACTGAAAATACTAAAGCAATTTATGGTTGGCTCTCAATTCGTATCATTGATAATGGTCCTGGTATTCCTTATGAAATTCAAAAGCAAATTTTTGATAAATTTTTTACTACAAAAGCTGTAGGTAAAGGTACTGGCTTAGGATTAACAATTAGTTATCAAATTGTTGTTGACAACCATCAGGGAAAGTTACATATTAACTCAACTCCAGGAGTAGGAACTGAATTTGAAATATTGTTGCCTATCAAGTAAAACTTATGAGGTTAATTAGTTGTTTTTGATTGAGTAAAAATTTTGGACGTATGTTAGTAGCGATCGCTCAAAATTATCTTTCATATCTAGCATTTAAGATAATTTAGACCAATGGATCAAAATAATACTATACTTATTAAACACTTCAATTATTAAGTAGTATTTTTAGCAGTTATTTGTATGAAGTAAAGATATCTTATTCGTTACCTAAATAACATCGGAGCATGAAAGCAATCGTCTTTTAAGCGATGGATGAAAGGCTACTCGTCGGATTTTAATCCGATGTATTTTTTTGAGTGAAAAGCCACGTTGAAGGTCCCCGTGTTTTAATCGGGGGATGAAAACAACCGAGTCGTTTAGACTAGACAACTAAAGTAGTCCTGTGCTATTATTTATCACAATAAATTTTCCAGCCCTCGTTTCAAATGTACTCTTGTCAGCAAGTTTTAGTAAATAAAAATTCTGAATTAATTGCTATCTTAACATTCTTATGCGAAGAGTCTCACAAGCTAACTAACATGAGAATATATTATGGTCGGCAATTATATTTTAAGTCTCACAAAACTCTGGGCAAGTTTGACGCAGGAATTAGTCTATAAACACAACTATCATTACAAAGTTTTATATTCGCTCTTCAGCACAACAAATATTGAGAACTGTAGCTGAATCCCATAGGCTCTTATTATAGTCTAATTAAAGCCTACAGAGAAGGAAAAATCTCAGACAGACCAAGGATTCCTAACTACAGAAAAAAAGGAGGAATGGCTACAGTTAGTTACCCAACTCATGCATTAAAACTTAAAGATAATTAAATTAGAGTACCACGCTTAGAATACCTGTAAACGCTGGTTTGGAGTAGATAGCTTTTTAATTTCAGTGCCTAGTATAAGAGCATTTTCTGCTATTAAAGAACTGAGAATATTACCAAGGAACAGATGTTTTTATTGGTTATGGTGTCTATGAAAAAGAAGTGTTCAATAATTGATAATTGATAATGGATAATTGATAATTACCTCTCCCTAAAAGGAAGAGGATTGAATCAAAGGAAAATTTTTCTTGTTTCTCCTTAAAAGGAGAGGCTTTAAACCTTAATTATTCGGTAATTAAACCTCAATTAAATCAAGAAAATTTCTTAGGAATAGACCAAGGTTTAAATAATTGGTTGACCTGTGTATCGAATGTAGGAACAAGCGCGGGTTGTAGATGGGAAACACCCACCCCTTTAGTTCCCCCAGGGCTAATTCATTGTCGCGCCTAGAATATTTACAACTGTATATTTTTGGTTAACTCACCTAGCAAGATGCACAAAATCTCAAAATTTCAAAGGATACAATTTTTCGATCGCGTGACGATGAATGGACCTTACTCCCCATCCCCCACTCCCCTACTTCTTTTTTCTCTCGTGACAATAAATAGACCCTGCTCCCGGGAGGATAGGGGTGGGTTGGTACAACAAACAAGTATCAACTCTTAAAGAAAATCAACCGACTGGATTTTGGTCAAATAAACTAGCTGCCATTACAGAAAAGCGTAACCGCCAAATCCGTGACGGTATTAATAAAGCAGCCAGAATAGTAATTAATCATTGTTTAAAAATCTTATGGGTACAATAGTTTTTGGTTGGAATAAAGGATATCCACCCTTTAATTCCCCCCTTACTAAGAGGGGATAGGGGGATAGGAAAAAAAAGTAATTCAGAATTTGTACCAATTGCCACAGCTAGACTCAAAGAAAGAATAGCTCAGTTGTGTGATGAATATGGAATAATATTTATAGAAACCGAAGAAAGTTATACTTGTAGGGGCGAATGGCATTCGCCCCTTCGTTTTTAGATGGTGACGATCTGCCTATTTATGGTGAAAAACCCAATGATTGGAAACCTAAGTCTTTCAGACAAGCTTCTCTAACAGGAAAAAGAATAAAGCGTGGTTTGTATAGAAGTAGTAATAATTGGTGTATTAATGCAGACTGTAAGGTCGCTGCAAATATCATCACAAAAGTAAACAGAAAGCTAAGTTTAGACTTAAGCCAACTGTGTAGGGGCACATTGACTTGTCCCCAGAGAGTTTATCTTTAGTCAGCTAAGAATAGACGGAGCAACACCGATTTATCCTGTTGCGCAGTATCTACTTAGAATCCCCGTGACTTGAGTCCGGGGAGTAGTCAAGATTTCTATAACCCTCAAACTCTAATTTTTCAGCTATATCCTGATAATTAAGCCCACCCTGATGAAGTTCTAAAGCTCTTTGTTTGTGAAGTTTCTTAGGGCTATGTTTTGAAGATAGAGGTTGATTTACCTGATTGGACACATAATCTCCGAGGGGGCTAATAACTTCCCCTCAAAAATCATAGACCTTTTTTGCTCATCTTTAGACTCAAGAGAATCAAGCCATTCCTCAATAATCATTCTACAAATTTCTGTTGTTGATATTCCGCTCTGTTTCGCAACTTTCTCTAACTTGGGCATCTTCTTTTTGCTAATCCTCAGACCTATAGATTTTTTGGTCAAGGCTTCAGGGTCTTCTTTAAATGTCCCATCAGAGTTTCTCGGTCTTCGTTTCTTCATACCTTTAACCTTTGCTAGCCATTGCTAAATTCTATTTTAGCAGGGGATATGGGGTTTGATAAATTATATGAAATCCGGTTATACAATTGTCTCACTCTATACTTCCATTCAACATAGGCTTAACGAAGTCAGAAGTCAGAAGTCAGAAGTTAGAAGCTAGAAGTTAGATAGAGGAGCCGTCAGTAGGGCAACGTACAGAAGTTGTTTTTGTAACGAGGATTTGAGCCCCCTACAAAAACATTTGGCCTGAAAAGGCGGGGTTTTAGACCCAATTATTTTGATAAAATGTCGGTATATCCCTAGATACAGCAAATTTCAGACTAATAGACATTTCCAATAATAAAAAATCAAATCAATTATCGCACAGAAACTATCGATTCTTTCCCCCTATTCACTACTCCCTCTTTTCTAGAGATGTCTAATTTGGTACAACTGACGGGGTCAATATTTTGTGCTTGTTCGCTATCCTAATTCCTATCTTCCCTACTACTCCCTAAAACTATCAACATAATTACCTCATAACGCGCGGAAACTGCTGTAATTCCTACTCTCATCCTTCCTTTTCTTCCAGCTAATGTATGTCGCCAATCCGACAGCTCTCCTGACTAACTACTGAATTATTTGACAGTCCCCACTCTAATAGAGATGGGGATTCTTGGCTCAATGACTCACCATCACCTAGCAGGATATCTCCAACTAAGCCAGAGTGCGTGTCTCCCCAAGCGTAAGTTCCGGTGTGTCCCACCGTACATAGTGCTTTTTGTAGGATGTTTCTTGCAGCATTTACATCTCTATCTGCTTCATACCCACAGTGAGGACAAACATGGGTTCTTACAGACAGAGACTTTTTCACAACTTCCCCACAGTTAGAACAATTCTGACTTGTATAGTTAGGTGGTACTGCTACTGTAGACTTGCCATACTTAAAACCAAAATATTCTAGCCAGCCACGGAAAGTTGACCAAGCAACATCACTGATTGATTGTAGGGGCGAACGGCCGAAAGCTTGCGCATAACTATCGTTAACGCCCCTACGAGCCTTCGATTTTTTACCATACCTTTTACATTCAAAAATGTCTTGAGAAAATCATCTATTTTCTACAGGCGACTGAAGTCGCCCGGAAAGCTTTTCATCCATGGGCTGAAGCGACATGGTTTTCAAGAAGAGCGAATTCGCCCGATAATAACTAATTATCCGGATTATATATTATTTATCTAGACAAATACTTGACACCCATTGCTAGCCTTGGCTATCATACAAATAGTACGTTAGTAAGTTAAATGAGGGTAAAAGTCTCTTCACCAGTCAATTGAGAAACTGAATCTCTTTTTTGATCTATCTGAGTCAAGTCACTCAATTATTAAGGAGAAATAAAAATGAATATTCAAGAAATAGTTATTGAGCAAATCTGCAAGGAGTTTAAAATCGATCCCAACAATGATAATCAGCAACTTTCAGTAGAAAACCTCAAAGATATTATCCGATGTACAACAAACAAAATGCTTATGGCACATTTTCAAATTTTACTAGATAACTATCTCGAAAATAGTGATAAAAATTATGCCCTACATCAACTCAGTGTTTTCGCAAATATAGAATCAGAAAATAATGCCAATGAAATAAAAAAATTAAGTGGTTTTCATGATATTGGCAAACAAATTGCAAATATTGAAGTTAGATTTCTAGAAACAACTCTTGGCTTAAGAACTTAGCTTTAATAATTAAATAATCTCTTTGAGCTTGAGGAAAAAGTAATTAAGAAAAAAGAAGGAATAAGTGAATGAGAATAATCTTCGACATTGAAAACCGCTGTAAGTCACAATTGTAAGAAACCCTTCTGTCTTCCTTCCACCAAAGTATAAATATTCAGGCGGACATGATATTTCCTATTGCTTATTAAGCTTTTAAGCAAAAAAAAAAGCCCTCTAAATAGAGGACTTTTGATAATTCAATCAACTAAAAATTAACCATTGATAGAAGGAGCTTCTACAGCAGCTAAATCTAGAGGGAAGTTGTGAGCGTTACGCTCGTGCATTACTTCCATACCTAAGTTAGCGCGGTTAATAATGTCTGCCCAAGTATTTACTACACGACCACTAGAATCGATGATGGACTGGTTGAAGTTGAAACCATTCAAGTTGAAGGCCATTGTGGACACACCTAGAGCGGTGAACCAAATACCTACTACTGGCCATGCTCCTAAGAAGAAGTGTAAGGAACGGCTGTTGTTGAATGATGCATATTGGAAGATTAAACGACCGAAGTAGCCGTGAGCTGCTACGATGTTGTAAGTTTCTTCTTCTTGACCGAACTTATAACCGTAGTTCTGAGATTCTGTTTCAGTTGTTTCACGTACTAAGCTAGAAGTTACCAAAGAACCGTGCATTGCACTGAACAATGAACCACCGAATACACCTGCTACACCTAACATGTGGAATGGGTGCATTAATATGTTGTGCTCTGCTTGGAACACTAACATGAAGTTGAATGTTCCGGAGATTCCTAAAGGCATTCCATCGGAGAAGCTTCCTTGTCCAATAGGATAGATTAAGAATACTGCTGTTGCTGCTGCTACAGGAGCGGAGTAAGCAACACAGATCCAAGGACGCATACCTAAGCGGTAAGATAGTTCCCACTCACGACCCATGTAGCAAAATACGCCAATGAGGAAGTGGAAGATTACTAGCTGGTATGGGCCACCGTTGTAGAGCCACTCATCCAAACTTGCTGCTTCCCAGATAGGATAGAAGTGTAGACCGATAGCGTTGGAGGAAGGTACTACTGCACCGGAAATGATGTTGTTTCCGAACATTAAGGAACCAGCGACGGGTTCGCGGATACCATCAATGTCTACAGGAGGAGCTGCTACAAATGCGATGATGTAGCAGATAGTAGCTGTTAACAAGGTAGGGATCATTAATACACCGAACCAACCGATGTATAAACGATTGTCTGTGCTGGTAATCCAGCTACAGAACTTTTCCCATACGTTAGCGTTTTCACGCTGTTGTAAGGTAGTTGTCATAGTATGTATGATTGCTGTTATGTATGTATGAAATTTTCGAGGTACGGTGGTGCAGGTATTTTTTTGTTTGCCTGCGCCGTTGTTAATAATATAGCTAGTTTATTTCGTTTTGTAAAGATGTTTAATTCATAAGGTTTTAAATAGAATGTATAAGTTGAGCTTATTTTAACTGGGTCCTGACCCTGGGGAACTGGGACAAGAGGTGCATCGAATTAAGAAATCCGGTTTCTTAGGAGAAACCAGGTTTCTGGGCTACTCATCAAATTTCTGGAAGCTCATTGACATCCTCTCCCGTTAAATCGAAGATTATAACGGGAGATTCCCAAACCTCACGATTTAGGTTTACTGCTTAAGTGGCACTTATCTAGACTGTTGCCAGTCCCCGACAGTACGCCTACACAGTCAATTTAGTCCACGGTCTGCCCGACCGCAGTGACACCTCAATGGTATCATATGCCTATTATATCATACTTCTATCTCAATGGAGTGCTTATTTTTGTTTGGTCGCGATTCATCTCCCGGTAAATCGAAGATTATACCGGGAGTCCTCTCACTCCATTTTTGATAGACATCTCCAGAAAAGAGGGAACAGGGAACACCGGAGCTGGGAACAGGGAACCCACCCCTCGCCCCTCCCCTCCCAGGAGGGGAATAATTGATAATTTATGGGTAAGAATTGATTTTATTTTTGATTTTGGAGATGTCTAATATCTACTCCTCGAATGTGCCAGCCTTGCTTGATGCAAATGCACCCCATCTGGGGCCGGGCTAAAAGCTGGGGCTGGGGTCAACAGTATTGGCAACTTTGAACTCTGTCGCACCCACTTCCTGCAGGGAGAATGTAATGGGAATAGCCCTGGAAGCAGCCCTACAAAAATCGGGTATCAGACGGATGAATGTGGCAGTCGGAGGCTGGTATTTGTCCAATACGGCTATGAAGTCCTCTTTCTTCGTGCAGCCAGTGCTAGTCACTAAGATCGTTACTGTTTTTTCAGTTACTTGTAGTCCATGCAATGTTTCTATAACTGGCTGATATTGACTGATATAGTCATCGATCTCGCTTGCTGAAGCAGTGGGAGTTGCGACACAAAAGATTACCGTAAATAGCAGGGTTGCTAGACCGAGTGCCACTCTTGAGAGTGCTTTCTTCAAGGGAAGATATGCTTGGAATTTGCTTTTAAGTGTTGTATTTAACATAGTGTTGCAATTAATGTGTTTTAGAATCTTGGCCTTAAATTAAGGCAACATAAATCTTAGGATGATGGAGGCTGAAAGCTTGCTATCCTCACCAGTATAAGTGGAATGGTGCAGCAAACTAAAGGATATTGGCTCCTAGTTTGAAGACCGTCCCGGCCCACTTAACGAAGTCAGAACTCATTTGTGAACCCACCCTAACCCTTCCCAGGAGGGGAAGTAGGGGATTTGAGTAAGGCTCCAAAAATATTTCGCTGTGCGCAGGTAACAGCTCATCTGGGGGAATAAATTGCCGATAATATAAGACTTTTAGCTATTTGGCCTCTCCTGCAATTTGTGAATATACCAGCGCTCATTGCTATATTTCGCCTTAAAAGGCGGGGTTTTAAACCCACAGGACTTACGCACAGACACTAAATCCAGTGAGGGCGCAATTCGGAGCTTGGCGTTAGCCAATGCCATTCGCCCCTACATATGGCGTTTTCAAGGTTGATTTGCGTAAGTCCTGACCCAATTATTTTGATAAAAAAAGACAGATGTTAGAAACCTTAGATTTAGAACTGTCCCTAGATAAAGAAACTTATATAAGCAAGCTCGAAGCTTTAATGCAGAAGTTAAGAACCCTACAGAGAGCTTGCTGGCAAAAGAAATTACCTGTGCTGATAGTATTAGAAGGTTGGGCAGCTGCTGGTAAAGGTGCTTTAGTTCAACAAATAGTGGGAAATATGGACCCGCGAGGATTTGTGGTACATCCAATTTGGCCTGCTACAGCACAAGAACGACAATATCCTTTTATGTGGAGGTTTTGGCAAAGACTTCCGAGAGCGGGACAAATTGGATGTTTCTATCATAGCTGGTACACTCATGTCCTGGAAGAGCGACTATTTAAAAGAGTGTCAGAGGCAGAAATTCCTATAAGATTAGAGCAAATTAATGCTTTTGAGCGTCAGATGGTGGATAATGGGGTGGCGATCGCTAAATTCTGGATTCATTTGAGCAAAAAAGAATTGAAGAAGCGTTTAAAAAAAACTGCTGCTGATTCTTTAAAAGCTTGGCGGGTCAGAAGTGAAGACTGGCAACAAGCAAAAAATTATGAACGATATACTGTTTTTGCTGAAGAAATGCTGATTCATACCAACACAGGATTTGCTTCCTGGACATTGGTGGAAGGAAACTCTCAACGTTGGGCAAGAGTCAAAGTTCTGACAGAAATGGTCTCAACTTTGAGCGAAGCTTTGGATGGACTGCAGATTCAGGCCACACCACTCAAAAATCCTCTTCAAGAACAGCTCAAATCAAGGGAACCAGATTTTTTAGCTGAAGTAGATTTGACCCAAAGCTTATCTCCAAAACAGTATAAAAAATCTTTACGGCAGCAGCAAGCACTTTTGAATAAACTGCAATTGGAAATTTACAAACATCAAATCCCTGTGCTGGTAATATTTGAGGGTTGGGATGCTGCGGGTAAGGGTGGGGCAATTAAAAGATTAACGGATAATTTAGACCCCCGAAGTTATGTAGTTAGTGCTTTTGCTGCACCAACGGAGTCAGAAAAAGCCTATCATTATCTCTGGCGGTTTTGGAAACAGTTGCCAGAAGCAGGAAATATTGGTATTTTTGACCGCAGTTGGTATGGTCGAGTTTTGGTGGAGCGGGTGGAAAGATTTGCTACAGAGTCAGAATGGCAACGTGCATATCAGGAAATTAATGAGTTTGAGGGACAATTGACCAGTGCAGGTTATGTTTTGGTCAAATTTTGGTTACATATTAGTCAGGAGGAACAATTAAGGCGATTTACTGAGCGACAAAATGACCCATTTAAGCAGTATAAGCTTACAGAGGAGGATTGGCGCAATCGAGAAAAGTGGGAAGTTTATGAAGTAGCTGTTAATCAAATGATTGAGCTTACAAGTACGCCTACTGCACCTTGGACTTTAATTGGGGGTGATGATAAACATTATGCTCGTGTTAAAGTAATCCAAACAGTGACGGAAGCAATTAATGCTCAACTTAAGTACCGATAAAATAAGTTGATTTTTATTTTTAGCTTCGCTGAAGTAAGGTATGAAACTGATGAGTGAGTAGATATTAATAGTAAGTAAAAATAGAGCGTCTCTTTTAACTACTAACTAATGACTACTAACTACTGATTACTGACCACTAAAAATTATACAATAATTCAGCAACGCCTTATTTTTTATGTTATGAGAAAGACTGCATCAATCAAGTTAGCTGATTAAGCAAACAATCAAACTTTTCTAAGGAAAAAATCAAAAAATTATGCTGATAATTTTAACAAGAATAGTATTCTTAATACTGTTAATTTGTATAATTAAGTCACTCTGGGATAGTTCTGGTGGAGATAAGAAAAATTTAATTTCTAAGTTGTTGTTAGTATTTTCAATTATTCTGTTAATACTGGCATTTTATGCACCAGATAGTCCAGTAGGAGCTGCTGTTTTTAGGTTTCTAGCTTTTGCTTTTAAACCACTTGGTTTTTCGATTATACTTTTGATCTATGCCACTACTCTCATATCGAATGGGGGGATAAAAAGTCCAGCTCCAACTCTGATTATTACAGCTTTAATAGTTCTGATAATTTCTAGCTCGCCAGTATTTGCTGTATGGGCAGCTCAACAAGCAGAAGAGGACGCTATAGAACTTGTTTCTGTATCAGCTTGTTGTGACGAAAAAGCAGATGCGATTGTATTATTGGGTCAGGGAACAACTCAGCCAGTAATACCAGACAGAATACAAGTTCAGCTTACTAAAACAGCAGAGCGGATTATTTATGCATCTCAACTATATAAGAAAGGTTTAGCTCCCTATATTATAGTAAGTGCTGGTCCGAGAATTGGAGATGATAATAGTACGGTTGAAGCTGTAGATATCAAGAACATTTTAATTGAATTGGGTGTTCCAAGAGGGGCTATTATTCTAGAACCAGATGGAAGGACTGTCTATGAAAGTGCCATTGAAACAAGGGAAATTTTGGATGCAAAAGGTTTAGACACTGCAGTTATTCTTGTTACTTCTGCTGTTAATATTCGTCGTGCTAGTTTAACTTTTACTGATATAGGAATGAGGGTTATTCCAGCTCCAACAGATTTTAATACTGTAAATCCTTATGAAGATTCTTCCTATCGTTTTGTACTAGCAGATTTTCTACCTAATGCTCAAGCACTTTTACTAACTACAGAAGTTTGGGAAGAATATTTAGCTTTATTTTACTACTTCCTACGCGGTTGGTTAGCTCCTGGTTTTTGAGGAAGTATTTTCAACTAACTATATTGTTTTTACATAAGCATTCAGCCGTCAGCTATTAGCTAGCTTCCTATGGTCGGAACTGCGAACTTCAGCTATTAATTTGGAGGAAGATAAAAGCAACCTTTGAAATTGAATTTGAATAAAAATTACTGGTAAAGTCCCTTTCCTAAACCTTAGAAGTAATTACTCATTACTAATTGCTGTTAACGTAGTTCCGACCTAGGAGGCTAACTGACTGCTAATAGCTGTTTGCGCAGCATTCCGCAGGAAATGCTTATGTTTTTACTGAAACAAAATCTAAATTTATGCCCCTCAAAAAATTGGAATAGCAGAGGGGCATTTTTATGATCTTTAATAATGATTTTGATGATAATTTATATTCAAAAAATTCACTAAATAATTTGTAGTGAATTTATAGCAGTCGAAGCAAAGGTTAGGAAATATCAAAAGCTTAAAACTCAAACAATGCCAGATATTTCCTTCTTCCTTCTTCCTTCTTCCTTCTTTCTTCTTTCTTCTGCCATACCTTAATCTTCTTCCAAAGATATTATTTCTAATGGGTCATAATTACTAGAGGACGTAGTTGTTGGATTGTTATCTGAATTAGAAGGAGAAGCAGTAGAAGCAGGAGAAGCAGGAGTAGATGGCTGCTCATTTATGCTTTTTTTACCACCAGGCACTAAAAAAGTAACAATCAACCAAATACCTAAAAATATCAATAACAATCTAATCACAAAATCTTGTCCGGGAGGCGCTTTTGGCGGTTTCTTTTGGTGCTTCGAGTTTAACTTTAATAGATTCAGTTTCGATAGTGTTATCGTCTTTTACATCAAACGAAAGAGAAAATTGCTTGCCCATATTTGTTATTCCTATTGTGGCAAATATTATGGTTAAGATATTAAGATAATTTTAGTAATATTTTGAGTTTAATTTGAGAAAAAATTATTTAGGAGCCATACATTTATCTTTTCCTTTATAGATTTAATACCTCACACTTAGCCCTCGGTGTCTACAATTGCTTGGAGTTTGTAGAGGCGGAGGGACAGTTTTTCAGTATTCCTATCTACTTTTTTTCTTCTTCAATTGATACAGCTCATTTTTAACAAGAACTAACAATTTTTTCATGGATTTTTAATATAAAAGCGGTTAGCAGTCAGCAGTCAGCAGTCAGCAAGATTATTTTTCTAAAGCTAACTAAGGGAATTTAAACCCCTCCTAAACAATCCTGCGCTTGGGGTTACAGGGGATTTAACCAGAGCTGCTAAAAGCTGAATTTCGCAGTTCCTCTGCAAGAAGCTAGCTGTTTGCGGAGCATTCCGGTACGGAAATGCTAAAAGCTGATAGCTAGTTAATTTTTTTTGTATCTTTAAACTATAGCAGTCGAAGGAAATGTTAGGACAGATCAAAAGCTTAAAACTCAGACAAAGCCAGATTTTTCCTTCTCTGGTAGATAACTAAACACCTTATTCCTTTTTCCTTCTTCCTTCTTCCTTCTGCTATATCTACAATCATAACATTATCTAAAATCTAAAATAATTACTATGGCTCAATCTTCTCAAGTACGACTGCAAAAATTAGCCTCCTATTTAGGTCCCCACTGGAAAAAGTCATCATTAGGAGTTTTTTCTCTACTAATAGTCAATAG
Source organism: Okeania sp. KiyG1 (assembly GCF_014132355.1). Lineage (GTDB taxonomy): Bacteria > Cyanobacteriota > Cyanobacteriia > Cyanobacteriales > Microcoleaceae > Okeania. Next base: position 113,472 of record NZ_BLZO01000025.1, read on the forward strand.
TTTAGGAATTTATATTCCCAAATTAATTAGTCAAGCAATAGATGATTTAAAAGTAGCAACTAAAATTGATGAATTTTTATACTATGTAGTAGCAATTATAATTTTTGCCTCCATTATGTGGGTAATTAGAATAGTATCGCGCATACTCATATTTGGAGTAGGGAGACAGGTAGAATTTGACCTCAAACAAAAGATTTTTAATCGACTCTTAAAATTAGAGCCATCCTATTTTAGTAATAATACAATAGGAGATTTAATTAACCGCGCCACAAGTGATGTTGATAATATCCGCAGGTTATTAGGTTTTGCAGTATTAAGTATTAGCAATACAATTTTTGCTTATGGTTTAACTCTGCCAGTTATGCTTTCTATTAATGTACGGTTAAGTTTATTAGCAGTTTCTGTTTATCCTATCATGCTAATACTGGTGAAAATATTTAGTAATAAATTGCAGAGTCAACAATTAGCTGTACAAGAAGAACTTTCTAATATGAGCGATTTGATTCAAGAGGATATGAATGGTATTTCTCTTATCAAAATTTATGCTCAAGAGGAAAATGAGCGACAAGGTTTTAGTGATTATAATCAGCGACTTTTAGAGGCAAATTTAGAGTTGGCTAAAACTCGTAATATTCTTTTTCCTATTCTAGTTAGTTTAGCAAGTTCAAGTTTATTAATATTGCTAATGAATGGGTCAATATACTTGGAAAATGGTGAATTAACGGTTGGTAATTTTGTAGCTTTAATTCTTTATGTTGAGCGTTTAGTTTTTCCCACTGCATTACTAGGTTTTACTATTACTGCTTATCAAAGAGGAGAAGTAAGTATTGATCGTATAGAAGCTATTCTCACAGTTGAACCGAAAATTAAAGACCATGAATCACCTCTAGATTTTCCAAAAGTGGTAAAAGGTTGGGTAAAAAGCCAAGGGTTAACATATACTTATCCGGGTAGTAAAACACCAGCCTTAGACAACATTAATTTTCTGATTCAACCAGGAGAAACTATTGCTATTGTCGGTTCTATTGGTGCAGGAAAATCAACTTTAGCAAATACATTACCTCGACTTTTAGATATTAATATTGACCAACTATTTATAGATGGCTATGACATAACTCAACTAAAATTAACAGATTTACGCAGGGCGATCGCCTACGTTCCTCAAGAAAGTTTTCTCTTCAGTACAACAATTAAAAATAACATCTGTTATGGCGACCCATTAGCAAAACAAATAGAAATAGAAGTGGCTGCTAAACAAGCACAAATTCACGAAGAAATTCTCACCTTTCCCCAACAATATGAAACGATAGTTGGAGAAAGAGGGATTACTTTATCAGGAGGACAAAGACAAAGAACGGCATTAGCAAGAGCATTATTAGTTGATGCCCCAATATTAATTTTAGATGATGCACTTTCCAGCGTAGATAATCAGACAGCAACTCATATTTTGCAAAATTTATCAACTGGAACTCAAAAGAAAACTGTAATTTTTATTTCTCATCAAATGTCTGCTGCTGCTACTGCCAATAGAATTTTTGTCATGGATAAAGGCAAAATTATACAAACTGGAAATCATGCAGAATTAGTAGAGCAAACTGGATTATATCAGTCACTTTGGAATGAGCAAAAATTAAAGCAGTTATTAGAATAGAATTCTGAATTTATAATTTATAATTTATAATTCTTAATTCAGGAGCCAGAATTAATAAATTTAATACCATTTTTGATGTTGTAAATTATCTTTTTGGTCAAATAGACTTTTATATAAAGTATGCGAAACGGATGCTTATTATTTGAACACTTTCTTTTTTAATGCTTGGTATTATACTAAATTTTCCACCCATAAGCAGATATTTAAACTCCGCTTTTAAAGGTAGTATTTGACTCTTTTACCGAAAAATTGTGGTCTAAAGCCTCCCCTTTTAATACCATTTCTCAAAAACTTTTCTACATTTTCTTGAGTAGGGAACCCACCCCTAACCCCTCCCAGGAGGGAGAAATAAAAATAATAATAATTAATATTAAATTGACTCAAATTAGCAAAAAGTTTATGAGGATAGTTTAATTACTTAATAACTGAAGTTTTACCTAAGTATAGTATTACTTTTGGTAATTGATATAAGGGGATAAAAAGCGGTTGAGGGATGGCGTTTTGCTGGCGCATAACTACGTTAACGGCTGTCGCCGACATATAAAGCGGAGCGACTCTGATAAGAGCGGCTCTCCTCGCCATATCCAATCAACCAAGAGAAAAGAGCATATTCCTTATGTCAAGCCTCCTTATTGCAGAGGTACTGTTAACTGTTAACTGATAACTGATAACTGAAATGACTGTCATTATCCTGTAATTATCTTCTTTTAATTTGGTATAATTAGGGCTTGCTGATTAAATATCAAAGCATTAACAGATAAAAGTTTTAGCCTTTTCAGAGTGAAAAAAAGTGCAACTTTTTCAGCTTGAAAGACCAAAAAGTTAGGATTTTGGGCTGACTATGGCAGAAAAATCGAGGGATAAAATATCCGACTACCTCCTCTAAATTTCCCGTTACTCCTGACTTCTGACTCCTGACTCCTGACTCCTACCTCTACCATAGATACTTTTTCAGCAAACCCTAATTAAGTAAAAATTCAAAAACAAAAAGGAGAAAATTATGCTGGCAACTGAGCAAAAATATTACTCTACCGAAGAGTATTTAGAACTGGAAGAAGCAGCAGAATTTAGAAGTGAATATCGTCAGGGGGAAATAATTCAAATGGTTGGATGTACACCAAATCACAATTTAATTTATGGTAACTTTTATGCTGCACTGAAGTATGCACTAAAAGGTAAACCATATTGAGTATTTATGACTGATTTACGTTTATGGATACCTGAATCTAGACTTTATACTTATCCAGATGTAATGGTTGTTGCTATTCCTTTAGTCTATGCTGAAAATAGACGGGACACTATTACTAATCCTCTAATAATTGCAGAAGTATTATCAAATTCTACAGAAAGCTATTACCGAGGAAAAAAAATTGAGTATTACCGAAGTATGAGTAGTTTTCAAGAATATATTTTGATTGACCAATATAGGAATCATGTAGAACAATTTAGCAAGACTGAAGAGGGGAAATGGTTATTATCAGAATTTAGTAATTTAGAAGATAATTTGTATTTAAGTTCTGTTGAATCTGGAATATCTTTACAGGATATTTACGAAGAAGTTGAATTTGAGGAGTAGGAAGTAGGAACAGTAGTGAGTAGGGAGTAGGGAGTAGGGAATAGAAAATTAATTATTTTGGGAAAAATTTAGAAAATCTCTATAGCAATTCCCATCTCTGAGTGACGCATAAAATTCATTAATTTGAGAAACGCTATAGTTTTACCAGAATTAAAAATTTCTCTACTAAATCAAGCATTGGAACTTAGTCGAAACATGAATTAACGGTTAGATAGCACTTGGTTAATGGAACAATTTCAAACATATACAGGACTTACGCATTTTTCCGGCAAAAACACCATATATACCATAGTGCTATAGTTTTTATCTACTATATGTAGTGCTTAGTCGAAACATGAATTAACGGTTAGATAGCACTTGGTTAATAGAACAATTTCAAACATATACAGGAATTACGCATTTTTCCGACAAAAACACTATATATACCATAGTGCTATAGTTTTTATCTACTATATGTAGTGCCTTTGCGTAAGTCCTGATATAGCGTTTTTCAGACTAATGAGGTACACCTATTTTTATTTCTATTCTATTCTTTTCCCTTTTCCCTAAAACCAACGAATTTTGTACCTCACCACTGTGGGAATTGCTATTGAGAATTGCTATAAAAATAACTCAGCTTGCCAATAAATTTGTTGAAAAAGTAGATAAATAATGAGTAACTTACAAACCAAAATTTTAGCTGATACTTAGATAACTGCAACTTGGTCAGAATATTTACAAGTGCTAGAAAGTATAGATAATGAATATTATTGACTTAGAAAAATATCCAGCACCAGACTTAGTAATAGAAGTTGCTAATAGTTCGCTTTCTGATGCTCAAGGAGAAAAACTTATTTTATATGAAAATATCGGAGTGGGAGAATATTGGATAATTGATGTACAAAATGTGCAAGTAATTGCATTTGCTGTAGCAGATAGAGGTAGTAAACAAATTCAAGAATCTCTTGTTTTACCAGAATTAAAAATTTCCCTACTTGATGAAGCACTTCAACTTAGTAGGAATATGAATCAACGGTTAGTTGGAGCTTGGTTAATGGAAAAATTTCAGCAATAAAAATAACTCAGCTTGCCAATAAATTTGTTGAAAAAGTAGATAAATAATGAGTAACTTACAAACCAAAATTTTAACTGATACAAAGTATAGATAATGAATATTATTGACTTAGAAAAATATCCAGCACCAGACTTAGTAATAGAAGTTGCTAATAGTTCGCTTTCTGATGCTCAAGGAGAAAAACGTATTTTATATGAAAATATCGGAGTGGGAGAATATTGGATAGTTGATGTACAAAATGTGCAAGTAATTGCATTTGCTGTAGCAGATAGAGGTAGTAAACAAATTCAAGAATCTCTTGTTTTACCAGAATTAAAAATTTCCCTACTTGATGAAGCACTTCAACTTAGTAGGAATATGAATCAACGGTTAGTTGGAGCTTGGTTAATGGAAAAATTTCAGCAATAAAAATAACTCAGCTTGCCAATAAATTTGTTGAAAGAAGTAGATAAATAATGAGTAACTTACAAACCAAAATTTTAGCTGATACTTAGATAACTGCAACTTGGTCAGAATATTTACAAGTGCTAGAAAGTATAGATAATGAATATTATTGACTTAGAAAAATATCCAGCACCAGACTTAGTAATAGAAGTTGCTAATAGTTCGCTTTCTGATGCTCAAGGAGAAAAACTTATTTTATATGAAAATATCGGAGTGGGAGAATATTGGATTGTTGATGTACAAAATGTGCAAGTAATTGCATTTGCTGTAGCAGATAGAGGTAGTAAACAAATTCAAGAATCTCTTGTTTTACCAGAATTAAAAATTTCCCTACTTGATGAAGCACTTCAACTTAGTAGGAATATGAATCAACGGTTAGTTGGAGCTTGGTTAATGGAAAAATTTCAACAATAAAAATAACTCAGCTACTTAGATAACTGCAACTTGGTCAGAATATTTACAAGTGCTAGAAAGTATAGATAATGAATATTATTGACTTAGAAAAATATCCAGCACCAGACTTAGTAATAGAAGTTGCTAATAGTTCGCTTTCTGATGCTCAAGGAGAAAAACTTATTTTATATGAAAATATCGGAGTGGTAGAATATTGGATAGTTGATGTACAAAATGTGCAAGTAATTGCATTTGCTGTAGCAGATAGAGGTAGTAAACAAATTCAAGAATCTCTTGTTTTACCAGAATTAAAAATTTCCCTACTTGATGAAGCACTTCAACTTAGTAGGAATATGAATCAACGGTTAGTTGGAGCTTGGTTAATGGAAAAATTTCAACAATAAAAATAACTCAGCTTAGTAGGAATATGAATCAACGGTTAGTTGGAGCTTGGTTAATGGAAAAATTTCAGCAATAAAAATAACTCAGCTTGCCAATAAATTTGTTGAAAGAAGTAGATAAATAATGAGTAACTTACAAACCAAAATTTTAGCTGATACTTAGATAACTGCAACTTGGTCAGAATATTTACAAGTGCTAGAAAGTATAGATAATGAATATTATTGACTTAGAAAAATATCCAGCACCAGACTTAGTAATAGAAGTTGCTAATAGTTCGCTTTCTGATGCTCAAGGAGAAAAACTTATTTTATATGAAAATATCGGAGTGGGAGAATATTGGATTGTTGATGTACAAAATGTGCAAGTAATTGCATTTGCTGTAGCAGATAGAGGTAGTAAACAAATTCAAGAATCTCTTGTTTTACCAGAATTAAAAATTTCCCTACTTGATGAAGCACTTCAACTTAGTAGGAATATGAATCAACGGTTAGTTGGAGCTTGGTTAATGGAAAAATTTCAACAATAAAAATAACTCAGCTACTTAGATAACTGCAACTTGGTCAGAATATTTACAAGTGCTAGAAAGTATAGATAATGAATATTATTGACTTAGAAAAATATCCAGCACCAGACTTAGTAATAGAAGTTGCTAATAGTTCGCTTTCTGATGCTCAAGGAGAAAAACTTATTTTATATGAAAATATCGGAGTGGTAGAATATTGGATAGTTGATGTACAAAATGTGCAAGTAATTGCATTTGCTGTAGCAGATAGAGGTAGTAAACAAATTCAAGAATCTCTTGTTTTACCAGAATTAAAAATTTCCCTACTTGATGAAGCACTTCAACTTAGTAGGAATATGAATCAACGGTTAGTTGGAGCTTGGTTAATGGAAAAATTTCAACAATAAAAATAACTCAGCTTAGTAGGAATATGAATCAACGGTTAGTTGGAGCTTGGTTAATGGAAAAATTTCAACAATAAAAATAACTCAGCTTGCCAATAAATTTGTTGAAAGAAGTAGATAAATAATGAGTAACTTACAAACCAAAATTTTAGCTGATACTTAGATAACTGCAACTTGGTCAGAATATTTACAAGTGCTAGAAAGTATAGATAATGAATATTATTGACTTAGAAAAATATCCAGCACCAGACTTAGTAATAGAAGTTGCTAATAGTTCGCTTTCTGATGCTCAAGGAGAAAAACTTATTTTATATGAAAATATCGGAGTGGGAGAATATTGGATTGTTGATGTACAAAATGTGCAAGTAATTGCATTTGCTGTAGCAGATAGAGGTAGTAAACAAATTCAAGAATCTCTTGTTTTACCAGAATTAAAAATTTCCCTACTTGATGAAGCACTTCAACTTAGTAGGAATATGAATCAACGGTTAGTTGGAGCTTGGTTAATGGAAAAATTTCAACAATAAAAATAACTCAGCTACTTAGATAACTGCAACTTGGTCAGAATATTTACAAGTGCTAGAAAGTATAGATAATGAATATTATTGACTTAGAAAAATATCCAGCACCAGACTTAGTAATAGAAGTTGCTAATAGTTCGCTTTCTGATGCTCAAGGAGAAAAACTTATTTTATATGAAAATATCGGAGTGGTAGAATATTGGATAGTTGATGTACAAAATGTGAAAATTATTGCATTGTCCGTGGTGGATGGAGGTAGTAAACAAATTAGAGAATCTCTTGTTTTACCAGGATTAAAAATTGCTCTACTTGACGAAGCGCTTCAACATAGTCGAAATATGAATCAACGCTTAGTTGGAAGTTGGTTAATGGAAAAATTTCAGCAATAAAAATAACTCAGCTTAAAAATAAATCATCTTGGCTGAGTCAGATATTTATTAATATATTTATCACAAAAAAATTATCTTTTCTGTAGCTGGTTTAATACACCACCATCTTAGAAATTGTTTGAGGTTTGTAGACACTAAGTGGGTAAGCATTCAGCTAGCTCGCTGTCAGCTATCAGCAACAAGACTCTCTCATATAGGACAGTATTGAAATTAACAACTGACTTTAAGGGTAAGGGAGGCAACTTTTGTAGTAAGACAATTAAATATTGCTTTGATCCTAAACTAAAAGCAATAGCTGAAGTCCGCAGTTACGACCATAGGAGGCTAGCTGATGGCTGACGGCTGAATGCTTACCTAAGTGGTGTGTACAAAACTATCCATAAGCAATTTTCCCTTCTGCCTTCTGCCTTCTGCCTTCTGACTTCTTCAATTACAATTTGTCAGATATTCTGTCCAAACATATCCTGTAACTGGCTCAATAATCTTGACCCAAAACAAACCTTCGATTCCATCCGCAGTTTCTAACTCTACTGTATCTCCATCATCAACTGTACCAACAACATTACCATTAGGTACTTCTCGGACATTCAGAACAAGACGTTCATTTGTAGAAGAACTTGGCATTGAAACTTCACAACTATCAACAGCAGCTAATAAAAATTTATCGGTTTTTTCAGTTAAAACTTGATTTGCTATTTGTGATTTAGCCAAAGCGGGGGATGTATTAATAGGTAGAACTTTCACACCTAAAATCGAGAATAAAATTAGGGGAATTATAGTTAAAGATAGTTGCTTAATATTCATTTTTAGTTAAAGTTATCTAACTCAAGTTATAGAATAAATAATAACATAAATAAAAACTATAGTCTGAATAAATTCAACAAGTAATTAATCTACTTGTGTTAATTTTATTTGTACTCTTTCTATAGCAATCCCAAATTATTTGTCAAAAATCTAAGGATACATAAAAACTCTGAAATGTTTATTCCTGTTCCTTAAATTACCGAATAGTTAATATGTAAAACATCTCCTTTAAAGGAGAAACAAGAAAAAATTTTCACGCTCCGCATCAATCCTCTTCTTTTCAGGGAGAAGTAATAATTAATTATTAATTATTAATTGTTGAATATAGTTTTATGGAAATATTATTCTACCTCTAAAGCCACGATCGCTTCTAAAGATAAATACAGTACCTTGTTTTTCAACTTGCATAGTAGCATTTCCATTATTAGTATTGATACGATAAGTTCCATCAGTAGGATATTTATTTAGAGAGAACTGAGTACTAAGAGAACCATCCCATTCAATATCAAACTTTACACCAGAGTTGCTTGTAACTACATTGACATTACAACGTCCTGTAGACCGAACTCTACCATCAAAATCAATTAGGACACAAGCAGCACGCCTTTGTTCAGTCTTTGACTCAGCGATACTCTTAGGAGCAGTAAAGCCAACTAAAATTACACAAAATGTTAAAGTTGTGATTAACTTATGTAGAAAAAATAACGATTTATTCATTTTAATCAACTTAATTTGACTGGATAATTTATATTATACTTTTCCTAACTTAAAATTGATGATTGCTGACCAGAGTATGAGAATTTTAATTTTGAAGAAACAGCAAATTTAATGGTTGATTAAAAATGCTTACTCCGTCAAAAAAAATGTCCTTTATAGATGAAAGTAAAGTTATGATAATTGAGATTACTTGTAAGCATTTAGCTAGCTCCCAGTCAGCGCTTCCCTGCGGGATGCTACGCAAACAGCAATTAGTAATTATTCATTACTTCTCAGGCTTTGCAAGGGGACCTATGTCAGTAACTTTTTATTCAAACTCAATTTCAAAGGTTGCTTTTACCTTCCCCAAAATTAGCTGATAGCTAATAGCTGAAGGCTGTTTGCGCAGCATTCCGCAGGAAATACTTACGATTACTTAACAAACAATAATAACTGAAGTTATGATATAGCAATCCCAAATGATTTGTAAAAAATCTCCGCATAGATAAAAACTTTAAGACTTTTACCCACTATTCCCTGTTCCCTAAATTTAAAGATATTTTTACCTGCAATTGAAATAGGATGGCGATACATAGTAGTCTTAAATGATTTGTCAAAAACTCACTCATAGAAAACTAAAAAATAGAACATTATGAACTACCGCATTACTCTACTCCCTGGTGACGGCATTGGCCCTGAAATTATGACAGTGGCGGTAGATGTCCTAAAAGTCATTAGTAAGCAATTTAACCTTAACTTTGAATTTCAAGAAGCTCCTATCGGTGGAGTTGCCATTGATGCTACAGGGGAACCCCTACCGAAAGAAACTCTCGAAAAATGTCGTAATAGTGATGCAGTACTCTTAGCAGCGATCGGCGGTTATAAGTGGGATAATTTACCACGCCATCAACGGCCAGAAACTGGATTATTAGGATTACGGGCAGGATTAGGATTATTTGCTAATTTACGGCCAGCAAAAATTTTGCCCCAATTAATAGATGCTTCTAGCCTCAAACGAGAAATTGTGGAAGGCGTGGACATTATGGTGGTACGAGAATTAACAGGTGGAATATATTTTGGCACGCCCAAGGGTGTATTTGAGACAGAGACAGGAGAAAAACGCGGTGTTAATACGATGGCCTATACTGAGTCAGAAATTGACCGTATTGCTAAAGTGGGATTTGAGACAGCTCAAAAACGTGGCGGTAAGTTGTGTTCGGTAGATAAGGCGAATGTTTTGGAAGTGTCTCAGTTTTGGCGCGATCGCATTACTCAAATGTCCTCGGAATTTCCAAATGTGGAGTTATCTCATCTATATGTAGATAATGCTGCCATGCAGCTTGTTCGTTGGCCAAAACAATTTGATACGATTGTCACAGGAAATTTATTTGGCGATATTCTCTCTGATGCTGCTGCGATGTTAACAGGTAGTATTGGGATGTTACCTTCGGCGAGTCTCGGTGCTTCTGGACCGGGAGTATTTGAACCAGTTCATGGTTCTGCTCCAGATATTGCGGGTCAGGATAAGGCGAACCCTTTGGCACAAGTCCTGAGTGTGGCAATGATGTTACGTTATGCTCTAGAGCAACCTGCCGCAGCAGATAAAATTGAAGAAGCGGTGTTGCAAGTATTAGATTTGGGTTATCGGACTGGGGATATTATGTCCGAAGGAATGAAACAAGTCGGATGTAAAGAAATGGCAGAAGTATTGTTGAAAGTTTTGAGTTAAGCAAAGATATGTTCAACAATTAATAATTAATAATTAATAATTAATAATTACCTCTCCTTGAAAACGGACAGGATTAACTCAAAGGAAAATTATTTCTTGTTTCTCCTTAATAGGGCGGTAGGGCCCAGACGTCCTTAAAGCACGCGCTTGCCCGATGCAATGGCAGGGCTACGAAACGAGAGAGCTTACACAATGCGCGCCAGCGAGCGTGTGGGAGTATGTCACGATTTAAAGAATTTAATCAAGTAGTGTGCGGAAATTTATTAATGGTCAAACTCAATTAGAAATTACTTTTGACCTTTGACTTCTGACCGCTATATACTGACCAGGAGTAACCCAAGCTCAATAGCTAACGGCAATTTCTTTTCTGTACTGAAAGTGAAGCTCAAAAATTATCAGTACAGTCAACTCCACTTGAACAAATAGGAAAAGGAAACAAATTATGGCAACAAATGAAGAGCAAATGATAGAAGGTTCGGAATACCTGAAAAGAACTATAGGTATTTCTTCAGCTCCTTTTGAAGCATATCTTAATTATGGGTATGCGTTACTCGCTATTGCTGGAGCTGATGGGGATGTGCCAGAAGCAGAGATGAACTGGTTAATAAATCATCAACGGATAGTTGGCGCTCCTGAAGAAGCGATCAAAAAATACAAAGAATTTGACTACAAGAATGCCAAGTTGGAAGACTTGTTGCCCAATATAAAAACAGATGTTCCTAACTGGTCAGCACCAAGAACATTACTTTATCATGCTATTAAAATGTCTCGGGCTGATAAAGATTACGCAAAGCAAGAGGAAGAAGCTGTAAAAAAAGCGGCTAAATTGTTGGGAGTTGAAGATGATATTACCCTATCTCTAAATATATTAGTAGAGATGGAAGAAAAAGTTGAGAGTATGCTGAAGGCGCTGATCCATACTGAAACTTTATAGTTAGTAAAATTATTAGCTAGTGTTCAATAAAGCAGGTTTTTAGGAAAAGCCTGCTTGATTAATTCAAACTTTGTATTTGCAAGTTGATATACACTAGATATCTCCATAAAAGAGGGAATAGGGAATAGGAAATAGGGAACAGGGAAAAATAATTAATAATTTATGGAAGTGTTGTTGAAAGTTTTGAGTTAGGCAAAGATATATTCAACAATTAATAATTAATAATTAATAATTAATAATTAATAATTAGGGCTTGCTGATTAATTCTCAAACCATTGAAAAGTACCAGTATTCCAGACAGCAGGTTTTTAGGAAAAGCCTGCTTTATTAATTCAAATAATTAATATTTGCAAGTTGATATACACTAGATATCTCCAATAAAAGAGGTAATAGGGAACAGGGAACCCACCCCTAACCCCTCCCAGGAGGGAAGTAATTGATAATTTATGGAGATAGTTTTCTACTATAGCGCTATATAATTACCACAAGTAAGGCAAGCTGAATAGCTAAGTGTACTGGCTTTCTTCTACTGACTGTGACACTAAAAAATTGTCAGTACATTGACATCCTCCCCGGCCTAAAGGCACGGGGATTCCTACCGAGCCTTAGCTCCTCGGTGGGTTGACGTCTCACAGGCTGCTGCTACTTTGGCAGTAGTCTGACGCTTGCCTCCACGTCCGTTTAGAGTTTCCGAGTGCCCCCCGGCAACTAATAACACTATAGCATATATTCAATTCACTTAACATAAAAATAAAAAGTCGCCCTACAAGGGCGAGGCTTTAAACCCAATTTTTCGGTAAACTCAACTTGAACAAATAGGAAAAGGAAACAAATTATGACAACAAATGAAGAGCAAATGATAGGAGGCTCAGAATACCTCAAAAGGACTCAGGGTGTTTCTTCTGCTCCGTTTGAAGCATATCTTAATTTTGGGTATGCGTTGCTCGCTATTGCTGGAGCTGATGGGGATGTGCCAGAGGCAGAGATGAACTGGTTAATAAATCATCAACGAATGATTGGCGCTCCTGAAGAAGCTATAGAAAAATACAAAGAATTTGACTACAAGAATGCCAAGTTAGAAGACTTGTTGCCCAAGATAAAATCAGATGTTCCTGGCTTGTCAACACCAAGAATATTGCTGTATAACGCCATTAAAATGGCTCGTGCTGATAAAGATTACGCAAAACAAGAGAAAGAAGCTGTCAAAAAAGCGGCTAAATTGTTAGGAGTTGAAGATGATATTACCCTATCTTTAAATATATTAGTAGAAATGGAAGAAAAAGTTGAGAGTTTGCTGAAAGCGCTAATTCATACTGAAACATTATAGTTAGTACAATTATTAGCCAGTATTTCAGACAGCAGGTTTTTAGGAAAAGCCTGCTTTATTAATTCAAACAATTCATATTTGCAAGTCCATAGCACTACGCAAATAGGTTAGGATATTTACCGAATAATTAATAATTAATAATTAAATAATTTCGGTTTAAAGCCTTCCCTTTTAAGGGGAAAAAGCGGTCGAGGTATGCTGAGGAAACCTAGCCATATCCAATCGACCAAGACAGCGGTGGTTAGCGGAGCGGACCGTAGGGTGGGATGGCGATCTTCGGAGCGGGTCTGCAAGAACGGGTCTCCTCGCCATATCTAATCAACCAAGAGAAGAAACAATATTTCCTTATATTCAATTCCGTAGCGGTTTTAACCAGAGCTAATTATCCATTATCCATTATCCATTATCCATTAATGAACCTCTACATTTCCTTGAAAACATAACTCTAACTATTCAACAAATCAAAAAATTTAATCATGAATCCTTTATCCTCATCTCAACCTCAAACAAAACTACCAAACGGACCAAAAACACCAGTCTTTATCCAAACAATTAAAGCTCTATTAGATCAGTTTGGCTTGTTAGAAAGAGCCTATCAAAAATATGGAGATATTTTCTATACACCTAAATCTTTTGGATTTCCACCAATCGTAATTTTGAGTAATCCTGAAGCAATTGAACAAGTCTTTACTGCTCCTCCAGAATTATTTGAAGTGGGAAAACAAACTACTCTTCCAATCAGAGTTTTATTGGGAGATAATTCTCTAGTTTTGATGGATGGTATTCAACATCAAAAGTCTCGTAAATTATTAATGCCTCCTTTCCATGGAGAAAGGATGAAAAGTTACGGTAATACAATTGTTGAAGTAACAAAACAAGTTATTAGTTCGTGGCAAATAGGTAAGCCTTTTTTCATCCGCGACTATACCCAAGAAATTTCTCTGCGAGTTATCTTACGGACTATTTTTGGTTTAGATGAGGGAGAAAGATATGAGCAACTTAGACAAGTTTTGATTTCTTGGTTAGAGACTTTCAACTCTCCGTTAAAATCATTTTTCTTGTTTTTTCCAGTATTGCAAAAAGATTTAGGTTTTTTGACTCCTTGGGGAAAGTTTGTCAAGCAACAGCAACTAATTCACGAAATTTTGCAGACGGAAATTTATCGTAGAAGAAACAACCCAGATACTTTAGGTGAAGATATCCTTAGTTTAATACTTTCTGCTAGAGATGAAGCTGGTAAACCAATGAGCGATGCAGAAATACGAGATGAATTAATGACTATGTTATTTGCTGGTCACGAAACAACTGCTAATAGTTTGGCTTGGGCTTTTTATTGGATTCATTATCTGCCTGAAGTTGGCGAAAAACTTATGGCTGAATTAAATTCTCTGCCTCAGAATGCAGATAGCAATTTTATTGCTAAACTACCTTATTTAAGTGCGATAGTTTCAGAAACTTTGAGAATTTATCCGGTTGTAGTTTTTGTTGGTCGCCAGTTAAAAGCACCCTTGGAAATTTTGGGATATAACTTTGAAGCTGGAACGTCTATTTTACCTTCTATTTATTTAACTCATCATCGAGAAGATATCTATCCCGAACCGAAAAATTTTAAACCTGAACGCTTTCTAGAAAGACAATTTTCCCCTTATGAATATTTACCTTTTGGTGGTGGAAACCGTCGCTGTTTGGGATATGCTTTTGCTCTGTTTGAGATGAAGTTGGTATTAGCAACTATTTTATCCCAAGTAGAACTTGAATTATTGGATCGGCATCCGCTTAAACCTTTACGTCGAGGTATTACTTTTACTCCTAGTGGTGGGGTAAAAATGTCGGTTAAAAAAAGTCTCATATAAGTTTTTTGCATTGCATATTTACAGGATGATTTAGGAATTTTGGATGTGTAGATTAGGGAATTGCCGGAGTTCCTTTTGCTATTGAATTGTTTTTCAATTACGGTAATTGATTATTTGCCGTTTCAGCTTCTCAGAGAAGCATTGACTTAATCAGAGAATAACGTATAATATGGTCTCTGAACTAACCATACTTTAAGACCAACCACACTCACCCATAGATGAAATCCACTAGAACCAAGCTCAAACTTAATAATAAGCAGAAAACTCTAATGGCTCAACACGCTGGCTACTCACGCTGGTGCTATAACTGGGGCTTGAGTCTGTGGAATGCTGCATATATTGATGGTTATAAGCCAAACATCCGTAAGCTTAGAGAGGTTTTTACCAATCACACAAAACCACTTTATCCTTGGATGAAAAACTTATCATCTAAAGTTTATCAATATGCTTTTATTAACTTGGGTGAGGCATTTAAAAGATTCTTTAAAGGATTAGGCAAATATCCAAGATTTAAGAAAAAAGGTAAGTCTGATTCTTTTACAATAGAAAACCAGTGGAAAACCAATAGAATTAAACGGATGGAATCACAAATTACCTTTTATTGGTATGGTCAAAACTTATGAACCCATTGAAGCAACTACTAAAAAAATAACCATAAGCAGACAAGCAGGTGATTGGTATATAAGCTGTAGGGGCGAACGGCCGTTCGCCCCTACGAATGAATCTACTCCTACTCCCACACCCAAAACAACCAATGCCATAGGTGTAGATTTAGGAATAAAAACCTTAGCAAGTTTAAGTGATGGTAAAATATTTAAAAGCGTAAAACCACTTCATAAATTTGAAGCCAAACTTTCTAGAAAACAATACATCAACCGCAATAAAATAATTGGTTCAGCTAATTGGAAAAAATCACAATTAAAGATAGCTAGACTACATAGACGGGTAGCCAACATCCGCAAAGATACAGTTCATAAATCAACAACATATTTAGCCAAAAACCACGGCACTGTTGTCGTAGAAGACTTGAACGTTAGTGGAATGCTCAAAAACCACAAACTAGCAAAATCAATTAGCAGACAGTGCTTTTATGAATTTAGACGACAGTTAGAATATAAGTGTCAATGGTATGGTTCTGAGTTGGTAGTAGTAGATAGATTTTTCCCATCAACAAAAACTTGTTCTAACTGTAGTCATGTTCAAGAGATGCCATTAAATCTCAGGACTTATGAGTGTGAGTGTTGTGGGATATCTATAGACCGGGATTTAAACGCAAGTATAAACTTGAGAGATGCGGTCGGCTTGACCGTTAATGCCTGTGGACGGAGTGCTGCCGACAGTTCCGGTGGAAGCAGGAAGTAAACATTAAAATGTCGCAATTGTGACGTTTTATATCGGTTTTATGAAGCAGTTGAGTCTCTACTATTGCGTATAGCACAATAAATATTTTTTCCGTTTTTAAAAAGATAAAAATAAATAACTGCCAAGGAATGACCTTATACTATTGCCTATGGCACAATAGCTAATTTTTAGCTTTTTAAAAATAAATTATTGAATCTAGATATATATGTGGAAAAAAATTGCTGAACATATCACTCAAGTAACGGCCGAACATTTTGAAGTTACTAACCATTCTTCAGTTGGTGGAGGTTGTATTAACAGTGGTTATAAAATAACTAATGGCAGTCGCAACTATTTTGTCAAACTTAATCAAGCTTCGCAGATAGCAATGTTTGAAGCAGAAGCTTTAGGGTTAAAGCAAATGTCTGAAACCCAGACTATTCTCGTGCCAAAATCAATTTGCTATGGCATCGAAGGAAATAATTCTTATATTGTCTTGGAATGGCTAGACTTAGGTGGTCGCGGTCAGGATAAATCTTGGGAAGAGATGGGACGTAATTTAGCAGCTTTACATCACTATCAGGGTAAAAGTGAATTTGGTTGGGACATCAACAATACTATCGGTTCCACACCCCAGATTAATACTTGGAATGGAGACTGGGCAGAATTTTGGGCAGAAAACCGCATCGGTTATCAACTTAAGTTAGCAAAACGTCGGGGTGGCACTTTTCGTCAGAGCGATCGCCTACTAAAAATCATTCCAGAATTATTGGCAGGTCATCAACCACAACCTTCTCTGGTTCACGGTGACTTATGGGGGGGAAATGCTGGAGTAACTGTGGATGGGGAGCCAGTAATTTTCGACCCGGCCACTTATTGGGGCGATCGCGAAGTTGATATTGCTATGACTGAATTATTTGGTAGTTTTCCCAGTGCTTTTTATCGTGGTTATAATCAAGCCTGGCCTTTAGATGATGGTTATCAACAACGTAAAAGTCTTTATAATTTGTATCATATTCTCAATCACTTTAATCTCTTCGGTGGTGGTTATGGTTCTCAGGCAGAACGTATGATTCAGCAATTAATAATTAATAATTAATAATTAATAATTACTTGGATAGTTAAAACGGAATTGATTGACTCAAAGGAAAATTTTTTCTCTCTTGGTCGATTGGATATGGCGAGGAGACCCGCTCTTGAGGTGAGCCGCTCCGCTTTATATGTTGCGGAGCAAAACGCCATCCCACCCTTCGGGAAGCTGCGCTTTTCATGTCGGCGACAGCCGTTAACGTAGTTATGCGAAGCAAAACGACCGCTTGTTTCTTGTTTAAAGGAGAGGCTTTAAACCTTAATTATTCGGTAACAATTGTCAGAATGATTTTTCTGCCCAACTATGAGCCTAAAATACTAATTTTTTGAGTGTTTTAGACTGAAACAGGTGCACTGCAATTCGACTCCAAAAAAGCATTTGTCTTTATATGTCAATGCTTTTAGATTTAATCAGCAAGCTCTATCATAAGTTTTCTACTCAGAGGTTGTCTGAGAAGTCCCATTTGCTGCATCGCTCGCCCCCTAAATCCCCCAAAATTGGGGGACTAGAGTAAGCAAATTGACTCTTGTTCCCCCCAAAGTTGGCTTGCTCGGGGGCAAAATTCAGTATCAAAAAACTTTTCAGATATCCTCTCATTAAACAGTAATTTTTGGATATTTTCTCTAATAGAAATACTCTAATTTAAAAATATCACTCATCGGATTTATTTTCTTTTTGTGGAGCTGGAATTATGTCTTGAATTGGCTTTACCCATTCTGGTAATCCATCTGGATATAACTTAGGATAAATAATTAGTAAAATAATGCCAATAATAGAAGAGATTAAGATAAAAAGAATTTGCCCATTCTGCATCCAAGCCAAGAAATCTAAAAAACTTGGATTTTTAGTGTCCTCTCTTTTTGGTTGAGGAGAATTTCCTGTTACTTCATTTTTAATATTATTATTACCAAATATATTATCCACAACATTTCCATTTTTATTGTTAATTTTAGGGCTATTAACAATAACGTCTCCACCTATATGTATATTATGAGGATGTCTAAGTTGTGAAATTTTTTCATAATTATGACTATCTATTGCATCATCAATTAAACTCCGGATATTAACTTCATAATAGGGGGAATTACCGCATTCAATTGTCATTTTGCCATTATTAAGCCGTTCTTTTAATTTCTCAAATTTGTAGAAGTGAGGATTCTGAGTATTTTTACAAGTTCTACAATTACAAGGAATTAATTGATTATATTTGAGTCGATTATTGTAGGAGCTATGAATTTTATCTAATTCGTGAGTAACAATAGTGATTAAATCCCGTTTTTGTTGCCCAGAAATTCTAATTTTTATTTCTCTCTTACTGTAATATTCAATTACTTCTGCTCTGGTTTGATTTTTCTTGAGAATAACTCCACTTTTCCATACATATTTTTGCTTCTCAATATTCTTGTGCATCGCCACAATAAACTGAGTAATTATTCCTTTAGGCATAAATTCGTAGGTGTAACGTAAAATCAAATTATTACTTTCATCCCAGTCATATTCTGGTTGAGCTTCTGTTAGAAGTTGAGGGGCAATATAAGTTTGAGAAGTACCAGGAATTTTATAGCAGAGTTTAAATTTAATCATTAATTGCAGTAACTCATCGTGCATATTGGCATATTTATCTTCATGCCAAATATTGACTAAATCGTCTTTGGTAAATTTGCCAAAATTATCATAAACTTGTGGATTATCTAGAACTTTATAAACTGCGGCTGTTCCCCATTCTGGTTTGAGAATAACTGTTTTATTTAACAAAGGGTCATCTTGAAAATGAAGACAAACTCCTAAGTCATGTAAGTAACCACTTAATTGTAATTTATCCTCTCGTTTCTTAAAGCCATTCTCTTCACAAATGGATAAATATTCTGTCAAACTAATATAGTTACGACTATCTTTTTCTAATACTTCACGGACTTTTTTCCAAGTCTTAGGAAGGGCGCTGCCAATATGAGATAAATTACTGATGTAATGTTGGATTTGTGTTCTAATTTTTTCTAATCCTTGGTTAGTAGCAAGATTAGTGGCTAAGATTTCTTTGATATTAGAAAATTGACTTTGCAATGCCCGTTGATTAATTTCCCGTTTACGTTCCTGTTTCTCATTTTTGATAATTAATAAAGGACTATTATCGCTCAATAATTCTGCTATATTCAGCCAATAATAAAAATCTGTATCTTCTTTACGAGTATCAGCTACAAGAATATATAGGGAGCGTTTGGTCAGAAAAAACTGGTGAGTAGCATGATAAATTTCTTGTCCGCCAAAATCCCAAATATTCATCTGAAATTCATGTTGATTTTTTGTGGGAAAATTCCACTGATGAACTTCAATTCCTTTGGTGGTATCTTCATCTCGGAGTTGATAGTCTGGGTTTTGAATTTTGTTAGCTAGTGTAGTTTTACCAGCGCCACCTTCTCCAATAATTATTAATTTTGCTTCATAGAGATAATCTATTCCTTCCTTTTCTATTTGTTGGAAATATTCTCTAATTGCTTTTATGCCTTTTGTAGCAATTTCTATTGGTGGAGTTTCTAGAGGATTATATCTTAAATAAAGCGTAGTTAAGTTGGTTAGTTTAGAAATTGATTCCGGTAATGTTGTTAATTTATTATAATCTAAATAAAACGTAGTTAAGTTGGTTAGTTTAGAAATTGATTCCGGTAATGTTGTTAATTTATTATATTCTAAATAAAGCGTAGTTAAGTTGGTTAGTTTAGAAATTGATTCCGGTAATGTTGTTAATTTATTATATTCTAAATAAAGCGTAGTTAAGTTAGTAAGTTTACTGATTGATTCCGATAATGTTGTTAATTGATTATGTCTTAAATAAAGCGTAGTTAAGTTAGTGAGTTTACTGATTGATCCCGGTAATTTAGTTAATTGATTATAACCTAAATAAAGCGTAGTTAAGTTGGTTAGTTTAGAAATTGATTCCGGTAATGTTGTTAATTTATTATAATCTAAATAAAACGTAGTTAAGTTGATGAGTTTACTGATTGATTCCGGCAATTTTGTTAATTTATTTTTACTTAAATCAAGGGTGGTTAAGTTAGTGAGTTTAGAAATTGATTCCGGTAATTTTGTTAGTTTATTTTTACTTAAATCAAGGGTAGTTAAGTTAGTGAGTTTAGAAATTGATTCCGGTAATGTTGTTAATTTATTACTTCCTAAATAAAGCCTAGTTAAATTGGTGAGTTTAGAAATTGATTCCGGTAATGTTGTTAATTTATTATCACTTAAATCTAACTTCTTAAGTTTGTTATCCTTAGCTATCTGTATTTTTTTTTGAACACTTTCTGGTATCTGATTCTGTTTATTTATTTTAGGAGAAGTCATAATTCCATAAAATATTTTTACGCTCACTATAATACCTACAAAGACAAACATTGATTTTCCATAACTATTTAGGGTTTGCTTATGGAAGTCTTATGGGTGAGGGTAGGAGACAGGAGAATAGAATTTCCTACGGAATGCTCCACAAACAGAATTCTGAATTTCCTACGGAATGCTCCGCAAATAGAATTCAGAATTTATCAGAATTTAGAGGAGTTAGGAGGAAGAAATATCCCTTAATTTTTCTATCCTTATCTACTCAGAATTCTAACTTTTTAGCTTTTTAGACGGAAAACCTTGCACCTTTTTTCACTCTAAAAATCCTCAAATATTTACATATAAAGGCTTTGACAATTAATCAGTAGAACAATAATTATCCATATTGGTCAATCCTCTCCTTTTTAGGGAAAGGTAATTATCCATTATCCATTAATGAACCATTTCCTTTGGTAAGCATTTCCTGCTGAATGCTGCGCAAACAACTATTAGCATTCAGCTAATTCCTTCTTCCAAGATAATGACTTATAACTCATACCTAATAGCTGACTGCTGACTGCTGACCGCTGAATGCTTACGTCTTAATAAAGCGATATAGCTGCCGCACTTACTCCGCCAACGCTTCAAAAGCTTCTATATCTCAAAATCAGTTGAACACTTAACTTTTACTTATCAATTTCAGTATTTTCCTTTGAATATTTTTAATTTTGTCAGGATTTTATGACAAAAAGAAAAAAAATTTTCTGAGAAAACTAACGAAGTTTCAAAATTTTTAGCTGTTTTTCTCAATTGTGTAGTATTATGAATTGTAGTAAAATCTGAAGCTAATTATTGCTGAAGAGAATTTTGACGCTGCAAATACTGATTATTTCGTTCTTTCAGAGACAAATAGTCTTGTTTTCCTCAACCAGAAATGACAAATTTTTCTCTTCTAACTTTTCCGCAGTTTGATAGATTGACAAATTTGTGGTATGCGGGAGAAAAAAGAACAATTATAGCTGATGAGCGATCGCTCCACTCTTATCCAAACACTTTTTTGACCAAAATAACATGGGTCTAAAACCCCGCCTTTTAAGGCGAAATATTTTTGGAGCTTTTCTCAAATCCCCTACTTCCCCTCCTGGGAGGGTTAGGGTGGGTTAACTTCTGTACGGGCGCCATTCGGAGCTTTGCGCCAGCAAACGGCCGTTTGCTTCGCATAACTATCGTTAACGCCCCTACTTCTGACTTCTGACTTCGTTAAAATCTCCGATTTAACAGGAGAGAACTTCACCTGCATATTAAATCAGTAGTCAGAAATATTGCTAGAATGACTGAAAATATAGCTTTTGAATAAAATCTGGCAGAGGTAGATTCTGGCAAAAGCTAGAATTAAATATATAGAATTAAAAATCTCATGACTTTGGCGCAAGCACTGGAACAAGAGTGGAAAACCAAGCTTCAGGAAGACTACCCAAACCATAGCTCAGATGTCCACAATAGTATTATTTGCTGGCTATTGGGAAATAACCCTAGTCGCTTAGACGAGCTGACTCCTACTCAAAAGCAAATGGCATCTAAAGGCAGGGAGTTTCTTTATCGAATTCTAAAACAAAGATATTTGGACATTCCACCAGAGCGAGCTTATCGAAACTTACTGCAACGCTTAAGTGGCCTAGTAATGCTGCGACAGAAAATACGAGCATGGGTAAATACCAGTCGCGATCGCCAACGAAGTGTAATTGATGTCCTCCAGGAAGTGATCCAAGAGATGCTAAATAGCGATCGCTACCTCCAGCAACAAATGGCCAAAATCAGTGAATGTACAAAAAATCCTAATCTCCGCAACTCTCTATTATTGGCCAGTGTAGAAGAATATTGTATTAGACCGATTCGCAATCAGCCTCTACTGGTATATAGATTTGTTAATTATCTACGTCGAACTCAAAGAGGTGGCCTAACTCAAGTACCTGTAAAAGAATGGGTTAAATTAATCTCAGAAGATATTAGTCCTGGTGATACGGAAGACCAAGTGAGTTTGTTGGATGCCGTAGTGACTTCAGGGTATCAAGATACTGAAGAAATGGAGCAACAACATTTGCTCCGCTCTAAAGTCCAGGAAGAATTTGAGAAATATTTGGCGGAAAAAGTTGATTCAAAGGCAGCAGAATGGTTGAAACTTTATCTTCGAGGCAATACTCAAGAGGAAATTGCTCAAGCTTTAGATATGCCTATCAAGCAAATATATAGGTTACGAGAAAAAGTCAGTTATCATGCAATTCGTGTTTTTGCAGTTAAACAACAACCAGAATTAGTAGCTAGTTGGTTAGAAATTTCTCTGAATGAGCATGGTTTAGGTTTGACTTCTAATCAATGGCAAAAATATTGGCAAAATCTCAATCCTCAACAACGTCATTTAATTGAAGGGTTAAAATCAGGTGCTAGTGTGGAGGAAATTGCTAAACAGTTAAACTTGAGAAGTAACCAAGTTATTAGCGAATGGACAAAATTATACTTATCTGCTCAATCATTACGAAATAGTTCTTAGCTAGACCGCCCTTGAGCCTCACACCATAATTTTTAAGAGGAGTGTGAGATGAATCGGCGGCCAATTGAATAAGTTCGATGCCCATTCAATTTGCAACCATCCCACCAGAAGCTTTCGCCCTAGTTGAAAAACTTGTATTTATGATGTTGCCTATAACCCCGGAAATTTTCCACTATGCGCACTGCCTACCAATATAAATTAAGGCCCAACAAAGAACAAATAGCCACAATAGGATTGTGGTTAGAATTGTTGCGTCGGCAGTACAACTATCGGTTAGGCGAACGCTTCTCGTGGTGGAAAGAAAATCGCTGTCCGGTTAATGCTTGTCCCTTGGTCAAGCCCATTCCTCAATTAAGAGATAATCCAGATTATTACTCTCAAAAAAAAGATTTGGTCAATACCAAAGACAAGTTTCCTGAGTATAAGCTGATTCATTCTCAGGTTTTACAGGATTGCATAAAACGGGTAAAACTTGCCTTTGATAGATGGTTTAAGGCAGATCAAAGTGGATATAAATTAGGGAAACCAAGGTTTAAGAAAACAAGTCGTTATCGCAGTTTTACTTATCCTCAAATCAAACAAAACTGTATTGAAGAAAATCAAATTAATTTGCCCAAAATTGGAAAGGTAAAGTTAATTCAGCATCGTCAAATACCAGAAGGATTGACAATTAAAACAGTGACTATTAGTCGTAAAGCTGATGGTTATTATGTGACTTTATCCCTAGAATACAAATCAGTTCCAGCTTTAACAACTAAAGTTGAACCTACATTAAAAAACACTCTGGGAATCGATATGGGGCTGAAAGAATTATTAGTAACAAGTGAAGGAGAATCTATCCCCATCCCTCAATACTATCGAAAATCTCAGCAGCGATTAAAGACTCTACAAAAACGCTTATCCCGTAAAAAGAAAGGAAGCAAAAGATGGTTAAAAACTGTTAAAGCTGTAGCCAAACAACATAAAAAAGTGGCTGATAAACGTAAAGACTTTCATTTCAAAACAGCCAATGAATTGTTATCACTCATCTGAAGTTATAGCCCATGTAGACGCGGAGCGCGGCGTGCCGGAGGCAAACTTAAATATCAAAGGACTAGCAAAGACTCGTTTGAGTAAATCAATTAACGATGCTGGATGGGGCCAATTCCTGTCTATTTTAACTGTCAAAGCCGGAAATGCTGGACAGAAAACTATAGGAGTGAACCCCAAAAATACCAGCCAAGACTGCTCAAACTGTGGAAAAAAAGTTCCCAAAGAATTATCTCAAAGAACCCATTCTTGTCCGCACTGTGGCATAGCAATAGACCACGACTTGTTTGCGCAGCATGACCTAGGAAATGCAGCGATAAATATAAAAAATAGGGCGGTAGGGCATTCCGTTCTTAAAGCTCGTGGAGCTCGACGGGATACCGGGGCTACGAAACGAGAAGCCCACACTATAGCGCCAGCAAGCGTGTGGGAGTATGTCACAAATCTTTTGCAGATGGTCATTTCAGTTATCAGTTATAGTAGTTTAACTTAAAAAATGAGATGTTTTTTTGTCTGAAACTCTCTCATAGCAAGAAAGCTTTGTTTCAATCTAAAGTTAAATGACTATATCAGTACTTCTAGCTGTTTGCGCAGCATTCCCTAGGAAAGCCTTATATTTGATATAGGGAATATTCTTTTCTTTTCAAGGAGAGGTAATTATTAATTGTTGAATCAGCCTCAATAGCTCTAGTGAAGACGGTTGTTGCCTATTTTAATCCCGATCGTTAAATAGATTATTTAGTTTCAAACTAACAACTCAATAATGCCCGCACACAACAAAAATAATGGGGAAAAGCAAATGGATCATCCCCAGATATTTGCTCTAATTGACAATATATTACCATTTGAAGCCTGTCTACACTATCAAATTTTACCTTTATCTATAGAAGGTAGCCGAGTTAGACTTGGTGTAGTTGACATCAAAGATTCTTCTGCTATAAATTATGCTCGCCGATTATTATCTTATTTAAATTGTTCGCTGGTAATGGAAGAAATTTCCTCTGAAACTCAGAGGTCAATATTATCATCCTATTTAAACTATATTGGTCATCAAAAATCTGCCACTTCTAGTTCTTCTCAACCTAAATTACCCCATAATAATCAACAAATTGATAATCCTCAATCTCCTAAAAAAGGAAAAAATCAGCAATTTTCTGAGCAAAAAAAGACCGCAAATCAAGAATATTTAATTAAACAATCTCAAGGCTCACAACAACAAACACTTGAAACTAAAATTCAACATCCACAAAATTATTTATGTGATGTTTTAGAATTATTTCTACCTAATTCTCAACAATCTATATCTTTAGAATCTATGGCTATTTTAGAGCCTCAACAGCTATTGAAAGAACTAATGGTAAGAGTTTTAGAATCAGGAATTGGTAGACTTTATTTTGAGCAACAAGAATCACAAGGAAAAATTTTGTGGAGTCAAGATGGAGTTCTACAATCTGTAGTTGAAAACCTAGAACGAGAAAAAATTGAAGGTGTTATTAACGAACTTAAAATTCTGACAAAATGAGTTCAATTCCCATTAAAAACCTCGGCAAGTAGAAATTGAAAGAATTTATCAAAAGAATCATTTACTATTACGTTTGAGAGTGATGCCAGGAGCTTATGGAGAAGAAGCAACACTACAGGTATTAAGAGGAGCTGCTTTAAAATTTTATCAACAGCAAAAGTTATCTTTATTGAGTCAAGATACCTTGAAATTAGGCAAACAATTACAGATAAAAATCAATCAAATTTATTGCCGTCAACATCTAGCTCCATTTCAACTAGATAGCTTGTTAACTTTACAGAAGTTACTGGATAATGTTGAGCATCAGGTTGAATGTATTATTTCTCAACAAAATAATCAAAATTTATAAATATGACAGGGAGTAGGGAGTAGCTTACAAGGGTAAATTTTTCCAACTTGAGTGGAGAGGACGCGGGGAGGGGGAGACACGGAGACGCGGAGAAAGGAAGGCGCGGATTTGAGTGGACGGGAGTTCTCTTTAATGAATAGAGCGGGTAGATTTAATTAATTATTCAATTATCTAATGAAATTCAAGAAAATTTCTTCACATAAAATGGCTGAAACCATTGCCTGTTCAACCCATCTCCACTTCCCCGCGTCTGGTGCGTCTCCGTGTCCTAACCCCCAGTAACCCATACTATACTAGAACAGGTTCCTCTAGCGGCCACCGATTCACTGTTTTGCCAATTACTGCCATTTCCTGCATTAATCGGTCGAATTTTTCAGGTGTCAGGGATTGAGGGCCATCAGATAAAGCTTTTGCTGGATTTGGATGGACTTCAATCATCAGAGAATCTGTCCCTGCTGCAATAGCAGCCATTGCCATTGCCGGTACATATTCAGCTCGACCAGTACCATGACTAGGGTCAATCATAATTGGTAAATGAGTCAGCGATCGCAATACTGGTATTGCTGAGAGGTCCAAGGTATTACGAGCATACTGACGGTCAAATGTACGAATACCTCGTTCACAGAGAATTACATTTGGATTTCCCGCAGCTAGAATATATTCTGCAGCCATTAACCAGTCTTCGATAGTTGCAGCCATTCCCCGCTTCAAAAGTACAGGTTTGTCTTGGGCACCTACCTTTTTTAATAGAGAGAAGTTTTGCATATTACGGGCACCCACTTGTAGCACATCAGCAACTTCAATTAATTTTGGTAAGTCAGCAGCATCCATTACTTCTGTGATGATACCCAGACCAGTTTTTTCTTTAGCTGCAGCTAGTAGACCTAGAGCACTTTCACCATGTCCCTGAAAAGAGTAAGGAGAGGTACGAGGTTTATAAGCTCCTCCGCGCAAAAACCTAGCACCCGCAGCTTTAACTCGTTGGGCTGTTTCTATAATCATCTCCTCATTTTCTACGGAACAAGGACCTGCAACGACAACTAAGGGGTGATGAAGACCGAAAGTTACAGGTCCATCCGGAGTAGATACTACTACATCACTTGCTTCTCCATGGCGATATTCTAAACTTGCTCGCTTATAAGGACGTTCAACCCGCATTACCTGTTCGATCCAAGGACTTAGTTCTTGTAGTTGCAATGGATCGAGGTCTGAAGTATCTCCTACTAAACCTATGACAACTTTATAGCGTCCAACAATTTTTTCTGGTGTCAGACCCCAATTAGTTTGAAGGTCATTACAAAGACGGTCTATTTCAGCTTCTGGAGAACCAACTTTTGTTACTATAATCATTTTTCTTTTGCAGTTAAATTTAGATGTGAGTTAAACTACGGTTATTTCGACAATAACTTGCCAAGGTTGACTTTTACTTGTTTCTTAACAAATCCAATATAATTTCAAGTTTGCTCTGTGGATGCAATGTTTTCACATCTCAATCTATAGCAATCCTATTTTATTTGTGTATAAAAATCTTACCGCTTTTAGGGGACAGGGAACAGGGAACAGGGAACAGGCGGGAGTTTCAGTTTTTTTATCTACTTTTTGATTACCCGTAACCTATTTAGGATTGCTATATCAATCTATAAATAAATTGTTTGGGAAGATTAATAAAATACTAGAGACGAGGTTTTCTCATCTCTATTAATCATAGATAGAAATTAGCTTTTTGATTTAGCTTCTTTTCTGGCTTCTTTAACCCGTTGAAAGTTAGTTTTTAGTTCTTGCCAACCCAATAAACTACCTTTTCTATCTTCATCCCAAGAAGCGGAAAAAAGACCATAACTCAAACCAATAACACTTAAACCAAAAAAGCCCATACTAACTAGCAAAACTGCTTGGTTTGGTAGTACTAAAATATCATTTGTAATGATAAAGTAGCTAATAACAAAGGTTAATAAAGCCAATATTAGAGGTGTACCAGAGAATAACACCATACGACTTATCATCCGCCGACTAACTACTTCTGGGATAGAATTGTCTTCTTTGAGTTGTTGGCGTTTTTGATTACTAATGTTTTTCGGCTGATTTTTTACATTGGAAGATTGTTGTTCCTCTACTGTTTTTGTTTTAGGTGAGGGAGATGATTTCTTACCTTGTTTTTTACGATTTTTAGCAGGCTCAAAAGGTAAAGGTTGACGTGATGATTCTGAGGGCATAATTCAGCTTCTAACCTCTAATACCAAGGCGAGTAATTAATGTTTTATAACGTTCTTGGCTTTGTTTCTGGATATATGATAGTAAACGCTTACGTTTACCAATCATTTTTAATAGACCTCTTTGGGATGAATAATCTTGCTTATTATTTTTTAAATGAGCACTTAATTTGCTAATTTTTTCAGTCAGCATAGCTACTTGGACATCTGCTGAACCTGTATCCGTTTCATGGGTTTGGTATTCACCAATAATTTCTTGTTTACGTTGTTGCTTGAGAGCCATATATTTAACTTCTACTAATCTTTCTCAAAATTACTACAATCATTAACTATATCATCATATATCTGTTCTGGACAATAGACCTCTCCGGAAAAGAGGGAGTAAGGAGTAAGGGACGTTGTATGCAACGTCCCTACAGAGTAGGGGAAAGAATTGATGATTTTTGCGCGATAATTGATTTGATTTTTGATTATCACGCCTATGTCTAATAGAAGAAGATAAGATTTCAATTATCAGGAGTCTACTTCCGATTGGCGCACTTTAACGCTGTCCTTAATTTAGAGCGACCAGCATATAAGCTGGAGTTCACTTATGGTGGTCGTGACCAGCCAACGTAGTCAGTTAAGACTTAATCTGCAACCTTTGAGAGACAATTCCTAAAAATGTCTAGGATTGGCTAGGTTTTTCAAAGGTGAATCTCTTGCTAGGTAGACGGGTGTAAAATCTCGTCATTGCGAGGAGGAACGACGAAGCCATCCTCATTACTATACTACAGCTCTGCCGACTTTTCTCCCCTTGGATGCAGTATTATATTTATTTCTGCCCAGCTATTTAGTATCTTCACTTATATATTTTTTTAAAATTTGGTTTAATAGCTCCACGCTGAAAAAAAAATAGGTTGTCCTGCTCGCATAATGGTAAAGATATACATTTTTTAATTTCTTCCCACAGTCCTCACACTGTCTCTACTATTACTATGTACCACCACAAAATTGTTTAACTGTGCCTTTTTCAAAGTTGAGTAGGGCGACTCAACCAACTAATAGCTTCCCTGATCCAATCTTCTGGATTTGTATTTTTGGAAATTTTAGCATTTTGACTAACAGCTTGCAATGCCTGTATTACCTCTTGACCTGTATATCCCAAAGCTAACAAAGTCATTTCTACTTCTTCTTGAATAGCGGGGGTAACTCCCACAGGTACTGATGTAGTTAAGCCAGCATCATGTCGCCACTCGGCCAATTTATTTTTTAATTCTAAAGCAATACGTTCTGCTGTTTTCGGGCCTACCCCTGGAGTTTTGGCTAAGACACGAGTATTTCCCCCAACAATAGCTTGGACTAAATCTGGTAATTCTAAAGTATTTAACAAAGCGATCGCTAATTGTGTCCCAATACCACTAACACTTACTAACTGGCGAAATAAATCTCTTTCTGCAGAGATACCAAAACCGTACAATAACATTTGGTCTTCTCGTATTTGTTGGTGAGTAAAAACTTGTATTTCTTCTCCTTGTTGTAAATTTTGAGTTAACCTCGGCAGAATTTGTAGTTCATAACCTACTTGATTAACTTCTAAAATTAGAGTCACACGAATACCACTACCTTTTTGAATATCAGCTATTTTTCCTTTCAGATAATTAATCATAAAAATTCATTTTAAAGTTATTACAAAATTACTATAAGTAGCATAAACGCGAAAACGTTTGTCTTTCAAGCCAGGCATAAACCATCAGATAAGTCTTAACCTGTAGTGTTTTATTCTCAACTATACTATATGTAATTGTATAAAGTATTCAATTATGGTGATGTATGGTTGCCAATAAGTTTTAATTAAACCCAATGAACAACTCAAAGCTGTCTGATATTTTATCTGCTAATAATCTAATGAATCAACTAATTATGGTATCTATTATGGTTATGAACGCTATTGAAAAACACATAAATTATCGTAAAATATGATTCATTACAATAAGAGAAAACCAACAAATACTATCAATCAATCTACTCCAAAGCTGCCTAAAAAAATCAGACAAATTGAAGAAAACTATACTTCTCAATCATCTAAATAAGAGCATAATTTTCTACCTAAATCGTTCAACAATTAATAATGAATAATGAATAATGAATAATTACCTCTCCTTGAAAGAAGAGGATTGACAAATTCATGAAAATTTTTCTTTATTATCCCCTTAAAAGGGGAAAAAGCGGTCGATCTTCGGAGTGGCTCTGATAAGAGCAGGTCTCCTCGCTGTCCGATCATCGACCAAGAGAAGAAATAATATTTCCTGATATTCAATTCCGTAACGGTCTTAACCAGAGGTAATTATTAATTATCCATTGTCAATTATCAATTAATGAATTCTCCTGGAAAAGAAGAGGATTAACTCAAAGAAAAATTTTTTGTTTCTCCTTGAAAGGAGAAGCTTTAAACCTTAATTATTCGCTTATACCAATTTGAAAAAGAATGCTATAAAAAGGTAGACCTTACTAGAATATGCGGAAAAATAGCTATTCCAGTTCATTTTAGATAGTTATTTATATTGTTTTTCCCTTTTTTCAATATTTATCCCTTCTTCCTTCTTTCCTCTTCCTTTTTTCGTACGGACGCCCTTATGCAACGTCCCTACCATTTGTAACAAACATTTATCACGCTTGGTATTAAAAGAGTCAAATGCGGTTTATATCAAACTCAAATAGGTAGATTAATTAATAGTGACCTGAATGGAGCTGCTAATATTTTAAGAAAAATAGAGACACAGCTAAATCAAAAATAGAGATACAGCCTGGAACTCTAAACCAATAAAACGCGAAGCAATGTGAATTTATTGTATTGCGTAGCATCGATTTAGAATCTCTTGCATTTTAACCAAGAGAGAAGTCAAATATTAACAACTACTGAACTATCATTGAACTTACAAAAGTTTTGACTTGATGAGATATTAATTTTTAGAGCTTTTGGTAATAAAGAACAAAGATTAATGTAAGAATTCAGCTATTAGCTGTCAGCTATCAGCAACAAGATTCTATCTTATGGGAAAGTGTTTAAATTAACAACTGACTTTAAAGGCAAGGGAGGCAACTTTTGTAGTAAGACAATTAAATATTGCTTTTATCCTAAACTAAAAGCAATAGCTGATAGCTGAAGTCCGCAGTTCCGACCATAGGAGGCTGGCTGACGGCTGAATGCTTAGATATTAAGATTAAACTGTATCTGCTCATTCTAAAAATTAGGGTAATTTTTATGTCATTGCCAAAGTTTAATCTATCTCAATTATTTCCTAACTTAGACCGACAAATTTTAATTCTGGCAATGGGTAGATTATTATCTCAAATTGGTACAGGATTTACTTTATTTTATGTACCAATTTTTTTGTCAATCAAGTTGGTTTATCTACAACTTCAGTTGGTATTGCTTTAAGTAGCGCTCAAATTTCTGGCGTAATTGCTCGTTTTCTTGGAGGTTCTTTAAGTGACTCTCAATTTTTTGGTCGTCGGATAACTCTATTATTATCATTAATTATTTCGGCACTAGCTTCAATAGTAATGGCAATAGCTAATAATTTTTCTGTTGTAGTTATCGGTAATTTATTACTAGGATTAGGTACAGGATTATATTGGCCGGCAATTGAAACTATTGTGGCAGATTTAGCAGTACCAACCGAACGTAAAGAGGCTTATGCTATTACGAGATTAGCAGATAATTTTGGTTTGCAGTTGGGAATTATTTCTGGTGGAATAGTTGTGAATTTTACAGGTGCTTATAGATCATTATTTATAGTTGATTCTATTTCATTCTTGATTTTGCAGGAATTGTATATTTATGGCTTAAGGAAACTTATAAACCAGTTAAATTAAAGCTTAAAATTGAAACAGATAGGAAAAAAATACTAATGGTTGGCTATTAGCTTTTAGCGATAGAACTCTAATTATTTTTGTGATGGTGAATGTTTTTTTTACTTTCTACATTTCTCAAATTCACAGCACAATACCTTTATATTTAAACAACTTTGTTTCCGGAAATTTTTCACCACTAATTATCAGTGCTATATTTACAGGACATACTGCTTTGACTGTTATATTCCAATTACCAGTTGCGAGAAAATTACGCAATTTCAGTCATGCTCAAGCATTAATAATTTCAGCAATATTATGGGGGTTAGGATTTTTCGTCATTGGTATTGCTGGAATAGTAGAAATAGGTAATATTTTATTGACTACTTTAGCTTTAAGTTTATTTGCTATTGCTATTATTTCTTATACTCCTTCTGCTTCAGCTTTAGTAGCGGACTTAGCACCAGAATCTTTGCGTGGTATTTATTTAGCAATTAATGCTCAGTGTTGGGCGATTGGATTTTTAATCGGACCGCTATTAGGAGGATGGGTATTAGATCGAACACAAATTGTGGTAAGAATATTTTGGTTATCAATGGTAATAACTGTGGGAATTACTGTTAGTGTTTTGCAGTATCTTGACCGCAAATTGATGAGTAAAAATTTGGTTAATAGAGAGGGAGTAGGGAGTAAAGAGTAGGGGAAAATAATTGATTATTTCTTTGGAATAATACCAAGATTTCTAATCGCAAAAATATTTTAGTAGTTAGAATAAAGAATTATTCAGTTATTAATATTTATTGTTGAGTTATTGAATATTTAATAGAACTACTATTACTATTAGGGTTAGGGATATGGGTATTAGAACGAACACAAATTGTGGTGAAAAATTTTTGGTTAGCAATGGTAATAACTGTAGAAATTACTGTTGGTATTTTACAGTGTCTTGACCACAGATTGATGAGTAAAAATTTGGTTAATAAAGAATAGGGAGTAGGGAGTAGGGAGTAGGGAGAAATAATTGATGATTTATTTTGGATAATTGATTTGATTTTTATTATTGGAGATGTCTCATGGCAGAAATATTTCAGTAGTCAGAATCAATAATTATTCAGCTATTAATATTAGATATTTAGTCAGACCATCATTATTTCAAGGCTCTGACTTTCCTGCGGAATGCTGCGCAAACAGGCAGAGGTGCTGAAGGGCGCAGTTCCTCCGGAGGAGGCTAACTGATAACTGAAATGAACGCAGATTTAGGAGTGAAAATTTGGCAAATAAAGAAAGTAATTAATGGCAGAAATATTTTAGTATTCAGAATCAATAATTATTCAGCTATTAATATTAAATATTTAGTCAGACATCATTATTTCAAGGCTCTAACTTTCCTGCGGAATGCTGTGCAAACAGGCAGAGGTACTGAAGGGCGCAGTTCCTCCGGAGGAGGCTAACTGTTAACGCAGTTCCTCCGGAGGAGGCTAACTGATAACTGAAATGAAGGTAGATTTAGGAGTGAAAATTTGGCAAATAAAGAAAGTAATTAATGGCAGAAATATTTTAGTATTCAGAATCAATAATTATTCAGCTATTAATATTAGATGTTTAGTCAGACATCATTATTTCAAGGCTCTGAATTTCCTGCGGAATGCTGCGCAAACAGGCAGAGGTACTGTTAACTGATAACTGATAATTGATAACTGAAATGACCGCAGATTTAGGAGTGAAAATTTGGCAAATAAAGAAAGTAATTAATGGCAGAAATATTTTAGTATTCAGAATCAATAATTATTCAGCTATTAATATTAGATGTTTAGTCAGACATCATTATTTCAAGGCTCTGAATTTCCTGCGGAATGCTGTGCAAACAGGCAGAGGTACTGTTAACTGATAACTGAAATGACCGCAGATTTAGGAGTGAAAATTTGGCAAATAAAGAAAGTAATTAATGGCAGAAATATTTTAGTATTCAGAATCAAGAATTATTCAGCTATTAATATTAGATGTTTAGTCAGACATCATTATTTCAAGGCTCTGAATTTCCTGCGGAATGCTGCGCAAACAGGCAGAGGTACTGATAACTGATAACTGATAACTGATAACTGATAACTGATAACTGAAATGACCGCAGATTTAGGAGTGAAAATTTGGCAAATAAAGAAAGTAATTAATGGCAGAAATATTTTAGTATTCAGAATCAATAATTATTCAGCTATTAATATTAGATGTTTAGTCAGACATCATTATTTCAAGGCTCTGAATTTCCTGCGGAATGCTGCGCAAACAGGCAGAGGTACTGTTAACTGATAACTGATAACTGATAACTGAAATGACCGCAGATTTAGGAGTGAAAATTTGGCAAATAAAGAAAGTAATTAATGGCAGAAATATTTTAGTATTCAGAATCAAGAATTATTCAGCTATTAATATTAGATATTTAGTCAGAACATCATTATTTCAAGGCTCTGAATTTCCTGCGGAATGCTGCGCAAACAGTCAGAGGTACTGAAGGGCGCAGTTCCTCCGGAAGAGGCTAACTGATAACTGATAACTGATAATTGATAACTGAAATGAACGCAGATTTAGGAGTGAAAAATTGGCAAATACAGAAAGTAATTAATGACATAAATATTTTAGTATTCAGAATCAAGAATTATTCAGCTATTAATATTAGATATTTAGTCAGAACATCATTATTTCAAGGCTCTGAATTTCCTGCGGAATGCTGCGCAAACAGGCAGAGGTACTGTTAACTGATAACTGATAACTGATAACTGATAACTGATAACTGAAATGACCGCAGATTTAGGAGTGAAAAATTGGCAAATACAGAAAGTAATTAATGACATAAATATTTCAGAATTCAGAATCAAGAATTAGTTGATGAGAGATTTAGAACCTCCAACAATTAAAGACGACTAAATTATCAGATTTTGTAGGGTATTAAAATTAATTATACTTTTACCGGAATTGCCAACTAAATTTGCCAGTAGTTCAAAATTAAACTCATAACTCAGAATTATTTCTCGCTCAAAACATCACACTAAACTCAATCTCAATATCCAAATATTACCCAGTGGAAAACAAATACCTTAAATGTAAATTATTTTGGCTCCTGATTGACAAAAATCAATTCTTTAAGTTGATTAAATTCACAAACCTGTTAAATTAATCAAGATTTAATGAGACAATACATACAATACATTGTACTTGAGTGTCGGGACTGAACAATTTCATTCAACCCCACTCTCACCATATAGAATACCAAAAAGAGAAAATGTTCAAAAAAATTGTAGCTTTATGTTTAGTAGCGATCGCTCTGGTACTAACAGGTTGTGTTTCTATTGGCGGTGGACTACAAAGCTTCGTGGATACAACTGATGGTTATGAATTCCTTTATCCTAACGGTTGGCTCGAAGTCAAAGTATCTGATGGCCCGGATGTAGTATTCCATGACCTAGTTGAGGCCACTGAGAATGTTAGTGTCGTTATTAGTCCCGTAGTCGGAGATAAAACTCTGGCTGACTTGGGTACTCCTACTGAAGTAGGATATAAACTGAGCAAAAATGCCATTGCACCAACAGACTCTGGTCGGGAAGCAGAATTAGTAAGTGCAGAAGCACGAGAATATAAAGCTAAAACATATTATCAACTGGAATATGCTGTTAAATTAGCTGATGGGAGAAAGCGTCATAATTTAGCAAGTGTAGGAGTTAGTCGAGGTAAACTGTTGACTATGAATATTTCAACTACTGAAGCACGCTGGCAAAAACTACATGATAAGTTTGAGCAAGTTATTAACTCTTTCTCTATATATTAGTGAGAATTTTTTATATTAGTCAGGACTAGCAAATTTTAAGTTTTCCAATCTTAAAAAATATCGTTAAATATAGGCTATAGTCCTGACAAATTATCAATGTTTTATGGAATATTTTTTTGCTTGCTTGAAAATATGAAAACTCCAACCTTCATATTAGCTTCATCATCATCAGCGAGACTTCGCTTGTTGAAAACTATTGGTATTCATCCTATAGTTATGCCTAGTAACTTTGATGAATCAAAAGTTAAATTAATAGAACCTCGAAAATTAGTAGAAACATTAGCCCAGGCTAAAGCAGAAACAATAGCTAAGTCTCTAATGAAAGAGAACTTATCTGAAACACAATCAAATTTAATTTTAGGATGTGATTCAGTATTAGTTATTGATGACGAAATTTATGGTAAACCTGCTGATAATAAAGAGGCGATCGCTCGATGGCAAAAAATGCGCGGTCGAGTTGGTCAATTGTACACAGGTCATGCTTTAATCGATCTAGTTAAAAATCAAACTCTCGTACTTTGTAGAATGACAAAAGTTCATTTTGCTCTGGTAAACGACCGTGAAATAGAAGCTTATGTTGCGACTGGAGAACCTTTAAAATGTGCTGGTTGTTTTGCCATAGAAGGTAAAGGTGGTTTATTTATTGAAAAAATAGAAGGTTGTCATACTAATGTAATTGGTTTAAGTCTACCATTATTGAGAGTTATGCTAAATAGTTTAGGATATCAAGTTAGCAACTTTTGGTAGATTATAAAATATCCTATTTTTAATCTGATAATTCTTTTAAATTGAAGAGTAATAGCAAACTTATTTCCTACTTATAACTATAAGGATTGAAAATTAAAGAAAGCTCAGAAAATTATTTAACAACTAATATTATAAGTA
Source organism: Okeania sp. KiyG1 (assembly GCF_014132355.1). Lineage (GTDB taxonomy): Bacteria > Cyanobacteriota > Cyanobacteriia > Cyanobacteriales > Microcoleaceae > Okeania. The sequence continues at coordinate 150,085 of NZ_BLZO01000025.1, forward strand.
ACTAAGGCAATTCAACTTGTATAGCTCTTGAAGAAGCCAGAAGGCAGAAGGAAAAATTGCTTATGGATAGTCAACGACCAGCCACTCCATGCCTTATAAACCCAAACAATTTTAAGCACCCCCGTTGACGGTGGAGTATTAAACCTGCAAAAGAAAAGATAAAATCATCATTCATCAACATCCAAGAATAGAAAAGCATTGCTAATAGCTAACTCATAATTTAAATTTGCATAATATTTGAACAATTAATAATTTAAAAATTACTTCATATAAAAAAATAGGATTCAATAAAAATAATTTATTTTATTTTATTGATTTTTACTTTAAGAAGCTATTTGTAAATACAAGATTAAGTAGGGTGTGTGACAGCACAGTTACCATTTCTGGAATAATGGTCGGTGTTACATCTCATGTACTGCTTGCTGTGGGATGGTGCGTTATATCATGTTCGGTTGAATACTTACACTTTGGAGGAAGGAAGGCAGCTATGCAGAAGGCAGAAGGCAGAAGGTAAGAAAAGGTTAAAAGGGATAAAGTTTTTTTATAACTGATTATCCGAACATGATATTACATTTCATTAACTCACCCTATACAATCTAATATTTATTTGACCGAAAAATTGGGTCCCAAGCCTCGCCCTTCTAGGGCGACTTTTTAGTTGTTAAGTGTTTCAATTAATATGTTACAATACTGTTAGTTTAAATATCGAATTATGAAAGCTAGATTTAAGTATCGCATATATCCAACACCGGGACAAAAGCATCAATTAGCAAAGCTATTTGGTTGCGTTTGCTGGCGCAACACTTCGTGAACGTGTTGTTTGGAATGATAGCCTAGCTTGTTGTCAAGAAAAATACAAATCAGGAGGTAAGAAACCCACTAACTCACAACTACAAAAACAGTTTATTACTCAAGCAAAAAAGACTGAAAATAGAGAGTGGCTTCAAGAAGTTTCTAACATACCATTGCAGCAATCTTTGAATGATTTAAACCAGGCTTATCAAAACTTTTTTCAATCAACAAAAGGCCAGAGAAAAGGTAAACCTGTTAAACCTCCTAAATTCAAAAGTAGAAAGTCAAAACAAACTGCTAGATTTACAAGAGGAGGTTTTAAAGTTGGTCAGCATAAAGTTTATTTAGCCAAAGTTGGAAAACTCAAGATAGTTTGGTCTAGAGAGTTACCTGCTGCTCCATCATCAGTAACAGTAATCAAAGACGTAGGGGCAAACGGCCGTTTGCCCCTACATAGATATTTCTTAAGTTTTGTAGTAGAAACTTGTGCCAAAACCTTGCCTCGTACTGATAATTCAGTGGGGATAGACTTAGGCATTAAAACCTTTGCTACATTTAGTGATGGTACGAAGGTTGATGCACCTAAACCATTGAAAAAACGGATTAAAAAGTAGCCTCTTTCAGAGGAGCTGCGCTAACGAAAGCTAAGTAAATCATTATCAAAAAAAACCTTTGGGTCTAAACAATATGAAAAAGCTAGATTGAGAGTAGCTAAATTTTCCTACGGAATGCTGCGCAAACATGCCAAAGTAAAAGACATGAGGACTGATTTTCTGCATAAATTGTCCACTGAAATAATTCGTGAAAACCAAACAATTGTTTTAGAGGATTTGAATGTTTCTGGAATGGTCAAAAAGCGGTGCGACCCCGCGACGACGCCAGCTCGCTTGCGGAACGCGCACCAAGAGACCGTAAATTATCCAGAGCAATATCAGATTTAGGTTGGCGGACATTCCGAACACTTCTAGAAGGTAAAGCAGAAAAATACGGTCGCGATTTCAGAGTAATTAATCGTTGGGAGCCAACCAGCCAAAAATGCAGTTGTTGTGGTTTTCGTGGAGGCAAATTAGACCTTCAAGTGCGAGAGTGGGAATGCCTTAACTGTGGTGCAAAACACGATAGAGACAAGAATGCAGCAATAAATATATTAGTCGCGGGCGGGCAGTCCGAGACAAAAAACGGACGTGGAGGCAAGCGTAAGACTACTGCAAAAGTAGCAGCAGCCTGTGTTAGCGGCAGCTATGCGAAGCAAAACGTCAACCCACCGAGGAGCTACGGCGGTAGGAATCCCCGCGCCTTTAGGCCGGGGAGGATGTCAAAAACACTCTCTTTCGCATTGCAGGGGAGTAAGGGAGTGGGGGAGAAGTAAACATCCGAAATATGCTGTATCTATAAAGTGCATATTTAACGCTAAAAATAAAATATTTATTTTACCCTATTTTACAATACATTCACAAGCAAACCTCAAAAATAAAATTTTTCTTTAATACCATTGACAAATTCTTAAATAAAATTATTCTGATTTACAGCAGTAAAAGCTGATACAGATTAAATTGCTAAGTTACTAAATCATTTTGAGGTTAAGTTATGGTTATTGAGCGCGTTCCTGATGTAGTATTCAAAACCCGTGTCCGTGATGAATCTGTTGAAGGACCTAACCCTTTTCGTTGGCAAGACAAAACTACCCAAGATATTTTTGGTGGCAAGCGCGTAGTATTATTTGCATTACCTGGAGCTTTTACACCAACTTGCTCATCTACTCACTTACCTCGCTATGAAGAACTATACGATGAATTCAAAGCACAAGGAATAGGCGAAATTATTTGTCTATCAGTAAACGATGCCTTCGTAATGTTCCAATGGGGTAAACAGCAAAATGCCAAAAATGTATTCCTATTACCAGATGGCAATGGAGAATTCTCTCGTAAAATGGGAATGTTAGTAGATAAGTCCAATATCGGTTTTGGTATGCGTTCCTGGCGCTATGCAATGGTTGTCAATGACTGTAAAATCGAAAAGATATTTGTTGAAGAAGGTTTTAGCGACAACTATGGTGACGATCCATTTGAGACATCTGACGCAGATACGGTATTAGCCTATCTAAAAGGTACAGAACCACCAGCAGAAAAACCAGCTCGATTAGAGTTTGTTGGCTAGTTTGCCTCTCTAACATAGAGCTGAAACGGACAATAATAATACTATATGTAGCAATTAAATGTGATTTTTGAACTGTAGCGTCTAAAATTCAACCTAAACAATAATTTTTTTGCGCTATGAGGATATCTTCATATTGCTATATATAGTGTTAATCTATTTTAGTAACTAATAATAACCAAAATATATTCGACAATTTCCATTGTCTTCACTTCAGTTGGTAAATAATCATATAATTTTTATCTATTCAAAGGGTGCATCTCAATTAAGTGATAAGTAATTATACTCAAGAAGAGGGAATGCTCAAAACACTTGGTGAATTTACAGGTAAACTCAGACTATAGAGCATCCTGATTTTTGGCGTGCATCTCTTATGTGCAAAAATACTTTTTTCCTATTCCCTATTCCCTATTCCCTCCATACCTAAAAGCGATAAATTTTTGACTTTCTTCAAAACTGAGATGCACCCTATTCAAACTAAAATAAATAGGAAAAATTAGATAGATGTTCAACCGATACATTATAGTGATAATGATTTGATTTGAATAATATTTATAGACTATCAAGAATGATCGTTGAAACTAGACAAAAAAGAATAGGTATTTTTGATAGTGGGATAGGAGGTTTAACTGTTCTGAGAGAGCTATATAGACAGTTACCTAGTGAATCTATTCTTTACTTTGGAGATACAGCAAGATTACCTTATGGTACAAGAACTAGCAAAGAAATTGTGCAGTTTGTAGATGAAATTATAGAGTGGTTAATCAAAAGTGGAGTTAAAATGGTATTGATGGCTTGTAATACCAGTTCAGCTCTTGCTTTAGAAAAAATTAAGTCTAAATTTGATATTCCAATCCTAGGATTGATTGTACCAGGGGCAAAAGCTGCAGTAGAATTAGGAACAAGAATAGGTGTAATTGCTACCCCCGCAACTGCTGCTAGTAATGCCTATCGTACTGCTATTCTAGAGGCAAATGCTTCTGCTAAAGTGTGGCAAGTAGGCTGTCCCTATTTCGTACCTTTAATAGAGCAAAATCAACTACATAATCCTTACACATATCAGATAGCAGAAGAATATTTGATGCCATTAATACAGCAAAAAATTGACACATTGGTTTATGGTTGTACTCACTATCCCTATTTAGAACCAATATTGCGTTCTTTTCTACCTAGAAATGTTAGTTTTGTAGACCCTGCTGTATCTCTAGTTAAAGTAGCTGCTAAAAAACTAGAAATTATGAATTTGCAAAACTATGAGAAGGCAAAACCAACAAAATTCGTAGTTAGCGGTTCTCCTCAAAAATTTGCTGAATTATCATTACAATGGCTTGGTTATAAACCAATTGTACAATCAGTTTCTTTCTCTACTTTTCTAGAAAAATCTATTTCTATGGCATAGAATTTAAGAGCTGATTTATAAACTGAGTTGAAACTCCTTTCTAGCATGAGTTTGTGGAAAATTATGCCCTAGGGGCTTAGATAGTGTCAAACCCTTACACTGTAAAGCATTTATCCTCTTAATATTTACTTTATAAATCAGCTCTAAGTTTGAGATATAAAAATCAAATTAAATGCTCGATCTAATAATAATTAGCGAAAAATTTTACAGAGTTTTTGCGATCGAATTAAAATGCTAATCTAGTTTGATAACTTCTCTTAAACATAAAAACTGACGGGAGAAAAGTTCCCGGAAGATTTATCCCCTGGTTGAATAACGACGCGCGGGTAATAAAGCAGAGTAAAACTATGCTATACTAGAAGTAGTGAGTAACAACAAGGTTTGTCGCCATGACAAGATCGCGCTTTGCGGTGAAATTCTGGTGGACAGGAGACGGGGACGATGCTTCCTACGACGGCTGTTAGCTCCGCATTCGGCACCGAAAAGCAAGTAACGCAGCTAGAGCAGCGATTTATAGCTCCAATATCTAGAGTAAAACCACTCGTGAAAACTACAAAAAAAAGGTAAGCTCACAGCTATACAATGATCTATGCCGAGGAGTTTAGAAGTCTACCCTTCAGGCTTTAAGCAAATGTGGATTTATGAGGGGCTGCGTGCGGAAGTAAATTCCGCACATTTATTCGTCCCGTCCCATTTGCGGTTGATTTGCCACATAATCCAGGGTGTTTCAACCCCTGGAGATGTCAATTTATCTAAATGTTGGCATTTATACCCGCGCTCTCCTGCAAGGGAGCGTCGGGATGAATGCCAATCAATTTTGCGGTTCACACATAATCTGTTAAGATGTAAGAGTCGAATAGCAAGCAGTAAATGGTTGAAAAGTCTTACAAGTTTAGGTTTTATCCTACTCCAGAACAGGAAAACCTGTTGAGGAGGACTTTAGGTTGCGTTCGACTGATCTACAACAGAGCTTTAGCTGCTAGAACTCAAGCTTGGTATGAGAACAAAGAGCGAGTAGGGTATAAGCAAACTTCTGCTATGCTGACTCACTGGAAAAAGCAGGAAGATTTAGATTTCCTCACACAAGTCAGTAGCGTCCCATTACAGCAAGGTTTAAGACATCTACAAGCTGCTTTCACTAACTTTTTTAGTGGACGTGCTAAATATCCCAACTTTAAGAAAAAGCGTAATGGTGGTAGTGCAGAATTTACAAAGTCCGCATTTAAGTGGAAAGATGGTCAAGTCTATCTAGCTAAATGTGCTGAACCATTACCTATCAGGTGGAGCAGGCAACTACCATCAGGTTGTACACCTAGTACAATTACGGTCAAACTTGACCCAAGTGGTAGATGGTCTGTATCTTTGAGAGTCAATGACACCAGAGATTTGAGACTCAAACCAACTAACAAACAAGTAGGTATTGACTTAGGTATCACCAGTCTTTTAACTACCAGTGATGGAGAAAAAGTCACTAACCCTAAAAATATAAACAAATTACACAAGAAACTGAGGTTAGCTCAGAAGTCTCTAAAGAGAAAAACTAAGGGGTCTAATAACTATCAAAAAGCTAGGCTGATTTTAGCTAGGATACACGCAAAAATTAAAGATTCAAGGCTTGACTATACTCATAAGCTAACAACTCAACTAATTAGAGAAAACCAAACGATAGTAGTTGAGGACTTGGCAGTAAAAAATATGCTCAAAAACCACAAGTTAGCAAAAGCAATAAGTGATGCCAACTGGGGAGAATTAGTCAGGCAATTAGAGTACAAGGCTGATTGGTATGGACGGGAATTAATCAAGATTGATAGATATTTTCCTAGTTCTAAGCGTTGTTCTAATTGCGGACATATAGTAGAAAAATTACCTCTAAGCGTAAGAGAGTGGGATTGTCCAGAGTGTGCATCTCACCATGACAGGGACATAAACGCAAGTATAAACATTTTGGCTGCGGGACTCGCAGTGTCAGTCTGTGGAGCGACTGTAAGACCCGAGGAGAGTAAATCTCGGAAGGCGGGTGCTAAGAAACAGAAAGTCTCTAACAGTGATGCTAGGGAATCCCGCGCTGTCACGCAAGTGCAGCGTCGGGAGGATGTCAAAGCAGATAATTTATAGTTTCTATAAACTATAGTATAGCAATGAACGCTCAGGTATTTACAACTTCCAGTTCAAAGTGCAGTAAGCGAAAAGGTTTACAAAAAATCATGTGTAAATATGCCAGCGCACATTGCTATATTATCTGCTGTTTTTTACCGAAAAATCATGGTTTAAAGCCTCCCCTTTTAAGGGAATAAAAAGTGGTCGAGATATGGCGTTTTGCTGGTGCATAACTACGTTAACGGCTGTCGCTGACATCAATGCGAGCGCATTCCGCACCGAAAAGTGGAGTGGCTCTGATAAGAGCGGGTTTCCTCGCCATATCTACATAATCGACCAAGAGAAAATAGAATTCCGTATTTCAATTCATTTTGATTTCCTAGGTCATGCTGCGCAAACAGCTAAAGATACTGGCTAACTGATAACGTAGTTCCTCTGAAAGAGGCTAGGGTAGCTCCGACCACAGGAGGCTAACTGAAATGACTAATGCAAATTAGTTCTTGAGTTAGCAATACCTTGTTCCCAAGATTTATTTTTTGTGATTTTTGCACCCCTTTGGGCTAATGTTAATAGTAGATATACAGTAAACACATAACCAGTTGCTAGAATGGGAATAATTACAGGAATGTCATTGTAGTTCATAGTTTTATTAGGTGGTATGGTGAGGAGGGTTTTTATGCAAGTATTTCTTAGCTCAAAAGCTAAGTAATTTAAAGATTAATTGAGTATTATTTACTTAGTAATTAATTGAAATCAATACTAATAACAACAATTATTCTTTAATTTATTTTTAGAGAAAAAGAAGTTTATAGACAAAGTATTGAATTCTTTGTCTTCATCAGGTTGTAGCATTAAATAGTAATGCAAAGTAGCAGATATTTTGATTTTTAAGTTACCTTCTGCTTAGGTCGTCTCTAAATTTAGATCCTAGATGTAGATGTATTTTTAGAGAAGAGGTTATTCAGATTCTAAATTGTTGATGATTACTGAGTAAGATTGCTTACCTGGAATACTATCAATTTATCGCAATTTTTAGCAATTGTATTGCTTAATTCAATCATCTATCGATCTAAAATTTTAACCCGGGACTATGTTTTAGTAACTAATAACCCATAGATTTTTAGAAGCTTAAATTAACTCAATTTCTGTACTTTAGTCATTGGTAAATATATCTCAGACAAACTATACAGCTATTAAGTTATCTTCATTATCATTAATTAGATAGAGCGCCTGATAGCTTAATTAATATAATCTACATAGCAAAAACTTTCAGGTTAATTTTGGTCGAATATGATGATGACTAAATTATATGTATTCCAGCTCAGAAGTTTTTGACTATTATCTTCACCAATAGGTAACTTTTAACTATTGAGGAATTTTTGGTCTATTTACCTGTTGAATTCAAAATGTAACTATTATCTCTTTTTACTCTAAATATTTATAGTAGATTGAGTCAACCTTTAATGAATGGTGAAAAACTATTCTCTACTATTCGTAGCCAGCCTTGATAATTAGGTAAATTGAGAGACAA
>NZ_BLZO01000026.1 GCF_014132355.1 Okeania sp. KiyG1
AGAGTGCAGTTAATAATGAAATTGCCGATCAAAGCGATGGTTTCTTTGCTGTAGCAATACCAGCACCTATAACTATTACCAGTCCTAATGGTGGTGAAAATCTGAGATTAGGACAAGTATACGAAATTACTTGGGATGACAATATTGAGGGGAATGTCACTATAGAATTGCATGGGGAAGAGCAAAAAAGACAGTCTGAAGAAGACCCTGGGTTTTATAGTGAACTCCCATATCCAATTGTAATTGCCAGCGATATTCCTAGCAATGGTAGTTACACTTGGGATCTGAATCATTGGGATACAACGGCGCCAATAGAAGACGACAATTTTAAAATTAAAATTCGCAGCGTTGATGGCGAATTTGAAGATGAAAGCGACGACTTTTTTAACATTATATACGACCCCGATAAATACATCCAAGTTCTTTCTCCAAATGGTGGCGAAACTCTAGCTCAGGGAAGCACGGTCGATATTTCATGGACTCATAATATTGATGATGGAGATTCTCCCACTCAATCGGTTGAGATTCAATTGGTGAACGAGGAGGGTAGTTTAATACAGACTATTGGATTAACTGCCGCTAACGATTATAGCGATAGTTGGGAAGTCCCTACTTACTTGAATGGAGGTAAGGGAGGAAAATATAAAGTTGATGTTAGGGGTTTTGGGAATTATGTAACGACGCGGGATACTAGCGATGACTTCTTTACCATAGCACCAAGAGATTACCTCAATATCACTGATTCTATAGTAGGAGTTTATGAAGTTGGCGATAAAATTGACATCGAATGGGAAGATAATCTGGATGGAAATGTGGTCATAGAGTTGTATGATAATGTTGGTGTTGAACTAAAGCAAACTATTACTGACTCTACTCCTAGCGATGGTCTCTATACCTGGGAGGTGCCCAATAATTTACAAGAGGACTTTTATCGTATTAAGGTTCGCAGTCTAGACGGTAAACTTGCCGATGAAACTACGGTTTTCTCAGTAGATGGATTTGGCTCTCATATTAGTAGTGCTATTTTCAAAGGCGGTCCTCTCGCCCAGAGCATTGTTGAAAATTGGAGTGATACAGATTGGAACGCAGCGACAAATGCTCCTGTTAGCGTCTGGGAACATATTGAAAAAGGCGGTCAAACTGCATGGCAAGCTATAGGAGACGACACCTCTCCTCTGGGTGTCATCCAAGTTTTAGGGAATGAAATTTCTGAAGGCGGTAAAACAGCTTGGGAGGCGATCGCTGCTGGTGGCAACACAGCCTGGCAGGCATTAGGGAAAGGTGGTTTCACCACGGGCAAAGCTTTAGACCTATTCCAAAATCATCACCCCAAAGGAGAAACTGCCTGGGCAACTATTGCCGCTGGTGGAGACGACGCCTGGGAAGCTCTTAATAAAGGCGGTTTGAATGCGTGGAAAGCTTTAAATCATGTTACAAAACCTCGGTTTTCTTTTGGTAGTCCCTCTTGGTCGAATCGATGGAAAGGTTCAAAACCTACAGGTTGGGATGCCATTACCCGTTTGGGACAAAATTGGGTAGATAATGCTTGGGATACTCTTAAAGACGAGGGAATCAAGGCATGGAATAATTTGAGTGAAAATCCGACTACCTGGTTAGTTGATGATATTTTGAGCGATGTAGAAGCATTTAATTTCCCAAATACAAATAACGAACTATTGAAAAAATCCGTTCCAGGAATCAGTTACGATCCTGATGCTATGGAAGTTGGCGTGCGCATACCTGAAGCTGTTTTACGGCAGACGATAGAGACTTTACCAGAGCAAGAAGACCTGAGTAAGTATGAAAGAACTTACATCAATAACTTTCAATACAAAGGAATCAATCCTTCAACTAGGGAAGTAGTTATGGAATTCAGAAGTAGGTATCACAAGTTAATAGACAACCCGACAAGTTTCACTAATCCTTTCACCGGTAATAAAGTAACTCCCATAGGTGGAGAAATCGTAACTTTATATGACAATGCAGCTAATGTAACAATGGGATTAAATTTAGAAATAGTCGATCAAAATTTAAAAGCCAACGCCAGACCCAAAAAAGTCAATGCTGATTGGGCAAGCGGGTTATTAGGTATTGTCCAAAGTGGCTTTGATGTAGTTTCTGGCTTCTCTAGTTGGTTATTTACTGGAGAATTTATTCCGCTTACAGACGTTGTTACAACTGTCATTCCTGCGGCTTTTGAAGTTGTGCCTGAATTGAAAGAACTCACAGATGTCGGTCAATATACAGATGCCTTAGACACAATTAGCGACTTGAATAAGAAGAACTTCCTTCAAGCAGATCGCACTGATTACGACCAATATGGAGTGTGGGTGAAATTCAAGTTAGACAAATCCAAGTTTGATGATTGGTTCGAGGATGAAATTAACGATTTTCTGGGAATTGACGAGAAAGTAAAAGAACTATTTAAGTGATTCTCTGATAACAAAAGTTTCCCACTGAACAGGTAAGATGCCTTTTGTGCAGCATTTATTCCTATAGCAGACATTTTGCCTGTTTCTGGAGTCAGAGCGATCGCCTTTTTATTGTCTGGTAGATTTGAAAATACAGTAGTTTTCATTTTGGGACAGCGTTAGCGGAGCGTTACGCACCGAAAAATTTAGGATAGGCGGTGCGTTATATCATGTCCGCTGGCTTCGGAGTGATATAATATCAAATCCGGTAGCATCGGTGTAATTAGATGGGGGGATGGGGGATGGGGGGATGGGGGATGGGGACCCACCCCTAACCCCTCCCTGGAGGGGAATGTGGGGGGATGGGGACCCACCCCTAACCCCTCCCTGGAGGGGAAGTCAGGAGTCAGGAGCCATAATGAATAGCTTTAATACCATTTTTTAGGGCTTAAATTATCTTTTTCTCTCAAATAGAAATCTACTATAAATTATTTTTATCCCTCTTACTATTCGTAACATTCTTTTTGAAAATTGGTATAACATACATTCGTTTCAGAATATGAGTAAGCAGTACTGTTAATCGACTATTCAATTCTCGACGTTCACTTCTGCCCAAAGTTTCAATTTCCTCAATCAGGTTTTCCCAGTCTAAATTTTCTATATCTTTATCTTTTAGTTTAGCAGCAGTATCCTCACACCACGCCAGAAAGTCGCGTTCGTATAAAGTATCTATTTTTGGCAATTTATTACTCATATTTTACATCTTTATTGATTATGTTTTATATCATGTCCGTTTATATCGTTTGTGTAAACCCAAGGGTGAATATCTACAGGAAATAATGGTTTTTTTCTTGCGAGGGTAGCCTTTCTTCCTCTTCCTTCTTCCCTCTTCCCTCTTCCTTCTTCCCTCTTCCCTCTTCCTTACCTTTGCTATACAAGACCGATGCTACCGGACATGATATTAGACTCAAATTATGCTAAGTTTTTACTGAAAAATTAATCTACTCAAACCTTTTAATATTTGCAAAACATTCCACAAATCATTATGAAGGCGACACATAGAAAACAAATCTGACTCACTATAAATAAGTTTTTCCTGTTTAATTAACTTCAAAAAAATAAAATCCGTACCATTAGTCACAAAGCCATAATCAGGCTTTTATAAATTAGGACTTCCCAACATATAAGCTAGTGCTTGTGGAATCCAAACTTCCAGAGAATAAGCAGTTTTTTTGCCTCAATTACTAACACCCAAAATTCAGGAGTAAAAACTAAAAGGTCTAGGCTACCAGTAATAATTGTTGCCTCATCTTCCGAGCTAATTTTCACCTCCTTTTCAGCAGTAATAAAAAAAGGATAGCGATAAAAACCCGCCCACTTCAACAATGGAGATAAAACTACTAATTTCACAACAGGTTCTAACAATGGATATTGAGATAAATGCAAATATTCCTCTTTGACTTCATCCATAGCAGCCATTTCTAAATCTGTCATATCAAATCCGTTTAATTCGGCACTTCAATAATTGATAATTGATAATGGATAATTGATAATTACCTCTCCCTAAAAGGAAGAGGATTGAATCAAAGGAAAATTTTTTCTTGTTTCTCCTTAAAAGGAGAGGCTTTAAACCTTAATTATTCGGTAAAAAATGTTCCATCTTCAACGATTACCAAATATTTCTCCCCTCCAGGGAGGGGTTAGGGGTGGGTCCCCATCCCCCATCCTCCCATATTCCCCTCCAGGGAGGGGTTAGGGGTGGGTCCCCATCCCCACATTCCCCTCCAGGGAGGGGTTAGGGTGGGTCCCCCATCTCCCCATCTCCCCATCTAATTACACCGATGCTACCGGATTTGATATCAGTTCCGGCAAATTTTCTTGCCATTCCTGAAAAAATTCTGTAAGCATTTCCTCCGGAATGCTGCGCAAACAGCCGTCAGCTAGCCTCCTGTGGTCGGAACTGCGGACTTCAGCTAGCCTCCTGTGGTCGGAACTGCGGACTTCAGCTATTGCTTTTCCTGTGGCTTTAAAGCTGTATTAATTGAGCTAGAATTAATCTTACTACAAAAGTTGTTAAAGTCTATATTCATTTAAACTATGTCCTTAAAAGCAGGGTCTTATTGCCCTCGAGCTGACTACTAATAGCTGTTAGCTCCGCATTCCGCAGGAAATACTTACGAAAATATAGTATAAGTTAAACGAATTTTTACTTCATTCTTTAAAAAGCTGACAGCTGACCGCTAATAGCTGTTTGCGCAGCATTCCGCAGGAAATGCTTACAAAATTCTCCATCGTCAGTCCGTTCTAAACCAAACTTTAACTTTAAACCCAAAAAGTTAATTGTTTGAGTTTGAACAGTTTCAACCATGAATTTTTAGTCCTCACAAATTTTGCTGATAACTGAATTTAACTTGGTTCTGGAATTGTAATATCTATAAGAACACAAAAGTACTCCAAAGTCAGGATACCAGCCTTTTTATCAACTACAAAACACCGATTTTCCAGCCAAGACAAACCGATTAAAATCTCTGGTATTCCATCACCAACAACAACAGGAACCTTTATTTTTTTGACAGTCAAAAATTGCCGTTCCCTCATAAATATCGAAAGGTAAGAGAATCATTGTATTCCTTGCAAGGCATCTATTTTAGCTTTGATGTCTTCATCTTGGAGATTGTCGTAGTGTCTCTGAAGTAAGGCAATATCTTCTGGTTGCCAATTCACATTTTTAAGCACTTTATTAATCTGTGCTTTCAATTCAGAACGCAAGTCCCTTACTTGTTCTAATTCTATAGATTCGCTTTCTTCCCAAGCATCAGCAAAAATCTCTAAAACTTTTTTGCCCTCTTCCCTACTAACAGATTGTTCCTCGCCAAAATTATCTATTAGATCGGGATATCGTTTTGGTGAACCCAACCATTGAATTAAGGTAATCGTATCAGATTCTCCTCCACTGGTAAAGTAAGCGAGAAAACGAAGTCCTGCTTTTTGATCTCTGTTTGTATGAGTTGCATTCAAAATTTGTAAAATCTGCTGAGTATTAAATTTGCCCATCTGACCTAGTGCTTTTGCTGTTGCTTCACGAACCTCCGAATCTTCATCCATCAACAAATCCAACAATTGGGGAATCAATTGTTTAGCCTCCGACCCCAAATTACCCACTGCCAATGCTGCTGCTCTACGGACATCAGAATCTTCATCGCTCAACAACTGTTGCAACTGAGGAATCAATTGTTTAGCCTCCGACCCCAAATTACCCACTGCCGTTGCTGCTGCTCTACGGACATCCGAATCTTCATCGCTCAACAACTGCTGAAACTGAGGAATCAATTGTTTAGCCTCCCATCCCAGGTTACCCACTGCTCTTGCTGTGGCAGCACGGACACGCCCATCTTTATCTTCAAACAACTGCTGCAATTGGGGAATAAATTCTTGAGCAGTCTCGGACTCCATCTCACCCACAGCCCATGCTGCCGATCTGCGGACATCCGAATCTTCATCGCTGAACAACTGCTCCAACTGAGGAATCAATTCTTTAGCCTCCCATCCCATCTCACTCACTACTCTTACTACAGCAGCACGGACACGCCAATTTTTATCCTTCAACAACTGCTGCAACTGGGGAATAAATTCTTTGGCCTCCCATCCCATCTCACCCACTGCTGTTACTGCTGCGTAACGGATATTTGAATTTTTCTCCCTCAATAACTGCTGCAACTGGGGAATAAATTCTTTGGCCTCCCATCCCATCTCACCCACTGCTGTTACTGCTGCGTAACGGATATTCGAACTTTCATCGCTCAACAACTGCTGCAACTGGGGAATCAATTCTTTAGCCTCCGACACCAAATTACCCACTGCTATTGCTGCTGCACGACGGACATCCGAATTTTCATCGCTCAACAACTGCTGCAACTGGGGAATAAATTGTTTAGCCTCTGACCCCAGATTACCCACTGCTGTTACTGCTGCAGCACGGACACGCCAATATTTATTGGTCAACAACTGCTGCAACTGTGGAATCAATTCTTGAGCTTCCGACTCCAGATTACCCACTGCTCTTGCTGCTGCCATAACGACACGCCAATTTTCATCCCTGAACAACTGTAGCAACTGGGGAATAAATTGTTTAGCCTCTGACCCCAGATTACCCACTGCTGTTACTGCTGCAGCACGGACTTCCGAATCTTCATTCTTCAACAATTTTCCAATTTGTTCTACCCGCTCTGAGGGTATCTCAACAGGAGACTTAAGGTCATACTCAGACATTTTCTTCATGGCCTCACCCCAAACATCAGGGTCAGAATCATCCAACGACGCCAAGGTTCCCTGTAGTTGCCAGTCTTCGGGTGGTGACTTTTCAGAAGCTTGAACATGACCCAAATTTACTGCCAATAACGCCACCAATAACAGCAGGAAAAAACGCCATTTACGAAGAAAGGAGTTGGAGAGTTTCATCATTTTAAAATTGAAATATAGAAAGCAGCAAATTACTCAATTAAGTTTACACAATTAAATTGAGCCGGAACAAAAAATTAAGAAAGAATTTAGGCGTTGGTAATTAGATGGGGAGTAGGGGAGTAGGGGAGTAGGAGAGCTTGAGAAATATTTGGTAATGGTTGAAGATGGAACATTTTTTACGTGCCGAATTAAACGGATTTGATATTATTTAGGTAATTTCAAATTGGACAATAGTTATTTTTATTTATATACAGTCACAGTCAAGCGATAGAACATCCGTTCCGCGAGAGCGATCGCTCAGTTGAGGGAGATTGATGTTTGATTTATCTATTGTCCAATAGTTATTTTTATTTAGATACAGTCACAGTCAAGCGATAGAACATCCGTTCCGCGAGAGCGATCGCTCAGTTGAGGGAGATTGATGTTTGATTTATCTATTGCCCAATAGTTATTTTTATTTAGATACAGTCACAGTCAAGCGATAGAACATCCGTTCCGCGAGAGCGATCGCTCAGTTGAGGGAAATGGATGTTTGATTTAACTATTGTCCAATAGTTATGTTGAGTTTAGATACAGTCACAGGAAGCGATCGCTGAGTTTCGACAGATGGATGTTTGATTTAACTATTGTCCAATAGTTATGTTGAGTTTAGATACAGTCACAGGAAGCGATCGCTCAGTTGAGGGAGATTGATGTTTGATTTATCTATTGTCCAATAGTTATTTTTATTTATATACAGTCACAGGAAGCGATCGCTGAGTTTCGACAGATGGATGTTTGATTTAACTATTGTCCAATAGTTATTTTTATTTATATACAGTCACAGGAAGCGATCGCTGAGTTTCGACAGATGGATGTTTGATTTAACTATTGTCCAATAGTTATTTTTATTTATATACAGTCACAGGAAGCGATCGCTGAGTTTCGACAGATGGATGTTTGATTTAACTATTGTCCAATAGTTATGTTGAGTTTAGATACAGTCACAGGAAGCGATCGCTCAGTTGAGGGAAATGGATGTTTGATTTAACTATTGTCCAATAGTTATTTTTATTTATATACAGTCACAGGAAGCGATCGCTGAGTTTCGACAGATGGATGTTTGATTTAACTATTGTCCAATAGTTATGTTGAGTTTAGATACAGTCACAGTCAAGCGATCGCTCAGTTGAGGGAGATGGATGTTTGATTTATCTATTGTCCAATAGTTATATTTATTTTAGATACAGTCACAGTCAAGCGATAGAACATCCGTTCCGCGAGAGCGATCGCTCAGTTGAGGGAGATGGATGTTTGATTTATCTATTGTCCAATAGTTATATTTATTTTAGATACAGTCACAGTCAAGCGATAGAACATCCGTTCCGCGAGAGCGATCGCTCAGTTGAGGGAGATGGATGTTTGATTTATCTATTGTCCAATAGTTATATTTATTTTAGATACAGTCACAGTCAAGCGATCGCTTTCGGGGGATTAAGTAGTCGTGTAAAAATAACTTAAACAGTTTTTTTAATGGAAGCTATATTTCACAATTTATCCCAGATAAAATTTGTACAACTTATTCTTACATGGCTCCTAATGTTTGATTTATCTATTGTCCAATAGTTATTTTTATTTATATACAGTCACAGGAAGCGATCGCTCACTTTTGGGAGATGGATGTTTGATTTAACTATTGTCCAATAGTTATTTTTATTTATATACAGTCACAGGAAGCGATCGCTCACTTTTGGGAGATGGATGTTTGATTTATCTATTGTCCAATAGTTATTTTTATTTATATACAGTCACAGGAAGCGATCGCTCACTTTTGGGAGATGGATGTTTGATTTATCTATTGTCCAATAGTTATTTTTATTTATATACAGTCACAGGAAGCGATCGCTCACTTTTGGGAGATGGATGTTTGATTTAACTATTGTCCAATAGTTATTTTTATTTATATACAGTCACAGTCAAGCGATCGCTTTCGGGGGATTGATGTTTGATTTATCTATTGGACAATAGTTATCTTGAGTTTAGATATAGTCACAGGAAGCGATCGCTTTCGGGGGATTAATGTTTGATTTATCTATTGGACAATAGTTATTTTTATTTATATACAGTCACAGGAAGCGATCACTGAGTTTCGACAGATGGATGTTTGATTTAACTATTGTCCAATAGTTATTTTTATTTATATACAGTCACAGTCAAGCGATCGCTTTCGGGGGATTAATGTTTGATTTATCTATTGGACAATAGTTATTTTTATTTATATACAGTCAGAGGAAGCGCTCACTTTTGGGAGATGGATGTTTGATTTATCTATTGGACAATAGTTATTTTTATTTATATACAGTCAGAGGAAGCGCTCACTTTTGGGAGATGGATGTTTGATTTATCTATTGGACAATAGTTATTTTTATTTATATACAGTCAGAGGAAGCGCTCACTTTTGGGAGATGGATGTTTGATTTATCTATTGGACAATAGTTATTTTTATTTATATACAGTCAGAGGAAGCGATCGCTTTTGGGAGATGGATGTTTGATTTATTTATTGGACAATAGTTATTTTTATTTATATACAGTCAGAGGAAGCGATCGCTTTCGGGGGATTGATGTTTGATTTATTTATTGGACAATAGTTATTTTTATTTATATACAGTCAGAGGAAGCGATCGCTCACTTTTGGGAGATGGATGTTTGATTTATTTATTGGACAATAGTTATTTTTATTTATATACAGTCAGAGGAAGCGATCGCTTTTGGGAGATGGATGTTTGATTTATCTATTGGACAATAGTTATTTTTATTTATATACAGTCAGAGGAAGCGATCGCTTTTGGGAGATGGATGTTTGATTTATCTATTGGACAATAGTTATTTTTATTTATATACAGTCAGAGGAAGCGATCGCTTTCGGGGGATTAATGTTTGATTTATCTATTGGACAATAGTTATTTTTATTTATATACAGTCAGAGGAAGCGATCGCTCACTTTTGGGAGATGGATGTTTGATTTATTTATTGGACAATAGTTATTTTTATTTATATACAGTCAGAGGAAGCGATCGCTTTCGGGGGATTAATGTTTGATTTATTTATTGGACAATAGTTATTTTTATTTATATACAGTCAGAGGAAGCGATCGCTCACTTTTGGGAGATGGATGTTTGATTTATTTATTGGACAATAGTTATTTTTATTTATATACAGTCAGAGGAAGCGATCGCTCACTTTTGGGAGATGGATGTTTGATTTATCTATTGGACAATAGTTATTTTTATTTATATACAGTCAGAGGAAGATTGATGTTTGATTTATTTATTGGACAATAGTTATTTTTATTTATATACAGTCAGAGTCAAGCGATCGCTCACTTTTGGGAGATTAATGTTTGATTTATTTATTGTCCAATAGTTATTTTTATTTATATACAGTCACAGTCAAGCGATAGAACATCCGTTCCGCGAGAGCGATCGCTCACTTTTGGGAGATGGATGTTTGATTTATCTATTGTCCAATAGTTATATTTATTTTAGATACAGTCACAGTCAAGCGATAGAACATCCGTTCCGCGAGAGCGATCGCTCACTTTTGGGAGATGGATGTTTGATTTATCTATTGTCCAATAGTTACAGCAGTTTCCGCGCATTATGAAGTACATATCGGGAGTCTAGTCGCAGCTATATACTTTCATGCAACAAAGTCGCTGACAACTATAGTTATTCTGAATAAGACTGGAACACTTTTTCGGCTGAAACTCTTTCAAGGCAAGAAACCCTTGTCTCAATCTTAACTAGAATGACTATAAATTTAAGAGTTCAAAAAATCTAAATGATTCCCATGTTTTGCTCGTAAAGAAGCTACAGAACCTTGCAATTCTAACTTACCATGATCCAATAAAATAATCCATTCAGCCCGACTAATTACCCTTGGTCTATGACTAATAAAAATTGTTGTTTTACCCCGTCGATGCAACAATAAATTCTCCAAAACTTCTGCCTCACTCACAGGGTCTAAACCAGAAGTTGATTCATCCAAAATTAACACAGGTGGATCATTAACCATAGCTCTTGCTATTGCCAAACGTTGTCTTTGTCCGCCAGAAATATTTGCTCCAAATTCTCCTAAAACTGTTTGATACTTATCAGGTAAACGACTAATAAATTCATCTGCTCCAGAAATTTGACAAGCTTTAACGATTTGTTCAAAAGTTACTCCAGGTACAGCTAATTGAAAATTTTCAATAATCGAACGACTCCAGAAATGAGCATCTTGAGGAACTAAAGCTACCTGTTTTCTAAAAGAATCTATATCTAAATCTTGCAGATTATAAATCCCAACCTGAATATTACCAGACTGCACGGGATATAAACCAGCAATTAATTTTGCCAAGGTACTTTTACCACAACCAGATTCCCCAATTAAAGCGATAGATTTACCACCAGGAAATTTCACAGAGAAATTTTCTAATAAATCAATTCTACCAGCGTAGTGAAAACTAATATTGGAGCAAATAATATCGGCTTTAGGACTAATTTTCACATCGGGTTTTTGATGATTTTTATCTACTTCTGGTGGATAATCAATTACTTCAGAAAGTCGTTTAGTAGCAGTCTGAACTCTGGTTAATTCATCCATCAATCCTACCAAAGTAGTAACCAAAGTTGATACATATTGATTCATAGTAATAAAAGCCAATAACTGACCAATACTTAATTCTTGAGCAATGACTAAATTACTGCCAAACCACAAGAGAAAAATATTAGCAATATTACTAACTAAACCCGAAAAAGTATCATTCACAATCCCAATTTGAGTAGTTCTAAAACTCAAATTAGCCAACTTACCAAATCTGCCTTGAAATTCCTCCCAAAATTGAGGAGAGCTAGAGGTAGTTTTCAGAGTCATTGCTCCCTTGAAAGTCTCTACTAAGACACCCTGGTTTTCTGCCTCTAAAGCAAATAAACTCCTAGTTTTTTGCTGTAATATAGGCAACAAAGCAATAGTTGATAAAGTCATAATTACCGCCATAAAAACAGCAACTATACTCAGGGAAAAACTGTAAATACACATCACAGTCAAAGAAACCAAAGCAATAAAAAATTGACTGGGCAAACTGACAATTACTTGAGAAACCAATTGATTAATTTCTTTAATATCTGTCAACCTACTAACAATTTCACCGCTGCGTCGTGTCTCATAATACTTTAATGGTAAACTTAGAATTTTTCGCCCAAATTCCATCACTAACCCTAATTCCAAACGTTGGGCAAAATGAGCAATCATATTAGATTGAACCAATTCCAAACAACTGCTAAAAACATTCATCACAATCACAGCAATTACCACACTGGTAAGTAACTGAAAATCGCCTCTAACTAGCACATCATCAGTCAGAATTTGCACCAAAAAAGGAGAAGCAATAGAAAGCAAACCTAAAACAATATTCAGTAGAAAAACTTGAATAATAATTTGCCGATAATACCAAACCCGTCTGAGCAATCTACTAATATTACTAACTTTTTCATCAGCTTCAGAAAAGAAGCGTTTGGCATCTGGTTCTACTAATAAACAAACCCAATCTCCCCAGGCTTCAGCTAATTCTTTTTTTGATAAAAAACGAACTCCAAGAGCAGGGTCAGCAATGATATATTTATCTCCTTGTTTGCCATACAAAACCACCCAATGATAGCCTTGCCAATGGATAATTGCAGGTAAAGGGGCACTTTCAATTTGGTCTAAAATTCCTGGATTTGCTTTGACAGACCTAGCATTAAAACCAATAGTATCTGCACCTTGTTTTAAACCTAATAATGTAGTTCCTTGTTGATTAGTACCGATAGTTTCTCTAATACGATTTATTGTTAAATTACGACCATGATATTTAGCAATAGAAGCCAAACAAGCTGCCCCACAATCTTCTTCACTTTGCTGGAGAATTAATGGATATTTATTAACATTATTTATTTCGCGATCGCTAGATGCTTTTGGTAATATTGGTACTGGTACTATATCTAACATAATGACTTAAATTAAAAATTAAAAATAACTATACTGATGATTTATTTCATCCCAAATAACTACTTCTGTTGACTAGGGAGCAAATCAGAAAAAAGCACCCATAAAACTATGGATGCCTCATTTGATTAAGTATTAATCAAAGTTATAATTCCACCATTACCGAATAATTAATAACTAAATAATTCTGGTTTGTAATTATCAATTATCAATTATCCATTATCAATTAATTTAGTAGCAACCACCACGACGATATCCACCATAACCATAGCCATAGCTACTACGACGGTAACCATAGCTTACAGAACGACTGTATCCATACCCGTCATGGTAGTAGCGAGGGCGACCGTAGCCATAATATACAGAGCGACCGCGACGGTAACCATCACAACCACAACCACCATTAATAGTAGCAGATTCTTCAGTGGAAATATCGGAAAATAGTTCGTTGTTTTGAGTGTCTTGCATGATTTTTTTCTCAGAGTTAATTAGATCGACAAGCTAGTATAAATTTATGTTCATTTATTTAACTATCTTGTGATGTATAGTCTATTCTTCTTGAAGTGAAATGCAGCTTCAGGATATTTTTTGAATTTCTGTATATCAGTTTTTGTTGGGCTGTAGTTTGTTTACTATTGTAGGTGAAAAAATAATGCTAAAATTAAAATAAAATTTGGCAAATTTTCTGGATAACAATATGGAGAATGGTATTTTTTATGAAACCTAATTTTGAAGAAATGACTAAAGCTGAATTAAAAGCTTACGTTTTAGAACACCGAGACGATATCGAAGCAATTCGATTTCTTTTTCGTATTCCACCAGGAGTGGAAGTTAAACGATATCCTCCTGTTTGTACTGAAGAAGGTGTAGCAATTCCAGAAAATATCCGCATTATGGAAGAGGCAATTCAAGAGAGGGTGGCGCAAGATAATGGTTAGAGCGATCGCTAAATTTTCTGGAGTTAGATGTAGGTTGGGTTGAGGCAACGTTAGCGCCAGCTTATCTGAAAGATAAACTCAACACTATTTAAACCCAACACTATCTTGCTTTGTTGGGTTGCGCTACCGCTTAACCCAACCTACGTTTTATTTTCTGCCAATATTACCATCAAAATTTAGCCTTTCATGAAGCTCCTATATTTGCTTATACAGCAGTTTTTATTTCAGTAAACCCCTTGTAGAGACTTTCTCTGAAACATCCCTACAAGGGTTTGGGTTTTTACTGTGTAGTTCACCTACTCTGAAAAATGCTGGAAACCGTTATATTACACTTACTCAAATCCGAAAGTTGCCAGGTAAGGTAAGGGTTATTGAAAGTAATCTACCCGAAGCTTGTTGTTGAGCTGGCTTCTGTGAGAATCACCTACCGTAGTCTGTAAGCTTATTCTCAACAGCAGGGTTGAACCTTTTGAAACTAAAGCTACTTATCTATTAAAAGAAGCCTTCAGGTGCAGGAGTATCGAAGTATCCATTAGGCACGAATAAAATTTCACCTCCCATCATTTCTTCTTGAATATTCAAGGGGATAGAAGTTCCTTCTTCTATTACGAACAACTGTTTTCCAGGCTCAATAACTTCAGGAAGTAAGAAGTTATCTGCAAGAGCTGCTTCTTCTTGTTTAGCTAATTCATCGCTAATATATCCTTGAATTTCGGATAAAGCTCCTTGCAAGTCTGTTGTCGTCACGGTTTCTAACGCCGGTCCTTGGACTCCAAGCTCGGAGAGAGAACCACCAGCTTCTAAATGCTCAATTTGTTGAATCAGATTCGCTTCGGCCTCTCTCAAACGTGTGAGCGGGTCAGTAATTTCAGAGTCGGTTTCTGTTTCAGAACCGTCTTCTTGTGCCTGAAAACTTTCTTCATAATTCCCCAAGTCATCACTATAAGAGTCAATGGAAGAAGGCTCTACAAATTCAAAGGAAGATAGCAACGGAGTTAGATCGTTGATATATTCACCGTTACCCACTAAAGTTGTATATCCTTCGGATGTAGAATCACCAATTAGAAGATCGTTACCCTGCTGTTTGAACTCTAGAAAGAAGGGAGTATTTGGCTCCTCAAAGAAACCTTCAGGCGCAGGAGTATCGAAGTATCCATTAGGCACGAATAAAATTTCACCTCCCATCATTTCTTCTTGAATATTCAAGGGGATAGAAGTTCCTTCTTCTATTACGAATACCTGTTTTTCAGGTTCAAGAACTTCAGGAAGTAAGAAGTTATCTGCAACAACTGCTTCTTCCTGTCTCGCTAACTCATCGCTAATATATCCTTGAATTTCGGATAAAGCTCCTTGCAAGTCTGTTGTCGTCACGGTTTCTAACGCCGGTCCTTGGACTCCAAGCTCGGAGAGAGAACCACCAGCTTCTAAATGCTCAATTTGTTGAATCAGATTCGCTTCGGCCTCTCTCAAACGTGTGAGCGGGTCAGTAATTTCAGAGTCGGTTTCTGTTTCAGAACCGTCTTCTTGTGCCTGAAAACTTTCTTCATAATTCCCCAAGTCATCACTATAAGAGTCAATGGAAGAAGGCTCTACAAATTCAAAGGAAGATAGCAACGGAGTTAGATCGTTGATATATTCACCGTTACCCACTAAAGTTGTATATCCTTCGGATATAGAATCACCAATTAGAAGATCGTTACCCTGCTGTTTGAACTCTAGAAAGAAGGGAGTATTTGGCTCCTCAAATAAAGGAGTATTTGGCTCCTCAGAAAAGGTAAAATTATTTCTAGGAAATCCTCCCCGAATCCTCCTTATTCGATCGCCCTCAGAGGAATTGAAATCGACAAAAGAATCAGTTCCACCGCTTTCTATACGACGATTGGAAACAAATGTATCTGCACCACTTCCCCCATATAATAAGTCTATTCCCGCACTGCCACTAAGATAATCGTTACCATTATCCCCATACAATGTATCGTTTCCATCACCTCCAAAGAGGCTATCGTTTTCTTTTCCACCATACATAACATCTGAAGCATCCTCTCCTCGGAGACGATCTGCTTGTCGGCCTCCTGAAATCAAATCTCCCCCTCCGCTCCCTTCGAGCGTATCGAAACCATCGAACCCATAAATTTGATCGTTAAATGGGGTTCCTGTTAGAAAATCATTGCCACTTGTTCCATTGATAACTGCCATAATCAAACCTCAGACTAAACATCAGGATTTATCGGAATAGATTAACTTATATTATTCAATTCCGATACATTCACTATACCAAATAAATTAAATAATTAAATTATAAACTATATTTATTTTTTTATTAAATATAATTTTTTATTTTGTATACTCAGATAGGTGAAATATATATACAAATTTAAGTAAAATATATGTACATACAAGTTTAAATTAATTTTTTCAAAAATTAATTTGATATTTTCCGGTTTATATATCAATAATTATTGAATATATATATATAAATTTTTTTATCTTATCAATAATTTTTGTTATTTTTGTAGGTTGGGTTGAGCGAAGGGAAACCCAACATAATGTGTTTTTGTATGATTTATCCTACGGATAAGCTCTGCTGACACTTTGTTGTACTTAACCTACTTATTATCTTAATTATCTTGGTTTGTTGGGTTGTGCTGTCGCTTAACCCAACCTACTTCTTATTATCTTGGTTTTTGTTGGGTTGTGCTGTCGCTTAACCCAACCTACTTGTTACCTTATTTTGGTTTTTGTTGGGTTGAGGTCACGTTAGCGCCAGCTTATCCGTTAGGATAAACCCAACATTATCTTGATTTTTGTTGGGTTGTGCTTCGTTCTACCCAACCTACTTGTTATGTTAATTATCTGGGTTTTTGTTGGGTTTCACTTCGTTCTACCCAACCTACTCACACCTTCAATTTTCTCATCTGCTACCTCATACAACTCCCGCAACTTCTGCAACTTCTCTTCATCTGCTTGCCAAAAACCGCGTCCGTTCGCTTCCAACATCCGCCCAATAATATTCCGAAACGCTTCGGGGTTTGCCTCCCGTAATTTCTGCGCCATCTCTGCATCCAAAGCATAAGTCTCGGCGGCACCGTCATAAACCCAATTATCGGCAAAATTAGCTGTACCACCCCAACCTATCAACGCTGTCATCCGTTGGGAAATCTCGTAAGCTCCGCCACTACCTTGATTTGCCATTGCTTCTGCCCATTTTGGATTCAATAATTTTGTGCGATATTCCATCCGCAACAAGTCTTCTAATTTTCGGGGGGTGGTATCTTTGGAGAAACTTTCGACGAAACTAGCATTTACTTTTTTACCTCGTTGTTTTTCTGCTGCCAATTTTAACCCACCAGTATTAGCATAATATTCCTGAATGTCTGTCAAACCATATTCTACCGAGTCAATTTCCTGGACTATGCGATCGCAACCTTTCAACAACTCCTGCAAAATTTCTGGTCGTGCTTGACCTTTGTCCTGACGACCGTAACTAAAGACATTTCGTCCTTGCCAAGTATCGCCTAACTCATCTGCTGACTCCCAGTTACCATCGACAACTCGGTCGTTTACCAAGGAACCAAAATCACCAGCGGGATTGGAAAATAACCGTGCCGAAACATTTTCTATACCTTGCGCTTGCAATGCTAAAGCGTGTTTGCGGATAAAATTTTGTTCTACGGGTTCGTCTGCGGTTGCTGCTCGTTGGAATAGATCGTCTAATAATTCAATAATATTCACAAAACTATCGCGGAAAATTCCTGATAAATTTCCTAAAATATCAATGCGGGGATGACCGACTTCAGCTAAAGTTTTTAATTCATAACGAACGATTCGACCCGTACCTTCTTTTACTGGTTCAGCACCTACTAATTCTAATAAAATTCCGATTGATTCGCCACGGGTTTTAATAGCATCTAAACCCCATAACATTACTGCTACAGTTTCGGGATAATTATTATTTTCTTCCAGATGTTGATTAATAATTTTCTTGGCAATTTCTCGCCCTCTTTCATAAGCAGCAGGAGAAGGCATTCGATAGGGGTCTAAAGCATGAATATTTCGACCAGTTGGTAAAACTCCCGGACCATCTCTTAATAAATCTCCTCCTGGAGCAGCAGGAATATATTCTCCATTTAATCCCCGCAAAAGATTGGTAAGTTCGTCAGTATTTTGCATCAATAAATCCCGAATATTTACCACACTTTGCATAACATAATCATCTGTATATCCGTGCCCCAAATCCGAGTCTAGCTTATCAGCATTTTGCACCAACAAATTCCGCATATTTCCCACATTTTTATTAACTCTATCATCCGTACATCCGTGCCCCAAATCCGAGTCTAGCCCTGCAATTTCTTCCCCAAAATAAGCATCCAAATAAGATTTTAATTCCTCCTGATTCGGCACTTCTCCCAAAGTATGCAAACCAGAAGAAAATAACCTTTGCTCCAAAACCTGCAAATATTCGTAAACTTCCACAAAATAGGGATTAACCACATCCGAACTAAACATCCGCGCATTTTCCGGGGTAAATTCAATCCCTAAATTTTTGCCATATTCAAACGGACAATCGGAATTTAAACCAGTATCAATAATTTTCTTAAAAATCGGTTCCCGCAACCCCGAATTTTTCTGTGTGTCTTCCCGATATTCAGAAATTAACTCTCGCAAACTGACTAATTCTTTATATAAACCAGCTCGACCATAAGGAGGAATATTATGAGAAATTAAAACTCCATAACCCCGACGTTTTGCCAACATAGATTCGGAAGGATTATTAGCAGCATATATATATAGATGTGGCATATTTCCTAACAGAATGTCCGACCAAGAATAACCAGTATTTCCCAAAGGAGAACCGGGCAACCATTCCACAGTTCCGTGCATTCCAAAGTGAACAACTGCATCAGCTTGAAATTCATTTTGGAGCCATTTATAAAAAGCAGCATATTGGGGATGGGGTGTTAAATCTCGTTCAAACATTAAGCGCATTGGGTCGCCAGAAATTCCCAGGGGTGGTTGTACTCCTAGCCAAATATTTCCTAATTTAATTCCGCCAATATGGAAATTTTCTCCATCGGTTTTTATACCCGTGCGGGTGAGATTTCCCCATTGTTTTTCCATGCGAGTTGTTGATAGATAACCTAGCCATTTTTCTAGGGTTTTAATATTAACTTGGTTGTTATCCCCCCTGGTTCCGGGAAGGTCTTGGTTTCGATCCCCCCTCATTCCCCCCTTGGGAAGGGGGGAGGAAGAAGAGGAGTTGGTTTTATCCTTGTTAAAAGGGGAGGAAGAAGAGGAAGAAGAATAAATTTCGTCTGCTTCTTTAATTTGACGGATAAGTTCTTCCCCATCTTCGGGAATTTCCCCAACGTTGTAACCTTCTTCTTTTAGAGCGTGGAGGAATTTCAGGAGAGAACGCGGCACAT
Organism: Okeania sp. KiyG1; assembly: GCF_014132355.1. Classification (GTDB taxonomy): domain Bacteria; phylum Cyanobacteriota; class Cyanobacteriia; order Cyanobacteriales; family Microcoleaceae; genus Okeania. The sequence goes on from NZ_BLZO01000026.1 coordinate 19,242, forward strand.
TTAATAAAGCTGCTGTACCTGTGGCACCATAACCGGGAGGAAAACCATAGAGAATAACAGCTATTTTTCTTTCTGCGGGCGCTTTATGACGGAGTTTAATCCAATTTTTCACCCTACCCGTGAGACGTTTCACTCTTTCGGGAATTAAATAAATATCTTCTCCCACTAAACCACCCAGGGGAACGGGGTCGATCGCTCCATCTAATTCTGGCAGTGCATATAAAACTACACTTTGCAAACCTCCCACACCTTGGCGCGTCCAAGAATGAATATCTTGAATAAGTAGGGGTGCTGCGACAAAATAAGGTACATTTTTGGCAGTGAGAATGCGTTGGGAAACTTCCACTTGTCGTCCTGCTTCCATCGAACCCGCAGGACCCCCCACTAAGGGAAAACCAATAGTTGAAACGACTGCATCAACTTTTACTGCTTCCGGAGAAAGGGAAAGTATTGGTTTAACAGAATCATACTTTTGATTTTTGAGTTTTGATTTTAAATCTAGTGAGGGCGAATGCCATTCGCCCCTACATATCTCGTTTTCAAGGTTAATTTGCGTAAGTTCTGTTTCAGGAGAATCTAACTTTTGAATTTTATCTAACTTTTGCCTTTTGACTTTTGACTTTTGACTTTCATGCCTTTTGACTTTTGACTTTTGACTTTCATACCTTCTGACTTCTGACTTTTGACTTTCAAAAGCGCTGGTCATCCAGTCTCTGACGGCGACATGACCTTCGACTCCGTTGATAAATACAGGTAGAGGTGTTAAACCTGCTGCTTCAAATTTGCGGATAAGTTGGGGAATGTATGGTTGTTTGGTAATGACGTGTTTGCGGTAGAGCAAAATTCCAACAACGGGAGTAGAGGAAGTTTGCTTCTGTTGGCGATACCATTCCAGATATTTTTTTGGGAGACTCAAAATAACCCTGGTAGTCTGGATGCAGTAAACCCATATTGGGAGTTTCCACAGGTGGGGGGTATTTCCCCAACTTTTAAATCTAAATATTTTTCTGCCAAAACCCAACACATAGCAGCCACATTTTCTGTACCACCAGCATTCCAATAACCGTAAATTATCAACCAGTTGCGCAGGTCTTGCACTTTTTTCACTGGTACAAACTTGAGTAACTTCGGACCTGTTTTCAGGAAGCTGATATAACCCGCAAGTTTGTCTTCCTCTCTCCCGCTGGAAAATTTGCTGAGAATAAATTTGACTGGTTTTGGCATTCCTTTCGGTTGGTCACCAATAATAAATTTTCCCAATTTTGTTAACGCCATTAATTCTAGCGCTGACTCAAAAACGAGACGGATGGGAATATTTTCTACTCTTTCGCGCAACCATAAAACTTGGTCGTAGTCAAAAAGCAGACTGCCGAAAAAAACATCAGCATTTTCCAGAGCAGTAGCGACAGTTTCCGGTTGTTGAGAAAGGGCGCGATCGCTAAATACTTGGATATCTAAATCTGGACATTGGGAAGTTGCCATTTGAGCTGCTTGACGGTATAAACCAGTGTTAAAAGATTCAAAACCTGCGATTAAGACAATACGTTTCATGGCCTGATGTTAATAAAAGTTCCTATACTATATAGGGTAACTAAAAAAGACTAATTATTGTCGCTATGTTTTAGGATTGCTATATTATTGTTATAAGTTATAAGTGATGTTTTTTATAGCAATTCCCACAGTTATGAGATACATTTACGATCCCCCTAAATCCCCCTTAGAAAGGGGGACTTTTTGTTAGCTCCTCCCTTTTTAAGCGGTTCCCCCCTTATTAAGGGGGGTTAGGGGGGATATAAAAGTGTGCCTCATAGATTAAAGAACTGCGATATTTGCCTTTAACAATATTGTAAATCTACATAAAAAATGATGATTACTATTAATTTAAAACCGGAAATTGAAGCTCAGATTAGAGAAAAAGCTAACTCACAAGACTTATCAGTTGAAAAATATATTGAAAGTTTAATAGAAAAATAAATTATTGATGTTCGAGGCGATCGGCAATCTGAAATGTCTATTGACGAGTGGGAAAACAAATTATTTAAGTTCATTAATTCTTCTATTAATTCTCGTCTCTCTCCTCTACCGAATGAATCTATTAGTAGGGAAAATACAGCGGATTCCACTTTGTTAGGTACATCCATCGCGGGCAAGATTCCCGCACTTGCATTCATTTAATTGTTAATATCTGCACTTCATGTACTTGGAATCTGCTGTATTTATACAAGGGAAGATGAAAATTTATGACTTACAAGAATTTAACCTCTGACTTCTGACTTCAGCTATATCTCTGCTCATAAATTACCGAAAAACTGTGGTCTAAATCCTCCCCTTTTAAGGGGATAAAAAAAGATAATTCTGTATTTTATTGCCTCTTGTTTTAGCGAGAGGTACTGATAACTAATAACTGTTAACGCAGTTCCTCCGGAGGAGGCTAACTGATAACTGAAATTACTTGCGCTGTCTTAAGAATTTCCTGGCGACGAATCCAATTTTCACTATTTTAAATAGATTATTTTACGACAATATCCACTTCTCGCCCTATGCTATTTTCTAATTTATGCTTAATTTTAGCAATAGTTAATAATCCCTGGCGAGCATTGGGTGCAAAGCGAATGAGAATATCAATATCACTATCGGCGTGAAAGCGAGCGCTTAAAACTGACCCAAATCAAGCCATTTATGTAATATTCCAACGTTGACAAAATAGAGCTATTTTTTCTGTTGATATGCCCAAACGTTTTTGTAATTTAGGGTTTAACTTTACTAGCATATATATTTCAAAATAACTAATAGGTAGATAGAATTTATGCTATTATTAAATAATATATTAAGAGGATATCTGAAAAGTTTTTTGATACTGAATTTTGCCCCCTAGACCCCCTACTTTATTTTGCTCCCCTAGCCCCCCAACTTTATTTTGCCCCCTAGCCCCCAACTTTGGGGGGAACAAGAGTAAATTTGCTTGCTCTAGTCCCCCAAAATTGGGGTATTTAGGGGGCTTTGATGTAGCAAATGGGACTTTTCAGATAACCTCTAAATATATAATTTATAACTCTTAATCAATCAGAAAATATGTCTAGTTTTTATAGATTAAAAGCTAATCAACTTGACCATAACTTCCTAGAAACACTGTAAGCATTCAGCTATTAGCAGTCAGCTCGAGCGCGATAAGACCCTGCTTTTAAGGACAGAGTTAAAATGAATATAGACTTTAACGACTCTTATAGTAAGATTAATTCTAGCTCAATTAATACAGCTTTAAAGCCACACGAAAAGCAATAACTGATAAGCTGATAACGCAGTTCCTCCGATAGGAGGCTAGCTGACGGCTGAATGCTTACGAAACACTTAAAGCAAAATTTGGAGATAAAGAAATTGAAATTATTGTTTCTGAAGTTGACGAAAAACTTACTTATTTAAAAGTAAAACTAACAAAAATAGGCTGTTAAATGCAGTTAAAAATGTAGAGCGTAAAACCAATTTAATTGAAGTATCACTAGAGGAAATCGAGTGAGTAAAAGAATTGTCTTTGAGGCTTCTACTTTTTCAGATTTTACTGAGTGGATTAAAATTGATAAAAAAAATCATCAGATGTCGTATTGTTTGGAAATCGCTTGAATTTGTTTGATTTGAATGGCACTAATTTTTCCAATTGTTCATAGTTTTCAATTTTATATTTTTATCGGCGATCGTTCGCTTTAATTTGAAGGCTTATTTAATTTTAGGAGATAGATATCTTAGGGAAAATTCAACCATCATATTCTACCAATAAAGCAATACCTGTAGATATTTTATTCATAATTTCACTAGAGCAAACACCGATTTTTTTGACTAATCTTCGCAAATCCATTCCTCTTATTTGCAATATATCGACAGTAGAAACCTTAGTTAAATTATTTTCTAAATCTGCTTCTATTTTGATATGCCAACTATCATTTTCAAAATAGTCTTTCCAATCAGTTATCGGTGCAATTAACGTAAGCATTCAGCTATTAGCATTTCTTACGGAATGCTCCGCAAACAGCTATCAGCTTTTATTTGAATCAAGCAAAGACTAAGGTTAGCTGACAGAAATATTTCATTTCCTGCGGAATGCTACGCAAACATATTTCACTTCTTGACTACTAATTCCTTATTCCAAGATAATGAGTTAATAATTCATAGCTGATAGCTGTTAACGCAGTTCCTCTGAAAGAGGCTAGCTGAAGGCTGAATGCTTACCAACTAACTTAATTGGTAATCTCCCAATTCCATCAGAACTAATGATAATAGCCGGACGAATTTTTCTAATTTCCGATCCAATCGTTGGGTCAAAATTTGTTAGCCAAATATCTCCACGTTTAGGTAAATTATCATTGCTCATCTAGTTCATCCCAAGTTTGTAATTCTTGCCATTCTCCCTCTTGCTGATAATGTTCTAACATTTTTTCAGCTTGCTTTGCTAGAATTTTTCGTCTTTCTTCTAATGGTAATTTCATTAAATAACTGACATCTGTTTCATCTTTTTTTTGGAGGTAAGTCAAGAAATCTAGGGCTATTTGTAGTCGTTATGGGGAAAGATTTACTAACTTTTCTTTAACAATTTCAAGGATTGTAGGATATGTTGATTTTAATGACATTTTGGCATCTCTCATTTTTAATTCACGATTAGGATAATTTTATCTTATCATTCCCACACTTTTACAAATTCAACCCACCTACTTAGCTACCTATAAAGTTATAATAACTAAAATAGTAGAACTATTATCCGTCAATCCTTTATTCCTAAATTATTCAAGTCAAAATATAATGATAAATCCGAAAAATCCTTTTACTGTAGGTAAAACAGTTCCCCCAGAACGTTTTGTAGGACGCAAGTATGAAATTAATAGCACTTTTGCTCAAATAGCTAATGGTGGTCATGTGGCAATTTGGGGTGGTTCAGGTATGGGTAAATCATCTTTGCTAGAGTATTTAAAGTCTCCTGAAGTTTGGCAGAAACGTGGCTTCGATCCATCTCAAGTTGTTATTGTTTATTTCCGTTGTTTAAGTATCGAACCTTTCCTACCTTCTAAATTTTGGCGAGAAATTCTCAATTTGTTAGCTGAAAAGTTTCAAAAAGATGATTCTTTCTATTCAGAAATTAATACATTATTGGCTAAACCAGAAGTAAATAAAGATGATTTTCGCCAAGTATTAAGACTAATAGGAGAACAAAATAAACACTTAGTTTTGCTGGTGGATGATTATCATGTTGTTATGCACCAAAACTCTCAATATCAAGCAGAAAATATAGAGGAATTTTTAGGTGAATGTCGTAGTTTAGTCCATTATTCAGAGGAGAGTAAATATCTGTCAATGATTGTTACTTCATTGCGACGTTTGAATGACATAGGTCCTACTCTAACACCAGGAAAATCTCCTTGGTATAACCATTATTTGTTTATACCACTTAAGCCATTTACGGAGCAGGAAGTAGTAAATGTTTTAAGTGGACTGCCAATGACACCTGAGTTACGAGATGGGATTCGACAAATAGCTGATAGTAACCCTACTTTATTACAAAATGCCGGATTTATTTTGTACAATAAATTACAATCTGAGGAACCCCGGGATGTTAAGACATTTGCTAAAGATTTTTTAGCAGCAACGGAACATTTTTTTCAGGATATATGGCAGCTTTCAACTGAAGAAGAAAAAGCTATTTTAATGCTTATTGCTTTATCAAGTTTAAAAGGTCGTTTGCCACGAACAAAGAAGCGTTATGACTTGGGTAATATTGATATAATTTTTAGTCAAAAAGAGCAAGAATTAAATGATTTAGAGGAACGTGGCATAATTCTCTCTCATAAAACTGAGGATAAAACAATTTACTCTTTTGCTTCATCTTTGATGGAATGGTGGGTAATTCAGAAAATTAAAAATAGTAATGATGAAGAACTTAAAAACCGTGAGAAAACATTTCTAAATCTGATGAATCATAAGCAATTAGAGAGAATTAAAAAAGTGATTCGAGTTTTGTGGGAAAATAGAGAGGATGTAACATCTGTAGTAGAATGGATTTATGAGCTAGTTTTATAGAGAAAAACTTTTAGGGTGCGTATTTACGGCTAAAATTTAGACTGTAAAAGGTATTTAACAATCTGCCGTAACGCACCATTTTAGTTGTGTAGGTTTAATATAGCAGTTCTTTAGTCTACAAGGTACAGTTTTAGATCCCCCCTAACCCCCCTTAATAAGGGGGGAACTGCTTAAAAAGGGGGGAGCTAACAAAAAGTATCCCTTTTTTAAACTATGCTTGATCGACATCTTTAATTAACATAAAACTCGCTCAAACACAGAGGTACAGTTTTAGATCCCCCCTAACCCCCCTTAATAAGGGGGGAACCGCTTAAAAAGGGGGGAGCTAACAAAAAGTATCCCTTTTTTAAACTATGCTTGATCCCCTAACCCCCTTAATAAGGGGGGAACCATAAAAAGGGGAGGTTTCACTCGTTCTCCTTAAAAAGGGGGATAATTTTAGATCCCCCCTAACCCCCCTTAATAAGGGGGGAACCACTTAAAAAGGGGGGAGGTTTCACTCGTTCTCCTTAAAAAGGGGGATAATTTTAGATCCCCCCTAACCCCCTTAATAAGGGGAACCATTAAAAAGGGGGAGGTTTCACTCGTTCTCAAACACAGAGGTACAGTTTTAGATCCTCCTAACCCCCTTAATAAGGGGGAACTGCTTAAAAGGGGGAAGCTAACAAAAAGTATCCCTTTTTAAACTATGCTTGATCGACATCTTTAATTAACATAAAACTCGCTCAAACACAGAGGTACAGTTTTAGATCCCCCCTAACCCCCCTTAATAAGGGGGGAACTGCTTAAAAAGGGGGGAGCCAACAAAAAGTATCTTTTTTTAAACTATGGTCGATCAACATCTTTATTAACATAAAAAAAATCCCCCTTAAAAAGGGGGATTTAGGGGATCGTAAATGTATTTCATTAAGAAATGCTATAGGCTAATTTCAAATTAATTAATATGATACTTTCAGCTAATCGGAAAAATCCCTACATCATTGGTCGTCCAATTTATGAAAAGGAATTATTTTTTGGTAGAGACAATCTGTTTAACTTTATTAATGCTAACTTGAACAATGGTGCAAAAATTATCTTGTTACAGGGTCAACGAAGAATAGGTAAGTCATCTGTTTTATCTCAAATTCCTAATTTTGTGGGAGGAGATAAGTTTGTTTTTGTTGACTTCGACCTTCAAGATAAAGCTAAGTTAACTCTTGCAGAAGTCTTGGAGAAATTAGCTACAGAAATAATTATCAAACTTAAGCTGAAACAAGATAATATAAAGCTCCCTTTAAAGACAGATTTAGAAGCAAATACTGAATTTTTTTCAGGAATTTTTTTACCTCAAGTATTTCAAAATTTAGGTGACAAAAACTTAGTGTTGTTACTGGATGAATTTGATGTTTTGAGCGATTATAATCCTGCATCAGCAATAGAACATTTTTTCCCCTACTTACAGTCTATTATTTCAAATCATCAGCAACTTTTTATTATTCCAGTTGTAGGAAGACGACTGGATGAGATGGAGTACTTACTCAATTTATTTCGGAGAGCGCCCAATCAAGAAATTGGTTTGTTGGATAAAAAAAGTGCTACCCAGTTGATTACTAAACCTGCTGAAGGAGTACTGGAATATGGAGAGGATGCGATCGCAGCCATATTAGAACTTTCAGCAGGCCATCCCTATTTTACCCAAGTAATCTGTTTTCAAATTTTCCAGCAAGCAGAAGCAGAAGATAATTGGGAGGTGAAGAGTGCAGATGTGGATAATATTATTGTAGATAGAGCAATTGAAAGTGCTGAAGGTGGGTTGACATGGTTTCGGGATGGACTGCCAATTCCGGAGCAAGTGATATTCTCAGCAGCAGCAGAAGCTCAAAGGATAGCAATAAAATCTGCTGAAGTTGTGCAGGAACCATTGACACTCTTGAAAGAATATGGAGTTGTTCCTACAGAATCTCTGTTTCAAGCAGCAGATCGATTAGTTGAATGGGGTTTCTTAGATAAGGTAGAGAGTTCAGAGTTACCTGGAGAGAAGGTTCCTAGATATAAAGTGAAAATTGAATTAGTTCGTCGTTGGCTATTGAAACGATATTCTGTGAGAGGAGAAATACAGGAACTGGAGAATCTGAGTTCAGAAGCTAATCGCATTTATAATAAATTAGTGACAGACTTGCGACAAAAATCAGTTACGCTGACGGATGTCATTGCTCGTTGCAAGAAGGTTTTGAAAATCAACCCCAACCATTTCCAGGCTTTATTTGAGTTGGCAAAGACATATCTAAAGGTTGAAGACTTTAGTAAAGCAGCCGAATTTTACCAACGAGGGTATAAAGTTAATCCAATATGGGCTGAGGATGGGTTAGTGAAATCGCTTTTAGGTTACGGGCAAAAATTGATGGAGGAAAGAAAGCGGGGAATAGCTAAGGAACAGTTTGAAGAAGTATTAAATCTCGATCCTGATAACGCATTAGCACAGGAGATATTGACAGAAATTGAGCAATCTACAAAGATAAAGATAAAGAGAAATCCTTTCACTGTGGGTCAACCAATTGCTCCAGAACATTTTGTGGGGCGGGAAAATTTAATTGCAATAGCATTTGACCAAATATACAACCGTAGCAATTTAGCTATTTGGGGTGGCCCTGGTATGGGAAAAACTTCTTTCCTTAACCTGCTAACATCTCATCATGTCTGGGAGTCGCAAGATTTAGATCCATCCAAAGCGGTAATTGTCTACCTAAATTGCCTAGAAATTAAACAGTTTACACCCGCTAACTTCTGGCGAAAAATTATTAATTTAATTAGAGAAAAACTAAAGATGATACTATTCTACAACCTATAATTCGAGAGTTACTAAAAAAGCCCAAACTAACTAAAGATGACCTGCGCCTTGTGTTGAAAAAATTAGGTAAGCAAAACAAATTTTTAGTGCTACTTTTAGATGATTATCATGCAACTTTTAACTCCCATTCTCAGTATACCGAAACTGACGTAGAAGTATTTTTAAGTGAGTGTAGAAACTTAGCCTATCACTCCTCAGAAAGAAAGTATTTATCAATGATTGTAACTTCATTGCGACGCCTGAATGAAACTGGTCCTAGTCTGACACCAGAAAAATCTCCTTGGTATAATCATTACGCATTTCAACAATTAAAACCACTGAATCAAAATGAAGTAGATATTTTGTTTAGTGCGATAGAAATGACACCAGCACTGCGGGATGGAATTCAAGAAATTGCTGGTGGAAATCCAGCTTTACTACAAAATGCCGGGTTTATTTTGCACAACAAAAGACGCTCTGGAGAGACTATTAATGCTGAGATATTTGCTCAAGATTTTGTCGCAGCAACAGAGCATTTTTTTCAAGATACATGGCAAGTTGCCAATGAATTAGAGCAGACATTGTTAATGTTACTTGCATTATCTAAATTAGCAGATCGCGTGCAAAATAAACGATATGATTTAGGCGACCTTAGTATTATTTTTAGCCAGAAAGAACGAGATTTGATTGACTTAGAACAACGGGGAGTGATTAAAATAAGTACAGAACAAGAAAATACAGTTTATTTATTTTATTCGAGAATTATGGAGTGGTGGATAATTAGAGAAATTGAAAATTCTAATCCAGAAACACTTAAACAGAGAGAGAAAGTATTTCTCAATTTGATGACCCATCAACAAGCAGAAAAAGTAACAAATGCGATCGAGTATTTGTCAGAAAATAAAGAAGCTGTAAAATCTATAGTGAAATGGGTGGGTAAGCTAGCAAGATGGTTGGAATAATTTTTATAGTTCCTTAATTTAGATATTGAAAAAATTATTTTACTGTTAGTTTGCACAGTAAAAATATAATTCCTACAAAAACTAATAATTAATATGAAATCTGTAATAAATAAGCGAAATCCTTATATTATTGGTCGTTCTATTGATGAACCAGAATTGTTTTTCGGCCGAGAAAGTCTGTTTCGTTTTATTGAAGATAATTTGACTAATAATCAACAAGTTATTCTGCTGCATGGTCAAAGACGTATTGGTAAATCTTCTGTACTACAGCAAATTTGTCAACAGGTAAACTTGGATAATAAATTTGTTTTTGTCCTGTCAGATTTTCAAGATAAAAGCCAATGGTCTTTCCATGAAATTATCCATAAACTTGCTGAAGAAATTTTTGAGCATCTGGGAATATCTACAAATTATTTAGCTTCAATTCAAGATTTAGAAAAAGACGCAGATAAATTCAGTCAATTATTAAATCCGATATTCCAGAAGTTGGGTAATAGAAATTTAGTATTATTATTGGATGAATTCGATGTGTTAAACAGTGAGAATAATGACTCAGGATTTGAAGATTTCTTTCGATACTTAAGGCAAATTGTATCTCAGGAGAAGCAACTTTTTATTATTCCAGTTGTGGGAAGGCGACTAAGTGATATGCCGAAGCTACTGAAATTGTTTAAGGGTGCCCCTCATCTGGGAATAGGATTGCTAGACATATTCAGTACCCAAAGGTTGATTACAAAACCTGTGCGAGGATTTCTGCAATACAATGATAGAGCAATAAACGAAATTATCAGACTTTCAGCAGGCCATCCCTACTTTACACAAGCTATATGCTACGCTCTGTTTGCGCAAGCACGGGAAAAGGAAAAAGGTGAGATTTTAGTGAGTGATTTAGGCAGAGTTATAGACAATGCTATGGAGTTGAGTGAAGCAGGGCTAGTTTGGTTTCGGGAAGGATTACTGATTCCAGAAAGAGTAGTATTCTCAGCAGCAGCAGTAGCTCAAGAGAAAGTTACGCAAAAAATGTCATCCCCAGAAGACCCTCTAAAGCTGCTAACAAGTATTGGAGTTAATATAGAGCAATTATGTCAAGCACAACAAAATTTGATTGACAATGATTTTTTAGATGCAGATGGTCATAGAGTTACAATTGAGTTTGTTCGTCGCTGGTTGGTCAAATATTACCCGCTACAGTCAGAGATATGGGAACTTGAGAAACTCGATCCAGAAGCTAATGATTACTATGAAAAAGCTAATATATGGAGGAACCGAGGGAATATAGATGATGAGTTATACCACTATCGTAAAGCTCTGGAACTTAATCCTAACCATTTTAGTGCTTTATTCCGCTTGGCTGAAGCATATCGAAAAAATCAAAAATTTCAGGAATCATTAGAACTGTACGATCGAGCTTACAGAATTAATCCACAACGTGCGAAAGAGGGATACATAGAATCATTGCTTGGTTATGGCGATCATTTTTTCCAAAACTATCGTTTACTTGAGAGAAATTTCAGCTTAGTTAAAAGGCTCTATGAAAAAGTATTAGAAATTGAGCCTAAGAATACAGAAGTTCTAGAGAAACTTGAACTCCTGAAAACTAAGGGAAAATATATAAGTATTCCAGTTTATCACGGTAAAAAGCTGGAGCAAATTCCAATTCGTTTGGTGATTTTAACAGCAGTTTTTGCAGTTCCTATGCTAATTGGAATAGGAATATTTTTGGGATTAAAACTTCAAGCATTTCCAGATTATCCAACCGGAAAATTAGACTTAGATAAGCAAATAAGAGAAAGATTTAGCAGTGGGGAGCAAACACTATTTGATCTGGCTAATAACGAAGTTTATAATGCTCAATTTTTAAGTTGTAATCAACACTTTAAAAAGAAGAATTACGATGAAGCAGCTAATTGTTTTCAAGAACTTGTCAATGCTAATCGTAACGAACCAGAACCATTGATTTACTATAACAATTCTCTGGCTCGTATGGAGCATAAGCCTGATAATCCTCTGACAATAGCTGTAGTTGTACCAGTGCTTCAGAATAGTCAAAGAGCTAAAGCAATTTTGCGAGGCGTTGCTCAGGCACAAAATGAATATAACCAAAATAAATACCAAAATAACTACTTCTCATCAAATATGAGGTTACTGGAAATTGTTATTGCCAATGATAGTAATGATAAAAAAGTTTCTCCCAAAGTAGCTCAAGGGATAGTCATAAATCCAGACATTTTAGGAGTAATAGGGCATAATTCCAGTAATGCTACTCAGGCGGCACTAGAAGTATATGAAAAAGAAAAACTAGCAGTTATTTCTTCTACTAGCACAAGCACAGAATTGGAAAGTGACACTTTTTTTAGAACAGTGATTGATAACTCTGTACTAAGTAAAAGGTTAGCTGAATATGTCAAATCTTTACCTATAGAAAATATTGTGATTTTTTATAATAGACAAAGTTCATTTAGTAAAAGTCTAAAGGGATTTTTTGATTTTCACTTAAACAATTTGAAGCCTAGCATACAGGTTAAGAGTATAGATTTGAAACAACCATTTTTTGATATCAATAAAGAAGTTAAAGTCGCGGCAGATAACCAAGTTAACGTTGCTATGCTCTTTTCTGATTTAAGCACAATTGATTTAGCAGTTGAGATTGCTACTGCTAATTATAAATTATCAGAAAACCGAAGATTAAAATTATTTGCTGGCGATACTCTTTATAATTGCGATACTCTAGACAAGGGAAAGCAAGCAATTCAAGGTTTGATTTTGGCAGTACCGTGGTTTAAAGGATTACCTACAGCAAAACCATTTTTAGATCGAGCAAAAGCTCAGTGGGGAGGAGAGGTTGGTTGGCGTACTGCTACCAGTTATGATGCAACTAAGGCTTTTATTGATGCTTTATCTAATTCTGGCGATAATCCCACCAGGTCTACAGTTTTGGAAAAACTTAAAGAAGTAAATCTTCCAGCTAATGAAACCTCTGGACAAAATCTTAGATTTAATCCAAAAGGTGAACCTACTGGTCAAGCAATTCTTGTTGAAGTTGTTGAATCTCCAAATCCAGCTTGCTCTAATTTAGATTTTCGTCTGCTAGAAGAATAGTATATTGATAATTTCTGTGGGATAATTGATTTGATTTTTTTTTATTGGAAAAGGTAAATATTAAATTGGCAATTATAATTAACACTATAAAAACTCTAAAAACAAATAAATTCAACTATTTCCTACTAAGCATCTCCATTTTAATAGGTACTATTCTCCGCTACAATTTTTGGGCAGACAAACCTGCTGACTCCATAGAAATATCCACTTTAGGTTACAGTCTCGGTCATAACTTTCTTGACATCCCCCTAGATAAAGTCATCACTTGGCAACAACTCCTCTCACCCCTGCGCTTCGACGCAACAATTCCCTACAGCGATGTCATTCACAACCTAATGACTGAAAGCACTCATCCCCCTCTATATTTTCTGCTGACTCATTTTTGGCTAAAAATATTTACCCAAGATGGAGAAATAGTATCATTAGTAGTAGGGCGATCGCTCAGTGCTTTGTTTGGTGTATTAGCTATTCCGGCAATATTTGCCCTTGGTTGTTTTGCCTTTCGTTCTCAGATAGTGGGGCAAATAGCTGCTGCACTGATGGCGGTATCTCCCTACGGCATTTATATTGCTCAAGAAGCTCGTCATTATACCCTAACTATTCTCTGGATAATGATTTCTCTAGCTTTTCTCATTCAAGCAATACGTTGTATTCAGCAGCAAAAAAAATTACCTTTATGGTTAGGAGGTTTCTGGATAATAATTAATAGTTTAGGCATTGCCACCCACTACTTTTTTGCATTAACCCTCGCTGCGGAAGGTTTAGTTATGGGTTGGTTTTTGCTCAGGGATATCAAACAATTTTCTCAACGTTATTGGTGTCACATTTATATAGTTGGGTTGGGGAGTTTGGTAGGTTGTTTGGTGTGGTTGCCAGCAGTGACAGGTATTTCCAGCAATGACTTGACGAGTTGGATCGATACCAGTTATGACCTAGATGAAATATGGCAACCTATTTTGCGTTTATTTGTCTGGGGAATAACAATGATATTTATGTTGCCAGTGGAGGGAACAAATACTTTTATTAGCATCCTTTCTGGCGTAACAATGTTGTTAGTTTTAGTCTGGATTTTTCCTGGTTTATGGAGGGGATGGAAAAGAGCGTTCGCGGAGCGTGGCGTCAGCTATATCGCTTCTCCATTAGCAGGTCTTTCTATTCAGATATTAGGAGCATTTTTAGGGTTTGCCATCCTCCTATTTTTATTTGTAATTTATGGTTTAGGAAAAGACATATCTTTAGTTGCTCGTTATGGCTTTGTTTATTTTCCTGTAGTTTTATTGTTGTTGGCTTCAAGTATGGCTAGTTGTTGGCAAAATAATATTGAGGATAAAAAAACAAGAAGCAAATTGTTTAAAAATATTCCTAATTTTTTCAGAGCAACAGGCAAAAAAGTAGTTGTCATAATATTAGTAATGGGATTATGTGGAGCCTTAAGTGTAGTTACAAATTATGCTTATCAAAAATCACGACGAGCCGATTTATTAGCCCAAGTCATTCAAACCAAATCTCAAGCTCCAATATTGATTGCTATGAGTTATAAAACTCACTCAGAAATTCGTGCTTTAATGGCTATTGGTTTATATTTTCAAAGTTTGGAAAAAAGACTAATTTATCAACAGAAACATTAGAATTTATTCTGGCAAAAAAACAAGAAAATTCAGCATTATTACCAGATTCAACAATTGCTAAAATCTTGACAGAAAAAACCAGACCTCTAGACTTATGGACAGTGAATTTAGAAGTAAATGAAAATGATTTAGAGAAATTCAACTGTTGGGAAAATCCCGATAATTTACCAAAAGTTAATTATAGTTATGAACTATATAATTGTAGTTCAACAATGAATAATGAATAATGAATAATGAATAATTACCTCTCCTTGAAAGAAGAGGATTGACAAATTCATGAAAATTTTTCTTCTCTTGGTCGATTGGATATGGCGAGGAGACCCGCTCTTATCAGAGCCGCTGCGAATTGCGCCATCCCATCCTACGGAATGCTCCGCAAACGACCGCTTATTATCCCCTTAAAAGGGGAGGCTTTAAACCACAATTTTTCGGTAAAATAAGAAAGGCAGAAGGCAGAGTGCAGAGTGCAGAGGGCAGAGGGCAGAAGACAGAAGGGGAGAGGTTTTAGAGCTACTTTACTTTTTGTTAAATACTGAGTTTTTTTCGTCTCAACCAAATGAAACATTATTGACTAAATTGATGAATTGTGATATGGATGAATAATATAAATAAGTAGCGATCGCTAAAATGCGTATTATCAGTCGGAGGATGCTGAGAATATACTGGGAAAAACATTCTAATGCTAAACCTGGACTTTTACTATGATATAATAGAGTATAATAGAGTATCAGATGCAGAGTTTCAAAATTTTAATGATTTACGGCAAATCTTTCCTTCAGCAGACTTAGTTGGCAATTTTACCGTCTTCAACATTGGAGGAAATAATTATCGACTCATCACTTACATTGATTACGAATACAAAATAATTTTTATCCGCGCCGTACTAACGCACTCCGAATACGATCAGGAAAATTGGAAAAATGACGACTGGTTTCAAAACTCCTAACAATTATTATATAGACTTAATTACCACATTTCCCCCTCGCCCCATAACTAATGAAACTGAATTAATTGCTACTCAAAATCGGATTAATTCTATTTTAGACAAAGGTTCCCTGACAAAAGACGACCGCGACTATCTAAAAATTTTAGGAATGTTAGTCTATGAATATGAAGAAGAACACGAAGAAATTCCTACTATTTGTGGTGTCGAACTCCTGAAAGCTTTATTAGAAGAATCTCAACTTTCTCCTCAAGATTTAGTTCCTATTTTAGGCAATGAATTTATCGTATTAGAAGTATTGAATGGTAAATGTCAACTTTCAGAACATCAAATTCAAGAACTAGCTAATTTCTTCCAGATTTCTCCATCTTTATTGACAAATATTGCCTAAGTCCTGAAATCTATAAAGTTACAATACTGTAGGTTGGGTTAAGCGCACTTGGCAACCCAACAGATACCTAGGGTTTGCTGATTAAATCTAAAAGCACTGATATATAAAAGTTTTAGCCTTTTTGGAGCGAAAAAAAGTGCCAACTTTTCAGCTTGAGTTACCAAAAAGTTAAGACAAAAGACAGACAAGCACAGAAAGATACAGGCACAATTATTCCTCTCTACTTTCTCTTTCTCCCCACCCTCCCCACACTTCCCACACTTCCCACACTTTCCACACTCCCCACACTCTGCTTTTTTCAGCAAGCCGTAATTTATAAACATTCAACCAGACATGATATTACTCTATTTCTGTCGGTGGTATTTCTGTATTATTTCTCTGCCTCAACTTTCGATGCAAAGTTTTGACCCCTGATAATAATAACCCAATTACTACAAATACAAGGAAAGCTGCGAACACTGGTACAGAAATCGCCAAAATTGACAACACCGAGGAACTTAATAACTCCATAGTGGAAACTCCAGGATTTGCAAATCCTCCGGTGAGACTTGTAGATGCTAATCTGGTAACATCTGTTAAACCTTGCACTGTTCCCGCAGCACCCCCTCCCACCACCGCAGCGATCGTCCACTGTAGCATTGGACTCATCTCAGTTACAAATGAACTTGTGATGATTGTACCTGCAATGACTGCTGTTGGAGTAGCAACAATATCTAGTAGTTCATCTACCCAAGGAATATAGTAAGCTGCAACTTCTAAAAATGCACCAACTCCGAAAGCTATTGTTGCTTGTGGGGTACCCATCCAGGCAAAATCAGAAGAAAGTTGTAAATTTCCTGACTGTGCTGCAATACTCATGACTAAAGGAGGTACAAATATCCGAAAACCACAAGCTGCACTTAAACCTACACCTAGACAAATACCTAATAAAGTTTCCATAATTTTATTCCTAATTTTTCCTCATAAAAACTGTTAATTTTGCTGGTGACTATTTAATAATTATTCATTACTTCAATCTTTTATCTGCCGATTGCCGATGTATAAATATATATTATCAAGATTGACAAATTATCTTTTAATGTTAATGTTTAAAAATGGTTTTAAACTAAATCAGGACTTACGCAAATTGACTGTTAAACCACCATCTGTAGGGGCGAATGGCATTCGCCCTCACTGGATTTAGTGTCTCTGCGTAAGTCCTGCTAAATAAAAATACCGCACTATTCAAGATGGTCAGGTACAGTTTTATCGCAGAAGGAAGAAGGCTATAGCATTTCTCATAAAGATGAGGTACATTTACGATCCCCCGCGCATCCCCCTTAAAAAGGGCAGGGTCTATTTATTGTCACGAGAGAAAAAAGAAGTAGGGGAGTGGGGGAGTGAGGGAGTAGGGGATGGGGGAGCATTTGTCAATTCATCGTCACGCTTAGAAAAATTGTATCCTTTGAAATTTTGAAATTTTGTGCATCTTGCTAGTGAGTTAACCAAAAATATACAGTTGTAAATATTCTAGGCGCGACAATGAATTAGCCCTGCTTTAAAAAGGGGGACCCGTGAAACCTCCCCCCTTTTTCAGCGGTTCCCCCCTTATTAAGCTATCCCTTACCCATAACTCCTGAAACCCTTGTGGGAGGGTGGGGAGGATGGGGAGGATGGGGAGGATGGGGAGGAGCGGGAGGAAGAATCTTGTCTACAGTTATCAAAAAAACGTATTTTTCAATACATTTTTCTCCCGAAAAAGACGAACTAAGACTTACCCATAACTTGTCAATTTAGTCAAGTTTTATGTTAAGAAATATGTGGGTAAAGCATAGCCCAGGAGGGGAGGGGAAGTAGGGGATTTGAGCTTCTCTCCAAAAATATTGCGCCTTAAAAGGCGGGGTTGCGCGACCCATATTATCTTGATAAAGATAATATTAAGAATTTAAAAATAAAAATTGACATAAAAAAATAAATATGGTATAAAATACTTTATAAATTCATCAAGCTCTTTGATGATAGTGATAGGCATGATTAAGCGCGATCGCTAATTGTCTTAGATCGGGCAAAAGTTTTGCTTGACGCAGTTCCGACCATAGGAGGCTAACTGATAACTGAAATGACTTGAATCTTTGAATAACTAGAGAAAAATAAACAATCATTCTCAAAAACTACAACTATATAATTAGAAAACACAAAAAAATGTTTCTTATAAATTTAGCAAACTCAAAAAAATAGAAATAATAACGCTTTTAATCGCAATATATTAAAGACTCAACATATTAGCGTAAATTAATTGTGGAGACAGACAATCGTGATAGGGCATTCATTAGAAATAGACGATCTAAAAAAAGTTAATAGCCCGAAAAAAATAGTAGCCTTGTTTAACAAACTTGGCTATAATTTACAACTGGAAAATTTAGAGATTGAAGAACTAGAGTTACCCGTTTCTTACAGTGCATCTATTGATAATCTTTACAGAATTAATAGCAATGAAGAAGATAATTTAGAAATATTTTTGTTTGAATTGCTACAAAAAGAATTTAAAACACACCGTAGACTTCAAGACAAAATAATAACTATTTCCCAAAATCTTCCTCAAAGCAAAAAAAAAAATTACTAATTTGTACAAACAACTACCATCAGTTAGTAATAGTTGCTCTTCAGACAATCAAAAATATAAATATCAAAATTAAATGGTGGTTAATTGACTGTAAAAATCCTACTTATTATGATACTTACTGGCTAGAAAATATAACCATAAATAATTGGGAATATACAGAAGAATTTATAAATAAAGAGCCTACTAAAAGTAGCTACGACCAAGATATAGAACCACCAACCGCAACATTTACTCAAGACTCCATTCAACTTTATCACAAAGAAATTAATAAAATACCTCGCTTGCGTCCTGAGGAAGAAATTAGTTTAGCTCATCAAATTGATGAATTATTAGCTTTAGAACAAATTCGTGAAAATTTAGAGAAAAAACTCCAGCGATCGCCTAATGAAACAGAATGGGCGACAGCTGTCAAAATGAGTATACCAGAATTGCGCGACCGCCTCCAACAAGGTAGACAAGCCAAAAATCAAATGGTGACAGCTAACCTGCGACTGGTGACATCAATTGCCAAACGATATCAAAACCGTGGACTAGACTTCCAAGATTTAATTCAAGAAGGTAGTTTAGGATTAATTCGTGCTACAGAAAAATTTGACCATACAAAAGGCTATAAATTTTCTACTTATGGTATTTGGTGGATTAGACAAGCTATTACTAGAGCTATTTGTGACTATTCTCGCATCATTCGCTTGCCAGTTTATCTCTATGAAACCATTTCCCAAATTAAAAAAACAGTTAGACAGATGTCAATGGAACGTTCTCTGTTAACTGCAGAAGAAGTCGCTACACGCATGGAAATGACAACAGAGAAATTACGATTTATTGTAGAATGCGCTCAAGAAACGTTATCTTTAGATAACCCTATAGACAAAGGAGAAAATACCATCTATCAGGAAGCGATCGAGTTTGATGGGGAAACACCAGCAAAATATGTCTTTGAAAATTGCCTACAAGAAGACGTAGAAACTGTTCTCAACACTTTAACTGAACGGGAAAGAAATGTGTTACGAATGCGATTTGGTTTGGATGATGGTCAAGAAAAAACCCTGAAGGACATTGGCGATACTTTTAATTTAACGAGAGAAAGAATTAGACAAATAGAGGCAAAGGCATTAAAAAAGTTGGAAGACCCAAAACGTAATCGTATTTTGAGGGAATATCTTCGTTAGAAAATAATGCGCTGCCGCTACGCGGAAGTCAAAAGTCAAAAGTTAAAAGTCAAAATTATTGATTTGTAATTGTTTTAGGATTTTGTCACTGGTCAGTTATTTCCGCCATCCTGCAACAGTAATATCATGTCCGGATGATTATTTTTGCTCGGGATGGTTTATTTTATCTGTCTGAGATGACTTTGTAGTATTTTGTTCAGTTTCATTAGGTTGACTAGATTTCATTAAACCAGAACCATGCCACAGAAAACTGACAATCATTATTTTAGTTAATGCATTTAATTGCTCTAACTTTTCTTTGTTCATTGGTTGATTTATATTATTAGCTTGCATGAATTTTGAGTCGATATTTATTTTTTATAAACATTAACAAATCTTTCAACAGATATACTGATGAATCCGGTGAGGGTAATTACTTAATTTAGAAAATTGATTATGTAGCGTTCGGCTTTACTACTTAAGCATTTCGGCGCACTTTGACATAATTAATTAAAGAAGCACTCAGCAATCAGTAGGATAGAACTCCGTTCCGCTCCGCGGACATAAAACACGGAGCGCCGAAACATTTTTTTTGTGCCCTCATTTGCGGAGCATTCCGTCAGGAAAGGGGATTTTAACCCAAGCGCTGAATGCTAAAAGCTGATAGCTAGTTAACTACTATATTCTGCTTCAATATTAATACATAAATTTTAGGATTAGTATAAAAGTTACAATTATATTTTTCCGTATTTTTACTGAAATAACTGTGATTTATATTCTTGATTTAATGTGACTTATACTATAGATATTGTGTGATTTAAAACACAATATAAATTTTATCTAAAAGGTCATTTCAGTTATCAGTTATCAGTTATCAGTTATCAGTTATCAGTTATCAGTTATCAGTTATCAGTTATCAGTTATCAGTTATCAGTTGTCAAAAAAATTTATAAATTAATATCAAATTCACCGAACAATTTATAGCAATTTTCTGCAGAGTTTTGTAGAAAATATTCACAGCATTATAGTATTAGATAACAGGAGTAAAAATTTCATGATTTTATCTATGAATTTGAAGAAGGTTTTAGGTGGTAGGTTGTAGGTTGTAGGTTAATTATTTAGTGGTAGGTTAAAATTTTTGACAAATATTGTACAAGTTGATAGATATCAAAATAAGTAAGTAGTCAGTATTTAGAAGAAAGTAAAGAAGAAAAATACTCTAACCTAGACTGTGGTGAGAAAACATCTTCGCACGATCAATAGTGAGGAATTAAATTCATAAATATCTTTCTTCCTTGTTCCTTCTTCCTTGTTCCTTCTTCCTTGTTCCTTCTTTATTGTTCCTTCTTCCTTGTTCCTTCTTTCTTCTTCCTTCTTCCTTCTTCCTTCTTCCTTCCTAATATTAAGAAGCAAAATATTTACCATATAAATCTGGATATCTTTCTTTTATCCAACCACCTAATCCTTTTCTTGGGTCTCCCTCAAGTTGACGTTCAAGAGCAGCAATAATACCCTCATCCATCACCTCATCTATTAAATCAAAAATAAAGATATTACAATCTTCTCCTCGTCTAGATTGAAATTTATTAGCATTCAAATCAATTCCTAAATAAAAATCTATTGCTCCCTCTGTCTCAATATCACTACCTACACCAATCATTAAAATTTTAATCTCATCTTGACTATTGATATTAGAACAAGTTTTTCCAATAACATTAATAAATTCTTTATTATCATCAATTTGACCATCAGTATAAATAATTATAAAAGCACCTTTATCATCAGTTCTATTAGAAAACCACTGAGATAATGCCTCATTTAAAGTAGGGGCAATGTAAGTCGCACCACCAGGTTTATTTTCTTTAAAAGCAGCTTGTACTTGAGCAGCATCTCTGAGATAAATAGTTTTTGTTGGTTGTTGATTTCGATTGAAAAAATATAAAGTTACCTCATCACAAATTATGCCATAATCATCATCTTGTTCGGAGAGAATTTCAAATACATGACCTTGTACAGTTTCTTGAAGATATTGCCAACGATTTTTGTTTCCTGTAGTCGAATCAGATATTGTCATGGAACCACTACGGTCTATCAAAATAAAAACATCACGATTGTAAATTTGTGGAATTGGCATATTTTCCTCCTTTGGTAAGATTAATTCAGCAGGTTTTTGATAGCTTATATTTTTGCAGATATATCTACATATTTCTAAGATTTTACCAAACTTTGCCACTATAAAAGATATCAGTAAATTAATTTGTTTCATCCTACGTTAATTAAAATTAACAAAACTCAAAAAGGAAGTAAAATAGACCGCAGTTGTTGAGAAAAATATCATAGAAAAGAGGAAAAGTCTTTAGTTTTTTTGACTCTAGTCATATAATAATACCCTGTTAAATATTTATATCATGTCCGGATAATTAGTGATAAAAAAACTTTCTCCTTCTTCTCCTGTTCTTGTTCTTCCTTCTTTCTTCTTCCTTCTTCTTTCTTCCCTCCTGACTCCTGACTTCCCCTCCCTCCACGGTCGGGGTTAGGGGTGGGTTGGGAACTGTTACCGAAAAATTGTGGTCTAATATAGAATCCTGTTATATAGTATATTTTGGTAATTCTATAATTACTTCAACATTTAATCTCCCCCATTCCCCCACTCCCCACTATACAATAATACCAATTTGATAAGTGTTTGTTACAAATAGTAGGGACGTTGCATAAGGGCGTCCGTACGAAAGGAGGAAGAAGGAAGAAGGAAGAAGGAGGAAATATCGAAAAAAAGGTAAAAAAAATAGAGATAACTATCTAAAATGAACGAGAGTCATTATTTTTAAGCATATCTTATCTAGAGGCACTGTTTATAGCATTCTTTTTTCAAATTGGTATAACTATTCAACCGGATTTCTATATAAAGCCTCCCTTTTTAAAGGGATAAAACAAATAGACTATTCCTTATGTCAAACCTCCTTATTGCAGAGGTGCTGATAACTGATAACTGATAACTGATAACTGATAACTGAGATGAACTACATCCAGTTCAACTCCATTAAAAAATTAGCAATTCTGTGAGCTGCACCCGGTTGACCCATTCTCTGAACCCCATTTTTAGCAATTAATTGTAGTCGGTCTGGATCGTTCAACAAAGACTTAACTGCATCTGCAACTTCTCTGGGGTGCCTGACCAAAATTACAGAAATTCCTAAAAGGCGACTTTGAGCTTCCGCAAAAGCAGATGTGAATTGAGGACCATTGCCAGGAATAGCGATCGCTGGTTTCCCCAGACCAACAAATTGTTCCGTAGCAGTACCTGCCATCGCAATAGCTAAATTTCCCCGATGCACAAATTCAGGAAAAGCTTGTCGGTCTAAAATCATACTAGCATTTTTATTCTGAGAAGTTAATTTGACAGGAAACTGAATATTTCCCTCTCCAAAAAAAAAGGTTGGTACAGGACGATCGACTGGCAGTTGTAAAATACTGTTTTGAGTATCAGTTCTCATCTCTCGTTCAGTCTGCCAATGATAAGACTGAAGCAGTGTAATAAAAGGTTCTAAACTTAAATTAGGAGCGATCGCCCCCAGAAACAAAAACTTTTGCTGTGGAAAAGTTTCGAGCAACCCTACAACCGCTTGAATAATAATTTCCCAATTTGCATGAGCTTCAGGAGAACGAGATCCAGGTAATAAAGTAATAGTCACTTGGTTCTGCATTCCTAGCATTTCTGCATCAGAGCGGTCTCTTGACAGCAGAGAATTTTCTAACTCTACACCATCCATCATGGGGTTTCCCAGATAATAAGAGCGAATTGACTTTTTTCTGAGTATTTTTGCTGTTAGAGCGTCTCTAGCAAGTACCGCTCTACACTTACTCCTACTCATTAACCAACATTCCCAAGGAAAGTAAACCGACTTTGACCAATGCTGAAAACTTTCTACCCAAGAATTAGAGGCAAGTTTCCCAGTTTCATCTCGAATCAAATATTCTGATTTAGCAGTTCCTAAAAAAGCATAAGGTACTCCACTCAACCAAGCAAATAATAAAGGTACAATATCGCCAACTGCAAAGATAACTACTTGATGACCTAATTGAATTTCGGAACTTACCCAATATTTTAATGCTTTGAGTTGAGTAAAGGTCATTTTTAATAAACCACCTTTGACATCTTGCCATAACTGCTGTCCATCCATATAGATAAACCCCCCAGAAGGCATTTTTTGTCGGGGACCAATAATTGAGAGACGAGGTATTTTGGTATAAGCGCATCCTTCCCCAACTATAGGCAAGGCAGCAAGACTAGGAGGAAGAGGATATTTTTGTAGTTCTTGTACAATTTGAACTGCGATCGCATCTTCCCCATGACCATTACTAAGGCAAAGTATCTTCAAAGTCATTTCAGTTATCAGTTATCAGTTATCAGTTAGCCTCCTATCGGAGGAACTGCGTTAACAGTACCTCTAGTTAAAGTCAGAGGCTTAAAATATTGAACTTTATTTTTTTCATCCCCTTGAAAGGGCGAGACCTTATTTTTTGGTCATAATTAAAATTCGGTAATAGGGAACAGGGAATAGTTAATATTAACAAGTACAGGACTTACACAAAACATGAAATTATACACCGTTTGTAGGGGCGTTACGAAGTATGCGAAGCAAACGGCCGTTCGCCCCTACCAGATATAGTGGTTCTGCGTAAGTCCTGAAGTAGTTCAAACAATCCAAAATACAAAATTATTAACAGAACTTACCCATCACCAACGCCTAAAATTCAAACTAATAGTTCGTAATTGAAGCACCCTGAGAAGTAGTAGAAGTGAGGATACTATTTAGCATATCTCAGGGATTACGCAAATTGACTATTAAACCACCATCTGTAGGGGCGTTAACGATAGTTATGCGAAGCAAATGGCATTGGCTAACGCCAAGCTACGCTTTACACGCGGAGCGTTAACGGAGTTATGCGGTAGCAAAACGCCCTCACTCGATAACGGGCAAATATCAGGAACGGGCAAGATGCCCATTCCACAAAACTATTAAGAGGATATCTGAAAAGTTTTTTGATACTGAATTTTGCCCCCCTAGCCCCCCAACTTTGGGGGGAACAAGAATAATTTGCTTTTAAAAGTCCCCCAATTTTGGGGGATTTAGGGGGCTTGGATGTAGCAAATGGTACTTCTCAGACAACCTCTAAAATCATTCCGCATTTATGCAACGCCAAAACTTTAGTCAAGATGTTCCATGGAATGTCCCTACTACTAAAATAAAAACTGCTGTAATTCACTAAGACAAAGAGAAATGGGGAAATAAAAATGAATATATTAAGAAACTTACAAAATGGCAAATATACATTAGAACAAGAATTAGGAAGGGGAGGTTTTGGTATTACTATCAAGGCTACTCATAATTATTTAGGACAACCCGTAGTTATTAAGACTCTCAATGAGTCTTTATGTCAACATCCTAACTTTGAGGAATTTCAAAAGAAGTTTCAGGATGAGGCAAGAAGACTCGCTTTGTGTGTCCATCCTAATATTGTCAGAGTCAGTGATTTTTTTGTGGAAGATGGTCAACCTTACATGGTGATGGACTATATTCCGGGTAAAACTTTAGCAGAAGTTGTATCTGGTGGACAACCTCTACCAGAGGCGATCGCCGTGCATTATATTCGTCAGGTAGGCAATGCTTTGATAGTAGTGCATCAAAATAATTTGCTCCACCGAGATGTTAAACCCCAAAATATTATGCTACGTCGGGATACTGAGGATGTCATCTTAATTGACTTTGGTATTGCCCGGGAATTTATTGCTGGTAAAACTCAGGTTCACACTAATTTGGTTTCTGATGGTTATGCTCCTCCAGAACAGTATTTTGTTCAAGGAAAACGTACCGCAGCAACAGATGTATATGGTTTAGCTGCGACTCTCTATACTTTATTAACAGCACGACTGCCAATACCAGCGATGAGGAGATCCCAACAAGAAATGGCTACTCCTAGGGAATTACAGCCTCAACTTAGTCCTACTGTTAATCAAGCAGTGCTAAAAGGTATGGCAATGGATATTCAACACCGACCTGCAACTGTGGAGGAATGGCTAAAACAGTTATCAAATTCTAGCACAACTGATTTACATTCAACTATTCAGGTTGTACCTCAACAGCATCTAGGTCATAATGTGGGAAGTGGAAAAACTGCTACTACAAATATTCCTCCTACACAAAGACCTAAAGGAATATTGATGTGGGGTATACCCGGAGCGATCGCTACTCTAACAGTAGGAACATTAGCAGCAATATTGTTAAATTCTCAGCCCCCTGACACACCACCTATAGTTCAAACTCCTGCACCATCTCCCACCGTTAGACCATCAGATATTGCTCAAACTCCTATATCAAAACCAACTGCACCTCCTACACCATCTCCAAAGTCTAATGATACGGAGCAATTGCCCAATTTTACTCCTACCCCATCACCATCTCCACCTCCAACCCCCACTGCTGTTCCTCCTATAGTTAGACCAACCCCTACTCCTTCACCTCCAGTAGAAAAACCTACACCCATACCACCTACGGTTGAGCCAACCCCAACTCCAACTCCAACTCCAATTCCAACTCCAACTCCAACTCCGGTGCAACCTCCCGAAGATTCAGTTCCTGACATACCTATAGATTTAATATTGCCAGATAATATTCCTTCCGATCCTATTGATAATTCTACTATTAGGGATCTGCCGATTATTCGTGGCTTACCTCCAGGCACCTTAGAAAGTAAAGTAATAGAATTATTGGGAAAACCTACAAAAGTTAAAGAGCGTGGCTATTGGCCGAATACTAGGGTTGCGATTTATGATTTACTTCCTAATAAAGTTAGTTTAGGTTATCTATATGATCGGGACTCTAGTCGCTTGCGACAAACTGAGTTGTCTGTAGCAGATGGTGTAGATGGCCTAATGGTAAGATTAGCTTTTGCAAATATGTTGAATTTGAGAATTACTCCAGAAATTGAACAAGGACTGCAAGATGTGCGAAACCGTAAAATTAATCGCTACGAGTTTAAAACAGGTAATCTTGAAGGTCTAATTGAGCGTAGTAGGAATGATCTTGTCTATATTGGTGTGTGGGAAGATGATTTACATTAAGAGGGAGTAGGGAGTAGGGGAGATTGAAGTAATTATTAGACATCTGGTAAAAATCAAAAATAAAATCAATTATTATCCATATATCATCAATTATTCCCCCCTGTTCTCTGTTCTCTGTTCCCTGTTCCCTGTTCCCTCTTTTCTAGAGATATCTAAATGACTCCTGAATTCTAAATTCTAAATTCTAAATTCTAAATTCAAAAGTTGTCATAATGAAAATAATTGTGTAAGATAAAAACAATAACACGGGGCATTAACGGTTTCGACAGGGTGGTGAAATCTACTTTGTGATTCAGGTCGAGAGTGAGTCTTCTCTCGCAAATACCGGGCTCAAAAAATAATAAGTGCAAACAACATTGTACCTTTTGCTCGTAAGCAAGTAGCTGTA
Organism: Okeania sp. KiyG1; assembly: GCF_014132355.1. Taxonomy (GTDB): domain Bacteria; phylum Cyanobacteriota; class Cyanobacteriia; order Cyanobacteriales; family Microcoleaceae; genus Okeania. Next base: position 46,392 of record NZ_BLZO01000026.1, read on the forward strand.
GCTTAATTGCGAAAACACCTCTTATAGGTTCGAGCGTCTGTGATTTGACTCCGTTAAGGATTGCAGACTTAACCCCAACGGATGCACTGGTAAACTGCCTCTGGTCAGCTGCTGGTTAAGACTTTACTAGAGAATCCCGCCATCCGGGATAATGGATGGTCCCGGCTCTGAGGGTTAACAAGAGCTAAACCTGTGAATGAGCGAAGAGTAAATAGCCATTTTGGACATGGGTTCAACTCCCATATGCTCCATTTATTAAAGAAGGAAGAAGGAAGAAGGAAGAAGGAAGAAGGAAGAAGGAAGAAGGAAGAAGGGAAAATTATAGATGGATAGTTTTTCACACCTCACTCCATCTCTAAAAGCCTCAAATAATTTTAAGCATCGTGTAGACGGTGGGTTATTAAACCCGCCATAGAAAAGATAACAATTATCCTAAAGCCGTTTTTTGCCTTTTGAGCATAAAGCGGTTTTTTTAAAGGGCATTTGTAATATTATGTCCCTTGGAGCGCGTTTGTGTAAACCAAAGCATGAATATGTCATGACTTACGCATAACCACTAAGTAGGCAGAATAATTCAGGGACAAATATATCCGACTACTTCCTCACTAAATTCTATCCTCCGCTCCTCCTAACTACTCCCCTACTTCTTAAAAAGACTTTTTCAGCAAACCCTACTAATCTAAAAAATAAAAGCCCCTTTGTCTATATTGACCAAGGGACAAATAACTATCAGGGTGCATCTACTAAACGTAGTATAACACCCATAAGGGGCAAAACCCACTATTTGAATAATTTAAAAAAAATATCATAAATCTAATAAAACATAAGTTTCATTAAAGTAAGCACCCATATCATCAAAAAAAAAGCCCCTTTGTCTATATTGACCAAGGGACAAATAACTATCAGGGTGCATCTACTAAACGTAGTATAACGCCATTAAGGGGTTAAACCCCTCATTTAAATATTTTTATTTATTATGATACATATAAGTATTAATAATATTTATTTAAAGTTTCTTTGCAAGAGTAAAAAAATAAAATGTACAGCTATATATTTTAATTAAAGTGTAACTTTAAAATAAGAATACATAGAACCCTTACAGTGCTGTTCAGATTGATAAACCACATCGTCATAACCAAAACCCTGTAAGGGCCAATGCCATTTGCTAACGTAGAGCTGCCGCTTTATATGTTGCGGAGCAAAACGCCCCTACTGACTTCTGACTTCGTTAATTTGATATCCTAAAAACCAAGAGTCAAACTATTTAAACTATGCCTGTAGTAAACCCTCCCGCCATCATCAACTTTCCTCTAGCTGCTGTAGTCGGACAAGAGGCAATAAAATTCGCTCTATTGTTAGCTGCCGTCGATCCGGGATTAGGAGGAGTTGCCATTGCTGGCCGTCGTGGTACTGCCAAATCGGTAATGGCCAGAGCGCTACATTCACTCCTACCTCCCATTGAAATTGTTCAAGGGTCCATTAGTAACTGTAATCCTAACTATCCCGAAGAATGGGACAACCAACTATTAGAGCAGTATGGCGACCCCACATCAGTAGAAATTCCCACTGAAGTTATACCCGCACCTTTTATTCAAGTTCCTCTAGGAGTAACAGAGGATAGATTATTAGGTTCGGTAGATGTAGAAAAATCAGTCAAACAAGGAGAAACAGTTTTTCAACCAGGATTATTAGCATCAGCTCACCGAGGAGTATTATATGTAGACGAAATTAATCTGCTGGACGACAATATTGCCAATTTATTACTCACAGTCTTAACAGAAGGACGAAATCAAATAGAACGAGAAGGCATCAGCTTTCAACATCCTTGTAAACCTCTATTTATCGCTACCTATAATCCAGAAGAAGGCCCACTACGAGAACATTTGCTAGATAGAATAGCGATCGCCCTCTCAGCAGATATGATTTTAGGTTTAGACCAACGAGTGGAGGCAGTAGAACAAGCTTTAGCTTATGCTAAATCTCCCCAAGCTTTTCTCGAACAATATGCAGAAGATATAGATAATCTCAAAACTCAGATTCTTTTGGCCAGGGAATGGATAAAAGATGTCACCATTACTAACGAACAAATCCAATACTTAGTAGAAGAAGCAATTCGTGGAGGCGTCCAAGGACATAGGGCAGAACTTTTTGCCGTGCGAGTGGCCAAAGCATCAGCAGCACTGGATGGACGGACAACAATTAATGCGGATGACTTGCGTCGGGCCGTGGAGTTAGTTATTGTGCCACGGGCAACAATAGTGCCAACTCCTCCAGAAGAGGAGCAACAACCGCCACCTCCACCGCCACCGCCACCAGAAGACCAGTCTCAAGATGAGCAAGAGGAGGATGAGGATGAGGATGAGGAAAACCCGGAACCTCCAGAGGAAGAAGAGGCTAGTATTCCGGAAGAATTTTTGTTTGACCCGGAGGGAGTGGTGCTGGATGATAGTGTGCTGATGTTTGCTCAAACAGCAAACCGTCAAGGTAAGTCTGGTAGTCGGAGTGTGATTTTTTCTGAAGACCGGGGGCGTTATGTGAAGCCAATGTTGCCGAAGGGTCAGGTGCGACGTATTGCGGTTGATGCGACTTTGCGAGCTGCTGCTCCTTATCAGAAGTCTCGCCGCGAACGTCAGCCAAATCGTCAAGTGATTGTGGAACCTATTGATATGCGGGCAAAGCGTTTGGCAAGAAAGGCAGGTGCTTTGGTGGTGTTTGTGGTTGATGCTTCGGGTTCGATGGCGTTAAATAGGATGCAGTCTGCGAAGGGAGCGGTGATGCAGTTGTTGACGGAAGCTTATCAGAGTCGCGACCAGGTGTCGTTGATTCCTTTTCGGGGGGAACAAGCGGAGGTGTTGTTACCGCCTACTCGTTCGATAACTACAGCACGACGACGTTTGGAAAAGATGCCTTGTGGTGGGGGTTCGCCTTTGGCCCATGGTTTGACTCAGGCGGTGAGAGTGGGTGTGAATGCCAAGCAGTCTGGTGATGTTGGGCAGGTGGTAATTGTGGCTATTACGGATGGAAGGGGTAATATTCCGTTGGCGCGTTCGTTGGGTGAGCCAATATTGGATGATGAGAAACCGAATATTAAGGAGGAGTTGTTGGAAATTGCTAGTAAAGTTCGGGGTTTGGGGATTCAGTTATTGATGATTGATACTGAGAATAAGTTTGTTTCGACTGGGTTTGCAAAGGAGTTGGCGAAGCAAGCGGGGGGTAAGTATTATCATTTACCCAAGGCGACAGAACAAGCGATCGCTGCTATGACTCAGAATGCTCTCAAGGATGCTATTGGTTAAAAGGGAGTGTGGGAGTGGGGGAGTGGGGGAGTAGGGGAGTAGGGGAGTAGGGGGGATGGAGGCAAATTTCAACCTTTTTCTCCTATTCTATCACACACCGTATCTTTACTTTTGTAGGACTTACGCACCTCAACGTATTTCGGTCATTGCGATCGATAGGAAAGCAATTTCGGCGTTGCTGAATTGAAGTATGAATGCGCGATTGTTTGGTTCTGCTCAAGCCCCCTAAATCCCACAAAATTGGGGGACTTTTAGAGTTTTATTCCCCCCAAAATTGGGGGGTTAGGGGGGCTTGCATCATACCCAGAATCAGCAACTCCGCAATTTCAAGTCCTAGTTTTTATACCTCATGCGTAAGTCCTGTTTTGTTGTTAAACAGCCTCTTAATTTCACTCCTGGTCATTTCAGTTATCAGTTGTGAAAAATCATGTATATACGTTTGAGAAAAGTTACCTACAAGGGTTAGAAAAAAGATTTATTTATTTGCTGGATATGTCTATACCTCTAATCTGAAATATTTACTGTCTATAATAATAAAAATTAAACCACTTCTATAACAATTAATAACTGATAACTAAAATGACCTACCTACATCCATAAATAGGAGAGAAATTATGTATAATAATTATAATATCAGGAATTACGCATTAGGTACGAAAAATTAGGATTTGAGATTGCTTCCGGTGTCGATCGCTTCGGAGGAAAATAGGTTGTACTGCGTAAGTCCTAAATATATATACAAGCTTTAAAAAAATTAATGAATATTTTAGGTAAAAATTGCCATATTCCTACAGAAAATCTTCAACTGAGTGAACGTATCACTATTACTCAAGGTGATATTATTTCTCAGCAAGTAGAGGCAATTGTTAATCCAACTAACAATAATCTCCGTAGTTACGGACTATGTACCAAAATTCATCAAGCAGCAGGAGAAGCACTCACAAGTACAACCAGACAAATAGAATGGCTCGATACCAGTGAAGCTAAAATCACTAAAGGCTATCAACTCCAGGCTTCGTACATCATTCATACCTGTGCCCCAGTTTGGGATAAAACTAATAGTCAAACCTCTAGTCAACAATTAGCTCAATGTTATCGCAACTGTCTGGAGGTAGCAGCAGAAAATCAAATTCATAGTCTCGCTTTTCCCTGTATAAGCACAGGAATGCGTGGGTTTCCCAGAGATTGGGCGGCAAAAATAGCCATGACAGAAGTGGTGAAATTTTTGCAACACAACTCTCTCCCCTGGAAAATAATTTTTGTCTGTCGCGAGTCAAATGATTACGAAAAATATCAAGCAAACCTACCAACTGATATAACTTCTCCCACTTCCTCCGAACAAACTAAAGCTCAAATTGCCAAAAGTTTAGTTGCTCAAATTGAATGTCAGCGTAGAGTCGCTATTATTGGCAGTACTTCCTTTTGGGGTGTGACTACGGAGGCAATATGCAAAGCTACTGGTAGACAACTGGCAACATTAGAAAATTTAGCTCTGTTGACGGGTGGAGTTATGGGTGTACCCGAAGCAGTATCCCTGAGTTTCTGGCGAGAGCGTCAACAACAAAATAAATTAGCCCCAGTTTACCATATTCAACCTGTTGGATTTGAACCGTGGGAATATGGTGTAAATTTGTATGCAGGCAAAACCTTATCTGAGCGCCGAGAAATTCTGGCTCAGATGGCATCAATATATATACTTATTGAAGGTGGGCCTGGAGCTAAACAGGAGGCTGAAATTGGAATGGCAGCAGGTGCGGTGGTGATTCCGGTGGGAGTAACGGGAGGTTTTGCTAAGGAACTTTATCAAAAAATGTCTCGCCCTTACTATATACCTTCCCAGTTGTGGCAAAAATTGGGGGAAGGCTATATTTCATCGGAAAATGTGGCAGAAGCGATCGCTCAAATTATTGAAAAAATTTGGCAACGTCCCAAAGATGTCATGTTTAAACCTGAAAAAAAATCTGTAACCGATCTAGAATTGCGATCGGCATTAGGGGTTAACTATAGGAAGTTGCGAGATTTATTAGCAGCATCTCAATGGCAAAAAGCAGACTGGGAAACTTTCCGCTTGTTTTGTGAAATTGCCCTGAGAGTAGAAGTACACAAAGGTGTTCAGGAAATTCGGGAAATTTTAAAGACAATTAACAAAAATACTCAAGTAGATAGATTTCGCGAACTCACTGACTTGCTGCAACATTACCAGACAATGTTTCACAGTATTTATCAACAGGAGTTTCCCTCTTGTTCACTTTATGGTTATCTTCCTGGTTGTCTCAATTGGAAATTTATTAATAAACTGCCTTTACTAGATTTACAAACAATTGATTTACTTTGGATGGTATATTCTGATGGGCATTTTGGTTTCAGCGTGCAGGAAAGAATTTGGCAAACATTATTTACTCAGGATGAGGCAAAGGTAGAGGAAAATTTTATCAGTTGTGTAGGTCGTGGTTATTCTCAAGGTGGAGATGCTTATCAGGAGGGTAAAAATTTTACCCTGAATTCTCCAGAGGGGTTGTTACCTTGGCTCAACTGGTATGATAGTGAGGGTAATCTTCATGGTATAGAATGTGATGGGAAGTTACGTTATTTGACTGGTGGGTTTGCTCAGAAGGGTTTAATTAGCAAGCTATGGCAAGAGAGAATTAGGAAAAGGTTGGAAGTGGGAGATAATGATTTTTCTAATTGCGTGCTAAGTGGTTTGAATTTGCAGGGTTTGAATTTTCAAGGTGCTAATCTTAGGGGTGCCGATCTACAGAATGCTAACTGTGAGGGAGCGTTGTTTGCTGAAGCGGATCTTAGAGGTGCTAATTTAGTAGGAGCGAAATTTTCAGTGGGAGCTTTGCAAGAGGCAGTTATTGACTGGAGTGATGCGTGCAGTCGTCAATGGTTGAAATCTTATACTATTCTAATTGTTGATGATTCTATTATCGTTCGTAAACTTTTGAGTACGACTTTTAGGAATGCTGGTTATCAGGTAGAAATTGCTAGAAATGGAGTAGAAGCTTGGGAAAAATTACAAAATAATTTACAGGTTGACTTGATTTTATTAGATATAGAAATGCCGAGAATGGATGGTTATGAACTAACTAAAAAATCAGAAATGATTCTAAGTTGAAAAATATATTAATCGCTATTTTGACTAATCGTGCTATAGCTAGAAATAAGCAGAAAAAAATTCAGGAAGAATTTAATTATTGTTGTTATTTGAACAAACCTTGTACTGAGGAAAAAGTGTTAGAAGCTGTCAATAATATTTTGAACAGATATGTGAAGCTTAAGACTATTCTAATTGTGGATGATTCTATTACTGTTCGCGAACTTTTGAGTATGACTTTTATCAAAGCTGGCTATCAAGTAGAAGTAGCAAAAGATGGGTTAGAAGCTTGGGAAAAATTACAAAATAATTTACAGGTTGATTTGATTTCATTAAATATGGAAATGCCAAGAATGGGCGGTCAAGAGTTAGCTTTGAAAATTAGACAAGATTCTAAGTTACAAAATTTACCAATAATGTTTATGACTTCTCGTGGTGCATCCAGAATGGGCGTACCAATTGAAAAATTAGTTAACAATTGTGCTTATATGACAAAACCTTATGTTGAAGAAAAGGTATTAGATACTGTAAAAAGTTTATTGAAGAAATAAGAAGAAGGAGTCAGGAGTCAGTAGGGGCGAATCGCGATTCGCCCGTACAGGAGTCAGGAGGCGAGGAAGGAAGAGAACTGAGAAATATTTGGCAATGACGCTCAGGTGGAACTGTTTTTATACCAAATTTAAAAAAGAATGTTACAAATAAACTGGCTAGTAAATAATTAATAATTAATAATTAATAATTAATAACTAACAATTAATAATTTACCGCGCCACCTACCACCTACCACCTAACACCTAACACCTAGAAAGTTATTTGTAGCAAATATTTATCAATTTGGTATTATACCAATTTTCAGAAGGAGTTAGTAGTTATATAGAATTTAGTTAATATAGTATATGTTGATAATTTCTTAAATTACTTCAATCTCCCCCGCTCCCTACTCCCCTACTCCCCTACTCCCCGCTCCCTACTCCCCACTCCCCCACTCCCCCACTCCCCACTCCCCACTCCCTACTCCCTATTCCCTATTATGAAACTTTTACTAAATTATTTCACAATTATAATCAGCTTATTTTCCCTGCAAAACTTAGCTTTAGCAGAAACAAATACTCTAGAAAATCAACCTCAAAAACCTCCGTCAGCCAAAATATTTCCTACTAATTTTCAGCCAGAAACACCATATCAAAAATTAGCAGAAGCAGACCGACTTTATTTAGCAGGAGAAAAAACAGCAGCAGAAAAACTTTACCGAGAAGTAAAAGAACCATTTTCTGAAGATATTGAAGCTAAAATTAATCGCCCTCAAGCAATTTATGAACCTACAGAATTACCAGTAACAGCTCAAGTTTATTGGCGACAAGTACAAGAAGGATTAGCTAAAAATCTAGAGACTCAAATATTTATAGCTTTAGAACTATTAGTCAAAGAATATCCTGAATTTATTCCAGCTCATATTAAATTTGCAGAAGTATTAAAAGCTGATGAACAAACAGAATTATCCTTAGAAATATTACATCAAGCAGCTAGTTTATATCCCAACGAACCAGAATTAATGAAAGCTCAAATTACTGCCCTAGCAAATGAAAAAAAATGGTTAGAAGCAACTTTATCTGCCCAACAATTTGCTTTGATGAATCCCGAACATTCCCAAGTAGATGAATTTAATCAATTAGCAGAAACCCATAGAAAAAAATTTCAATCCCAGCTCAAATCACAATTAAGAGGAAATACAATTGCTAATGTTGTTACTGGCGCTTTAGGAGTAGCTCTTACTGGCAATCCATTTGCTGCTCTGAATGCTGTTCAAACAACAGCATTAATGCTCCGAGGAGAATCAAAAATTGGCAAAAGTTTAGCAAAATATGCCACTAAAAGTTTACCTATGGTTGAAGATGAAACAATTCTTGAATATGTTAATACTATAGGAAAAAAACTTGCAAAAATGACTGGTAGAAACGACTTTGAATATCAGTTTTATATAATCAATGATGAAAATCTTAATGCTTTTGCTTTACCAGGTGGGCAAATATTTATTAATTTAGGAGCAATAGTTAAAACAAATTCTGAAGCAGAATTAGCAGGTTTACTTGCTCATGAATTAGCTCATACTGTATTATCTCATGGATTTCAGTTAATGTCTGAAGGTAATTTAATTAGTAGTGTTACTCAATATATTCCTTATGCGGGCGGTGTAGTTAGTAATTTAATTGTACTTAACTATAGTCGAGAAATGGAACGTCAAGCAGATGTATTAGGAACACGAATTTTAGTATCAGCAGATTATGCAGCAGATGGGGTAAGAAATTTGATGAAGACTCTGAATAAAGACACAGAAGATAGAGGTATTATTGCTTGGTTATCCACTCATCCAGAGACGGCAGAAAGAGTACGTTATTTAGAAGAGTTAATTGTTAATAGTGGTTATAATCGTTATGCTTACGAAGGAGTAGTATATCATGGCAAAATTAAGGCAAAAGCTAAAGCATTATTAGTAGAAAAGAAAAAGGATTTTCAGAAATATAGATAAGGAATAAGGAATAGGGAATAGTAAAATTTATCAAAATAATATGGATCTAAAACCCTGCCTTTTAAGGCGCAATATTTTTGGAGAGTTGCTCAAATCCCTGTTATACCAATTTGAAAAAAGAATGTTACGAATAGTAAGAGCCATAAAAAATTTTGACAGGAGATGTTTCTTTGACAAAAAAGATAATTTACGCCCTAAAAAATGGTATTAAAGCCATTCCCATACGACTCCTGACTCCTGACTCCTAACTCCTAAGAAATACCTTAGATATTTGTAGCAAACATTGTATCAATTTGGTATTACAAAAATAACTTCTGACTTCTGACTTGTGACTTCTGACTTCGTTAAGGTAGTCCTGCTCGCCTAATAGTACACAGGAAAAAGGAATACTTGGCATGGGAGCAAGATGCTCCCACTGTTCTCGTAATATTCTTTTTTCATGCATGGTATTATCCACAAATTATCAATTATTTCTCTCTGTTCCCTGCTCCCTATTCCCCCTTTTCTGGAGATATTTATATATAGCTATAGCAAAGAATGGGTTGGTTAGGACATAGACTGGTAATAAACTGTAAGACAGGGAAATATTTTTCCCACTTTTGCCTGTTGCCTGTTGCCTGTTGCCTATTCCCTATTCCCTATTCCCTATTCCCTATTCCCTATTCCCTAATATAATTAATTTGACTTACCATCACTACCTAAATATTCTCGGTAGGAGCAAATTTTATCTCCTCTCACATCAAAAGAAACTGCTACTCGATTTTTATAAGCTTTTCCCCACATTGGGCCTTCATCCCGAAATTCAAATACTACTGTTGTTTTGTTGCTAGTAATATTGTCTAAAGAAGTAATTAAAAGTCCTTCACTATAAGCTTCAGAAACATACTGAAAAAATTCTCTAGCGCGGTCTTTTCCTTTGTTTAAACCATGAAATTTTCCTACGGGAAACCAAAAGGTAAAGTCATCAGTAAGCATATCCAAAAATGCTTCCCATTCTCCAGTTGCTAAACCATGAGTAAATTTATCAAATGCTTTTTTAGCAACGGTAATTGTATTTATTTCTGTTTGAGTCATTTTTACAAATTCATTTAGAGGTTGTTTCTAAACAAAAGATTAACATAGGGTATGTGACGGTATGCTTATATAATGTATCTTTAGAATACCAAAAATTATTCTTATACCAATTTGATAAGTGTTTGTTACAAATAGTAGGGACGTTGCATAAGGGCGTCCGTACGAAAGAAGGAAGAAGGAAGAAGGAAAAAGAAGGAAATATTTTAAAAAGGTAAAAACGATATAAATAACTATCTAAAATCCACGATGGTCACTATTTTTAAGAATATCTGATAGAGTGGCACTTTTCATAGCATTCTTTTTTCAAATTGGTATTACACAATATTTTTAGCAATTATTTGTATGAAGTAAAGATATCTTGTTCGTTATTTCCCTAGGATATACGGAGATTTTACCGAATAATTAATAATTAATAATTAATAATTAATAATTAAATAATTCGCGCCTTGAAGCCTCCCCTTTTAAGGGGAAAAAAGCGGTCGTTTTGCTTCGCAACATGTAAAGCGTAGCTTCCCGAAGGGTGGGATGGCGTTTTGCTCCGCAACATATAAAGCGGAGCGGCTCTGTCAAGAGCGGGTCCCCTCGCCATATCCAATCGACCAAGAGAAGAAATAATATTTCCTGATATTCAATCCTCTCGGTTTTAACCAGAGGTAATTATCCATTATCCATTATCCATTATCCATTAATGAAACAATCTAATTTTTTAAAATACTTTATAAATAACTGCCCCTGTTTCGGGGTGATTTTCCATTTCCAATAAACCCTCTTTATATAAACTTTTTAACAGTTCTTTCATTTCTGATACTGTTTTATTTGTAGCAATAATACAATCTGCTATTGAAATTCCATCTGAATTTTCCTTAGCTAGTTGAAGAATAATTTGTGTATCTGATTTTGGGGGATTAGTCTCTAACATTCTCACTATTTGTTCTTGGGGAAAGTAGTTATATATATCCCCAGAATCTAATTGTTTCTTGAAATTTTTGAGATTTTTCTGTTCTACCATTCCAGGAATAAAGAAGACATCAAAAAATTGACCAATCCCTAATAAACCCGCAGTAGCTAACCATAAACTACCAGTTACATATTTTCCAGAATAAAATCTATGTAACCCACAAATACCTAAGAAACCAGAACACCATAAAAGGTAAGCCATACCTGTATTTTTAGTTTCATATATTTTGGGATTATTAATAATTTTAGATTTGTTCATTTTTTTACTCACCATCTAAATAAACAACCTTATACAAACTTTATATCTGACTCAATTACAGAATTCTTACACTATATAAAACTTCACCCAATTAGAAGAATAAACCTGAAATTTTTATTTCAGGACTTACGCACGGACACTATATTGAGTGAGGGCGCCATTCGGAGCTTTGCGCTAGCAAATGCCATTTCCTAAGGTCATGCTCCGCAAACGCCCCTACATATGGCGTTTTCAAGGTGAATTTGCGTAAGTCCTGATTTTTTTCAATTACAGAATTCTCACACTATAGAACCCCTGAGTGGATCTTTGGACGCGGTATGTGCTTTTGGCTTCCCTCCTCAGTCTGAGCGAGCAAGTGGAAATTCAGGAATGAGAATGGGGAGAAAGCAGATGAGACCCCGCATCGCCCAATAGCAAACCTGGTAGCTTCCCTTGCAGGTAGAAAAATACTCTCATCTCCCCATCTCCCTATCTCCCCATCCCCCCATCCCCCATCTCCTTTTTAAATAGATACCAAATGGGTTCTATAGAAAACTTCACCGAATTAGAAGAATAAACCTGAAATTTTTATCTTTTTCTTTTGGGTTTAATACCCAGCCGTCAATTACGGTGTTTACAATTGGTTGGGGTTTGACTCCCCATCCACTTCTTCCTTCTTCCTTCTTCCTTCTTCCTTCTTCCTTCTTCAATTTAAATATAACGAACTAAACTAGAATCTATATCTTCTATCTTAGCACAGCCACTTAATGCCATTGCCACATCTAATTCATCACACAATAACTCCAACAAATGATGTACCCCTGCTTTTCCATTCACTGCTAGTCCCCACAAAACCGGACGCCCAATTAAAACAGCTTTTGCTCCTAATGCTAATGCTTTGAGAATATCTGTACCCCTGCGTATACCTCCATCCATCAGCACATCAACTTGATGTCCCACTGCTGCAACTACTTCTGGGAGAGCATCAAGAGTGGCGATCGCTCCATCTAACTGCCTACCTCCATGATTAGAAACAATAATTCCTTTTGCCCCATGTTCCACAGCTCGAATGGCATCATCTCCCCGCAAAATTCCTTTAACTACTACAGGTAATGATGTTAATGACTGCAACCAGTCTATGTCTCCCCAGGTAAGAGCTGGATCTAGTTGATTAGCAAAATAAGTAAATAACCCAGACTCATTTTCTGTTTGAGGAATTTCTAAATTTGCCATCGACGTTAAATTAGCTAATTCCATGTCAGATGGTAAAGTAAACTTATTTCGGCGATCGCGTTCTCTTCTCCCCAAAATTGGCGCATCAACTGTCAAACACAATGCTTGATAACCTGCAGCTTCAGCTCTTTCTACTAAAGCACGAGTTAGAGCGCGGTCGCGATGTACATAGAGTTGAAACCAAAAATTTTTTGCCACATTTGAAGCTAGTGCCACATCTTCTAAACTTTTAGTGGACATGGTACTTAATATCATTATTGTACCTAAATCTGCTGCGACTCTTGCTGTTGCTAATTCTCCTTCTGGATATGCTAAACATTGAAAGGCCATAGGGGCAATTAAAATTGGCATTTTAATATACTGTCCCAGGATTTTTGTAGTTAAATTTCGCTGGCTAACATTTACTAACATTCGAGGTCGTAATTTATATCGTTCATAAGCAGTACGGTTATCTTGCAAAGTAATTTCATCCCATGCGCCACTAGCATAATAATCTAGTGCCATTTGAGATAAATTTTGTGTTGCCAAAGATTCATACTCGAAAATATTAATTGGTTTGTTCATTATTGTTGGTAATTGGTCATTTCAGTTATCAGTTATCAGTTATCAGTTATCAGTTATCAGTTATCAGTTAGCCTCCTCCGGAGGAACTGCGTTAACAGTACTTCTGTAATAAGGAGGCTTGAAATTTGGAATATTCTCTTTTCTCTTACTCCCTTCCCGCTAGAAGATTACCGAATAATTAATAATTAATAATTAATAATTAAATAATTCGCGCCTTGAAGCCTCCCCTTTTAAGGGGAAATAAAGAAATAATATTTCCTTATATTCAATCAAGGACGGTTTTAACCAGAGGTAATTATCAATTATCCATTATCCATTATCAATTAATGAACTAGCAAAATTAGGCTATAAACTATATGCTGCAAGGATTTACTGATTAGAATTTTGCACCTGGAAGGGAGTAGTCGAGAGATGGCGAGTTTTCTTCACCATCTCTCGACCGCTTTTTATCTCCTTAAAAGCAGAGGCTTTAGACCAGAATTTTTCGGTAATGATTAAATGATAATTTTCAACAGTTTAAATAGTGCTTGTTAGTTTGATGCTGTAGAGGATAAAAATTTGTCTAGCATCTAATAAAAAAAAGGCTGTTTTGCAGAAATTGAACGCGAATACTCACTACTAAATTTCGTCATTTCAGTTATCAGTTAGCCTCCTATAATCGGAACTAAGAAAGTCATTACCTCTTACTTCAACTAGAGGTTTTAAATCTAGAATATTCTCTTTTTTATCCCCTTAAAAGGGGAGATTATTGACCATAATTTTTCGGTCATAACTAATTATCAAAATATTATAAATTTTGGATAAAAATTAATTTGTATTGTATCATAAATATTGTTTTATTTAGAGTGTATTGCTTATTCAACATTATGGTCAATTTGAATACTAACGATCGTCTGAAGCGAGATATACTAACAAATTCTCAAGTAATTGCTGTTGTGGGTCATTCCGATAAACCAATTCGTACTAGCTATCAAATAGCTAGATTTTTACGAGAGGTAGGTTATAAAGTTTATCCTGTTAATCCAGTAGTTAAAGAAATTGATGGTCAACCTAGTTATCCTGCTTTAACAGATATTCCTGAACCTGTGGATATTGTTAATGTTTTCCGCAGTTCCGAATATTTACCAGAAATAGTAGAATCAGCGATCGCTATCCATGCCAAAACTATTTGGACTCAGCTAGACGTTAAAGATTGGCAGTCAGCAAATAAAGCATTAGATGCAGGTTTAAATTTAGCAATGGATGTTTGTATTAAAGTTGAGTATTTGCGACTTCTTGGCTAATAATTTGCCGATCTTTATCTAGTGCAAGATGGCGAAAATAACTGGTTACAAAATCCTCAAACAATTACAAATCAAAAATGATTGACTTTTAAATGCATGACTTTTAACTTCCGCGTAGCGGCATTAATCTTTTGCCCAGAAAAAGTAAAAATCCATAGGCAACTAAATTTTCACCAATTAGTTCAAACAATTCTTCAAAAGCAATGCGAACTTTTTCAATAAAACTCATTAAAAAATCTTGTGTAAATAATAAACTGAACAAAGGTTGAGCAATATCTTTAAAAATTTCAGCTCCAAATCCTCCAATAGCAAAAATCAACATTCCTAGTAGTGCTAAAAAAGTTTCTCGACGATAGGAACGCCACAAGAATTTTAAGTCTGAGTAAAAGACAATCAAAGGCATAATAAAAATAACTATATATATTTGCAGCCAACCACGTTCCCCCAACCAAGGAAGCCAGTTTTTTAGTTGTAGATGAATTTTAAATACTGCATCAATAGCACCATAAATTAGGAGCAGAGCAAAGGTTAATTTAAACCAATGAGAAGGGGGAATTTGAGAATGCCATTCTTTGAAAAGTAATATCAAAGGTATCAATCCAATTATCAATAAATTTAATGCTTGTAAGAGAGAAGAAATAGTCATTTGACCGTTCATGTCAAATAGGGGATATGATTTACCACTAACCAAGATACTGCCAAGATAAATTAGAACTAATAAAAATTCAAAAATAATGAAGAAAACCAGCAGAAAATTTAGAGTTTTTTGGTATGGCAATATAGCTTTCCCTAGGCTACGCCAACTCTGAAAATTGTTAAGGTCGAGCATTATGATTAAACTGTTCGGTATTTAAACTATAGCAATATGGGCGTTGCTGAATTGAAGTATGAATGTGCGATTGTTTGGTTATGCTCAAGCCACAGCGCATCCCCCGTTCAACAAAAAGCGCAGCAACATCTGGCTTCCCCCTTTTCAAGGGGGACTTTTAGAGTTTTATTCCCCCCAATTTTGGGGGGCTAGGGGGGCCAAATCATACCAATCAGCAACGTCGCAATATGATTTTAGAGCATTGCTGAATTAAGGTATGAAAGTAGGTTTATAGGGAATAGGAAATAGGGAATAGTTAATATTAACAAGTAGTTCAAACCATCCAAAATACAAAATCCAAAATATAAAATTATCGGCATTGCTGAAGCGCGTGTATGATATTAATCTTAATTAGGGCTTGCTGATTAAATCTCAAAGCATTTATAGATAAAGGTTGTAGCCTTTTTAGCTCTGGAAAAAGTACCTAGTTTTTAGCTCTTTATGCTCAAAAAGTCAGCATTTTGGGCAGGAGAGTAGCCCAAAAATTACTCCCCTACTCCCCTACTCCCCTACTCCTTAAAAAAGACTTTTTCAGCAAACCCTAATTATTTAGGAGTCAGGAGGGAAGAAATAAGAGGAAAGAGTAGTAGAAGA
>NZ_BLZO01000027.1 GCF_014132355.1 Okeania sp. KiyG1
AAACAATATTAACTTTATTTTACTATTTTATTACTTATTTTAGATATGTCAGGACGTTTACTTCGGAATATCTGGAGAGTTCTCGATACAGACATTGAGTTTAACTTGGCCAACATTGATTTGATTTGGCTCACGCTTGAAGAAAAATTGCGCTTGAGAGGAGTCAAAGTAACTGGCGATTATATGACTATTTTGCGTCTGATGCTGCGAAGCACCTCAGATGACGAAATAGCAAAAGAGCTGGGTAAAGCTAAATCAACTATCGCTAATAAAAAGACAGCTATTCGCAGAGATTTGAACGATCTGTTAAAAGATAATAATGTTTCTCTTCCCGATAGAGATGAAGAATACCTAAAACGTTTATCTGAAGCTGGTGCGATCGCTAGTAATCTTTCCGTTACTGGCAGTGGTATAGAGGCAAGCAAGGCAGTTTTTGAACTGATGGAGACCCTCCAAAAAGGTAAAAATGTGGGGGAACTCAAACCTATTATCGACAATATCAATTCGGTACTCGATGTGCTTAACTCGCCTTTGAAAAAAGTTGTCGAGGTGGGTTTACCTTTTTTGTCTATTGCAACTGGAATTATTTCTTATATTGTTGAACAAACTCGTCAGGAACCCACCTTAGAAGATTCGGTGGAGTTGATAGCTCAGGTAGCTTATTTAGAAAGTATTAGACAATTTTTTATAGAACATCCAGAAATTCAAGATAGGTTGACAGAAACTGAAGCTTCGGAAGCGGTACAAAAACAGATTAATAAGTTGGATGAAGAAATTAATTTTAATGACCGAGATGCTAAGGATACTTTGATTTGTTTTTATGATTCACCTTTGAGAAAAAAAATTGATGAGATTTTATTTGCAAGTCTAAAAGAGTCTGGTTTGGATAAAAATACTGCCAAAATTGTTACTGAAAGAATTTCTCGCAGTACCCATCGCTATATTAAGGAAATAGTGGTACAGGTGAAAAATGATGCTCAAAAATTAGCCGGATTTTATGGGGATAGTTGGCAGCAAAATTTGGAAGCTTATACCAGTATTGATAATTATTTGGAGGAGGCGATCGCTACTAAACCACAGGAAAAAGTATTTGACGAAAATTTCACTTTTAGGCAAATTTATGTACCACTAGAAGTCAAATCTGTTAACTCTGATGGGAAGCTTGAAGAAAGAGCAACATCTCAGAATATTGAGGAGTGGGCAAAAACAATTTTGTTGGATGAAAACAAAGACAAACAAGTGTTATTTATTCAAGCGGGACCGGGAAGAGGAAAAAGTGTATTTTGCCGGATGTTTGCTGACTGGGTGCGACAGGAATTACATCCTATTTATACGCCTATTTTGATTCGGTTGCGGGATATCAGAAATTTTGCAGCTAATATTGATGAGACTCTAGCTGATGCTGTGGGTTGGGATTTTGTCAAGACTAATAGCGGTTGGTTGACAGACCGCAATACTCGGTTTCTATTTTTGCTGGATGGGTTTGATGAGTTGTTGTTGGAGCGGGGAGCGAGTAATGAGTTGAAGGTGTTTTTAGACCAGGTGGCGCAGTTTCAGAAACAGGCAGCAGAAAATAAGGAGCGCGGTCATCGGGTATTGATTACAGGTAGACCTTTGGCACTTTATGGTATTGAAAGGTTGATGCCTCCTAATTTAGAGCGGGTGAGTATTTTGCCTATGGGTAATGATATTCAGCAAGGGTGGTTTCAAAAGTGGCAGATGATTTTAGGGGAGGAGGAAGCAGAAAAGTTTCGAGAATTTTTGCACAGCGAACAATGTCCGGTGCAGGTTAAGGTGTTGGCGCGGGAGCCACTTTTGTTGTATTTGCTTGCTGCAATGCACCGGGATAAGCAGTTACAGAGGGAGATGTTTGCTACTTCTGATGTTGGTGGGGCGAAAGTTTTGATTTATGATCAGGCGTTGGAATGGGTGCTGGAAAAACAGCGAGTAGAAAATGGTCAAAATCTTAATCCTAAAATTACGAAGTTGGAGTCAGAAGATTTGGAAATTTTGTTGGCAGAAGCGGGGTTGTGTGTGGTGCAGTCTGGTGGGGAATATGCTGCTATAAAAATGATTGAAGACCGACTGGTGGAACAGGGATATAAGGAGTTGCAGGCGTTAATTGAAAAAGCTAGGCAAGATAAACAAGAGGATGGGCTGAAAAATGCTTTGGCTGCTTTTTATTTGAAGTCGGCAGCGGAGGCGGAAAATTCAGTGGAGTTTTTCCACAAGAGTTTTGGTGAGTTTCTCTGTGCAAAACGGATGGCAGAAAGTCTGGAAGATTTGACGCTGAAAACTGGGAGGCGACGTAAGACTTATGTGGTGTCTGATAAGGAGTTGGAATGGCAGGTTTACGATCTGTTTGGTTATGGTAATTTGACGGCGGAAGTTGTGGAATATTTGATGGCGTTGTTGGTGAAAAGTGAGGTTGAGTTAGTAGTGTTGTTTGAGCGGTTGCATGGGTTTTATGTAGACTGGAGTGAAGGGGAGTTTATTGAGGCGACGGAGGAAACTTTACCTCAGAAAAAGGCGAGGCAGTTGCAGCAGTGGGGTATTGAGTCTGGGCAACGTCGGGCGAATATTTATACAGGGTTGAATGTGATGATTTTGTTGTTTGAGTTGCATCGTTATGGGCAGTTTCAGGAGGAGTTGCAGGAGCAGTTGCATTTTTATCCTTGCGGTCAACCTGATAGTGAAGATTTTGAGAAAACAAGATTATTAAGGATTATTGGTTATAGCCAATGTCTTGGAATTGCTGCTTTTGTGGAAATAGTAGGTAAGTTCCTCAGTAGTGCCGACCTCAGTAGTGCCGACCTCAGTAGTGCCGACCTCAGTAGTGCCGACCTCAGTAGTGCCGACCTCAGTAGTGCCGACCTCAGTAGTGCTGACCTCAGTCGTGCTGACCTCAGTAGTGCTGACCTCAGTAGTGCCAACCTCAGAAATGCCAACCTCAGTCGTGCTGACCTCAGTCGTGCTGACCTCAGAAATGCCAACCTCAGTCGTGCTGACCTCAGAAATGCCAACCTCAGTAGTGCCAACCTCAGAAATGCCAACCTCAGTAGTGCTGACCTCAGAAATGCCAACCTCAGTAGTGCCAACCTCAGTCGTGCTGACCTCAGTCGTGCTGACCTCAGTAGTGCCAACCTCAGAAATGCCAACCTCAGTCGTGCCAACCTCAGTCGTGCTGACCTCAGTCGTGCCAACCTCAGAAATGCCAACCTCAGTAGTGCCGACCTCAGTAGTGCCAACCTCAGTAGTGCCGACCTCAGAGATGCCGACCTTAGAAGTGCCAACCTCAGTAGTGCCAACCTCAGTGATGCCGACCTCAGTAGTGCTAATCTCAGTGATGCCGACCTCAGCAATATAAAATGGAATAACAACACAGTATGGCCTCGTGCTTTCGGGATACCTACATGAAGCAACTGGAGTACTAGAAACTCTCTCTCCCAAGCTATTTCTATTTTTTTACGACCGCCGAGAAGGTTTAGGAGAAAGCAAAGAAAACTTAGAAAAAAATCGCAAAATATTTGCCTCCAAATTACCCGAACATCTGCGCGATTCCCTATTTAATCTCGACGGCGTAATAGAAACCGAATACCTCGAACTTTTGACACAAAGAATCGAGTATTTTCGCGACGATATTCCCGACGAAGGCTATTATTATCCTGTCCGACTAAATGATACTTATGGACTTCTAATAGCCGCTTCTTTTCCTAACAATAAAACTCGTCATCCCACCAACAGCATCGCCCAACTAAAAAACCAAATCGAAGCCAAACTCAAAGATTCATCGGGCAAAATTCAAACAGGTAATCTCGGACAAACTTGGTTAGTATTAGCGGAATTAGCTAATAACAAAAACCCAGAACAAATCGCCAAACAATGCTGCGAAACATTAAATCTTGGCTACCACTGGAAAGAAGATTTACAAGGTCAAGGAAAACTGTTAGGAGGAACAATCTTTGAATTACGACAATACGGCATTACCATGTCATTTCAGTTATCAGTTATCAGTTATCAGTTATCAGTATCAGTTAACAGTTATCAGTTAACAGTACCTCTGGCTAAACCCAGAGGCTTGAAATACTGAATCTAAATTTTTTTTCATCCCCTTAAAAGGGGAGGCTTGAGACCTTATTTTTTGGTCAGAAAATATAGATTTTTCCTCACCACCAACTATTGAAGAAATCCAGAAAAATAATCATCTCATAATTTCTCTCTATCCCAACGAACAAACAGCCACAAAAGCAGCATAATTTAACTTTGATTGGCTCCGTTTACTTTGTTACCTGCACAAAATTTTCTGGGCTTATGCTCAGAGTCGCTATCTGAAAGAATTACTCAAAAAATCTGCCATAGAAATTCAACAATATATCCAAGAAATCCAGAACTATCAAAACCCTAGTTTAAATCTCAAACTACTACAGAAAATATTAGTAAAATCTCAAACTACATTATCTAACTATAGCATTTCCTAAGCTAGTGAGGTACAGTTCTTTCGATCCCCCCTAACCCCCCTTGAGAAGGGAGGAACTGGAAGTCCCCCTTTTTAAGGGGGATTTAGGGGGATCTATTGATGTACCTCACGCCCGTTGAAAACTGCTATATTCAATTAACTTAGGCTATTTCGACAGTCAAATCCGCACCATAGAAATTAATCTGATAAACTACCAAAGACGCTTAGATAGAATCAGAGAAAAAGCTATATCAAAAGCCGTCGAAAATCTCTTACCTGAAAACATTCCCACTCCAATTTCCCAACTTTCCAAACTAACAATAAATGGAGAAGATATTTCATCAATATTAGCTCGTTTAATAACCACCCCCGGAGTCACAACAGACCTCAAATTTCTCGAAAAATTCCCTCAATAAATAACCGAAAAATATCTGCTGCAAATGCAAAAAGACTATGCCAATCTCAGCCCCAATTGAAAACTATTAGAAGACCTAATAAACTCCATTCGTGGCATCACAGAAATAGAACAAGCAGAGAGCGATCGCCACTTTCAAGATTTAGTCGCCATTATCGGTGTGGGATTAGGTGCCGGTGCCAGCGTTGCTTCCATTTATGGTCACTTTCCTTATATAACCGATACTAACAGAGTCAGCAGTCATCCAGTAGGCAACTTGCTCTCTAAATTTTCAGTCCCCGAACCCTGGTTAGCACCAGGAATTTCAATTATATTCAGTTTGAGTGCCAGCATTATTGGTATAGTATTGACTGTAGCGATCGTCAAACTGCGGTATATAACCAAAAACTGCAAGCAAAATTCTCAATAGACATCTCCTTAACGAAGTCAGAAGTCAGAAGTCAGAAGTCAGAAGTTATTTTTGTAACAGGTATTTTGAGCAACTCTCCAAAAATATTTCGCCTTAAAAGGCAGGATTTTAGACCCAATTATTTTGAGAAAAGAGGGAGTAGAGAGTAGTGCAGGATGGCAGAAATAACGAAGCAGTTACAAAATCCTAAAAGCCTTACCAATCAATACTTTTTACTTTTAAATTTTGACTTTTAACTTCCGCGTAGTGGCAGTAAGTTTCAGTAAGTAAATACAAATAAATATTACACCAATAACATAGATTTTAGGTGAGTTAAGAAAAATCATAGAATCTCTGTTATTATTCACAACTCTTTGATATTTAATTCTACCTACTTACTGAATAATTAATGCGCGATCGCCCTCAGTTACTCAAATATTTTTCATGACCTAATTTGCTGTATTTCTATTTCTCTTCGCTTCTTGTATCTGTACGACTATCTCCTGGTTTAAACGGCTCTCTATTAGCAATAAGCTCGGATTGAATATTGCCTTCATATTGTAATTTATCTAACTTTAGATTAGTAAAATTACTGGTTACTTCTGGAATAATACTGATTCCTACTAACGCAAAATTGACCAAAAGGATTGAGACGATATGTTTGTTCATAACTTTAAAGATTGATAATAGTCTATATCCGCTTATTCTCAATCTCTAGATAGAAATCAGGATGATTTTAATTACATCAATTTAATCCTCTTGAATCATATATTCAACACTAAAAATAAATTTTTCCAGAAAAATTTCACATATTAGTCGGAGAAAGTGTTTGCAAAATACTTAGTTTGTTTTAATTTCCTCTAACATGAGATCCGCTTCCTCAAAAATTTAATATTGTTTCCCTTTAAAATACTTAACAATAATGTGGGAAATACAAAATAAAGGAATAGGGGTAGTAAAGGTGAGTGAGGAGAATTGTTTGATTGACTAGAGGTAGATGAAGTAGAAAAGGGAGTAGGAAAGAATTTATATCATGTCCGGTTGAATACTTATAATTAAGATAGTAGGGGAGTAGGGAAGTAGGGGAGTAGGGGAGTAGGGAAAATAGAAAGATTTACTGTTGAAGCACTCATGATAAGTTTTTTCCAGAGCGCTCTTATCCGGACATGATATTAGACCTTGAACTACTGTTTAAACAGTTATAGATTGGTTAACTCTTTTAGGAGTCAGGTAGGGGAGCTTTAGGTAGGGCGACGTACAGGGGTCATTTCAGTTATCAGTTATTCAGTTATCAGTTAGCCTCCTCCGGAGGAACTGCGCCCTTCAGTACCTCTTGACCTAGGAAAGTCAGAGGCTTGAAATATTGAATCAGGACTTACCCATGCTTCACCTTGAAAGCGCCATATGTAGGGACGTTAGCGGAGCTTTGCGCTAGCAAATGGCATTTGCCCCTACTGTGGTTGACTGAAATGAAAATCGCTGTACACCATACTTCTTGGCCAAAAAACCCTACCTTTGCAAAGATACCAAATGGCTTCTATAAAATCTTACTTTTGACTTTTGACTTTTGACTTTTGACTTTTGACTTTTGACTTCCGTGAAACGGAATGGCCTTTGCCTAGAATCTTAAATCAAAAAAGGTAGATTCTGACAAAAACTTTAAATATATTGTCACTTGTCAAGCTTTAAGGGCATTTTAGGTCCAAAAACCCCCTGAATATTACAAAATATTAAGAGAATAATGAGAAAGTGAACAAAATGCCTCAAAATACTTGCTGAAGGTAGTTATGTCAGAAGGTATTTTGTCCTTCTTACTAGCTAACCAATTTTGAAGCAACCTTTTACCTTAACTCTGTTGGAATAAAGCATGAGTATAATTACCAAATCAATCGTTAATGCAGATGCTGAGGCTCGTTATCTGAGTCCCGGCGAATTAGACCGAATCAAGACTTTTGTTATCTCTGGCGAGCGTCGCGTTCGGATCGCTCAAATTATGAGTGAATCTCGTGAGCGTATTATTAAGGAAGCTGGAAATCAGCTTTTCCAGAAGCGTCCTGATGTTGTTTCTCCTGGTGGCAATGCCTACGGTGAAGAAATGACTGCTACTTGCTTGCGCGATCTAGATTATTATTTGCGTTTGATCAGCTACGGTATTGTTGCTGGAGACGTTACTCCTATTGAAGAGATCGGACTTGTAGGTGTTACTGAAATGTATAAGTCTTTGGGCACTCCCATCGAAGCTGTTGCTGAAGGTGTTCGCTGCATGAAGAATGTTGCTACTTCCCTTCTCTCAGGTGATGATGCTAGCGAAGCTGGTGGTTACTTTGACTATGTTATTGGTGCTATGAGTTAAGGCTAAATATTTTTTAGAGGTTAGATGAAAATTGATGAGAAGGGAAGATTTCAATAATTTGGAATTTCCTCAAATATCAAGTTGAAGTCTACTATCGAATATCTAAAATCCTGGCCTTCGCCTATCTAATAATTTTGAAGATTCAGCACATTTAAGGAAATCAATCAATAATGCAAGACGCAATTACCTCTGTTATTAATTCTTCTGACATTCAAGGTAAATACCTTGATGGAACTGCTCTAGAGAAGCTCACTAACTACTTTGCCACAGGTGAACTACGGGTTCGGGCTGCAACTAGTATCAGCGCTAATGCTGCAACTATTGTTAAAGAAGCTGTAGCTAAGTCTCTACTTTATTCTGATATTACTCGTCCTGGTGGTAATATGTACACCACTCGTCGTTATGCTGCTTGCATTCGTGACTTGGATTATTATCTGCGTTACGCTACCTACGCTATGCTAGCTGGCGATCCTTCTATTTTGGATGAGCGCGTATTAAATGGTTTAAAAGAAACTTACAATTCTTTGGGTGTTCCCATCGGTGCTACTGTACAAGCTATTCAAGCTATGAAGGAAGTTACTGCTGGTTTAGTCGGTCCTGATGCTGGAAAGGAAATGGGCGTTTACTTCGACTACATTTGCTCTGGGTTGAGCTAATTTGGCAATCAGTAAAAAAGTCCAAAAAAGGTAGATTTACCTTTTTGATTTAACTGATTTTGTACTATAAGGCTAGGGAAGCCTAGTATGAGTGTTAGATTACCAAAGGCTGATTATTTAATAAATAATTTGTTTTGGTAAGCTAGCATTGATTCTATAGGTTCCCTGCCTTAGGATTTTTTAGGTTTGAGATTTGAGGCGATCGCATTGCTTAGAAATGCTGATGTTAGATTTAAGTATGGGATCGTCAATCTATGAGTGTTAGATAATCTCAAAATTAAATGATAGTTTAGATAAGTATTTGACTGTTTACCTTAAGTGTTTTACAAAAAGATTTAAGAAAATCTTCACTAAGTATTAGGAGAAATTTGTATTATGAGAATGTTTCAGATTACTGCTTGTGTTCCAAGCCAAACTCGTATTCGTACTCAACGAGAACTACAAAATACTTACTTTACCAAGCTTGTTCCTTATGATAGCTGGTTCCAGGAGCAGCAAAGAATTATGAAAATGGGTGGTAAAATTGTTCAAGTCAAGTTAGCTACTGGTAAACAAGGAACAAATACTGGGCTACTTTAAATTACTTTTGAGAAATGGTAGTTAAAGAGAGGTCTTTTGACCTCTTTTTTTGTTTGTACTTTTTATCCAAAACTGGGTTTATGGAAAGTAATTTTCAGCCAAAACAATAGTGGAAATTATACCTATTTCTGACTCTAAAGTCACCGAAAAACTCCTTTCTACCTACTGACCCAGTCCCTCTGTGATATAAAATCCGGTTATATAATATATGTTGATAATTCTATAATTACTTCAATCTCCCCTACTCCCCTACTCCCCTACTCCCCTACTCCCTTACTCCCCTACTCCCCTACTCCCCTACTTCCTTACTCCTCATATTTTAGCTGTGTCAGTCCACTGGTTTGCGACCTAATACCAAAAAAGTAGTACCATTATTCCAAATTCCTTCTGGTGTAATTAACTGTTCTAATTCTTCTTCAAATTCGGCTTTCATTTGTTCTATTTCCTCGGAGGAAAGTTGTGTAAGTGGATTAGGAATATTTCCTGGGGAAGGATAATAAACTAAATTCCACCTTTTTTTCGTATCTTCTAAACTCAGATAACTCCCATGATTTTCCATTTCAACAGAAATTATTTCTAAGTCTGCTTGTGTCAATAAATCCTGGTATTTTTCAATAGTATTTACGGTATTTGATAAATGAAAAACATCAAGATTTATCCCATGATTTTCTAATACTTTTTCCAAAACAACTATCCCCGTAAAACCAGTTTCAGCTATACTATGAAGACCTATATAACCTCCAGGTTTGAGAAATGTAGACCAAAGACGTAAAGTAGCTGCTTTATCTGCCATTAAGGGAAAAGCATTAGCACAGAAAATTAGGTCAAAACTGTTAGCTGGAAAGTCGATATTTTCCCCATCTGCCAACTGAAATTCTATATTTTTCAGGTTCAATTGTGCAACTTTTTTTCTGGCTTGTTCGAGCATTCCACTAGAAATATCTATCCCCACAACCCGACCATCATCGCCTATTAATTGAGCTACTTCAATAGCAACATGACCTGTTCCAGTAGCAATATCTAAAACTTTATCTCCCGGTTGAATTTGTGCAAATTCAACCAGACGATGGGTAATCTGAGAATGCCATTTACTTTCATCATAATTTTGGCTTCTCTGACTATAAATTTTAGCTAATTCCTGTTTATATCGGTCTAATTTTACTTGGTTATTCATAATTAAACTTTGTAATTTAATAGTAAGCATTCAGCACTCAGCTATCAGCTATCAGCTATGAATTTATTGCTTTTTGAGCATAAATTAACATTGATAGATTTCAGGATAATTAAAAAAGCGGTTAGTAGTCAGCAGTCAGCAAGATTATTTTTCTAAAGAAGGGAATTTAAAGCCCTCCTAAACAATCCTGATTATAGAAGCAGGGAATTTTAACCCAAGTTCAAAAAGCTGATAGCTAATTAAAAGTATTAGAAAAAAACTGACCTTGACGAGAGAGAATGCATATTCATTATTTATGAAACAGCTAAAAGCTGAGTGCTAATAGCTGTTTGTACAGCATTCCACAGGAAATGCTTACATTTAATACATAATAAATGAAGCAGTACATTCACTCAATTTATATTATACAGGTTGCTTTTTATCGGATTTTATGCTAATAAACAATATAATTAGGACTTACGCAAATTGACTTTTAAACCACCATCTGTAGGGGCGAATGGTATTTGCGCTCCGCAAAGCTCCGCTTTATATGTTGCGGAGCAAAACGCCCTAGCCATAAGTAGAGTCTCTGCGTAAGTCCTGATAATGTCTGCTAAACAATTAAAATTGGGAGCAGTATCAATTACTTGAAAATTTTATAAAATTTTTATCATTATTTATCAAAGCCTTAGAAGAAAAATTAATTCTTTCAAAAATACAGGTATCTGTGTTGGTACAGGTAGGTCGCTATAATATTAAATCAATAAAATTATCTATCTAAATATCTATGAAATATTCCGCATCTACATCTGCTCAAAAATCTCCAAAGGCAAAACAAAATCAAGCAGAAAATTCTCTTCCTCCTAATACTGATTACAGTCAAATTGACATTAGCAAACTATCAGAAATGATGCAGCGTTATGTGGAAGTAAAATTACAATATTCTCATGCTCTTTTACTATTTCGAGTAGGTGATTTTTTTGAATGTTTTTTTCAGGATGCTGTGACGATCGCTCAAGAATTAGAATTAGTACAAACTACTAAGCACGCTGGTAAGGAAATTGGTAGAGTACCGATGACTGGTGTACCCCATCATGCGGTGGAAAAATATGCTGCTATGTTGGTAGAAAAGGGTTACGCTGTAGTTGTTTGCGATCAAGTAGAAGATTCTGCTATTGCGAAAAAAGAAAACCGTCAAGTCAAGCGTGAAATTACTCGTATTCTTACTCCTGGGACTCTCACCGATGACGGAATGCTCAAACCTCGCTACAATAATTATTTAGCTGCTGTTGTCATTGCCAAAAATCATTGGGGTCTTGCTTACACTGATATTTCTACCGGAGAGTTTCTTACCACCCAGACCCAAGGTTTAGACCAACTCACTCAAGAATTGATGCGTTTGCAACCGTCGGAAGTGCTATTTCCTACAAATGCGCCGGATATTGGTTTTATGTTGCGACCGGGAGAAAAATCAGACCATCTTCCAGAATGTCTGCCGAATTCTTTCTGTTATTCTCTACGTCCGCAACAACCTTTTACTTTAGGGGAGGCAAAAGAGCGACTATTGGCAAAATTTCAACTGACATCCCTAGAGGGTATCGGTTGCGAACGTATTCCACTGGGGGTGCGTGCTGCGGGTGGGTTGCTGGAATATCTCGAAGAAACTCAAAAGGAAAATCAAGTTCCGCTACAACGTCTGCGGAGCTATACTTTGGCAGATTTTTTGATTATCGACCACCAGACTCGCCGGAATTTGGAAATTACTCAAACGGTGCGAGATGGAAGTTATCAAGGGTCGCTGTTGTCGGCGATCGACAAAACTAGCACTGCAATGGGTGGTCGTGCTTTACGACGATGGTTGCAACAACCACTTTTGAGTCTGAAGGGTATTCGTGCTAGACATGACACTATTGATGAACTTATAAGTAATAACGATTTGCGTCAAGATATTCAAAGAGTATTGCGTCAAATTTATGATTTAGATCGTCTAACTGGGCGTACTGGTGCTGGTACTGCAAATGCTAGAGATTTAGTTTTTTTAGCTGATTCTTTAACGAAACTTCCTGAACTTTCGGCATTAGCATTGGCAGGTAATTCTCCCTATTTAAAAGTCTTGCAAAAAATTCCACCAATCTTACAAGAATTGGGAGAAAAAATTCATTCTCATTTAGTAGAATCTCCTCCTCAAAAGTTAAAAGAAGGTGGGTTAATTTCTCCTGGTATAAATCAACAATTAGATGAGATGCGGAGGTTAGCTGAAGAAGACCAACAATGGATTGCTAATTTGGAAGTTACGGAGAGAGAAAGGACGGGAATTTCTAATTTAAAGGTTGGTTATAATAAGGCTTTTGGTTATTACATTAGTATTTCTAAGTCAAAGGCAGATTTGGCTCCGGATGATTATACTCGGAAGCAGACTTTGACTAATGAGGAGCGTTATATTACTGAGGAATTAAAGGAAAGAGAAGTGAGAATTTTGACGGCACAAGATGATTTGAATGAGTTGGAATATGATATTTTTGTTGGTCTGAGAACTGAGGTGGGGGAACACGCAGAGGAGATTAGAAATGTTTCTCGCGCGGTGGCAGCTATTGATGTTTTGTGTGGTTTAGCAGAAGTAGCAATTTATCAAAATTATGTTCGTCCTACTATGACTGATAGTCGGGAATTGAAAATTATTGAGGGTCGGCATCCGGTGGTGGAAAAGTATTTGCCTGCTGGTTTTTTTGTGCCGAATACTTCGATATTAGGTAGTAAAAATGTAGAGGAAAATAATTCGGGAATTACTCCTTATCCTGCACCAGATTTAATTATTTTAACTGGTCCCAATGCTAGTGGGAAAAGTTGTTATTTACGGCAGGTAGGATTGATTCAATTAATGGCACAAACTGGTAGTTTTGTTCCGGCAAGTTCTGCTGTTTTGGGAGTGAGCGATCGGATATTTACTCGTGTTGGAGCTGTGGATGATTTAGCAACTGGTCAATCAACTTTTATGGTGGAGATGAATGAGACGGCAAATATTTTGAATCATGCTACGGAAAAGTCTTTAGTTTTGCTGGATGAAATTGGTAGGGGAACGGCAACTTTTGACGGAATTTCGATTGCTTGGTCTGTGGCAGAATATTTGGCAACGGAAATTTTGTCTCGGACAATTTTTGCTACTCACTATCACGAATTAAATGAACTTTCTTCTATTTTGGATAATGTGGCAAATTATCAGGTAACGGTGAAGGAGTTGCCGGATAAAATTGTATTTTTGCATCAAGTACAACCTGGTGGAGCGGATAAATCTTATGGTATTGAAGCGGGAAGGTTGGCAGGTTTACCAGATTCGGTAATTCAACGTGCTAGACAGGTAATGGGGGAGATAGAAAAGCATAGTAAGATAGCTATTGGTTTGCGGAAAGGTATTAAGAAAAAAGAGGAAGAAGAAGTAATAACTGTGGAGCAGTTAGATATTTTTAGTGAAGAGTTTGGAGATAGTTTGCTGTGACAGTTATCAGTTAACAGTTATCAGTTATCAGCATAGTTTGTAGAGTATTTTAGATGGCAAAAATTTAGACTGTGAAAAGTATTTGCTATAAACAGAGTTATCTTTAGATGACTTATATTATGTTCGGTAGAACAGTTATAATTAGGCTTGTAGTTGGACTTTAGTCCTAATACTAAGCATTGTAAGGGCTAAAGCCCTACTACAAACAAAAACTTTATTATAAGTAATTATCCGAACATGATATTAAGCTATTAGCCAAGGATTGAAATCCTTGGCTTGGCTTTAGAAATTTATCAATGCTTAGGTGTTTCTGAAGTTTTGAAAAAAGGATGCTTTACTTAGGTAAAACTTCAATTATTAAGTCATAGATACGAGGTATGAAATGAGAATTATAAAAACAACAGGAACCATGAAAAATGGAGAAGTAAAAATTACTGTTTCTCCAGAATTTGATAATGGCGAAGTAGACATTATTCTTATTGCCAAAAATGAGCCAGATGAATTTGAAATTATGCGGGAAATAGCAAAAGCAAAAGGGTATGATTCTCAGGAAAAGATACTCGACCTAATCAAGAAAGTTAAATTAGAAATGCTTCAGGAAAAAGATAGAATAAAATAATATCTCAAATCAAACGTTATTATATCAGCAAAATGAAGTTATGAGAGGTTTATTTCATGGTAGTTTCATCAGCTAATACCCAATCTTTTGTGAAACTTATCGAATACTTAAATTGTGACAATCTTGATAGCGATCGCTTATTAATTTCTACTGATATAAGCTGGAATATTTATGAAAATTTATTAGATTATTTGGGAAATTCACCTTATTTCAAGGTTATTTATCATCGAGGAACTTTACAAATTATGTCTCCTAGCAGTCGCCATGAAATTTACAAGAAAATGTTGGGGATGTTGGTAGAAAATTATTGTTTAGAAACAGGGATTCGTTTTTATCCCTTGGGTTCTACAACCTTGAAATCTCAAGAGAAATTAAAAGGAATTGAGCCAGACCAATGTTATTGCATTGGTAGTAAAAAAAAGATTCCCGACCTAGCAATTGAGGTTGTTATTACTAGCGGAGGAATTCAAACTTTAGAAATTTATCAAGGTTTAGGTGTTTCTGAAGTGTGGTTTTGGCAAAATGGAAAGTTACAGGTTTTTTGTCTAGAAAATTTTGAATATTTGCAGAAAAACAATAGTCAGTTATTACTAAATCTTGATTTAGATTTATTGGTTAGTTATTTAGATTGGGACGATCCTTTTGATGCTATTTGGGATTTTAAAGAAAGAAGGAAGAAGGGAGAAGTAGAAAGAAAGCTTTCGTAATAAACGTAGGTTGGGTTGAGGAACGTTAGCGAAGCTTATCAGTTAGGATAAACCCAACCACAGAAGTCCCACAAAAATCAAAGTTTTGTTGGGTTTCACTTCGTTCTACCCAACCTACATTCCGACCCTTTCCAATCAAATTTATTTTGAAGTATTAGATTCATTTTCTTGTTGTGGAACTGGAATAATATCTTGAATTTGCTTTACCCATTTTGGTAATCCAGATGGATATAACTTAGGATAAATAATCAGCAAAAGAATGCCAATAATAGCAGAACTTAAGTAATAAATAATTTGCCCATTCTGCATCCAAGTCAAGAAATCTAAAAATCCAAATTTTTTGGGTTTCTCGATTTTTCGCTGAGAGGATATTTTTGGTTGAGAAGAATTTGCTGTTACTTTTCTTTTTCGCTGAGAGGATATTTTTGGTTGAGGAGAATTTGTTGTTACTTTTCTTTTTCGCTGAGGAGATACTTTTGGCTGAGGAGAATTTCCTGTTACTTTATTTCTGATATTACCCTCATCACCTAATACATTTCCCACAACATTTCCATTTTTATTTTCAATTTTCCTGCTTTGGTCATTGACAAATTTTTCAGCTATAGTTTGATTGCCAATAACATCATTATCATTAATATTGATTACTGAGTCAGTATAATTATTTATTGTGTAGTTTGTAGAATTTTCAGGCTGTAAAAAACTACTACTCCGTTCTATTTCTATTACATCACCAATTAAACTTAATACCTCAACTGTATGATAGGGAGGTTTACCACATTCAGCAGTGTATTTGCCATGACTAATTCGTTCTTTTAATTCCTTAAAGTTGTAGAAGTAAGGATTCTGATTATTATGACAAGTCGTACAATTACAAGGAATTAATTTATTATATTTGAGTCGATCATTGTAGGAACTATGAATTTTATCTAACTCGTGAGTCACAATAGTCATTAAATCCCGTTTTTGCTGCCCATAGATCCTAATTTTTATTTCTCTCTTACCGTAATATTCAATTACTTCTGCTCTGGCTCGATTTTTCTTGAGAATAACTCCGCTTTTCCAAACATATTTTTGCTTCTCAATATCTTTGTGCATCACTACAATAAACTGAGTAATTATTCCCTTGGGCATAAATTCGTAAGTGTAACGTAAAATCAAATTATTACTTTCATCCCAGTCATATTCTGGTTGAGCTTCTGTTAAAAGTTGAGGTGCAATATAGGCTTGAGAAGTACCAGGAATTTTATAGCAGAGTTTAAATTTAATCATTAATTGCAGTAGTTCATCGTGCATATCTACATATTTATATTCATGCCAAATCTTGGTTAAATCATCCTTGGTAAATTTGCCAAAATTATCATAAACTTGCCGATTATCTAAAACTTTATAAACTGCAGCTGTTCCCCATTCTGGTTTGAGAATAACTGTTTTATTTAACAACGGGTCATCTTGGAAATGAAGAAAAACTCCTAAGTCATGTAAATAGCCACTTAATTGTAATTTATCCTCTCGTTTCTTAAAGCCATTCTTTTCGCAAATAGATAAATATTTTGCCAAACTAATATAGTTACGACCATCTGTTTCTAATGCTTTACGGACTTTTTTCCAAGTCTTAGGAAGGGCATTGCCAATATGAGGTAAATTACTGATGTAATGTTGGATATCTGTTCTAATTTCTTCTAATCCTCTGTTAGTAGCTAGATTAGTAGCTAAAATTTCTTTGATATTAGAAAATTGACCTTGCAATGCTCTTTGATTAATTTCCCGTTTACGTTCTTGTTTCTCATTTTTGATAATTAATAAAGGGCTATTATCGCTCAACAATTCTGCTATATTCAGCCAAAAATAAAAGTCTGTATCTTCTTTACGAGTATCAGCTACAAGAATATATAGGGAGCGCTTGGTCAGAAAAAATTGGTGAGTACCATGATAAATTTCTTGTCCGCCAAAATCCCAAATATTCATCTGAAATTCATGTTTATTTGCTGTCTGAAAATTCCACTGATGAACTTCAATTCCTTTGGTTGTATCTTCATCTTGTAGTTGATAGTTTTGGTTTTGAATTTTATTAGCTAGAGTAGTTTTACCCGCACCGCCTTCTCCAATAATTAGTAATTTAGCCTCATAAATATAATCTTTTCCTTCTTCTTCTATTTGTCGGAAATACTTTCTAATTGGTTCTATCCCTTTTTGAGCAATTTCTATTGGTGGAGTTTCCAGAGTATTACCTCTTAAACCAAGGCAAGTTAAATTGGTGAGTTTACTTATTGATGGGATATTTTTTAATCGATTACGACTTAAATCAAGTATAGTTAAACCAGTAAGTTTACTGATAGATTCTGGAATATTCGTTAATCGATTATGACTTAAATCAAACTCAGTCAAATTGGTGAGTTTAGAGATTGATTCTGGGATACTTATTAATTGATTACTACTTAAATAAAGTGCAGTTAAATTGGTGAGTTTAGAGAATGAATCTGGAATATTTGTTAATTGATTACCACTTAAATCAAGCCTAGTTAAATTGGTGAGTTTAGAGATTGATTCTGGGATACTTGTTAATTGATTACCACTTAAATCAAGCCTAGTTAAATTAGTGAGTTTAGAGATTGATTCTGGGATGCTTGTTAATTGATGATTTCTGAAATTTAATTCTTTTAGCTGCTCTAACTCCCAAATCTCAGTAGGAATTTCAGTTAATTTTTCATTGCTATTCCAATGATCACTTAAATTTAACTCCTTAAGTTTTTATATTTAACTGCTTGTATTTTTTCTTGAAAATGTTGTGGTATCCGATTCTGCTTATTTGTTTCAGTAGAAGTCATAGCTCAATAAAATAATTTTTACAATCACTGTAATACCTACAAATACAAACATTGATTTTCCATAAACATCAGAACTTTCTTACTTCAACCCAACCTACAAAAAATTTTGATAGATAACCACCCTATCCTTTAGCTAGAAATTTTCTTAGTATTTCAGTAGTGTGCCAGAATACCATTCTAGTAAAAATCATATAATAGTGAATAAATTAAAAAACTAAGACCTTGTAGTTTTCAGTGGCTGATTTTTCACCACCACAAAATCTACAACAGAAGAAAAACTAAGACGTTGTAGTTATCATCGCCTCATTTTCACACACCTCAAATCCTTGAAGCTTCACAAAATGATATAGCTATTGCGATATCCGCAACAGAAAGGGGGAAGTAGATATTTTTCCCCATCACACACTCTCAAGTTATGCGCTTCACAAAATGAAATAGCTATTGCGACATCCGCAACAAAGAGGGGAGGTAGATATTTTCCCCACCACACACTCTCAAGTTATGCGCTTCACAAA
Source organism: Okeania sp. KiyG1 (assembly GCF_014132355.1). Classification (GTDB taxonomy): domain Bacteria; phylum Cyanobacteriota; class Cyanobacteriia; order Cyanobacteriales; family Microcoleaceae; genus Okeania. Next base: position 18,160 of record NZ_BLZO01000027.1, read on the forward strand.
ATGATATAGCTATTGCGACATACGCAACAGAAAGGGGGGAGTAGATATTTTCCCCATCACACACTCTCAAGTTATGCGCTTCACAAAATGATATAGCTATTGCGACATCCGCAACAAAGAGGGGAGGTAGATATTTTCCCCACCACACACTCTCAAGTTATGCGCTTCACAAAATGATATAGCTATTGCGACATACGCAACAGAAAGGGGGGAGTAGATATTTTCCCCATCACACACTCTCAAGTTATGCGCTTCACAAAATGAAATAGCTATTGCGACATCCGCAACAAAGAGGGGAGGTAGATATTTTCCCCACCACACACTCTCAAGTTATGCGCTTCACAAAATGATATAGCTATTGCGACATACGCAACAGAAAGGGGGGAGTAGATATTTTCCCCATCACACACTCTCAAGTTATGCGCTTCACAAAATGAAATAGCTATTGCGACATCCGCAACAAAGAGGGGAGGTAGATATTTTCCCCACCACACACTCTCAAGTTATGCGCTTCACAAAATGATATAGCTATTGCGACATACGCAACAGAAAGGGGGGAGTAGATATTTTCCCCATCACACACTCTCAAGTTATGCGCTTCACAAAATGAAATAGCTATTGCCATATCCGCAACAGAAAGGGGGGAGTAGATATTTTTCCCATCACACACTCTCAAGTTATGCGCTTCACAAAATGAAATGACTATTGCCACATCCGCAAGACCAGAGAGGAAGTAGATATTTTTCCTCATCACACACTCTCAAGTTATACGCTTCACAAAATGAAATGACTATTGCCACATCCGCAAGACCAGAGAGGAAGTAGATATTTTTCCTCATCACACACTCTCAAGTTATGCGCTTCACAAAATGAAATGACTATTGCCACATCCGCAAGACCAGAGAGGAAGTAGATATTTTTCCTCATCACACACTCTCAAGTTATGCGCTTCACAAAATGAAATAGCTATTGCCATATCCGCAACAGAAAGGGGGGAGTAGATATTTTTCCCATCACACACTCTCAAGTTATGCGCTTCACAAAATGAAATGACTATTGCCACATCCGCAAGACCAGAGGGGAAGTAGATATTTTCCCCATCACACACTCTCAAGTTATGCGCTTCACAAAATGAAATAGCTATTGCCACATCCGCAACAGAAAGGGGGAAGTAGATATTTTTCCCCATCACACACTCTCAAGTTATGCGCTTCACAAAATGAAATAGCTATTGCCATATCCGCAACAGAAAGGGGGGAGTAGATATTTTTCCCCATCACACACTCTCAAGTTATGCGCTTCACAAAATGAAATAGCTATTGCCATATCCGCAAGACCAGAGAGGAAGTAGATATTTTTCCACATCACACACTCTCAAGTTATGCGCTTCACAAAATGAAATAGCTATTGCGATATCCGCAACAGAGAGGGGAAGTAGATATTTTTCCACATCACACACTCTCAAGTTATGCGCTTCACAAAATGAAATAGCTATTGCGATATCCGCAACAGAGAGAGGAAGCAGGTATAGCAGTCGCCTTCAAGATTCAGCACTTCGTACAAACCTTGCATACAAAATCCCTACCTTCCAATAACCAAAGATATGTAGCAAAACTTTTGATATAAAATCTCAAAATATTGCTTAATTTATTTTTCAAACTGTCAGAAAAGAAACTGCCAAAATCATCAGTTACTTACCAAAACCACTTTTGATAACCAAACTACCAGCTTTAATATTAGCTGTTAAAATTTCAACTTATAACTTCCTTCAACACAAAAAAATATTATGACAACTGAACAAAAAATTGCTAATTTCTTTCAAATGACAGACGAAGTTTGGTCACGTCATGCTCATCCCTGGAGTGTCTTAACTCGGTTCCCTATATTACCTTTAATTATTATTTCTCTTTGGAGCCGAACTTGGATTAATTGGTGGTGTCTAATTCCCATTATTATTGCCATTATATGGACTTGGATAAATCCCCGAATTTTTCCCAAACCAACCTCAACAAATAATTGGTTCTCAAAAGCAGTCTTCGGAGAAAGAGTTTGGTTAAACCGTCAAAAAATAGAAATTCCCAAACATCATCAACCCGTAATTAAGAATATTAATTTAATTTCTTTTGTAGGTTTACCATTTTGTATTTGGGGATTAATTCAGTTGAATATCTGGCCGACTTTATTAGGAATTACTCTGGTACTTTTAGGTAAAATGTGGTTTCTCGATCGCATGGTTTGGTTATACGAAGAAATGAAAGATGCTAATTCAGAATATCAGAGTTGGTTGTATTAGTAATAAACTGAAAATTATATGCAGAAAAATCTAGAGTTAAATTGACGATATTGCTAACTTAACCCTCCGGAATTACCAACTTCCTCTAATTTTAAATCAGCTTTCTCTTTGTCTTAAACTATTAAGAGTAATTTATCCTTTAAGTAATACCAATTCCCAAAAGTAACGCTATACTTGGGGGCAACTTCAGTTATTAAGTAATTAACATAGCTCGAATAACTTTTTTGCTAATTAGTAGCTAAATTTAATGTTAATTATTCTTATTTGTACCGAATAATTAATAATTAATAATTAAATAATTCGCGCCTTTAAGCCGACCCTTTTAAGGGGAAAAAGCGGTCGTTAGCGTAGCTTCCCGTAGGGTGGGATGGCGAGGTCTCCTCGCCATATCCAATCGACCAAGAGAAGAAATAATATTTCCTTATATTCAATTCCGTAACAGTTTTAACCAGAGGTAATTATCCATTATCCATTATCCATTATCCATTATCCATTATCCATTATCCATTAATGAATTCTCCCACACTCCCCTACTCTCCTACTCCCCTGCTCAATAAAATACGGTCAGCTTAAATAGGTAAAAAAAATATTTTTAGATTGACATTTCTAGCACCAAAGTATGATGTCCTAAAACATACTTACAACCGAATAAATACTGAAATTATCTTGACTTTTCTCCTTTCTTCCCTCCTGTTTACGGAGCATGACAAACGGAAATTCTGAGTTCTAGCTAAGTTATTTATTAAGTATTTAACCGAACATGGTATAACTTATATTATGTTTAGAAATTATCGACCTTAATTTTTTAACAAAAAAGTCAGGTCTTAAGACTTCCCTTTGAAGAGGATAAAAAAGAAAAATCTCTATCTTCAAAACCTCCCTATTGGAGGATATACTGATAGCCTAGCTCATCTTTCTAAGGGTAGCTTCTCTCTCAAGAGCCTAACTAATAGCTAATAACTGATAACTGATAACTGATAACTGATAACTGAAATGACCTACAGTCTCAGAATTGCAGACTTACCAAGCAATGAACGACCACGAGAAAGATTAATTGCCTCTGGTCCGAAAAGTCTTTCCACCGCAGAATTAATTGCTATTCTCTTAGGTACAGGTCAAGGAAAAGGGAAACTTTCTGCTGTAGGTCTCGGACAATACATATTAAATCAATTAAGTCAACATCAACGTGACCCCCTCTCAATTCTCCGTAATATTACAGTTCAAGAATTAACTCAAATTCATGGTATTGGTACAGCAAAAGCAACAACTATTTTGGCTGCCATTGAATTAGGAAAAAGAGTATTTCAATCTCGCCCTCCAGAATTAGCTCTTATTGAAAGTCCCCAAGCTGCTGCAGATGCTTTAAGTCAAGATTTAATGTGGCAAACCCAAGAAAAATTTGCCGTTTTACTCTTAGATGTAAATAACCGCTTACTCGGAACTCAAGTAATTACTATCGGTACCGCAACAGAAACATTAGCTCATCCCCGGGAAATTTTTCGAGAAGTGATTCGCCAAGGTGCAACCAGAGTTATTATTTCTCACAATCATCCTTCTGGAAATGTAGAACCAAGCCCCGAAGATATCAACTTAACCAGGCAACTCTTAGCAGGAGCGCAATTTTTAGCTATTCCCCTACTCGACCATATCATTATGGGTAATGGAGAACATTCCAGTTTGCGTCAGACAACTAATTTGTGGGAAGAATATCCTCAAGGAGATTGATCTAAATTTAGAATTCAGAATTTAGAATTCATATAGAATCCGGTTATATAGTAATTTGGACTTTGGACAAAAACCTGGTTTAGTTAGCGTAAATATTACCCTAACTAAACCAGGCAATATCCCTCTATTTCTAGTGAATTTAATCACTGAAAAATAGAAACAATGGAGGGCAGTCACCGACGGGGATGCCAACTTTTAGTTATTTTCGAGAATTTTTATTCCCTTTTGTGATAACTTGATGACGAGTTCGTGGTGTTATTTTATATCCTTTAATCCGTCCGGTAGAATAACCTCGACGTTTGGGAGATGTAGCCATTGTACCCAAAGTCGAAATTATTCTATAAAAGTCTCTTTGAACTAAACTGGGAGTAATTTTAACTGATTTGTTACTCTTCAAATACTGTTCCCAATGATGGGAAAAAAAACACGATTATTCCTTGCTACCCATAAATTAACATAAGCAATAAGTGTTAATTTGAACCAATTTTCTTCATGTTTGACATCTGGAGTTGAATAAGCTGTCATTAACAATCTTTGTTTACCAAATCGGAACAGATGTTCCATGTCATAACGTTGTCGATAAGATTCATAGCAATCAATGAGGCTTAACTCTTCACGACGAGAACCAATCACAATTAGCCACATTGGTTTCCAAATCTGATTACCAATTTCATCTGTGACAGTAATTCGCACTAAAGTAAAAGGATAACGGTTCATTTTATGGTTTTTAGTTCCCCTCATTAACATCTGGTTCCAACCCGAAATTGTCACTGTCATTTGACGACCTTTTTTAGTAGTAAACATGGATTGACTACAAAGAGTTGGTTCATGCCAAATATTCTGATCTTTGAGGTCAAATTTATCTCCGTAGCAACGGGGGTGTTCCGAGGTGATTTCCTGATTTTTTTCCCTGATAAATTGACGGTAAAAGACTCGATTACTTCTATTATAAATTACAATCTGCGGAGCCAATTTTTCCAATGGCTACTGATTCTCACAAAAAAACTAAATATAAATATTTAGGAAAAGCCGGAAGTGAAGCTCATATTAATGCAGTGGAAAAAATGACTCGAAGAAATATTATTAATGAGTTGGAAAGGGTTGTTCATTCCCTTCAAGAAAGTTATTTAGATATCTGTTTCGGTGGAGAAATTGAACCAGACCCATCCTATGATTTTCAAATGGGATAAATAATGTCATAAACGAAGATAATTCCAGATTTAATACCATTTTTAAAAAGAATGTTACGAATAATAAGCACTATAAAAAGACTTTCAAATAAAGTTTTTTGACAAAAATGTGATTTACAACATCAAAAATGGTATTAAATATATCCATTCTGCATTCTAAATTCTAAATTCTAAATTAGAATAAACACCCTAACTATTTGTAGCAAACATTTATCAATTTGGTATAATTCGCTCTTTAAACCTTAATTAAGATTATTAGTGTAAATATTACGCTAACTTTTTTATTTGCCCAAAGTCCAATAGTAATAGTATATGTTGATAATTCTATAATTAGGGCTTGCTGATTAAATATAAAAGTATTTACAGATAAAGGTTTTAGCCTTTTGGGGTCGAAAAAAGTGCCTAGTTTTCAGCCTAAAACCCTCAAAAAGGAGCGTATTTTAGGCGCATAGTTGGGCAGAAAAATCAAGGGACAATTCTTACTCCTACCTCCTCTAAGTTCCCATTTCTCCCCTCCTGGGAGGGGTTAGGGGTGGGTTGTCTCCTGTCTCCTACCCCCTACTAAAAGACTTTTTCAGCAAACCCTAATTACTTCAATATTCTCCTAACTCCTGTCTCCTGTATCCTGTCTCCTACCCTAATTAGACCTAACAACTGACTTGACAGTTTTTACTTGATTTGGATTCATTGCCGCTTTCGGATAAGCAATACGTTTGTGATTGTACTGTTCCCATACCTGTACAAAAATTTCAGCAACAGTTGACATTTCTGCCCTCGTCAAACCAGAATCAACCAATTGATTATCCTGCCACCGTGCCCGCATAATTTTCTTCACCATCTGTAAAGCATCCTTATGAGTCGCATCTTTAAGCGATCGCAAAGCTGCCTCACAAGAATCTGCCAACATCACAATAGCAGTTTCTCGTGATTGTGGAATTGGTCCTGCATAGCGAAACATCTCTTCCTTAACTACCTTTGCTCCCTTCTCAGCTCTTTGTTTAGCTTGATAATAAAAATAAGCAATCAACATTGTACCCTGATGTTCAGGAATAAACGCCGTAATAGCCTTTGGTAATCGGTGTCTACGAGCCATTACCAATCCTTCAGTAACGTGCTTTCTGATAATTTCCACACTCACCCACGGGTCTTTAATTTCATCATGTTTGTTCGGCCCACCCATTTGATTTTCAATAAATCCCAATGGATCGTGCATTTTACCAATATCGTGATACAAAGTACCCGTTCTCACCAATTCCACATTACAACCAATTGCCCGTGCTGCCGCTTCTGCCAAACTTGCCACAAACAGAGTATGCTGAAAAGTACCAGGTGCTTCCGATGCCAAACGCTTCAACAGAGGGCGGTTAGGATTAGCCAATTCAGACAAACGAATTGGAGTAATCAAATCAAACAAATGCTCCAAATATGGACTCAAACCCAAAGCAACAATACTCCAAACCAAACCAGCTACCGTTTGCAAACCCACCGGACCTGCGATCGCATACCATAGTAATCCTGGTGTTGCACGAACAATCAAATTTGTCAACAAATAAACAGTACCTTGAGTTAATCCTACCCCAAAACCTAACAATGCTTGTTCTTCACGCGATCGCATCTTTTCCGCTATTACACTACCAACAATACCACCAGCAGCACTAGCAAACCAATCTATTTTATCAACATCCATCCCAATAGGCAGTATCACAGAAATTAATCCCACCACTGTTACTCCCATAGTTGAACCATAGAAAGTTCCTACCAATAATCCAATAGCTGGTAAACTGCTCAATGGCACTCTCAAGCTAATCAGCAATGGTGCGCTCAAACTCAAAAGCAACAAAAGTATATTATCTCTGCGCCTAAAACAAGGTTTAAATTGCCTTTCTACTATAACTACTATACCTACAGCTCCACTGACAATCCCCACAAAAACCACCAAACCATGCCAATTCACTGTACGGCGACTTAAGCCAAAATGATCTAGTAACACAAATGCCTTACGGCTAATATTTTTCCCCTTCCTAACAATGACTTCATCCTTTCTGACCTTGTATGTTACTGTTTCAATATCTTGTGCTGCCAGTTCCACTGATTGCTTAGTTCCTTCTGGATCTAGAGATAAATTAGCCTCCAAAGCAGCCTTCAAAACATTAATTGCTAAATCCTCCGCCGCCAGAGGAACTACACCAGTTACTTGAACCTTCAATGCTTTCACCCATTCCTGTTTGGGTAAATTTGGCGATATTCCTTGAGCCAGCATTCGCTCTTTTACATTTTTAATACCTAATTGAGTTTTTTGCCAATCAGTTTCAGACAGTTCTAGTAAAGTAGAATCGTATACCTCATAACCCTCAATTTCTTGCTGTTTAGCCAGAGCTTCTGTTGCGTCTTTGTATAAATCACGAGCTTGTGATACCTCATACAAAACTCTCTCATAGTTTTGAAAAAAACTTCTTTTGCGATAAGTTAATAACTCTGAAATTGCTTGTCGATCTTTACTACTAATAACTATAGAATTTTGACTATTTTCTTGATACTCTGCTAGGATTAATGCCTTACTTAATAATTGATTATTGTCTATCAAATTATTATTGTTACTGACAAATTCTATAGAGTCTATTGACTCTTTAGTTAACATAGAATCAGCAGTTATTCCTGGTTGAGGTCCAGGAGGTCTTTCTTTTAACTCTTCCTCTACTATTTGTTGAATACCCAGCCACTTTTCTTGGGAAATTTGTCGCAGGTGTTGCTGAGTAGCTGTTGATAATATACCTGTATTCACAAATGGGAAATTAACAACTATCTCTCTGATTTGATTACCCAGTGCCAGTATTTCAGCTAATTCTTTATCAACCTTTTGATTCACTGACTCATTAATCATCAACACAGTGATATCACCAAGTCTAGCTGACTTGCGCTGCTCTTCAGTAACTTTATTGTCGGGAACTGTAGCACTTTCCGGAGCCAGGATAGTTTGAGGAGCAACAGTTCCCTCATCTAACTTTGGCTGACTGTAGTAACGTTGACCTATAGTAGCTGTTAGAGATGCTATTGTCAGCACCACTAAAATTGGTGAAGTTGCCAGAGTTGACCAACTCGGTAGTTGTTGTTTTTTCTGAGGCTTCAATAATTTCCCAATTAAATCTGTCAGATGCATATTTCTTGATGTCTACACATCATAGAGTTTTCAATATCCACTAGCTTTGCGTGGGCGAGGACGAATTACGTTGCTGGCAGCAACTGCTGGCACTATATTTTGTGTCATATTGTTTGGGTCATAAACTCCACACCAAACGGCCCAAAGATTTTTGGCCAACTTCAGAATTTCTGCTTCATTTATTCCCAACAGTTCTCCTCCCATTTTTTTTCGCCATTCTACAGGAATTCCAGCAGTACTATTATAAGCTCCTGATAAAGTACCTACTATAGTACAGATTTGAGTTGGCCATTTTGTTCTTGCACCTCGTAATATTGCTAAATTCATATCTTCCGGGGTACTGAGGAAACAGTATAAGGCTAAACAAGTAGGTATGAAAAAAGGACAAGAGATAGAGTTTTCTTGTTGTTCAGAAAATATCTGCTGTTTGGAAAAAGATTTAACATTTTTTGATAACTGAGTTATTGCAGTATCTAAATTTGCTCTCCGGTCGATCAATTGTTCTACTTTTCTTAGTTGCCCTACTAATGGTTCTTTTTCTCCAATATAGTCGATAATTTTGGGTATTATAGTTTTGGGATATAGTTGTTCTGTCAAAGCTTGGGCTATAACATATCCAATTGCTAAGTTACTTGGATTGATCTCTGAGGAATTTTGCCAAACTTTTCCCCATTGCTGTAATTTTTGTTCCAGTTTTAATTTATCTTCGTGATAAAACAAGGTTACTGGCAAACTTGCTATAACTGCATTACTAGCTGTGGGATAAAATACATCATCTTTATCCGTGTAGTTAATATCGGGGTAGTTAATATCAGGCAATTTATTATCAAATTTTTCTGCTTTTTTTGATAATATTTTACCTGACTTGTTTTGCTGCTTTGGTCTTTTTTATTAGCCCAGTTATCTTGCCATTCCCCATAAATTTTCTGCCAATCTTCTTGATTAAATTCCTGATTTCTAATTAAGCTATTTGCACAATTAACTGTAATTTCTCCCCATTTTTGCAATCTTTGTTTCTCTAAATCTAACGGGTAAAATTTATGTTTATTTATCGATCTTTATAATTTTTTCGTTCTTTCTCTATTTGTTGATACTCAAAGTAATAACCTAAATGATTACCTAAAACTGCTCCTAATAAAGCGCCTTGGAATTTGATTAATAGAGAATGCTCCATTATTTATTCATTTCTTTTATAAATTTATTTTTTTATACAGGTAATCAACAGTAGAGGTAAATTTAATCAAGTTAGACTTACAGAAATTTTGGAGTTTATGAGGTACAGAGTTTTACGAGTTTAGGGAATAGGGAATAGATATTAGTATTAAACTGTACCTCACGCTTCCTCAAAAGTCCTGTAAGTTTCATATCTACTTTTTCAGACTAACATTTGTTCAAAACTTATTTAGGGTCGCTATCTATAATTAACTATATTAAATCTTATTATGTCATCTGTAAAGATTTATATTACTACTTATTCTCAAAATAAATGTTTTTTATATGAATCATTTATAGCAGTTTTCATGTTTCATAGAATACAAAAATTTTTGCCTTAAAGGCAGAAGGCAGAAGTTTTGTAGTCTACCTTTGTGAAAACCGCTATAATTCTTGTGACTGGCATTAGATACTGTTTGTCAAAAAAAAGATTAAGTAGGGCGTGTGACAGTAGGCTTAAAATTTATGGTATGGAATGATGGTTAGTTTTACTACCACGCTCTGCTTGATGTGGGAGGTCGCTTCTCACCCTATGTTGTCTAATATTTGTTTGACAAATACTCTCTTAATACTGATACTATTAATAATAGTTATTACTTAATAAATATAATTTTTTATATAAAAGTTTCAACAAATTTGTTTTTCTAATTTTTTGAATAATTATAGTGTTCTATGATCTGAACTACATAGGGTTTGCTGAATAAAGTCTTTTGGTAGGGGTAGGACTCCGAATTTCCTAAGTCATACTCCGCAAACATAATTCAGGAGAAATGGGAATTATACAGGAGGTAGTTGGAAAAATTGTCCCTTGATTTTTCTGCCATAATCATCCCAAAATACTAGCTTTATGCCGCTCTTGCCACCGAAAAGCTGGCACTTTTTTTTAAACCTAATAAGGCTGAAACCTTTATATGTCAATGCTTTGATAGTTAATCAGCAAGCACTACATAGTTATTACTTTAATAATTCATTAAAGTTTACGCTATTTACTAACTATTATTAATTTAATTAATATAGCAGTCGAAGGAAAGGTTAGGACAGATAGAAAGCTTAAAGCTCAGACAAAGCAAGATTTTTCCTTCTTCCTCCTTCTTTCTTCTGCTATATATTTTTTCAAATATAAAATTTCCAGCCATGTTTAGATTTGGAAAATTATTTAACGGATACTTTTTTGAAGATAATTAACTATTGCTTTTAGCCCTAAAATATAGCTTTCTGAACCAAAGCCACTAATCTGACCTACAGCTACTGGTGCTATAAAAGAATGATGTCGAAATTGTTCTCGACGATAAATATTACTGAGATGTACTTCCACCGTGGGAATATTCACCCCAGAAATAGCATCCCTAATGGCAATACTTGTATGAGTATACGCCCCAGCATTAATAACTATGCCTTGGTGTTGCTCACTAGCTGAGTGAATTGCATCCACCAAGACACCTTCATGATTGGACTGTAATACAGAGATTTTTATTCCCAGGGCTTCCGCCTCTTGCTCTAACAGTCCATTTATATTATCTAAAGTTTCAGAGCCATATATTCCTGGTTCTCGCAGACCCAGGAGATTTAAGTTTGGCCCATGTAAAACTAAAATGCTAAACAAATAATTTAAACGTTGAATGATAGAATTATCAGCGACGAGAGCGGTCGTTGACTGGAATAGGAATGAGTTCTGGTTCTGGTTCTGGTTCTGGACCTAATAAAGAATCAACCAGCTTGCGAGTCCATTCCTTTAATTTTTCTATTACCTTGTCAATGAAATCCATCAATATTTTATTCCCGCTGAATACTCTCACCTTTTATAGTGAGGGGTAAGCGGGGCGGGTTCTGCCGCTTCCCTTTTCATACAAAAGTTTTGAAAGATTTTAACAACTTGGCCACAATAAAACAAATAGTCATCGTGGCTTTTATTTGTTTATCTTTACTCTTATATTAACACTATCTTTGCTTTAAGGTTTAAATGGCCATTCAGCAAAGATTAGTTAAGTTGTCTTAAAAAGTATGGACTTTTGTCCATAAGTTGATTTATTATTGTTATTATAATCAAGTCTTTTATGATTGTGTTTTTCCTACAGATAAATATAATTTTCTTCTCAACAGATCGAGAGCTGTACAGGAACTCACTCTTCTAATCCAATCTCTACTGCGTAAAGCACCAAAGCGGTGTTCAAAACTTTCGACCTCACCAGTTATTTTGGCAATGCCAATATAAACTAAACCTACTGGCTTAGATTCTGTTCCACCTCCAGGCCCAGCAATACCTGTAATACTAATTCCCCAGTTACTTCCTAACTTTTTCACCACCCCAGTTGCCATTTGTTTTGCTACTGCATGACTCACAGCACCTTCTGTAGCTAAATCTTCCTGACTAACATCTAACAAAGAAATTTTTACAATATTTTCATAAGCTATAACTCCACCATAAAAATATTGCGAACTACCTGGAGTAGAAGTCAACATACTACCTAAACCTCCACCAGTACAAGATTCGGCCACAGTTAAAGTTTCCCCTGCATCTAACAATAATTTTCCTACTACAGAAGCTATAGAGTCATCATTAATGCCATAACAGTCAACTCCTGCAATATCTCGTATTTTTTGTTCTACAGGCAAAATTAATTCATCTGCTAATTCTTGAGACTTAGCACGAGCAGAAATTCGTAATTTTACCTCTCCAAAATTAGCATAGGGGGCAACAGTAGGATTTTTCATTTCCAACAATGGGGCTACTTTTTCTGCCAAAGCTGACTCTGCAATGCCCCAAAATTTTAATGTCCGACTATAGATAGTTTCACCACACCAACCCTGATTTTGCATATAAGGTACAGCAGTTTCTTGCCACATTAATTTCATTTCGGTGGGAACTCCAGGAAAGGTCATTATTGTGACATTCGGCATTGCTTGCCAAATAATTCCCGGAGCACTACCAATAGGATTAGGCAAAATACTTGCGCCCTCAGGAATTAAGGCTTGTTTCCGGTTGCTGGCAGTCATGGTGCGACCCCGATGGGCAAATTTTTTGGCAATATCTTCTATTATTTCGGGTCTTTCTATCAGTGGAGTATTAAAATAGTCCGCGATGGTGGCCACAGTTAGATCGTCTGGAGTCGGGCCTAAACCTCCTGTGAAAATTAAAATTTGGGAGCGTTGGGTAGCGATCGCTAATACTTGTTTAATTCTTTCTGGATTATCTCCTACTACGGTTTGATAGTAATGAGCTATTCCTAAAGTTGCTAATTCTTGTGCTAAATATTGAGCGTTGCTATTCAGGATATCTCCTAATAACAATTCTGTGCCAACACATATTATTTCTGCAATCATATCAAATAGTCGTCCTAACCTAATTTGATGTTTAATTTTATCGCATTTTTCAAATTAATTAATTACCACAAACTAAAGTTACAGCCATCCTATTTCAGTTGTGAAAAATATATTTTAATTTAGAGAACAAGGAATAGAGAATAGGGAAGAAAATGTATAGCAGTCGCAGGAAAGTTTAGGAAATATCCAAAACTTAAAATTCAGATAACGCCAGATTTTTCCTTCTTTCTTCTTCCTGCTTCATTCTGTTATACTTTTATGCACAAAATGTCAATCTAAAAGTAATTTTTCTTACCTATTTAAGTTGACCATCTAAAGATACAATTAATTTTGCTTGACTACTTACTTTCAGGTTTTATTTAGCGATCGGTCTTAGAGCAATTAAAAAAAAGAATGTTACAAATAATAAGGGGGATAAAAATACTTTATCAAAATAATTGGGTCGCGCAGCCCCGCCTTTTAAGGCGAAATATTTTTGGAGAGTTGCTCAAATCCCCGTTACAAAAATAACTTCTGACTTCTGACTTCGTTAAAGGAGATGTCCCTTTGACTAATAAGATAAGTTACGAACCAATAAATAGCATCGAAGCTATTCATTCTGACTCCTAAAAAATACCCTAGGTATTTGTAGTAAACATTTATCAAATCGGTATAATATTCAACAATTAATTATTAATTCAGGACTTACGCAAATTGACATTTAAAACACCATCTGTAGAGGCGAATGGTATTCGCCCTCACTATATGTATAGTGTCTGCGTAAGTCCTGTAATTATTAAAATTAATAATTACCTCTCCTTGAAAAGAAGAGGATTGATTCAAAGGATTTTTTTTCTCCTTTTTTTCCCTTAAAAGGGGAGGCTTTAAACCTGAATTATTTAATTATTAATTAGGGCTTGCTGATTAATTCTAAAACCATTGAAAAGTAAAGGTTTTAGCCTTCTTGAATGCCCAATTTGTGCGCTGGGAGTAGTCTAAAACCCTCAAAAAGGCACGCATAAAAGGCAAACCTTCGGACAGAAAAATCAACGGACAAAACGCCCGCTCCTACCTCCTCGCTCCCGACCCGTTTCTCCTGTCTTCCCCTCCCCTCCTGGGAGAGGTTAGGGGTGGGTTGGTAGGGGAGGGGCGAGGGGTGGGTTGTCTCCTGTCTCCTCCTGGGAGGGGCAGGGGTGGGTTGTCTCCTACCCTTACCCATAAGACTTTTTCAGCAAACCCTAATTATTCGGTAAGCTAATTCGACGAAAGAGGAAAATTTAAAATCAGGTGTGAGTATTTCCGTGACTTTATACCGGATTTATAGCGGTTTTCCAATAGATAGACTACAGTGGTAAAAGCACTCTTCTACTGCCTACTTCCTGCTCCCTACTCCCTAACCTAAAAAAAATTTGTAGTCTACTTGTCTACTTAAAAAGCGTTTCCTGATGGAAATGCTGTTTGCAGAGTATTCCGGTACGGAAAATGCTGATAGCTAGTTAAATTAATTGCGCTATTAAGATGTCAATAAAATACTTAAGCTGTAAGCATTCAGCTATTAGCCATCAGCTATCAGCAATAAGACCCTGTGCTTAAGGACGAGGTCTAAATGAATTATAGACTTTGGAGCTGACTTTTATAGCAAGATTTTTCTAGCTCAATTAAATATTACTTTCATCACTCACTAAAAGCAATAGCTGAAGTCCGCAGTTCCGACCACAGGAGGCTAGCTGAAGTCCGCAGTTCCGACCACAGGAGGCTAGCTGACGGCTGTTTGCGCAGCAGTCCGCAGGAAATGCTTACCTTAAGCTTGTTTGTGTTTCCAAACTTTCCAACTGGTATAAATAAGTAAACCTGTAGCACTAAAAGCATAAATTGCACCACTAGGAATACCAGAAAAAGCCATAGCTAAACTTCCTACCCAAAGTGTTAATGAATAGATAAAAAAAACTGTCAATCTTTGAGATAAACCAGCATCTAATAAACGATGATGGAGATGGCGTTTATCTGCAATAAAAGGAGATTTACCATTTCGTAAACGGTCTAAAATTACAGCAGACATATCAATAATTGGCACTGCTAATATTAGATATGGCAAAAGAACAGAAGTAACTACAGTAGTTTTTACTAAACCTATTACTCCTACTCCTGCTAAAGTAAATCCTACATAATAAGCTCCTCCATCCCCCATAAATATTTGAGCTGGATTAAAATTATAACGAAGAAAACCTAATGTTCCACCAGCTAAAGCTGCCGCAATTAAAGCTGCTGCCGGTTGATCCATAAATATACTTACAATTAACATCACAAAAGCTGCAATACCAGAAACACCAGCAGCCAACCCATCTACACCATCAATCCAATTAATTGCATTTGCCATCCCCACTAACCAGATAATAGTTACAGGCCAGCTCAGAATATTAATATGTACTAGCCCATAAAAAGGAATTGTCAGAAATTCAATTTGTACGCCTACTATCCAAGCCATACTAGCAGCAATAGTTTGCATGAATAACCGAAATAAGGGAGATAAACCAAACAAATCATCTGCTAAACCAATTAGGAAAAAAGCCAAACCACCAATTGTTACACCCCAGATTTCAAACTCTTTTTCTGGAGGTAAAATATTACCATTAGCATCTATAAATCCTCCTAACCACCAAACAAATAAAAGAGCAATTAAGCTACCAATAAAAATAGAAACTCCTCCCAAACGTACCATAGGCTGTTTATGAATTTTTCGACCGCCTGGACTATCTACAAGTCCAATTTTTAAACCAATTTTGCGGATAATTGGTGTAATTAAAAGTACAACAAAAATTGAAATTATTAAGGTAATCAAATGGTATAGATAATGAGGTATCTGAAGTAATGGGGGTTAAAAGTTAATAAGAAATTATTAATTTGGTCTAGCATTATTAGGATATTTTGCTACTATATAAATAATTGGGTATAGTTATAAAAATACTTTAGTTTTCGAGGGTAGAAATTTAGTCCAAATACCATATATAGTGTATTTAAACTATAGTGCTAAATTAGATATAGCATTTTATGTTGACAAATGAGTTTTTATCTATAATGGTGGAGACATTGTATTGAACGCCTCTACTAATTAATATTGCAATATACAGGTTGGGGATTAAATCTAGTCTTTTAATTTGCTAGTAGCTCAAGACTAGAAATCAATCCCAAATTGGAAGTTACCGATTTACAATACTTATAAATAGGGCTTGCTGATTAAATATAAAAGCATTGACATATAAAGACTAAAGCCTTTTTGGAGCCTTTAAAAAGTGCAAATTTTTCAGCTCTTTATGCTCAAAAAGCTAGTATTTTAGGCAAGACTTGGGCAGAAAAATCATTCTTACAATTC
>NZ_BLZO01000028.1 GCF_014132355.1 Okeania sp. KiyG1
CAACTATGAAACTTATACTTCCTATAGAATTTTATCGTCAAGGTGGAATAGAACGGGTAATTTGTGGAACAATAGAGGAATGGATTGAAATTGACGAAGTAGAGGAAATAATATTAATTTTGCAAAAAAAGATATTCCTCATTTTCAAGAAAAGTTGCCTCAATCTCCAATAATTAAATACGAATCATTTATATTACCTCCTAAATCATTACAATCTCGAATACTTTCTTTAATTAATAAGTTTTCGTCTTTGTCAGCTAATGTTAAGGCACAAAAAGTTAAAAATTTTTTAAGCGTCTCCGTCGTAAATATCAGACTGAGTTTAGTATCAAATATTTAGCTAGTCGTTATCAAGCTACTCATTGTTTGTACTTTCTGGCTAATAGATTAAATCCACCCAATCTTGATATTCCTTTAACGATTATCACCCATGATATGTTCTGGAGATTTTCACCACTAACTTATCCAGAATCTTATGTTAATGAATACGATTTAAGTTTATTGGAATGGTTGAAAAAGGTCAATATTGTTTTTACTATTTCTGAAAAAACACGAAAGGATATTCTCTCGGTTTTTCCTGAATTTAGTGGCAAAATAAAAGCTGTACCAATATCAGGTTTTCCAACTAAGTCAAATGCTTCACAAAGATTATTGGATTTAGCAGAAAATTCCCATGAATCTAATGATGAATTACCAATATTTTATTTGCCTTCTTCTTTTGGTGTTTATAAAGACCACTTAACTTTGCTAAAAGCTGGTATTAAACTTGCTCAAAAAATCTGAAGTTTAAAATAGTTTTGATTGGTAAAGAAACAGATAATTTGATTGCTGGAAAGATTAGTTTATCTCAGCAAGCTAATAGTCAAGAGTATATTGATTATTTGAATCAATGTCAGGAAATATCTCAGAATAATCAGAATATAATGCAGGAATATTTTGAGGGGTTAGGATATTGTTCCGATGAAGAGGTAGAAAAATGGTATCGGAAATGTTCCTGTGTAGTTTTTCCTTCTAAGTATGAAGGTTTTGGTTTAGCTTTATCAGAGTCAGTTGTTAGAGGAATACCTGCTATTGTGTCAGATTTAGAAGTTTTTCGAGAGCAGGTAGAGCTTTATAATTGTGGGGATATGGTAGATTTTTTCCCGGTTGGTGATGTGGATGCTTTAGCAAATTGTATGGAAAAATTTATTCTTAATCCTCGGAATAAGTTATCTGCTGAAGAAATAGATCAACGCTTTTCTCATTGGACTTGGAAAGAGACTGCTAAAGAGTATGTTCGTCTTTTAGGAGAGTTGTGAAAAGTTAGCAGTAAGTTGAATTTTGAAAAGTAATAATAAAGCAATAATATTGAGTCATAGCTAATTTTATCTTAGTCAGGTAAACTACTAGCGGGCAAGATGCCTACAGAACTAAACTGTAAATCAATTACTATTTACTAACGCTACTTAATTAGCTGTAATCAAAATTTAACTAAGACGTTTGAGTTAAAGTAATAGTCAGTGAAGGAATCGCCTGTTGTCGTTAATTATTACTCCTCTCACCAGTACAGTTAGAATTGTTCTCTATGCAGGGGTCTCGATTCATTCCCAACGAGATGATCTTGACAGACAAATTGAATTTTGGCACTCAAACTTTCCAACAGCAGAACATATATCAGAGTTTGGATCGGAACTCAATTTTAGGAGGAAAAAATTCCTCTCCATTTTGGACAGAGTTCTCACAGGCCATATCTACAAGCTTGTGGTGGCCTACCCAGACAGATTTGTTAGCTGAGGATTTGAACTGGTTAAATGGCTATGCGAAAAGCATGAGTGTGAACTCTTGGTTCTCCATGAAAACAAGCTCTCAAAAGAACAGGAACTCGTTCAAGATATGTTGTCCATCGTCCATTGCTTCAGTGCAAGGCTTTACGGACTCAGAAAATACAAAAAGCAAGTCCAACAAGCCTTACAAGAAGACATCCCGCCATGCTCACACCAAAAAGTCGAACAAGATTTCGCCCAACAGTGTCAAGAAAATCAGGGTATATCCTGAGCGGGATTTACATAAATTGTGGAAACAATGGTTAGCAGCATATCGCAGGGTTTACAATTGGGCGTTAGAACAATTGAAAGCAGGATTTAAAGGTGATTTACAGAAAGTGTGTCGTGCTAATGATAAGTTTCCTGATTGGGTCTTTGAGTTACCAGGACATCAAAAACAGGAAGCTTGTGAGGAGGCATTTGACGCTTATAGACAAGCCAGAAAAAATGGTGGGGAAGCTAAGTTTAAATCTTGTCGTGCTAAGTCTCAAACTATTCAATTTAAAGTAGGCAACTATAAACATGGTACTTGGTATCCCAGAAAAACTAAAGGTTTAAGTTTTAAAGCTGCTGAACCAATACCACTTGAATCCATATATGGTACAGAGTTAGTTTATCAGCGTGGTAAATGGTTTGCTTGTTTTCCTCAATTTGTGGAAATATTACCTACTGGCAGTAATAGAGTAATTGCTTTAGACCCAGGAAATAGAACATTTTTAACTGGTTTTGATGGAGAAAATATTTTAGAAATTGGCAAGGGAGATATCGGACGTATTAATAGATTGTGTTCGCACCTTGACAATTTAATCAGTAGAATGTCGTCCTCGTCAAAACGTCAAAGATACAAAATGAGAAAAGCTGCCGACCGAATGAGAGCTAAGATTCAAGCAATAGTTAAGGATTTGCATAATAAAACTACATCATTGCTTGTCAATAGCTATAAATTAATATTTCTACCTACTTTTGAAACATCAAATATGGTGCTAAAACAAGCTAGAAAAATTAATCGTAAGTCGGTCAGAAATATGCTCTCGTGGAGTCATTACAAATTTGCACAACATTTGATTCAAGCATCAAATCGCAAAGGAGTAATTGTTGTTCGTTGTAATGAATCCTATACTTCAAAAACTTGTAGTAATTGTGGTCATGTTCATTACTTACTTGGAGGCGCAAAAGTTTTCAGGTGTCCTGAATGTAAGGCCGTAATTCCTAGAGATATAAATGGCGCACGAAACATTATGATTCGTGCTTTGCAGGCAACTGCCTTCACTGTTAAAGGTGATGCTATACTATGCTCTGATTAGTTGATTTGACTGATTTGAGTAGGTTAAATGTTGCACGTTGTAGTTAAGTCCAAATATATAGTTTGCTCAGGAGGCGATCGCTCAAAGCTCGATCTAAAATCTGATAACTAAGACGTTTTAGTTATAGCGCTCTTCATTCTATTGAATTTAATCAATAATAGGTCGTAAGTCAGGAAGTTGATAAGTGCGTAGAAATTTAATGGCGTTTTGCTTATCTGTAAATTGTCCTTTAATCTGATCGCCTGTATTGTAATTAACCTGAATTTCGTATTTTACTAATGGTTGTAAACCTGAGTCGCCTTGATATCTTTCTATAAATTCAATAGCATCTTTTACTGAATTGTACTCAAACATATTTCCATGTAGTGGCAAAACTTTAATAGAAGTAATTTTTCTAGTAACATAGTGCCTAAGTTGGTTGATAAATTTTGCAACTACATCTGAATTTAACTCAACCAACTTATTAGCAATATTCGTATAATTTTCTCTAGACAAAGTTTGACAACTACTAACTTTTTCAGCAAACTCAGCATCAGGAGTTTTCTCATCAAAGTAGGCATTAATACCAACAAATTCAAATGCTTGAATAATGGTGTTATAAGGGAAGTAAGCTATAGTAAACCCAAGGGAATTTAACTGATTTAAAGAATTTTCAGTAAAACATCCAGCTAAAATTACTCCAATAAATGGAGCAGCATTTTGATGAGTAGCAACCAGTGGTAGAATAGCTCCCTGAATTTCTTGTGCTTTGTTTCTAGAATGCTTTGTGTAGCGACGCCAAGCAGTTTCTATAAATGCCACTGGTGTTCCTATCTGTGTATCGCTGCCTCCATTTTCTAACACAAAATCTAAATCATGCTGATTTCCGTATAAGTCTATCCAACTAACTTTTTTTCCTTTTCTTGCCAATCGAGAACCCTTTTTATCTAAATAAAGATTATGTTCTCTAACAAAATTTTCCAATAGAGATTCAATAGATATTTCTAAAACATCACCAATAATTTGTCCAAATTGATATGATGGAGACTTAGCCATATTATCCCTCAACCCAAAGAATTCCTTCGTGAAGTGGAACCCTATGTTTACGGTTTTCCATTTCACATTTCTATCTCTAATTTTTTCAAATTTATAAGACTTAAATCCAGCGGAAATAGCTAGTTTACCCAACCATTTATCCACTGGAACATATATACCATAAGGGGCAGAATTTCCTATTATAAAACAAACTAGACAACCTTCCTGAGTTAGCCGTCGCAAAGCTATCCAAACTTCAGCCATATCACTGAAATAAGCAGCAATCATAGTATGATATGGTTTCTTACCTCCATGATTTTTTCTTTCATTAGCTAATAACTTACAAGTCTCAGTAATTTCTTGATAAATTGGCAAAAGTTTATGTTGAGCAAGGATATTATCAATCTCTTTATTTAAGCCAGAAATATGCTGAGTACAAGAATGAATTAGATATTGACGAACAGCAGTTTGTAAATCTCCCCAATTATTAATTTCCCCAAAAAAACTCATTTCTAGTCTAGTAGCATCTGCATAATCATAGTTATTAGCATAGGGAGGTGAAGTGATGACTAAATCTGCCCATTTACTATTAACTGAATTACATTTTCTAGCATCTTCACAATATAATATTGCTCTCTTATTTAATTGATATTGCTGTTGTTTAGCCATGTCGCTACTCATCAAGTAAATCTTAGCTAAAAATGCTTCGTAAGGGTCAACGATTTTAGCTTTATTTTTTTTAGGTAAAACATATTGCCACTGAGCAGTTCCCACAGGAGAACATTCTCTTAAAATTGCATTTAGTGCTAACCATGAAAGTTGAGAAAAATAGCTATTATCTTCAGTATTTTTCCATGCTTTTAACAAACTATCTAACTTGGATAAAATTAGAGGAGGAAAGCATTTATGAATTAAACTTGGATAATCGTCAAAATTTTTGATATTTTCTTTTTGGTAAATAATTTTAGCATTTGCCAAAATCTCCATTGCATAACTTCTAAAATCTTGATAATTTTCTCTCCAATAAAGTTTAGCTTGAGCAATACGGGTAACAAAAGGATGAGCTTCAATTCCAATTGCTTCAACGTTACAAAGTTCGGCAGCTAAAAGTGTAGTTCCAGAACCTACAAATGGGTCGATAATTTTTTGTCTACCTTTCACTTTTTCTATTTGGATTAATTCTTTTACCCAATTTGCAGAGAATCCTGCTGAATAACGAAACCATCTATGAATGGGAAGGGATAAATTATCAGAAAAAGTAGGTGTTCGATAATTGTAATTTTCTGATTTGTCAACAGAAAATAATTCTAACTGTCTGGGAAATAACGGTTGATTCATAATTTAATTTATTTTTATTGAAATATAGCGATCGGGAATGATTTATGAAATATTTTAGTAAGCATTTCCTGCGGAATGCTGCGCAAACAGCGGTCAGCTATCAGCTATTCCTAGGTCATGCTGCGCAAACAGCTTTATTACCTTTAGTGGACAATTTAAGCTAGTTGTTCTTGTGCTTCAATTCTTTTTTTAAAAATGTAGTAGAAGTTAAGCAAGTGTTTGCTTCATTCATTAAAAAGCTGAATGCAAGCGCATTCCGCAGGAAGAGCTGAATGCTCACATATTTTAAGAACAATATTTACCTCTTCTATCCTAGATAACTAAAGCCTTCTTCCTTCTTTCTTCTTCCTTCTTATATAGCAATTCCTAAAAGTAACGCTATACTTGGGCAATACTTCAGTTATTAATTAATCAAAACAGGTAGAATCACCTTTTTGCTAATAATAGCCTAGTTAATGTTAATTATTCTTACTTCTCCCCTACTCCCCTACTCCCCCACTCCCTACTTCCCCTCCTGGGAGGGTTAGGGCGAGGGTGGGTCCCCTGCTCAACAAAATGTAGAAAAGTTTTTGAGAAATGGTATTACTTCTACCATTACTATTTTTTCAAAAATCTATCCGACGAAACCAAAAGGTAAGCATTCAGCTATCAGCATTTGAAAGAAATAATTAAGCAATGACCAAGGTTAGCAAGTACTATTTCATTTCCTACGGAATACTGCGCAAACATAATTTTTCATTCTCCTTGAATACTAATTTCTTCTTCCAAGATAATGAATCAAGATAATGAATTAATAACTCATAGCTGATAGCTGATAGCTGACTGCTGAATGCTTACACCAAAAGTTCAACAAATATCTGATACATCTGTTTTGCCAATTTTTTAGGATTCCATAAAGGCGCTAAATTATCTGGATTTTTTGAATTTTGTAAATGCTCCCGCACCGAATTTCTTAAACCTAAATCTTTACCTAATTTAATTCCCCATTCTGTATATTCTTCCCAACTCCAAGCTACTCCTATATCCAAATTTACATTCTGCAAAAATGAGTAACCCATCCGAGATAAATATTGTTCGCCAGCTCTAGTTATTATTGGTAAATTTGCCCATAAAGCTTCCAAATTATGAGTACCTCCATTGTAGGGATAAGAATCTAATAAAACATCTGCTATCTGATAAATTGCTCGATGTTCTTCTTCTGTTTGAGTTTGCCCTAAAAAGATAATTCGATTAAAGTCTACCCCTAAATTTTCAGATTCTTGACGATAAGTTTGATAAATTACATCTACGTCTCCTTGACCTTTACGAATTAATATACTTTCTGGTGTATGTTGCAAAATTTTTAATTGAGCGCGTACCATTTCTGGGTTAGTTTTTCGCCCCGGTGCTATACACAAATAAACCATTTTATCTGAGTCAATACCGATACTATTTCTAGCAGTATTTCTATCAACCAAATGACTATCAAACCCACCCACAGCTACAGATGTTTCTGGTAATCTAACTAACTTTTCTAAATAATATTTTTCTCTTCCTTCAGGGTGGGTATACCAGTCACATAAAAAATAATTATTTTCAGAAATATAAGGTGCATCAAAACCTAGCCAAGAAACACAGACTGGCGCAGGTTTTTCATGGATAATATGTACATTTACAGGTAATGTCATTGAATCTAAATCTACTACTACATCTAACTTGTCTTCTAATATTTGTTCGACAATTTCTTCATAGGATGGAAACCCATTAGGATACTTTTTCGGCCAATAGGTTTTGACAGACATTTGTTCAAATTTTTGAGTAATATCATCTCGCTTCAACGGACCTGTAATATATAGATGAATGTAAGGTGTAATTTGAGATAATTCTCGAATTAAGGCTTCGCTACACCAACCTACTGAATGACGACGAAAATGTTTGGAAAGGAATCCTATTTTTAGAGGTTGGGAAGTAGAAATATGAGTTTTTGGAGTTTGATAGTTTTTGACTCTATTTTGATAATATTGTTTGGCTATTAATTTGTAAAATTTAGAATTTCCTTCTAAGTTATCCCGGAGGTGAGGTACGGCAAATAAGAAAATTTCATAGAGTAGTTTTATTTCTAGTTCGCTGAAGGTTTCACAGCTTTGATAACAATTTTTTTCTACTTCTGAAAGTTTGGAGTTTGCCATACCACTTACTCCAGATTGAAAATAGGCAAATAAAAAGGCAGTTCCTGAAAGAATAGGAGCTATTTCTCCACAAGAATTACAAAAATTATCGGCTGCTTTTCTAGCATGGGCAAGTTTAGTTGTATGACTGAGTAAATCGCATAATTGTTGATGAGCTTCCACAAATTGTGGTTTAACTTCGATAGCTTTTTCAAATAAAGCGATCGCTTCTTCCATTTTTTCTTGTTTAATAATATGTCCGATGCGAGAATATACTTCTGCCCAGTTTGGTTTAAGTTCTAATGCTTTATGATATTTTTCTAGTGCTGATTCTAATAATCCTTTATTGGAAAGTGCTGTTCCTAAATTGGCATAAGCATCATAGGAGTTAGAATTATATTTGATTGCTTCCTGATAATGAAATATTGCCTGGTCATAGTCTCCTTTCAGCAATAAATTATTAGCTATTTTTTCATGTAAGTGTTTCAGTTCTGGATTAATACTTAATGCTTTCTGATAATATTTTATTACTGCTTCTCTATCTCCTTGTTTACCTAAAATATTAGCTAGATTACTATAAGCTTCGGTATAATCTGGTTTGAGATTAATAGCTCTTTGATAACTTCTAACTGCGTCGTTAATTCTACTCATTTTAACTAGGGTATTGCCTAATTTAAAGTGAAAATCTGCCTCTACTATATCTGGTTGAATTTCTAATGCTTTTTCCCAATATTCCAGAGCTTCATCAACCTTTCCTAAATATTGAAATAGTTTACCAATATTCCAATAAACACCAGCCAAACCAGGTTTTAAATAAACAGCCTTTTGATAATAAAACAATGCTTGTTTATATTGACCTAACTGCAAATAGACACTACCCACATTTCCATAAACTTCTGCAACTTCCGGCTCAATTTCTAATGCTCGATTATAAGCAGACAAAGCTGCTGCTAAATTATTTTGTCTATAAAAAGCATTTCCTAAAGTAACATAACATGGAGCATAATCCGGTTGAATTTTTAAAGCTTCTTTACAGCGAGCGATCGCTACTGCTAAATTTCCTTGTCCGAGAGCAATATCGGCTTGATTTCTATAAGTTTCTGCTGCGGGATATTTTAAGAGTTTTTTGGGAAATTCTGTTTCTAATTCTTGGTTTTCAAAGGTCTTACCTTTACTGAGATTTTCCTGATTTTTTTCTCCTTGATTTAGACTAGATAAATTATCAGTATTTTTCTCTAAAGCTTCAAATGTTTGCTCTGGAATTAGATTAAAAGTAGTAGCTTGAATTTCATAGTCTTCATCAGATTCAATAATTTCTCGATTTTGTTCTGCTGTGAATTTTTCCTGTTCTAGATATTGACTTGATTGATACTGAATTACTGAATCTAGATATTTTTCTGTTTCTAATTCTTGGTTTTCAAAGGTTTTACCTTTACTGAGGTTTTCCTGATTTTTCTTTACTTGATTTAGACCGGGCAAATTCTCGGTATTATTCTCGCTCCTCTCAAATTTTTGCTCTGGAATTAGATTGAAAGTAGTAGCTTGAATTTCATGGCCTTCATCAGATTCAATAATTTCTCGATTTTGCTCTACTGTGAATTTTTCCTGTTCTAGATATTGACTTGATTGATGCTGAATTACTGAATCTAGATATTTTTCTGTTTCTAATTCTTGGTTTTCAAAGGTCTTACCTTGAATAAATTTATCTTGATTTTTATTGACTTGACTTAGACCGGGCAAATTCTCGGTATTATTCTCGCTCCTCTCAAATTTTTGCTCTGGAATTAGATTTAAATTAGCAGTTTTAATTCCATT
This sequence comes from Okeania sp. KiyG1, assembly GCF_014132355.1. GTDB lineage: Bacteria > Cyanobacteriota > Cyanobacteriia > Cyanobacteriales > Microcoleaceae > Okeania. The sequence goes on from NZ_BLZO01000028.1 coordinate 9,421, forward strand.
TTCCTCATCAGACTCAATAATTTCTCGATTTTGCTCTGCTGTGAATTTTTCCTGTTCTAGATATTGACTTGATTGATGCTGAATTACTGAATCTAGATATTTTTCTGTTTCTAATTCTTGGTTTTCAAAGGTTTTACCTTGAATAAATTTATCTTGATTTTTATTGACTTGACTTAGACCGGGCAAATTCTCGGTATTATTCTCGCTCCTCTCAAATTTTTGCTCTGGAATTAGATTTAAATTAGCAGTTTTAATTCCATTTTCCTCATCAGACTCAATAATTTCTCGATTTTGCCCTACTGTGAATTTTTCCTGTTCTAGATATTGACTTGATTGATGCTGAATTACTGAATATAGATATTTTTCTGTTTCTAATTCTTGGTTTTCAAAGGTCTTACCTTGACTGAGGTTTTCCTGATTTTTTTCTCCTTGGTTTAGACTAGATAAATTATCAGTATTTTTCTCTAAAGCTTCAAATGTTTGCTCTGGAATTAGATTTAAATTAGCCGTTTTAATTTCATGGTCTTCATCAGACTCAATAATTTCTCGATTTTGCTCTGCTGTGAATTTTTCCTGTTCTAGATATTGACTTGATTGATGCTGAATTACTGAATCTAGATATGTTTCTGTTTCTAATTCTTGGTTTTCAAAGGTCTTACCTTGACTGAGGTGTTCCTGATTTTTTTCTCCTTGATTTAGACTGGATAAATTATCAGTATTTTTCTCTAAAGCTTCAAATGTTTGCTCTGGAATTAGATTAAAAGTAGTAGCTTGAATTTCATAGTCTTCATCAGACTCAATAATTTCTCGATTTTGCTCTACTGTGAATTTTTCCTGTTCTAGATATTGACTTGATTGATGCTGAATTACTGAATATAGATATTTTTCTGTTTCTAATTCTTGGTTTTCAAAGGTTTTACCTTGACTGAGGTTTTCCTGATTTTTCTTTACTTGATTTAGACCGTGCAAATTCTCGGTATTATTCTCGCTCCTCTCAAATTTTTGCTCTGGAATTAGATTGAAAGTAGTAGCTTGAATTTCATGGCCTTCATCAGATTCAATAATTTCTCTATTTTGTTCTGCTGTGAATTTTTCCTGTTCTAGATATTGACTTGATTGATGCTGAATTACTGAATCTAGATATGTTTCTGTTTCTAATTCTTGGTTTTCAAAGGTTTCACCTTGACTGAGGTTTTCCTGATTTTTCTTTACTTGATTTAGACCGTGCAAATTCTCGGTATTATTCTCGCTCCTCTCAAATTTTTGCTCTGGAATTAGATTGAAAGTAGTAGCTTGAATTTCATGGCCTTCATCAGATTCAATAATTTCTCGATTTTGCTCTACTGTGAATTTTTCCTGTTCTAGATATTGACTTGATTGATGCTGAATTACTGAATCTAGATATTTTTCTGTTTCTAATTCTTGGTTTTCAAAGGTCTTACCTTGACTGAGGTTTTCCTGATGTTTTTCTCCTTGGTTTAGACTAGATAAATTATCAGTATTTTTCTCTAAAGCTTCAAATGTTTGCTCTGGAATTAGATTTAAATTAGCCGTTTTAATTTCATGGTCTTCATCAGACTCAATAATTTCTCGATTTTGCTCTGCTGTGAATTTTTCCTGTTCTAGATATTGACTTGATTGATGCTGAATTACTGAATCTAGATATGTTTCTGTTTCTAATTCTTGGTTTTCAAAGGTCTTACCTTGACTGAGGTGTTCCTGATTTTTTTCTCCTTGATTTAGACTGTATAAATTATCAGTATTTTTCTCTAAAGCTTCAAATGTTTGCTCTGGAATTAGATTAAAAGTAGTAGCTTGAATTTCATAGTCTTCATCAGACTCAATAATTTCTCGATTTTGCTCTGCTGTGAATTTTTCCTGTTCTAGATATTGACTTGATTTATCTTTTTCTTTTGAGTTTAATCCCCCGTCCTCTACAGAGTATTTATAATTGTTTGGGGTTTGATTCCACATCCACTTTTTCCTTCTTCCCTCTTCCTTCTTCCCTCTTCCTTCTTCCCTCTTCCTTCTTCCCTCTTCCTTCTTCCTTCTTCCTTCTTCAACCTGAATTACTGAATCAAGATATCTCTCTATATTATGATTATTTACCAATGCAAAATCTTGCCAATCTGCGAATAAAATATCCAATTCTTGCTCAGTAGTCTCAGGCTTTAGCAACTTATATAAATCACTAAAAGCCTCTCGATAATTTGGTTTAATAGATAAAGATTTTTGATAATAATCAAAAGCTGGTTCAAGATTTGTATATAGAGCAAATACCTCTGCTAACTTGAAATAAGCTTTAGGCTCTTCTGGTTTAAGTTGCTGCAACTTTTGATAACAATAAACTGCCCGATCAAATTCCCCTATATGAGCAAATACATTTCCTAACATCAACTGCACAGATGCCAACTTTGGATTAATCTCTAAAGCTTTTTGATAATTGAAAATAGCTAAATTAAACTGTCTTTGTTTATAATAAACACTGCCAAGATTAGCATAAACTTGTGCAAAATCTGGTTGAATATTTAACGCCCGCTCGTAAGTATTAATTGCCTGTTCAAATAAATTTTGACTTTGAAAAATATTCCCTAAAGTCAAATAAGCAGAAGCAAAATCTGGTTGAATTTTAACTGCTTCTTTGCAAGTGGAAATCGCTGCATCAAAATTACCTTGTAGCAAATATACTTCAGCTAACTTCTTGTAAGCTTCAACATAGTCTGGTTTAATAGTTAAAACTTTTTGATAAGCAACCATCGCTGTATAAAGTTGTCCAGAATCTTTTAGTTGATTGGCTGTATTGAAATAATTTTCAGCTAACATTTTCATGGTAAACCCTTATAGGGGTAATACTTGAGACTGCACTTGATTTTTTGTTAATTCTTGGCAATAACTAGAATAAGTTCATCTGGGCATTCCCTACTGTAATTAGTGCTTTTTTTTTAGGATGTTTTTGCCTAGGTTTTGTCATTCTACAAACATCAAAACTCTACACTGAAAGCAAATGTGGGCCGTGTGGGTACGTCACTTCAACTTCATATTCTCTAGAGTCTAACAATGAGTAATTTTCCATCCCAAGTACTTCCCTAAACTTAGATTCAGTTTCTTGTAATAAAACTTGTGACATAGACTTCCATTGCTCTCGACTCTCCCAATAAACTACGATAATAACTTCATTACCTCTGTAGCTATCAAGCCAGACTTCTTTTTTTAAAAAACCCATTTGTAAAGCTAAGAAAGATGTCCAAATTTCTCGATCTTTTTGGAGAAATTTTTCTTTTAAACTCTCTTCAATCTTGAATTGAAGCCATTCAATTATCATGGTATTTGTAGCAATAGAGAAAAAAGTATACTTGACTTTAACCTGCCAATTAGTTTAGCTAAGTTAAACAGTGCTAATAATTCGATTTGGAGTATTAAGATATGATAACAGAACAAGACCCCACTAAATTAATGAAACAGCAAGTCGGCAAAGCTGCTGCTGACCGAGTAAAGTCTGGAATGATAGTGGGGTTAGGCACAGGATCGACCGCTGCCTATATGATTCAGTTTTTGGGGGAACGTCTGCAAAGTGGCCAGCTCAAAGATATTAAAGGTATCCCTACCTCCTTTCAGTCAAACGTATTAGCTAAACAGCATGGCGTACCATTAACGACCCTCGATGAAGTTGACCACATGGATATTGCCATTGATGGTGCTGATGAAGTTGACCCACAGAAAAATCTCATTAAGGGTGGTGGAGCAGCTCATACCCGTGAAGTGCGACTCGTTGGCCACTAAACCAGGAAACTAGGTATAAATGGCCGTTCCAAGTCAACACATGAGGGAAACCTCGACTTGTGAATAACTCTTATATCCTTCGAGGTGAAATTCCTCCGCCTTGTTGTTGGGTAGAAAGCATAGACCACGGAGTAGAGACTGAACATCAATCTCCGAAGCTGGTTTAAAAGCGGGAAAATACCAGTTACCGAGGAACGATACCGCAAGCAAAGGTTGACAAGTGGACGAACAGGAAGGTAATTAAACTCTCGTGATATGAACCATCCCCAAGGTAGCTATGGGATGTAGGACGAAAGTCAGAGGGTCAATGGATAATCTTATTTCGCGGAGATTATCAGCAACCATGCCGAACCCTCCGGGAGATTTTACCTCACTAAATCAGTCGTAATAAAGGAATAAGGGAACGAGGAAACCTCTCTAGGACACCTAAGAATATAGGTCGAAATCTTAGGAAGCCATTCAAGGTCAATCTACGCTTTGGACGTAGGTCTTAGGGAGAGTAGGATTGGGTAAGAAGCTCATTGAGCTGACGTACCCACTGTTAGACGTAATGTAAGGTAATAATTAGCGATGAATAAAGCTAAAACACTAAAAAGACGTTTAGGAAACCCTAAACCATTTCTTGAGTGCGTCTTACATTCTGAGGAGACCTCAGAATTACGCACTCGCTTTTTAAGCGTGGCATGGGATACAAACGATATGCCGTCCCAAGTTAGTGTCAATCCTAATCTCAAATGGAGAGATATTAACTGGAAGAGAGTAGAAAAGTGTGTATTTAAGTTGCAAAAATTAATTTACAGAGCATCCAGCCGTGGCGAAATCCGCAAGATGCGTAAATACCAAAGACTTCTGACCAAAAGTTACTACGCAAGGTTGCTAGCTGTTAGGCGAGTAACACAGGATAACCAAGGCAAGAAAACTGCTGGGGTGGATGGAATTAAAAACCTTCCTCCAAGGCAGCGCTTTAACTTGGTTGACCTCCTGAACTCACGTTACCTCAAAGCAAGTCCTACCCGCCGTGTCTGGATACCAAAACCAGGTAAAAATGAAAAGCGAGTGCTAATTGATGAGGTCTCCTCAGAATGTAAGACGCACTCAAGACAACGTCCATTAGGCATCCCTACGATGTACGACCGTGCGTTACAAGCCCTGGTTAAGTTAGGTATGGAACCAGAATGGGAGGCACGTTTTGAGCCTAATAGCTATGGTTTTCGGCCAGGACGGTCAACACATGATGCCATAGAGGCAATCCATATAAGCATTAACCATAAACCAAAATATGTGCTTGATGCAGATATATCCAAATGTTTTGACCGAATTAACCACGATGCACTTCTAGGAAAGATAGGTCAATCTCCCTACAGACGATTAATTAAACAATGGTTAAAGTCTGGGGCGTTTGATAATAATCAATTCCTAAAATCTGTGGAAGGTACACCACAGGGAGGGGTAATAGGTCCCCTGCTAGGAAACATCGCCCTGCACGGTATGGAACAATGCTTAAATAAATTTGCTGAATCTTTACCAGGAAAAAAGCGAGATAATAAAACAGCATTATCCTTAATACGCTATGCTGATGATTTTGTTATCCTACACAAAAACATCAAAGTAGTGCTACAAGCAAAAGCCGTGATACAGGAATGGTTAAGTCAAATAGGTTTAGAACTAAAACCAGAAAAAACCAAAATTGCCCACACCTTGGAAGAATATGAAGGAAATAAACCCGGATTTGACTTCTTAGGATTTACAATTAGGCAATTTAAAGTTAAGTCAACCGAACAAGGATTTAAAACGCTGATTAAACCATCCTTCAAGAGTATAAAAACTCACTATCGGAAACTGGCGGATATATGTGACAAGCTTAAAACCGCTACCACTAAAGCTTTAATAGCTAAATTAAATCCGGTAATTAGGGGATGGGCTAACTACTTCTCAACTGTGGTCAGTAAAGAAATATTCAGTAAAATGAATATGCTTTTACTGAAAAGACTATGGGGATGGGCAAGTAGAAGGCATCCAAATAAATCTGCTAAATGGGTTAAAGATAAGTATTTCCCCCGCTGCAAAGAAACCAGAAATTGGGTACTTAATGACGGCGAGTATATACTTAACCTGCACTCAGATGTCCCTATTATTAGACACATAAAAGTGAAAGGTGTTAAATCCCCTTATGACGGCGATTGGACTTATTGGAGTAGCAGAATCGGTAAACACCCAGGCGTAAGGAAAGAAGTCACAACGCTGTTAAAACGGCAAAAGAATAAATGCGCATTTTGTGGACTAACCTTTAGTCCATCTGACCTTATGGAAGTTGACCATATAAAACCAAGGTCTAAAGGTGGTGACAACACATATAAGAATAAACAATTGTTGCACCGACATTGCCACGATACAAAAACTGCCTTAGATAACAAAACATATCCAAAATCGAAGTCACAGGCTTTACCTGAAGGATATTTATGGGTTGACGATATGTTGGTTCTAAGGCAGGGATGTGCCCATGACAAGGGACGTTTAGGAGAGGAGCCGTGTGAGGTGAAAGTCTCACGCACGGTTCTGAAGACGAGTCGGGTAGGGTAACTTGCCTGGCTTAGTTTAACAAAATTGTGGACTGTTTGGCAGAACAGTTTATTGTAGTAGTAGATAGTTCTAAATTAGTAGATAGGTTGGGTTCTACTTTTTTGCTCCCGGTAGAAGTTATACCGATGGCAGTAAATCCTGTAATTCGGGCAATAGAAAAACTTGGTGGTCAACCAGAACTTCGGATGGGCGTGAAGAAAGCTGGACCTGTAGTTACGGACGAGGGTAATCTGGTAATTGATGTTAAGTTTAATTCTATTGATAACCCTGCTGAATTAGAAAAAAGTTTAAATAATATTCCTGGCGTTTTGGAAAATGGTTTATTTGTAGGGGTTGCGGATGTAATATTAGTGGGAGAAATTCGGGATGGGCAGCCAATAGTTCGAGAAATTGCTTGAAGAAGTTGGCAGGTTGTAGGTGTTAGGTGTTAGGTGGTCGGTGTGATAGAACCCATTTGGTATCTTTGTCCCCGACCCGCGTTTTTTTACCAGGAGTCAGGAAGAGTGAGTTAGGATATGGAGAGAAAGAATATGAGAAAAAAAAGGTTGAAAAATACTCTCTACCTCACTATATCTTTAATTCTATAGGTCTTAAATAGGTTATATATAACTTTTCTCGCCTAGAACCTTAAAATTAATTAAGTCACTTTGTTAACTCTTAGTTATTGAAGACAACAGACAACGGTGGGAAAACTTTTTTTCCTCTATCATTCACTATCAATCTATGTCTTAACTAAATCTTTCTTTAAGATACCTACAACCTACACCTTCTTCAAAATTTTCTTGCATAGTGTAGATAAAATTCAAAGCAAAGTTACTACAGCAAAATTTATCCAAACTATTCAGACTCTTGATACCAATTTGAAAAAGTCATGATATGTTTTGCTATGTTTTGGCAATTGAGAAAATAACTATCTACAGAATAAAAGTTACTAAAATTATCAGGCTCGGTATCTTCAAGATACCGGGCTTTACAAGTAACTAATCAGCATGAGAAAAAACTACTATTAACTAGATTAGGATTCAAAGAAACTTATTTAATCCAGTAGTTGTCTTTCAGATTCCAGAGCTTTCACTAATTCTTTATTTCCTTTAGCTCTAGCTGCTTCCAGGCGATGAGCTAATCTTTTTTCTATATTGACCTTATGAACTTCATTTAATTTCACTAGGCTTTTTGGTGAGTTTTTGTTCATCATGGACATTTTTTTTTCCTCTTTTATTATATGGCTTACATTTTTAATTTAGCATCGCGAGAAAAAATAAACCAGCCCGGTTACTGAAAACTATCAGTTGTGATTAGTTAGTAGACACCAAACAAAGTCTGTTTTAGTAGGCTATCCCTTGTAGAGTCATTCACAAATATTCTGAGTAAATCTTTTTAATAAAATGCCTGAAAGTATTGATAATTAATGGATGTGTAAACCATCAGCAATAAGCTGTATGCTTAACTGAGGAGCTTGAAAATCATCTTTTTTTATCCCTGAACAAAGGTGTCTCCTAGTTCATTAAATTTTATTAAGTAGATTTTGCAGTGTCATACCAAATATTAGTTAAGCCTTAGAAGTTAAATTTTATCCTTTTATTTTGGGTTTAATACCCTGCCGTCTACACCAGGGTCAATTTATTGTCACCCTTAGAAAAAGGGAGTGGGGGAGTAGGGTCAATTTATTGGTTGTGCGTCAAGAAAGTGTGGTTCGTGTGGGGAGGGTGGGGACCCACCCTAACCCTCCCAGGAGGGGAATGTGGGGAGGGTGGGGAGAGCTGAGAAAGTAGGAGGAATAATTCTACCTGTATCTTTTCCTAACTTTTTGGTCCAAGAAGCTTAAATATTATTTGCACTTTTTTCGCGACCAAAATGCGCTAAAGCTTTATATCTCAGTGCTTTTAGATTAGATTCGCCAGTCATACTTACTTATCCCACACTTTACGCTCTGCACAACCAATTTATTGTCACGCTTAGAAAAATTGTATCCTTTGAAATTTCTTACATCTTGCTAGGATTAGTTAACCAAAAATATAGGATATAGAGTTCAGGACTTACGCAAAGGCACTCTTGCGTCTTCCTTCTTCAATAATTTAGAAAAATTTGGTTTTTTCTGCTTCACCTAATAAAAAACCAAAAAATCTCTGGATACACGCTACAATCCTGTACTGTAAAGGATTATTAATTAGCCAAAATTCTTAGTTAGTTACACAAAAAATTTCAAATTATCTAACATGATAGATTTCTCTAACATTGCGGCCCAGCTTAACGCAGGCACTATCCTTCCAGAAGCAATAGTTATAATTACCCTACTTGTAGTTCTCGTTGGAGACCTCATAGTAGGACGTACTTCTGCTAAATGGACTCCCTACGCAGCCATAGTAGGTCTATTGATCGCTATTGTGGCCTTATATACTCAATGGGACAGTACAAATACCATCGGTTTTTTGGGAGGCTTTAATGCTGATGCCCTCAGTGTAGTATTTAGAGGTATCATTGCTCTGTCTGCAATTACCACTATATTGATGTCGGTGGCATACATAGAACAAACTGGGACTCCACTAGGAGAATTTATTTGTATTCTGCTCAGTGCTACTTTGGGGGCAATGTTCCTTTCTGGAGCAGATGAGTTGGTGACGATCTTTGTTTCTCTGGAAACCCTGAGTATCTCCTCTTATTTATTAACTGGTTATACAAAACGTGACCCCCGCTCCAATGAAGCAGCATTAAAATATTTACTCATTGGTGCTGCAAGTTCGGCAGTTTTTCTCTATGGCATCTCTCTTCTCTATGGTTTGTCTGGTGGAGAAACTCGGTTAACAGCGATCGCCTCTAGTCTTGCTGATGGATCGAGTGGCGGTGTTTCACTAGCTCTAGTTATTGCCTTAGTATTCGTGATCGCTGGTATTTCTTTCAAAATTTCTGCTGTCCCTTTTCACCAATGGACTCCGGACGTATATGAAGGTTCTCCTACTCCAGTTGTGGCCTTTCTCTCAGTGGGTTCTAAAGCTGCTGGTTTTGCTTTAGCTATTCGTCTTTTGGTTACTGCTTTCCCTTTAGTTTCGGAACAGTGGCATTTTGTATTTACTGCCCTTGCTGTGTTGAGTATGGTATTGGGTAATGTGGTTGCTCTGGCCCAAACCAGTATGAAACGTCTACTTGCTTATTCATCTATTGGACAAGCGGGTTTTATTATGATTGGTCTTTTGGCGAATACTGAAGCTGGTTACGCTAGTATGATATTTTATCTGCTAATTTACTTGTTTATGAATTTGGGTGGTTTTACTTGTGTGATTCTATTTTCTCTCCGTACAGGTACAGACCAAATTAGTGAATATGCAGGGTTATATCAAAAAGACCCATTATTAACTTTAGGGTTGAGTCTTTGTTTGCTTTCTTTAGGTGGTATTCCTCCACTAGCAGGTTTCTTTGGCAAGATTTATTTGTTTTGGGCAGGTTGGCAAGCTGGGTTATATTGGTTAGTTTTGTTAGGATTAATTACCAGTGTTGCTTCTATTTACTACTACATTCGTGTGGTGAAAATGATGGTAGTAAAAGAACCGCAGGAAATGTCTGATGTGATTAAAAATTATCCTCCTATTCGTTGGGATATTTCTGGTATGCGTCCTTTACAAGTAGGGTTGATTTTGTCTGTTTTAGCAACATCTTTAGCTGGAATTTTATCTAATCCTTTGTTTACTTTGGCTAACGATGCTATTGTTAAAACTCCTATGTTGAACTCTGTTTTAGTTCAGACTGTTGAAACTAATTCAGTGGCTAGTCAACCAAGTTTTTCTTTGTCGCAAAAAAATTAGTTTTAATTCTTTTGATTCAGCAAAAGTAAGAAATGTTCGGCTTATTGAGTCGAGCATTTTTTCTGTTTAATAGATAGGTCGAATTGTCGCAGCTTTTATTGCAAAAGGAAGAAGGTTTTAGTTATCTAGGAGGTAAGGAAAAATTTTGCGTTGTTTGAGTTTTAAATTTTTTATATGTTCTACTAATCTTTCTTTACTACTGCTATAACAACCTATTTCTTTCTCTTATATTTCTCTTATACAGGTTCTCATATTAATGAGGTAGAGTATTTTTTTCTCTTCACTTATTCCTTATTACCTTTCCAAAAATTGTCATATATAGCCTAAATAATTAACAGTTTAGTAAATTTTTTGTATCTAAAATATCACCTGATTTTCTGAAAATTCAATAGGTAATATCAAGCTCAGTTATCTATGTTATCAAGATACAGCAGATTTCAGGTAAATGAGGTACAAATATAAATGGTAAAGTTTTTCCAGCGCGGGCATCTTGACCGCGACTGGTGTACCTTACTAATATAAAATACGCTGTATTTAGAGTAGAGGCTAGTTATATTAGAAATAAGTATTTTGGTGGGCTGAATTTATGCCTTTATTTCAAACTACCTCTACATAAAAGTATCTTAGAAATTTTTCACCATTTCAGAATATTATCTTTTCTTTTGCGGGTTTAATACCCCACCATCTAAACGGTGCAATTGTTTAGGGTTTGTAGCCATAGAATGGCGTTCGTTGACTATCCATAAGCACAATTTTCCTTTACGCCTTCTTCCTTCTTCCTTCTTCCTTCTTCCTTCTTCCTTCTTCCTTCTTCAAAGAAAACTATGCTAGAACTTTGAGAGCTTCTGGTTTAAGAATAACTTGAACTCCTGATTCAACTTTAACGTGCCACATACCGTTTGGTAATTGATTTAGCAACTCTACAGCTTTACCTCGGTCTTCTTCTAGTTCTGGACTTGGTGAATCAACTAAAATAACTGTTGTTTTGGTTGATTCTTTTGAAGATATTAAATTAGCAGATAAAGGGGAGTTTAGAGTAGGAGAATCTTCTGAGAGAGTTGCTAATTGCATTCTCAGTTGGGTTAGTTTATTTTGTAGTTCTTGATTTTCTTTTTGATATTGTTGTGATTGTTCTGTTAGTTCTTGATTTTCCTGGGTTAATCTTTGAACTTCTAGTTTTAATCTCTGAACTTCTACACATTCATCGATACTAATATTACAAGCTTTAGCTATAACTTTTTTAATTAGGGGGCTGTACATAACTTTTCAGTAAATAAATTAAAGTAAATTGTTTTTGTGGAGAGAGAAGTTATTCTTTTTTCTAACTTCTTTTATCCTACTATTATCGTCTTCTATTTTTCCCATAGGGTATGTGACCCTTTATCGGGTTTTAATGTGATTAAAATCACTCTGAAAATTATGGGTTAATTATGGGATAAATTTCAAGGATAATAAACTAGAACTCGATAGTAATTAATACTTACATAAAATTGTTTTTTTGAGTTAAATTGAAGTATAACTACTCAATTTTTTTATTCTCTTACTTAATTCAGAAGTGTGAGTTAAGTAGATACGCATAATGTATTAAAAAATCCTATCAAGTTAATAATTTATCGATCCCCTCTATTTTAGAAGTTTAAAAGATTTTTACATATGCTATCTGCCTTGTCAATAGAATTGTGGAAATAGGGTTTTTATTCTCAATGTCAAATCAATTATAGCAATCTTATTTGATTTGTGAGATATTTTAGATTTTAGCTAATAGGAAATGAGGAACAGGGGACAGGAAATTAGAAACACCGAAGCAATAAAATTATCACAAATGATTTAGGATTGCTATATATTAAATTTTACTACTTCCTCTGTGTTATATCTGGTCAATTTATATATTTTATGTATAATTTTGTAAACGCTTACCTTTAGATTTATGATTGAGAAAATCTAGCATTTACTATAAGAGGAAGATAGGTCATTTCAGTTATCAGTTATCAGTAAAATTTTTATATTTTCCGCCAAAAGCAATAATTTTTAATTTTTTTATAAAACTTAATCAGGGAAGAAAGAAAACTTTTAATCTATATCTAATTGTCAGAATTATAAATATTTAGGGTTTGCTGAAAAAGTATGCATGGGTTCGGGTAGGAGTCAGTTATCAGTTATCAGTTATCAGTTATCAGTAAAATTTTTATATTTTCCGCCAAAAGCAATAATTTTTAATTTTTTTTTATAAAACTTAATCAGGGAAGAAAGAAAACTTTTAATCTATATCTAATTGTCAGAATTATAAATATTTAGGGTTTGCTGAAAAAGTATGCATGGGTTCGGGTAGGAATCAGTTATCAGTTATCAGTTATCAGTTATCAGTAAAATTTTTATATTTTCCCCCAAAAGCAATAATTTTTAATTTTTTTTTTATAAAAGTTAATCAGGGAAGAAAGAAAACTCTTAATCTATTTGGAGTCAGGAGGACCGAGTCAGGAGAAATGGGAATTATAGAGTAGATAGGAAGAAGAGTTGTCCCTTGATTTTTCTGCCTTTGTCTGCCCTCAATACTAACTTTTTAGAACAAAAAGCTAGCACTTTTTTCGATCCAAAAAGACTAAAACATTTATCCGTCAATGCTTTGAGATTTAATCAGCAAACCCTATTTATTCATAATTTATGTGATATAGAATCCGATTATACAGCATATGTTTATAACCCACATTCCGCACCACAAAATGTAGTACAAAAAACAAGTCAAAAGTCAAAAGTAAGAAGGAAGTAAGAAGTAAGAAGTAAGAAATAAGAAGTAAGAAGTAATACCATTTCTCTGTAACAATGCGCTTAATAATTCTTACCAAAACCTGAATTTTACTAATAGCCGTTATCTTTTATTAAGCGCAACTTCATGGAGAAATGGTATAAGAAGTAAATTATAGTGGTCAATAGGAGTCAAGGATTCAGTAAGTGTTTATGCTGGCATAAATAATCTGAGAATTTGACTCTCGATTTAGGTAAATGAAGATAATTTATATAGTATAAATACCTAAGCAAGCTACGGATTTTATACTAATTTTTATGTTACGCTCTTGAAGTGCGGAATGTGGGTTATAATTCTATCGACACTTCAATAGCTATGATTTTCTCCTAAATTGTGATTCAGTCCTCCTGACTCCTGAATCCTTCTTCTATACTACATTTTGTGGTGCGGAATGTGGGTTTGAAATTGGGTGCATCTCAATATTTGCAAAAATACTTTTTTCCTATATATTCCCTATTCCCTGTTGCCTGTTGCCTGTTACCTAAAAGCGATAAATTTTTGGCTTTATTCAAAATTGAGATGCACCCTTGAAATTTATCTAAAACTATCAGAAAACTCAGTCTTCAATACAGGTAAAACTGGGCAAGGTTTTTGCTGCTGCAAATTGTCTGGTTTATTCCAAGTAAAAGGAGCTAACTTAGCAGCAGACATCCACAACAAACGTTTTGCTCTAGTCATAGCCACATATAATAACCGAAATTCTTCTGCTGTCTTCAAATATTCTGCCTGTTTCCAAGCAGTAGAAATATCTGGTAAATCTTGCCCTTGTAAACTAGAACGAATTTGCGCTCTTGTAACTTCAGCTAAGTCAAATTCTCCCAAAAAACTCACCTGGGGCAAAACTCGTAAATTACCAGGAATTATATTTTCATGTAAAAAAGGTAAAAAGACATAATCCCAATCTAAACCCTTAGCTTTGTGCATAGTAATAATAGTAAGTTGCTGAGGGCGAGTATAATTTTTTTCTGCATCTTCATCCACTTCAACAGGTTCAAATCTCTCGGAACCTACAATTTCACTTAAAACTTCTAAAATAGAATTCATCGAACTATTATCAAAAGTTTGTTTAGCAACTCTTTCTGCTAACTTATCCGCAGTTGCTAAATCTGATTGTTGATAATTTAAAGCTAAAGCAAGAAAAGAAATTAATTGATATAAAGGTAATTCTGCTTTTGCCCTAAGCAAACTACGACAAAAATCACGACATTTACGCACCTTTTCTGATTGATAAGGATCGAGAGGTCCTGGGTAAAGAAACTGTTCTGGTTGAGAGGCAAAAACATTATAATCTTGCTTAGGAATTAAGTGTCGATCGCCCAAAACTTTCAAAGCAGATTTTAAATAATCTGGAGAATGAGGGCGGTCAATAAATTGCATTAATGCCAATATTTCTGCTGGAATTTGAGAGTGGCGCGCCCCTTGAGAAACATCATGTATTGAAATATTGTGTTTGCTTAAATCAATATCAATTCCATATTTTCCAGGATTAGAAAAAGTATCTGTAATAAATTTACCTTGTTTATTTTCCCGTACTAATACAGCAAAATTACCATCGGGATTTTCTTTAAATAAATTAATTATGCGCTTACCCATCAACTCAAGTGTTTGGTAAATATCTCGAGGTTCATATATTTCTAAACCACCACCAGTAGCTGGAGGATTATCATTTGCTGGATGAATATTTTGGTATCGAAATGGTTTTTCTATTCCTGTTAATTCTGAATTATTTACCCATTTCAACACAAAATTAGCTGCATCTATAATTTTTTGACAACTACGACCTGCTTGTTCCATAGTCGCCAATTTATTTAATTGTTCGCAGTCTTGACAAAATTGCCGAAAATCTATTGGGTCTGCAGGAGTAAATGTGGAATTAATTGCTTGATTTGGGTCTCCAACACGCATGAGGTTGAGATTATTTAATTGTGATAATCTTTGCTCTTGAGAAATATCATTATCTTCTGAATTACCATCATTATTTTCACTTGAATTAGCCAGTTTTTTTAAAAGTTTAGTTTGCAAAGGCGTAGAATCTTGAGCTTCATCTTCAAACACTGCAAAAACTTGATTTTGCCACATCTTTCTAGCACTTTCATTTTCTAATACTCGCAACGCTGCCAAAATCATTTCATCATAGTCAATTAATTGATTTTCCCTCAATATTTCCTGATATGTTTGATATAAATTAGCAGCAATAGTCACAACTTGATAATGGTCATTAATTTTGTCTCGTAATTGCCATAAATCTTCTGGTTTAAGACCAGAACTTTTTGCTTGTTGAATTGCTTTCCAAGCTAATTGAGGTAAAACTTCAGTGCGTAAAACAGACTGCCTTCTTAAACGTTCAGTTTCTTCTCCATCAAATTGAACTCCTTCAATTAAAAGTTGATAATGTCTGGGATTTTTTGCAATCCAATTTTCTACACAAGTACGAGTTATTCTGTTGCTTGGAGTAGGAAGAATTAAAGTAGTATTTTCTAAATCTAACTCAGATAATTCAGGATGACGTAGGGCAATACTCAAAGCCAAACCATGTAAAGTATGAACAATAAAACTGCCTTGAGGTAAAGATAATTCCTTTAAATATTTGCGGATTTTAGTTTTAATATTACTAGCTGCAGAACGGGTAAAAGTAACAACAATTAACTGACGATTACTATGTAGCTGATAACGAGCGATCGCTAAAGCTGCTGCTGCTGCCATACCGTAAGATTTTCCTGCCCCAGGAACTGCTGAAACTGCTAAAGGTCCTCCTTGCCAGTCAGCCATTTGTTGTTGTCCAGGCCGTAAATTGGAACGAATTTGTTGAA
This sequence comes from Okeania sp. KiyG1, assembly GCF_014132355.1. GTDB lineage: Bacteria > Cyanobacteriota > Cyanobacteriia > Cyanobacteriales > Microcoleaceae > Okeania. The sequence goes on from NZ_BLZO01000028.1 coordinate 25,191, forward strand.
TTGCTTTTTCTCTTAAACTTGCTAATGATAAGTCAATTTCTGTATTTTTTGTATTCGTTTTAATCTCAGTATATGGAGGCAAATTATTATTGAAATCGTCAGTCACCTTGTTTTAAATCAAAAGTTAAAAATTAAAATCTTACCGAAAAATTCAGGTATAAAACCTCTCCATTCATGGAGAAAAAAGGAAAAAAATCCTTTGATCCAATCCTCTCAGTTTATAATAAGAGGTAATTCTAAATTCTAAATTCTAAATTCTAAATTCTAAATTCTAAATTCTAAATTCTAAATTCTTGAATAGTGAATATTTAAATTTATTTTTGCCGAATTCAATCTACTTTAGCTATAGGAAAATGAAGATAAAAAGTTGTACCAGAAGATGGACTTGATTCAAAAAAAATCTTCCCATTATGAGCATCAATAATTGTCTTAACAATAGCAGTTCCCAATCCAATACCACCCTGTTTTCCATAACTTACAAAAGCTTCAAATAATTTATTCTGAATTTCTTGAGGAATACCAGGCCCATTATCTGAAAAAGTAATTTCAACTAATTGATCTTTTCTTCTAGCTGTAATTTCTATTTTCCCTTCAGATTGATCGAGAGCTTCTACAGCATTAGATAATAAATTTTGTAGGACACGGTTAATCTTATTTTCATCAGCATTTATGATTAAACCCTCTTCCACAGAAACTATCAATTCTACAGAGGCAAAATCAATATAAACCTGGTTTAACTTAGCAAAATTTTGTAAGAGTTTAGCAATATCAATTAGCTGACAATATAATGTTGTATTCCCCTGAGAAAAAGCAAGAACTTCTTCTGCCATATTCAACATTCTCTGAACTTGCATTGAAATTAAATCGCACCATTCTTGACTTTCTTGATCAGGATGTAGTTCTTTTAACATTGAACTTGATAATTGAATACCAGTAAAAGGGCTTCTAAAATCGTGAATAATAGTATTAACCATCTCTCCAATCAAAGTCATTTTCTCTTTATAAGCTAATTGATTAACGTAATCAGTCGTCACAGTTCGCAATCTTTGAGATAAAAAACTTAAGATTTGTAAGACTAAATCTCCTTTTGTATTAGCTAATATCTCTGTTATGGATTCATAGTAAATTTTCGCCAAAACTGTTTCCTGAGATGTAACTACCCTAGCACTTCTTGGCTTTCTATCTATAATCCCTAACTCCCCCAAATAACCATTAGATTTAACAGATGTAATCACAACATAATTATTCCCATCACCACTCCTTTTACTAACTTCTACTTCACCTTCTAGAACTAAAAATAAAGAATCTGAATCATCACCTTCTTCAAAAATAATCTCTCGGGGATTAAATTTTTTAATAATAGCAATCTGGGAAATTTGTGCAGCTTGCTCTGGTTCAAAATAGCGAATAAACTGATGTGATTCTAGTTTCATTTTGTCGTGGGATATAGTATATCTTTCGGTTAGGTAGTCTTGGTAATAATCGATGAATTTATCATAAAAAATATTCAGTGTCAAAAGTTGTAAATCCTATGACACAACAAAATTTTGAGGCAAAAGAGATAGATAAATCAAAAATCATAACTTTATTGATATTTAGCCATAGCATAACAGCTATCCCCTATGTTTTTATCGGTCTATTTTTATTACTAATCAACTAGATAGGAAATAAAGCCGTAGCTTGAGCTTTACCTAAAAACTCCTAAGTTTTGTAATAGTAAATATTTTGATTGAGTTAGTTTGCCGTTACTTTTATTGTAAGCATTCAGCTATTAACAGTCAGCTAGCCTCCTCCGGAGGAACTACGCTCTTCAGCAATTAATAATTAATAATTAATAATTACTTCTCAGGTTGGGGAAGGAGACTTTGACAGTAACTTTTTATTCTTTCCTCAATTTCAAAGGTTTTTTACCTTTCCCAATATTAATAGCTGAAGTTCGCAGTTCCGACCATAGGAGGCTAGCTAATAGCTGACGGCTGTTTGCGCAGCATTCCGCAGGAAATGCTTACCTTTTATTAGTTGTCGCTTCATAAAATCTCTTTGACTCGACCATCAATATAGAATATGGACTAAACTGATTACTAAGTTTGTTTTCAAATAGCACTATTTTTTATGTGAAGTCCGGAATAATAGTTGTCCATATCTGAAGTAAAGTAAAGTTGAATACACTTGATATTCAACTAGCCGAAAACTTACCTCCTAATTTTTTCCTCTATCCAAGACTCTATTATAAATTACATATCGGTTAGTCCTGTTAGATATTAAGAGTTAACAACCGTTGACCAAAATCTGTAATACCAATTTTATGTGAGGCTGCACGGATAATGGTGTTAGGTGTTAGGTGTAATACCAGTTTGATAAATATTTGTAACAAATAACTAGGCTACTTCTTAGGAGTCAGTCCTCAGTCCTCAGGAGTTGTATGGGAATGGCTTCAATATCATTTTTTAGGTGGGAACTTATCTTTTTGGCGTTGGTGAATCAAGCTATGAAACCTAAATTTTGCCAAATATAAAATGTTTTTCAGTTAATAGTTAGGCCATCGCCATTAAAGCACAATCATAGCCGAAATCACCAACGCCATCTTTTTCTCTTGGTGCGCGTTCCGCAAGCAAGCTGGCCTCGTCGCGGGGTCGCACCGCTTAGTCAAAGGGACATCTCCTATAAAATCTCTTAATCAGCCAAATTATTCGTAACATTATTTGTTTAAAAATGATATAGTACCAATTTTATGTGAGGTGGCACAGAAGAATTATGAAATTTATTTTGACTGCGGGAGGAGCAGTGTCAGTCTGTGGAGCGCGCTTTTAGACCTGAAGGGAGTAAATCTCGTTTATGCGGGTGCTATGTTAGCGCAGCTCCTCCGGAGGAGGAAACAGAAAGCCCCTAACAGTGATGTTAAGGAATCCCGCGCTGTCTCGTAGAGCAGCGTCGGGAGGATGTCAAAACATAATCTTATCTAAGAGTGGTTTTAAGTTAGACCCTTGCAAATCAAGGTCAGTATATGTTTTTATTTTGGTCGCTGATCATCTCCCGGTAAATCGAAGATTATACCGGGAGTCCTAACTCGCTCCATTTTAATAGAGTTTTTTTATCTCAACGTTGGTTGAAGACCCGCGCTCTCCCGTTGGCGGAGGATGGTGGCGGCAGCTATTAGGGGAGCGTCGGGATGTTTGCGCAGCATTCCGGAGGAAAAACCAATCAATTTTGCGGCGCATGCCAATAGTGTGTTAATCTTAAGTAAGGCTGCTGGGCTAGCAGTGTCAGTCTGTGGAGCGACCGTAAGACCAGAAAGAGGTTTGGCCTCGGAGGCAGGTGCTAGGAAGCAGAAAGTCCTGAACCGCGAGGTTTAGGAATCCCGCGCTGTCTCGTGAGAGCAGCGTCGGGAGGATGTCAAGTACTCACATTACCACAATCCTCTTACAGGAGGAGGTGGTGGTTGTGGTGGCCGTGTAATAGGTGGTGGTGGCTGAAGTGGTGGAAACTCTAAGGAAGGAGGACCCTGGAAATTGTATGTGGGTAACTGAACTTCTACCCGTTCATAATTATAATCTGGGATGACTTTAAAAAAAGTCTATACAACCACAAGGGTCTTCAGGATCGTCATTCTTTTTGCCGACAATTGCATAGACCCGCATTCCAGGTACTAGACCTGCTATTTCTATTCTATGTCTAGGAGAAAAAAAATAGAGTTCGTAGTTGACCACGTTCCTCTTCAGGAATTGTGACATAAGTGGGTTCACCATCATTAGGTGCAATGCCCGGAATACCTAATTCGGCTTCTTCATCTACTAGAATTGTGACTACATTACCGATAATACCTTTAACATAACCAACAATCTCCATTTGATTTGCTCCCCCTGCTCTAGTTCTTTCCCTTTGGGCAACTTTCTCATTTTCAGGAGCAGCGATCGCTGGATAAATTGTTCCAAATGTAATTAACATTGACAAGCAACCACTTGCCAAGTTTGTATATTTTGGAAGACGCATGACTACCTCACCAAATTTTGTCTAAGTGTCTAAGTTAAATTCTGTTTTCACAGGTTTAACTGGACATTGATTAATTGATTGGTTATTTTTATAACAACCTCATCAGGAGCTTACCACCAAGGCTTATTTTTGGCAAGTAATTTCAGTTATCAGTTATCAGTTATCAGTTATCAGTACCTCTGACAATAAGGAAGCTTGACATAAGGAATAGTCTCTTTTTTTTATCCCTTTAAAAAGGGAGGCGCATACCCACAATTTTTCGGTAATTGGCAAGTAAATTTATTGTATATATTAGTAGAGTTTTTTTCTGTTATTGCCATTGGGGTGTATCTCATATTTACAAAAATACTTTTTTCCTATTTCCTATTCCCTGTTCCCTAAAAGCGATAAATTTTTGGCTTTCTTCAAAACTGAGATGCACCCTTACTAATTAGCATTTTCTTCTGATTTAATTTTTTTTTCTTCAGGCATATATTCTTCAATATTAATAGATTCTAATCCCTTAGCTTCGACCAATTTAAACATCGATCCTAATTGTACCCAAATCAATAAAGCCGTTGGAAATACTACTACTGCACCTATGACAATAGATAACCACTCAACAATATTAAAAGTAGAAAGACTAGCTGATACACATAAAAAGATAAATAAAGTCATGCTCAAATAAGCAGTAATAAGATTAGGTGTTTGATAACCTATTTGTTTTTGAGAGACTTTACTTTTTAGCCATAGTGTTAATTTATACTCCAACATATCTTTAAAAATAATTCCCAAGATAATAGAGAAAAATAATGTTAACTCAATGACTGTGTAGACAGGAAAATCAAAAAAAGTATTACTGTACATTTTGTTTAACCACAAATATTAACAGTTGTAAATCATATCATATTTGTAGCGTTCGAGAAGACACAATTTTTTTAGTCAAGAATTAAAAATAATAAGAATAAAAACAATTAGTAAGCATTCAGCTATTAGCATTTCCTACGGAATGCTCCGCAAACAGCTATCAGCTTTTATTTGAATCAAGCAAAGACTAAGGTTAGCTGACAGAAATATTTCATTTCCTGCGGAATGCTACGCAAACATAACTTTTAATTCTCCTTGACTACTAATTCCTTCTTCCAACATAATGAGTTAATAATTCATAGCTGATAGCTGATAGCTGATAGCTGACGGCTGAATGCTTACAACAATTATATGGAATCAGTCTGACAAAACAGGTCAATCAATATTGATTCAACCTGAAGTCATATTATGATTCTGTATTTTCACCCTGTTATAACTAAATTAATCCATAATTAAGCATTCAGCATTTCCGTTTGTCATGCTGCGCAAACAGATGCATGAACGTAATATACTAATGTAAGCTTGTTACCTTTTTATTTCCTGGGGAATGCTGCATAAAAATAATTTTGAATTCTCCTTCTAATATAATAAGTTAATAACTGATAGCTGAATGCTGACTGCTGAATGCTGAATGCTTACAAATAATTTCAGTCAAACAATACTTTTTCCAAACTTTGCAAAGCCATTTCTAAGTTATCATTTATCAGTTGTACATCAAACTCTTCTGCCGCTTCCACCTCTTTAGTTGCCCTTTCTAGACGCTTAACGATCGCCTCTTCCGAATCATGTCCCCTACCCCGCAATCTTTTTTCCAATTCAGTCATAGAAGGAGGTAAAATAAAAATACGCAATGCTTCTGGAAAAGTCTGTCTAATTTGTCTTGCCCCTTGTACCTCAATCTCCAATAATACTAATTTACCTTGTTTAATATTTTCAATAACTGGTAGACGTGGCGTGCCATAAAAATTACCTGCAAACTCAGCCCATTCTAATAAATCTTGAGTTTCAATCATTTGTTGAAATTTATCGCGGTCTACAAAGTAATAGCTTTCTCCTTCTACTTCCCCAGGTCGAGGACAACGAGTAGTCATAGAAATAGATAAAACTAATTCTGGATGACGTTGTAAGAGAGATTTTACCAAAGTCCCCTTACCTACACCGCTAGGTCCTGTTAAAACAATTAATTTACCAGTTTGCATAAATTTTTATCCCATTACAAGCGAGCATAACTAAACTTTTAGTTATTAATAACAAATTCTGGAAAATTAAACATTAATTACTACAATTAACTGTCCTTATTGTTATTATTAAATATAAATCGATGTGCCACTGTCTCAGGCTGAATTGCCGAAAGAATAATATGATTAGAATCTGTAATAATCACTGCCCTGGTACGCCGACCATAAGTAGCATCAATTAATTGGCCTCTTTCCTTGCCATCGCTAATCATTCGCTTGATCGGGGCAGACTCTGGACTAACAATTGCAACGACTCTATTCGCAGAAACTATATTACCAAAACCAATATTAATTAACTGGATATCCATGAAACATTATGCAACTCATATATACAAACTAAAGTTTTTCAGCTATTAAGAAGAAAATACATAAAAATCTTTATTCATTAAATCAGACTTTTAAGTCAAGTCTAAATCTGTCATTATAGAAGTAATAAATGTTTATAGTTATGAATAATTCTCAAACCTGCTCGATCAAATAATTGGTGTTTATACTATAGTAGTTTAACTTAAAAATGAGACGTTTTTTAGTCTGAAACTCCCTCATAGCAAGAAAGCTTTGTCTCAATCTAAAGTTAAATGACTATAAATATTTTTATTGAGAGCAGAGAAGGAGGGAAAATAATTAATCTTTATTTGTCAACCAAACTTGATATTATAAGTCTCTAAATTTACATGAAAAAAGCAATAAAAATTATTTAAAGATTGTCGCCTGAAAAATAAAAAATCCTATTTTTAGACACTAAATTTATATCATAGTTTTTTCACTTTGAATTTTTAACTTAAAGCTAACTGTGCAACCTGTTGACTATACAACTCTCATAGCTTCATGTTCTGAACTCCGTGCTAAATGGCTACCAGCACGTTTAGAGCAGGTATATCAGCGCGATCGCTTTACCATTAGTATTGCTCTGCGAACTCTCAAAAAACGTGGTTGGCTGGACATTTCCTGGCATCCCCAAGGGGCCCGTATTTGTATTAGTGAGCCTCCACCTCGCGCCCCTGATACTTTTACTTTTAGTCAACAATTACGACACCAGCTAGGGGGACTAGCTTTAATTGCTATTGTTGAAGTTTCTCCTTGGGAAAGGGTACTGGACTTCCAATTTGCGAAACGTCCTGGAGAAGCACCTCTATGGCATCTTTATGTGGAAGTTATGACCAAGTACAGCAATGTTATTCTGACCACTGCGGATAATCTGGTTGTTACCTGTGCCCATCAAGTGAATAGTCAACAGTCTAGTCTTCGTCAAATTCAAACTGGTCAACCTTATGAACTTCCCCCTTCTCTGACTAACCCTATTCCTAATTTGCAAGAAACGCAACAGCAATGGCAAGAAAGAATTAGTTTAATACCTGGTGTATTGTGGCGAAATTTAATTAAAAATTACCGTGGCCTCAGTAAGGCTTTAGTACAGCCAATGATTGAAGCTTTAGGACTAGACCCTCAACAGTCTACTGATGACCTTAGTGCTTCGGACTGGCAAAAATTATTTAAAAATTGGCAAGAATGGTTAAAAAATCTGGAGGATTCAAAATTTTATCCTGGTTGGACAGAAAATGGATACACTGTAACGGGTTGGTTAAGTGTAGAATCTGTTGATACTGTCCAGGAATTACTGGATGGTTATTATACTGGACAGCTGAATCAGCAAGAGTTTAGTCAACTATATCATCAAATTAGCCAAAAACTTAAAAATATTACGGCTAAGTTACAGCTAAAGGCTGATACTTTTAGCGAACGTTTAGACCAGTCGGAAGGGGCAGAATTTTTGCGATCGCAAGCTGATTTACTTATGGCCAATCTCCACGAATGGCGACCGGGGATGAGGGCTATTACTCTCTGTGACTTTGAAACGGGGGAACCGATGGTCATCAAGTTAGATCCAGAGAAAAATGCGGTGCAAAATGCCCAAAGTCTTTATAAAAAGCACCAAAAGTTGAAACGGGCGCGTGTAGCAGTCGAACCCCTTTTAGCGACAGTCCAAGGGGAAATTGATTATTTGGAGCAAGTGGAAGCTTTTTTATCTCAGTTAGATACTTACCAAACTCCAGAAGATTTACGCACTCTTGAAGAGATTCGGGATGAGTTAATTCAGCAAGCTTACCTTAAAGCTCCAGAACATCATCACCAAGATAATAAAAAGGATACAGAATTTTACCGTTATGAAACTCCTGGTGGATTTGAATTATTGGTTGGCCGTAATAATCGTCAAAATGATTTGTTAACTTTTCGGGTGGCGGGAGATTATGATTTGTGGTTTCATACTCAAGAAATTCCTGGCAGTCATGTTTTGTTGCGACTGGATGCTGGTGCAATACCAGATGAAGTTGATTTACAGTTTGTTGCAGATATCAGTGCCTTTTATAGTCGTGCCCGTCAGAGTGAAATAGTCCCAGTTATTTATACTAAACCTAAGTTTGTTTATAAACCCAAGGGTGCTAAACCTGGTATGGTTGTATATAAGCAAGAACAGGTTTTTTGGGGTAAACCACAAAGAGCTGAAACCCATATTGCACAATTAATTGGGATACAAAATTAAAATTTTTTCTAGAAATTGCTCAATAGTTTGTTACAATTAGTGATATAAACATTGTGAGATATATAACCCGCAAATCGCTGCGAACTTGGGAATGCGTAGCTGCTTGCTTGTTAATCTCGCAGAAATAACAACGGAAAATAATTTTACTTAGACCTGCTTGACAAAGTTGGTCTTTTTTTTTGTCCTCTATTGAAAAGGTGATAGTGGTTTTTAATATAGACGGACTCCACTAGCCAAAGTATTCTGGGACTCCATAACCCAAAATAATTTTGTAGTCTACTTAAACGTTAAATGAAAAGCGCTGTAATTTAAAAGCAGTTTATTCACTTCAAAAAAAGTTTGAATCTCCGAGCGAGGAGTTTTTGTCTAGGCTAGAGTCTTTATTAAAATAGGAGAGCTTAGGTCGCAAATAAGTTTTAGCGTTAAGCTAAATAACGATAATGAATTACAGCATAAAAAAGCATTTTGTAACACAAGGTAATCTGAATGTATAATAAACGTTTTACATAAATATAGTCATATATACTCAAGTCAAGTCAAATATCTTAAATCTTTATGTACTGTATAATACGCGACGAAATTGTAGTCAAAAATTAATCACTATATTATAAGGAACTTTCATAGTACAATCAAACCAATAAATTAGACTAAGTAAAATGACCAAGGATTAATTGGAAGTCAATAAATTCAAAATTTTCACATAAATAATTATTAAATAAACTGATTAATGAGATTAGTAGAAAGACATATTATTCAACCAAATCATCGGTTTTATCAATCCATAGACCGACTGTGTTTCTTCTCAAAAAATCTCTATAACTATGCCAATTATCTAATTCGTCAATCATTTATATATAAGCGAATCTATCGCCACTATAACGACATTCAAAAAACCTTACAACATACTGAAGTATATAAAGCTTTGCCCGCCAAAGTATCTCAACAAATATTGATGGTTCTAGACCGGAACTGGAGAAGTTTTTTGGCTGCTAATAAAATCGCTAAAGACAAAGAAGACAAGTTTTTAGGTCGTCCCAAACTTCCCAAATATAAAAACAAAGAAACAGGAAGAAATTTGTTAGTATATACAAATCAGGCTCTGAGTAAACCGCAACTAAAACAAGGAATAATTAATCCCAGTCAAACCCAAATATATCTAAAAACAAAAATTGATAGCTCTAAAATTAAACAAGTTAGGATAGTTCCTCGACTTAATCATTATGTCATAGAAGTCATCTATGAAGCAGTAGCAAAAAACTATCAGTTAGAAGAAAATAACAGAGCAAGTATTGATATAGGATTAAACAACCTAGCTACATTAACATTCAATCAAGCAGGAATCAAACCAATCTTGATAAATGGCAGACCGTTGAAATCAATCAATCAATACTATAACAAAGTCAGAGGAAATCTCCAAGCTGTGCTGCCGGAAAATCAATCAAGTAAGAGGCTAAAAAAACTGTGTAAGAAAAGATAATTCAAAATAAATGATTATCTTGCGTATTGCATCTCGTTTGATTATTGATACCCTAATTAAAGAAAAAATAGGAAGTCTAATAATTGGCCAAAATGATAATTGGAAACATAAAATTAACTTAGGAAAAAGAAACAATCAAAACTTTGTTCAAATTCCCCATAAAAAGTTAATATAAATGTTATCATATAAAGCCGAAATGGCAGGAATTAAGGTGATTTCAACCGAAGAGTCTTATACATCAAAAGCAAGTTTCATCGATAATGATTTAATTCCTATATATAAGCATGGGGAGAAAAACAAATCAAAATTTAGCGGAAAAAGGGTGAAACGAGGTTTGTATCGCACAGGTGGTGGAAGATTAATTAATGCCGATGTTAACGGTTCTTTGAACATTATGAAAAAAGCAGTCCCAAATGCTTTTAGCTATGGGATAGAGAAGCCAGTGCGTTGGGCGGGTCCCCCGACTTGAAGCAACTGGCGTGGTGTTGTAGTTCACCCAGTCAGGGTGACACCTGCAAAATAAGGATATGTCATATTTGACCATATTTTTATGAACTATGATTAACGTTTAAAGTCTTATATTTGATTGGTAATAACTATGTCACAACAGAGTCTAATCACAGTCAACAAAAATGGACAATACGGTCGGCAAAATTTTATATCTCCACCAAAATTGGATCTTGAGGTTGTCAACCAGGAACTTGCCCAAGCAGATGCTCATACTCTGGTTAAGTGGGGATATGCAACCTTTAGAGAAGGTTTAGTTATGAGTACCAGTTTTGGTATCCAGGCTGCTGTTATGTTACATCTAGTTACAACCGTTGTACCTAATATTCCTGTCATTTGGATTGATACAGGATATTTACCCGCCGAAACTTATAGATTTGCTGAAGAGTTGACCGAACGACTGAGGCTTAATCTTAAAGTATATCAATCTTCAATTAGTCCAGCTAGAATGGAAGCTCTACATGGCCGACTTTGGGCTGAGAATAATGCTGATGCTCTGAACCGCTATGACCAAATTCGCAAAGTAGAACCTATGCAAAGAGCGTTAAAAGAGTTAGGTGCTCAAGCTTGGTTGGCTGGCCTACGGAAAGACCAAACTGACCACCGCAAGAGTCTGAACCGCATTGGTCAGCAATCGGGAATATATAAGATTTTACCTATATTAAGTTGGAATGCCAGGGATATATACCAATATTTGACTGCTTACGATTTGCCTTATCATCCATTTTTCGATTTGGGTTATACTACTGTGGGAGATTGGCATTCTAGTCGCCCCTTGACTATGGAAGATGAGAATGAACGGGATACTCGTTTTCATGGTCTTAAGCAGGAGTGCGGACTACATTTACCTCAGACAGATGGACAAGCTCAAAGTTTAGATTCTAGTTCTTTGTAATTAATAATCTATCAGCTATTCTCAGTGAGTTAGGAGTAGGGTAGTGTTCAATAATTAATAATTAATAATTAATAATTAATTATTAGGACTTGCTGATTAAATCTCAAAGCACTGCTAAATAAAGGTAAGTGCCTTTTTATAATCGAAAAAAGTGTGCCTGTTTCAATTCACTTACCCTCAAAAAATGAGAATTTTGGGGTGAGGGGGGGCAGAAAAATCAAAGAACAATTATTCCTCCTACTTTCTCTGTCTTCCCATCCTCCCCTACACTTTGCTTTATTGGGTTGAAATCTCTGGAGTTATATTATCTTCAGATCGGCCTTGAATAAATAAAATTTAAGAATTGAAAGTAAGGGAGAAATAAATTCTACATTCTCTAATTTTTTCCTTACTTCTATCCTCTTATTTCCTGACTCCTCCCTAATTATTTATCTTTTTCTTTTGGGTTTAATACCCCACCGTCATTTCAGTTATCAGTTATCAGTTATCAGTTATCAATTATCAGTACCTCTGTCTGTTTGCGCAGCATTCCGCAGGAAAGTCAGAGACTTGAAATATTGAACTTTATTTTTTTTTATCCCACATTCCGCACTTCAATTTGTAACATAAAAATTAGTATAAAATCCGTAGCAAGCTTAAGTATTTATACTATATAAATTATCTTCATTTACCTCAATCGAGGGTCAAATTATCAGTTAAATATTAAGCATAAACACTTACTGAATCCTTGACTCCTATTGACCACTATAATTTACTTCTTACTTCTTATTTCTTACTTTTGACTTTTGAATTTTGAATTTTGACTTATATTTTCATACTACATTTTGTGGTGCGGAATGTGGGTTTTATCCCCTTGAAAAGGGAAGATTCAGACCTTATTTTTTGGTCAACAGGGTTGTTTACAATTGGTTGGAGTTTGAGTCCCCATCCTCTTCTTCCTTCTTCCTTCTTCCTTCTTCCTTCTTCCTTCTTTAATTCAAAGCTTCTGTATGATATCTTATATGGTCTTCTATAAAAGATGCAATAAAATAATAGCTATGATCGTAATTTTTTTGCATTCTTAAAGTTAGATTTACTCCTTTTTTTGACAAGCTTCTTCAAATACTTCTGGTAATAATTGTTTTTGGGATAAAAAGGGATCGGCAGTTCCTATATCAATTAAAATCGGACGATCGTAACCATAATTTAAAATTAATTCACTAGCATCATAATCACGCCAAAGTTCTTGATTTTCACCTAAATAATTGCTAAAAGCTTTTTCACCCCAAGGACAACGCATTGGCGCAGCAATTGGAGAAAATGCAGAAATAGATTGATATTTTGTCGGATTTTTTATAGCACAAATTAATGCTCCGTGACCTCCCATGGAATGACCAAAAATACTTTGTTTATCTGGCTGAATTGGAAAGTTTTTAGCGATGAGTTCTGGTAATTCTTTAACAACGTAGCTATACATTTGATAATGCTTTTTCCAAGGTTCTAATGTGGCATCAAGATAAAATCCTGCACCTGTACCAAAATCCCAATGATCGTTTTCATTTTTAATGCTAGTATTGCGCGGACTTGTATCTGGCACGACTAAAATTAATCCATATTTTGCAGCAAATTGTTGTGCCCCTGCTTTAGCCATAAAGTTTTCTTCAGTACAGGTTAAACCAGAGAGGAAATACAATACTGGTAATGGTTTTGATTGGGCTTTTTGAGGGATATAAATTGAAAAACGCATCTCAATATTACAGGTTGAAGATGAGTGAAAATAATAGCTAACTTTGCCACTGAAGCATTGATGTTCTTTTACGAGTTTGAGTTCTGTAGACATAATTTAATCAGGAATAAGAATAGATAAATTTTAATTTGTAATAGGTAAGTAGGTAGGCATCAATAAAGGTTAAAACAAAAAATCTTAAAAATAACCTAGAAGCAAGTCTTCAAGAGGTTTTCAGAGTTGTCAATCTACATTGCTATTGTACAGATAATTAAACCCACCTACTTAGTTAGTAAGTGTGGTTGAATAATTGGTAGTCCTGCTCGCGTAATGATATACAAGGAACAAGGGATGCTTGGGACGGGAGCAAGATGCTCCCACTGCTGTACCTCGTAACAAAAATAATGCAATACACGACTATTACAATGCACCGCCACCGAATAATTAATTGTTTCAGATTTACAGCGCTTTTTATTGAAGTAAGCTACAAAATTATTTTTGCTTAGGGAGCAGGAAATAGGGAGCAGGGAATAGGGAATAGAAAAATGCTTTTGCTACTTTAGTCTTCTATCTATGTGAAAACCGCTATAAAGTCTTTTTTAAGAAAAAAATTATTCAAATTTCCTTGGAGTTAATCCTTTTATTCAAAAGAAGAGGTTACTATTAAAAAGCGTTCAGCAGGTAAAATTAATTAGAATATTTAAGCGAGAAGTTAATAGTTCACAATTATTACGATTAATCTAAAATTTTCATAGCACTGGAATAATTTTCATTTATCTATGTGACTAGATGTTTATATTTTAGGAATTGCTTACCTAAATACTGCTACTCATAGCTGCTAGAAAAATTGTTAGTCTTGACTGATAACTGATAACTGTTAACTGAAATGACCTTACCTGTAGTAACAGCAAATCACTCTTTTCTTGAGAAAATCTGATGAAATTATTAACTATTCTGTAATTTGTTAGTGATAAATTGTAGTGATTATTAATTATACTCGCATTTTTACGGAGTTACAGATAATATTATGGGCTTAAATATCAAAGCTGCCAAGGAAGCGATCGCCAAGCGCTACGTCGGAAATACTTCTGTATCTTACTTCCAGCATCCGAAATTATTAGAAATTGCTCTAACTCATCCAAATCATATTTACGATGGGACTAATATTATTAGGCCGCAACAAAAACAAAGAGCATTAGAGCATCAAGGTTTGGCCAACTTAGGTTATGTAGTTTTTTGTAGGATTGTTAGTAACTATTTATCAGATAATTTTTCTCATTTAGGCAAAGCAACTATTACTATTATTGAAAGCGATATTGTGAGCAGAAAAGTGCTTGCTGAGTTTGCTAAGGAGTTAAATTTGAAGCAGTTTTCTCTATTGGGAAAAAGTTATAAATGGAAGCATAAAAGTGAGCAGAATAAAATTTTAGCTCAAATGTTTGAGGCTTTAGTAGGGGTGATTTTTTTGGAGTTTGACCGAGATTTAGGTTTGACTTATGATTGGTTAGTTGAAAGTTTTATTGGTCAAGCGGTTAATCAGGTTTTAATTACTGCTGTTAAAGATGATGATTCTGATTTAGAAACAGATTTTCAATTGATAGATTGGATTGAGGCTTTAAATTTACCTTTATTAAATCAAAATAGTTTATGTAGAAATAAAGAATTCTTTGTTTGAATGTTTTGAATAGGAAGTAGGTTCAATGATTGATAATTAATAATTGATAATTGATAATTACTTATTCCTAAAAGGAAGAGGATTGAATAAAAGGAAATTTTTTTCTTGTTTCTCCTTTAAAGGAGAGGATTTTTACCTTAATTATTCGGTAAAGAGTATAGTAGGCAGGCAAAACTACTTCAGTTCTCAAAATAATGTATTTTTCAATGCACTTTGTTGAAGGAAGCAATCTCTATGACTTTGGAATTGCTTCCCGACTTTTGTAATGACAATTTTTTAATCGGATTTCATATTAAATAAAAGTCAAATCAATCATCAAATTAAAAACTTATTTCAACGCGACTTTTACTTTCAATTTCATCTAGAATATCAGCAGGAATATTGCTCACCTTTTTAACTTTAGCAGTTACAGTATTGACAAAGTCCAGTAGGGTGTGTTAGTGAAATGTAACGCACCACTGTCCCAAATAAATGTTTCGCTCAGTTACGCTTTCCTGCGGAATGCAGAGCAAACGCTAACAGACCCTACCAAACTATCGTGATGTTCGCTTTAACAAGCGTGAACCGAAACCTAGAACACCCAAAGCAATTAAACTTAGTACAGATGTAGGTTCTGGCACAGATTGGTTACCGGAGGAATTAAGGGTTAGAGAAACTTCGTCAAAAAAACTATCAGAAGATATGCCTAAATTACGGCTTGAATCAAGAATAATTTCTATAGAGCGGGTGTTTACAGGTACTATTCTTTGATCAAAAAATTGATTCCAGTCAAAGATATCTGGAACAGGGTTGTCAATAAAAACTTCTGATAGGAGTACATTATTACTTTGATCCAAAAATGATAAGGTTGCTTTTCCAATATCACTTACACCAGGAATGCTACGAGATTGTAATAAAACGCTAAATGAAGACACAATATCACCTTGATCAATTTGTAGAGCTAGAGAGCTAACATCTATTGATTGTAGCAACGCTTGAGAATCAGCAGGACCTGTGCTACCTGTAAAAGAATAGGTACCAATATCTACTGGAGAAGGTGACAAGTATGGTCTTGCAGTAGTAACAACATTTATACCCGTACTCAACCATCCAGTAGTATCTCCTGTTTCCGCATTACCATTTTGCACGAGTTCAACACCTAGTGTTGCTGCATGAGCATTTCCACTAGCTCCTGCTACGACTATTAATCCTCCAGTAACTGTTAATAATTTACTGAATGTAGTTCCAATTTTCATAATCATTGACTCCTGATAGATATGATTAGGAAATAGAAGGTTTGTTTTACCTTGTAAGGTGGTTTGGTTTGATAAAGAGAGAAACATTATGTGAAATGGAAATATCCGAAACACACCCTACCCTACTATACTATTTCATAATTTGATGTTCCGTTGGTTTTATTTAGCCATTGTTAGAGATTTTTTATACTAGCAAACAATCCTATTTTAGGTTCGATGCCCATTAAATTTGCATGCTATCCCAGCAGAAGCTTTCGCCCTGGTTGAAAAACTTGTATTATTATCTTGCTATAACCCTGGAAATTTTCCACCATGCGCACTGCCTACCAATATAAATTAAGGCCCAACAAAGAACAAGTAGCCACCATAGAAATGTGGTTAGAATTGTTGCGTCGGCAGTACAACTATCGGTTAGGTGAACGGTTATCGTGGTGGGAAGAAAACCTTTGTCCAGTTAACGCTTGCCCCTTAGTCATGCCAATTCCTCAACTAAGAGATAATCCAAATTATTACTCTCAAAAAAAAGATTTGGTCAATACCAAACACCAGTTTCCTGAGTACAAGCTGATTCATTCTCAAGTTTTACAGGATTGCATAAAACGAGTAAAACTTGCCTTTGATAGATGGTTGAAAGCAGACAAAAATGGACATAAATCAGGGAAACCAAGATTTAAAGGAAAAGGACGTTATCGCAGTTTTACTTATCCTCAAATCAAGCAAGACTGCATTCAAGAAAACAAGATAAACTTGCCAAAAATAGGCAATATAAAGTTGATTCAACATCGACCTTTACCTGATGGTTTTCAAATTAAAACTGTGACGATTAGTCGTAAAGCAGATGGTTATTATGTGACTTTATCCTTAGAAGACAAATTAGTTCCACCTTTAACAACTGAAGTTGAACCTACATTAAAAAATACTCTGGGAATTGATATGGGGTTGAAGGAATTCTTAGTAACAAGTGAAGGAGAATCTGTCCCCATACCTCAATACTATCGAAAATCTCAGAAGCGATTAAAGACTCTACAGAAACGTTTATCTCGAAAGAAAAAAGGAAGTAAAAGGTGGCTAAAGGCTGTCAAAGCTGTTGCCAAACAACATAAAAAAGTGGCTGATAAACGTAAAGATTTCCACTTTAAAACAGCCAATGAATTGTTATCAAAAGCAGAAGTTATCGCCCATGAAAACTTAAATATAAAAGGGCTAGCAAAGACTCGTTTGAGTAAATCAATTAACGATGCTGGATGGGGACAATTCCTATCTATTTTAACTGTCAAAGCCGGAAATGCTGGACAGAAAACTATAGGAGTGAACCCCAAAAATACCAGCCAAGATTGCTCAAATTGCGGGGAAAAAGTTCCCAAAAAATTATCTCAAAGAACCCATTCTTGTCCGCACTGCGGCATAGTAATAGACCGCGACTTAAATGCGGCGATAAATATAAAAAATAGGGCGGTAGGGCATTCCGTCTTTAAAGCTCGTGGAGCCCGACGGGATACCGGGGCTACGAAGCGAGAAGCCGACACTATAGCCTCAGCTTAGTGTGGGAGATGTCACTGAAAGTCATGTTAAAAATGTCGGGAAAGAATTATGGAATCTTCTCTCATTAATATTAGGTGAAAAAATTAGCAAGACTAATTTTAAAGGTATATGTGAAAAGATAAAAGACAGAATTTTTCATCAGCTATTATTTTAGGAAATTGTCATACTAATCCCACAGCTAATACTCATAATATTAATATTTTTCCAGATAGAGAGCGATCGCCTACTTCTTCAGAAAATTCCCAAGAATCTAAAAATCAACCATAACTAGATTTAGCTGAAGCACCCGAAATTTTCAACTTCTACGATCGCTCTTCCGAACTAACAACTTTAGAAAACTGGATATTAAAAGATTCATCTCGCCTCATTGCACTTTTAGGAATTAGTGGTATAGGCAAAACAACCCTAACACTCCAATTAATCAAACAAATAAAAACTAATTTTAATTACATCATTTATCGGAGCTTGCGCTTTTCCCCCACCCTTGATGTAACTCTTACCAACCTATTAAAAATTTTTCCCCAAGAAGCAGATATTTCCCAAAATATTGAAACCAAAATATCTCAACTACTTAACTACCTAAATCAATATCGTTGTTTGATTATTCTTGATGACCTACAAATGCTTTTTTGTAGTGGAAAAATAGCAGGTCAATATCAAACCGAATCTGAAAATTACCAGATATTTTTTCAGCTTATTGCCCAAATGAACCATCAAAGTTGCTTAATATTAAACAGTAGAGAAAAACCCATAGAAATAACTCAACTAGAAACAAAAAATAATTCTGTGCGATCGCTCATTTTAAGTAGTTTAGGATTAGCAGCAAAACAAATTCTGGATAACCATAAATTATCAGACGAAGAAACTTGGGAAAAATTAATTGATATCTATCAAGGCAACCCTCGGTGGATAGAATTTACTGCCACTATGATTCAAGAATTATTTGACAGTAGTGTTGCTAAATTTTTGCAATGGGAAAAAGTAATTTTAAGCGAATCTCTAGTAGCATAATTAGATAAAATTTTCCCACGAATAACTCAGAATGAGCAAACAATCATAATTCAACTTGCTCAAGAAAATAAACCTGTTACCTTGCATAAAATTGACAAAATTGTGGAGTTATCAACATCAGACTTATTGAATTCTATACAGTCACTAAAAAGACGATTATTATTAGATATCAAACAAGAAGATAAGACTACTTATTTTAGTTTAAATTCAGTCTGGAAACAGTATGTTCTGTGGACAGAAGAGGGAAAGTAATTTTAGTTATCAGTTATCAGTACCTCCGATTTTAGTCAGAGGTTTGAAATATGTATGGTGAATATTTTTTTTATCCCCTTAATACCATTTATCAAAAACTTTTCTACATTTTGTTGAGCAGGGGACCCACCCTAACCCCTCCCAGGAGGGGAAGTAGGGGAGTAGGGGAGTGGGGGAGAAATAAAAAGTAAGAATAATTAACATTAACTAGGCTATTATTAGCAAAAAAATGATTATAGCTGTTTTGATTAATTAATAATTGAAGTTTTACCCAAGTATAGCGTTACTTTTAGGAATTGGTATAAAAGGGGAAGCTTTGAACCTCATTTTTTGGTAATAATTTAGTGTTGGTGTAAATAATTCTGTGTATATAAATCCTAAAATAGGTTGTAATATTTTATCTATAGCAATTCCCAAGAAGAGTGAGGTATAAAATTCGTTGGTCTATGGATAAAAATACAACATTACATTTCTTTTGTGGAAAAATGGCTGCTGGAAAATCTACTTTAGCAAAACATTTATCAGAGAAACACAATGCTCTTCTTTTAGAAGAAGACAATTGGCTTTCCCAACTTTATCCAGAAGAAATAACCGATATTCCTGGGTATATAAAATATTCGAGTCGTCTGAAAAATATCATGTCAGAACATATTAAGTTACTACTTTCTCATGGTATATCTGTAGTGCTAGATTTTCCCGGAAATACCCCAGCTCAACGTAATTGGTTTCGTGGTATTTATGAACAGGTAAATGTGTCACATATTCTTCACTTCATTGATGCGAGTGATGAAATTTGTAAGCGTCAACTGAAAGAAAGAAGCAAAGATAAACCGAATGGAGCGCGATTTACTTCAGAAGAAGAGTTTGATGCAATTACTAAATATTTTCAGCCTCCATTAGAAAGTGAAGGATTTAATTTAATTAGGTACGAACGAAAAGATATTTAGGGTTTGCGCTCAAAAGTCTTTTAGTAGGGGTAGGAGACAAGAGACAGGAGACAGGAGACAGGAGAAATGGATCGGGAGCGAGGAGGTAGGAGCAATACCATTTCTCAAAAAGAATGCCATATCTGATTGGGTGGAGAAGTGTGGGAAGTGTGGGAGGTGTGGGGAGAGGTTAAAAGTAGTAAAAATAATTACTAACCGACTAATAATAATTAATAATTACCTCTTTTTGTAAAGAAAAAGAGCGGTCGCTTTTCCAACTTATCTAAAACTTTAGAAATGATTGGTTTTCCAGTTAGTAATTAATATTATTTGTAAGGTAGGTGTTATTTTATAATACAGCGTATTCCACTTCAGTGAGGTACACTTACGCGAGCAAGATGCTAGCACTGAGAAGATTTAATTATTAATATTTGTACTTCAGATACTTGTAATTTGCTGTATAATCAGGAGTTACGCAGGCAAACTCAGAAACCTGGTTTCTTTATTCTTCTTATTTAATAAGAATAGGTAATTGTTAATTATTTATTATTCATTATTTAAAAATGTCTTACAGTAAATTTAACTTAGATGAACTACTAACAAATTTTAATCTAAATTTAGTTGAACTTAGAGGTAAATTCAACAATTTACCAGAAGTTTTACCTAGTAAAATTTTACAAGAACTTTTCCAAGACTATATACCTTTAGCAGTTGCTATTGGTTCAGAAAAAGCACGTTCTGAGTTAATTGTTGCACCAATGTTAGTAGAGGTAAAGAAACAACTCAATAATCAAATTAGCATTTTTTCAGGAATAGAATTTAACGTTAATTCTGACCAAGGTTTAAATGGTTTTTGTGATTTTATTATTAGTCGTTCTACCAGACAACTTGTGATTGAAGCGCCAGTTGTTGCTTTGGTAGAAGCCAAAAACGATAATCTGAAATCTGGTTTTTCTCAATGTATTGCAGAGATGATAGCTGCTCAAATTTTTAATCAAAGAAAAGGCAACAATATTAATAAAATTTATGGTGTTGTGACAACGGGAACAGTTTGGCAATTTTTAGAGCTAGAGTCCGAAACTATAACTGTAGATTTGGAGGAATATTCTATCAATAATTTATCAAAAATTTTCGGTATTTTAATTAGTTTGCTTAGAGTCTAGTAGTAGCGCGTCAAGCTTAAAATAGGGTAATAGGAAAATGGCAAAATTTATATATATTGTTTTTGTCCAAAATTTTAATACAACATTTAAGGCTTGACACGATAGTAGGGTGCGTTAGCAAAGCGTAACTGATCGAAATATTTGGTTTATAAATATTTAGGATATTGAAGAAATATTTGGGATATTAGAAATATTTGAGAGAGGCGGTGCGTTACATTTCATTAACGCACCCTACTAGAATTAAACTATAACTGTTTCCGTCTCTTATTCATTTTCCTTCCAATAAACGGTGTTGGTTCAGCTTTTCGTAGTATGGCATACACAAATTGTAGAGAGAAAGCAATTTTTGGTCTTGATGAATTTTTAAGTAAGATTTCTCAGTATTTTGAAACCCATAACTAATTCGTAAATTGTCATGCAAACTTCCATTATCCCACCAACTTATTTCATTAGAATTGCCAGGAGGATTCCAATTTAATGCTTCTGGTATAAACGGAATACCTATTCTCGAACAATACTCCTTAATTATATTTGTTGTATTTTCTACAAGATCGTCAGCATTAATAACAACAGGAATTTTACCTGTAGACTCAATGACTTTGTTGAAAAGTTCAAAAAGTTGTTTATAACCACATTCCTCAAAATCAATATCGGGCATTTTATAATAATAGAAAAGTAGCATTTGAGCAGGATTGCGAATTAAAAAAGTATGCTGGAAATAATCAATAAATTCATTATTTATAATTTGCATAAAGTGTAAAGGAAAATCTTTTATAAACAATCTGTTATTCTGAGATTTTACCTTTAAGTCTTGCAATACATTCTGATAATTATATTCTGCTTGTGGTGTGATATCTGGCACACGATTAAAAATACGTTCCTCACTATAGTGTGCTGAACGACCAAAAGGTTCATGAAGTACCAAAAAATCACCTCTTTGCTTAACCATCCACCTAAAAGCTGTGGATCTGGAGCGAGGAGTAGACCATAATGCAATTATTTTTTGATTCATTATTACTCTAATCAGAAGATTTAGTAACAGAAATAATATTTGTTGTTTGCCAAATATCATCAAGGTTGGCAACTTTACCTCTCCCATTTGTTATATTTACTGGTAAGCATTCAGCTATCAGCAGTCAGCTATCAGCAATTAGTAATGAATAATTACTTCTGAGGTTTTGTCCAGGAACTTTGGTAGTAACTTTTTATTCTTTTTCAATTTTAAAGGTTGCTTTTACCTTCCCTAAAATTAATAGCTGATAGCTAATAGCTGACGGCTGAATGCTTACATTTACTGTACACACAGTCTCTAATAATTTAAAAATTATGAAAATTGCAATTGCTCAACTTAATCCCACTATTGGTGATATTAAAGGAAATGCCAAATTAATTTTAGAAGCTGCACAAAAAGCAGAAAATTTAGATGCCAAATTGATGATAACTTCAGAATTATCTCTCATAGGTTATCCACCACGAGATTTATTAATTTATCCTAGTTTAATTGAAGCTGCTGCTACAGAGTTAGAAAAGTTAGCCAAAAATTTACCATCAGAAATAGCAGTTTTAGTGGGAACTGTAACTTTTAATTCTCAAGCTAATGAAACAGGAGGGAAGTCATTATTTAATAGTGCTGCTTTATTAGGTAATGGAAAAGTCAAACAAATATTTCATAAAAGGCTTTTGCCTACTTATGATGTATTTGATGAGCAACGATATTTTGAACCTGGTAAAACTAGCGATTTTTTCACGTTAGAAATTCCTGGTAAAAGCTCAGAATCTTTAGTAAAAATTGGTGTGACTATTTGCGAAGATTTATGGAATGATGCTGAATTTTGGGGAAGGCGAAATTATACTTGTGACCCAATGAAAGAATTAGCAGAAAATCAAGTTGATTTTGTCGTAAATATGTCTGCTTCTCCATATCAAGCAGGAAAGCAAAAATTGCGAGAGGCAATGTTAGAAAATAGTACAAATAGTTATCAAATACCAATTATTTATGTTAATCAGGTAGGCGGTAATGATGATTTGATTTTTGATGGTTGTAGTGTGGCTTTTAATAAGACTGGTAATGCTATTTATCGTGCTAGTGCTTTTGCAGAAAATTTGGCAGTTGTTGAATTTAACCTAGCAAAAAAAGATTTGATTGTGACTAATTTTGAAAGTCTATATTTAGCAGAAAGTGAGGATGAAGAAATTTGGTCTGCTTTGGTCTTAGGGGTAAAAGATTATCTGCGTAAGTGTGGTTTTTCTAAAGTTATTCTTGGTTTAAGTGGGGGAATAGATTCGGCTTTAGTCGCAGCGATCGCTACTGCTGCTTTAGGTAAAGAAAATGTTTTTACTATTTTAATGCCTTCTCCGTACAGCTCCGATCATTCTGTTAAAGATGCTTTGGAATTAGCGGAAAATTTGGGTATTGCTAAACAAGTTATTCCTATTGGGGATTTAATGAAAAGTTATGACAATAGTTTGCAAGATTTATTTGCGGGTACAAATTTTGGAATTGCTGAAGAGAATATTCAATCTCGGATTCGTGGCAATTTATTAATGGCAATTTCTAATAAGTTTGGTCATTTGCTTTTATCCACGGGTAATAAGTCAGAAATGGCGGTCGGTTATTGCACTCTTTATGGTGATATGAATGGTGGATTAGCAGTAATTTCTGATGTTCCGAAAACTCGTGTTTATTCTCTGTGTCGGTGGTTGAATCAACAGGCATTTAATAATAATCAAAATTTCTATGGAGCTGAAAACTTACTAATTACTGAACAGCAAAATATTATTCCAGAAAATATTCTGACTAAAGCTCCTAGTGCTGAGTTGAAAGAAGGTCAAAAAGATGAGGACTCTTTACCATCTTATGAAGTTTTGGATGATATTTTATACCGCTTAGTAGAAAAGTGTGAGTCTTTGGCAGAAATTATTGCAGCAGGACATGATTCAGAAGTAGTAAATAAGGTTATAAAGTTAGTGATGCGGGCAGAATTTAAACGTAGACAAGCACCCCCTGGGTTGAAAATTAGCGATCGAGCTTTTGGCACTGGTTGGCGGATGCCTATTGCTAAGAAAAGTTCTTGGTAGATTTGAGGTTGTGAGTTTCCAATTTTGGCTAGAAGTTAATCTCTGCTCTGACAAATAGCTGCTAAAATGCAATGAAGAAGTTATAGTCATTTTTATCGACTAAAACTTCATTCTGAACGCCACCAGAAAACACAGGAGATGGCAATCAATCTCAACCCTCAAATATTGGAAAACTTATTTGGCTAGAAGTTAATCTCTGCTCTGACAAATAGCTGCTAAAATGCAATGAAGAAGTTATAGTCATTCTTATCGACTAAAACTTCATTCTGAACGCCACCAGAAAACACAGGAGATGGCAATCAATCTCAACCCTCAAATATTGGAAAACTCATTTGGCTAGAAGTTAATCTCTGCTCTGACAAATAGCTGCTAAAATGCAATGAAGAAGTTATAGTCATTTTTATCGACTAAAACTTCATTCTGAACGCCACCAGAAAACACAGGAGATGGCAATCAATCTCAACCCTCAAATATTGGAAAACTCATTTGAGTAAAAAGCAAAGAATGATAATCCAAAAAATGTTTAATTTTTAGCAAATATCTATCCAAACAGTATTACTTATTCTTAACTAAGGTAAGCATAGTATTCAACATTTTCGTTTGTCATGCTACCCTTGCCAGAAGCATGAACATACAGAAGTTACTAAGGTTAGTTTGTTACCTTTTTCTTTCCTACGAAATGCCGCATAAACATAATTTTGAATTCTCCTTCTAAGATAATAAGTTAATAACTGAATGGTGACTGCTGTTAGCTCCGCATTCCGCAGGAAATGCTTACTAACTAGGGTTTGCTGAAAAAGTCTTATGGGTGAGGGTAGGAGTCAGGAGTCAGGAGTCAGGAGAAATCGGAATTATAGAGGACTTAGGAGGAAGAATAGTCTTTTGATTTTTCTGCGCAACTATGCGCCTGAAATGCTAATTTTTTGAACCTAAGCACCTAAAAGCTTGGATTTTTTTCAACTAAAAAATGCTAAAACCTTTATATGTCAATGGTTTTAGATTTATTCAGCAAACCCTAACTAAGACCAAACTCGCGGAGAACAACTAGGTCTTTTTAAATAAAAAAGCCGGAGAAAATGCCAAACCAAATTAAACCAATTTTTCACATTAATTATTGACTGCCCACAATAGCGACAAATCATCCCTTTAGGAATACGAGTAACACCTGCTTCACCAGACATATCAATATCTAAACTTTGCCACAAGTCACGAGCTTTTGTAACAACTTCTGACGTAACAGGTTGCCCAACAAAAATGAAAGTTCCAACTACAGAATTATCAGCTAAACCCAAGAGACTATTAACCATTTCCGACCCTCCTTTTAAGCATTGTCTGTCTATCCAGATAGGAGAATTTTCTTGCCAAACCTCAGTATACGAACGCCAATTTCCTGCTAAAAATTTTTCCCCTCTAGCACTCCTGCCAAATCTAATAATTTCCCAACTCATCCAACTTGCTTCTACTCCTAAATGTACTTTTAAATCTTGCCGATACTCAGCACCATTAAAAAGTATTGTTGGTTGAGGGAACCATTCTAAACAAGACTGACTACCAAGGTAAATACTAATATTTTGTTGAGCAAGCTGACCATTACTACGATAAATTTTACTAGCAGCAGCAGTAGTAATTAAAGCATGGGTAGTTGGTTGTAATTCGATATTAATAGAAAGGCGATCGCCTCCAACAACACCACCAGCAGTATGTAAAATTACACTATGACAAACTTCATTTCCTTCTGGATAAAAAGGTCTTTGTATTTTTAATGGTGCTTGATTTTTACTTGTCAGAATTTGAGTATTGTTGTTTTGCTTGCCATAAATTAAATTGAGACTACCGTGCCATTCTTTAGTCATAATTAGGATTTTTTTAGAGACTTTTTATATAGGAGAACCGAAGTTGGAAGAAGGAAAAATCTTACGTTGTCTGAGTTTTAAGCTTTTGATCTTTGCTAACCTTTCCTTCAACTGCTATATCCATCAGAAAAAATAGCTATTGGGGACTCCCGTTATAATCTGTGATTTAACGGTGAGAGGAAAACAGGCAGCATATAAACTATTTTCCTCTTAGACTTAATTTTCAGATTTTTAAACTGACTTTTTAGACTTAAGTTTTAGTGAATCAATGAAATCACTAATTACCTGGGTCATTGTTTTCTCATTCTCGACTGCATATAACCTTAGCTTATTTAACCTGTTTTGACTTATCCGTAAGTTTAATCCAGTTTTTTTCATAATGCCTACACAATATTTATGCAAAGTATTAGAATAAATTTCTGGTCAAAAAAGAAGAAAATGCTCGTAAGTCATTGCTACAAAATCAAGCCAAGTCAAGAGCAAATAACCAAGATAGATAATTGGTTAGAACTTTTGAGAAGACATTACAATTATGCTTTAGGTCAAAGATTAGATTAGTTGAATAGAACCAGATGTCAAATAGACCGTTGTTCATTGATTTCATGTCCTATTGGTGAGATTCCAGGCCAACCAAACTATCATTATCAATCGGCTCAATTAAAACAAACTAAGAAACTA
The DNA here is from genome assembly GCF_014132355.1 of Okeania sp. KiyG1. Lineage (GTDB taxonomy): Bacteria > Cyanobacteriota > Cyanobacteriia > Cyanobacteriales > Microcoleaceae > Okeania. Next base: position 51,804 of record NZ_BLZO01000028.1, read on the forward strand.
TTTCCAGAATACAAAGAGATATATTTTGAAGTACAACAAAATAATCTCAGAAGATTAGACAAATCTTGGCAACGTTGGTTAATACCAGATAAAACAGGTAAAAGATTTGGTAGGCCAAGATTCAAAAAATCAGGCAAGTTAAGGTCATTAAGTTTTAGTAGAGTTAATCATCCTAAAGCAGCAGTTAAGTTTGATGGTAAACACATAATTATTAGTAGATTTGGTTCTATTTCAGTAATAGTTCATAGACCAATACCAGATGGATTTACGATTAAAACTGCAACTATAACTAAAAAAGCTGATGGATATTATGTCAGTTTTAGTCTAGAAGATAAATCAGTTCCTAGTTTAATTCCTACAGATAATATTAAAACTGCTGTAGGAGTAGACGTTGGTTTAAAAGAGTTCTTGACTACTAATACTGGTGAGACTGTTTCTGTTCCTAATTTTTATAGAAAAGCACAATCTAATTTAGCTAGGAAACAAAGGAAAGTATCTAGAAAAAAAATTGGCTCTAATAACTGGAAAAAAGCACAGAACACAATTGCTAGATTACACCAGAAAGTTGCTAGACAAAGAGAAAATTTTCACTATAAAACAGCTCATAAATTAGTTAAAAAATATGATTTAATTGCCGTTGAAGACTTAAACATTAGAGGTTTAGCTAGAAATACTAAACTATCTAAATCAATTTATGATGTTGCTTGGGGAGAATTTATAATAAAACTGAATGCAGTAGCGGTAAAACGCGGTATTCATGTAAGTAGGGGCGAATGGCCATTCGCCCCTACATCCTCATAATACTTCTCAAAATTGTAGTAATTGTGGCCACAAAGTACCTAAGACTTTATCAGTTAGAACTCATTCTTGTCATAAATGTGGAACAGTTTTAGATAGAGATGAAAACGCTGCAATTAATATATTAAATAAAGGGTTAAACGAGGTGGGTATCATCTTGTCTGCTTGTGGAGGCTTAGATGTTAATCAGCCTGTGAAACAAGAAACTTCTGAAGCTTGGGTTCAATTATCTTTGTTTTAGAAGCTCCCGTTATAATTTCCGATTTAACGGGAGAGAACTTCACAAATATAGAGATAATATTCTCATCATTACTGTGGGATAGTCAATTTTAGTTATAACGAAAAAATGGAGCTTAGTGTCATACCTATGTTGAAAGGATTAAAGCAAAATATTGACTTGAAAAACTTACCCTAATCAAAAGTACTTCATGGCAATAAATACTTGTCTCAATCTAAACTGAAATGACTGTAACTCCAAAATTACTGTTAAGTTTTCTAGTGAGCTTTTCTTACCCTATTACCAATTATTTAGGGTTTGCTGAAAAAGTATTTTTGTAGGAGTCAGGATATAAGAATTTTCTGGGGAATGCTGCACAAAAAGCGGTCAGCTATCAACTCTCAGCTATTAATTCATTGCCTTTATAGTAGGAGTTAGTATTGATAAATTTAAAGAGAATTCAAAGCTTTGGAAAAAAAACTAACCTTGACCTGAGAAGTGTATATTCATTATTTATGAAACAGCTAAAAGCTGACTGCTCATAGCTGTTTGCGCAGCATTCCGCAGGAAATGCTTAGGTCAGGAGTTAGGGAAATGTAGATTTAAACGAAGAAGTAGAAAAAATAATTTTCAGATATTTTTTAGCCCTTGTTTACTAAAAGTCCTCACATTTTACAGCACTTTTTAAGATGGTGAAGTACAGTTCAACATTTATCTCTCTTTCCTACTGCCTACTCCCTACTTCCTTCTCCACTAACTTGTACTAATATATTTCGTTTTCTAGGTCCGTCTAATTCAAAAAATAATACTGACTGCCAAGTTCCTAAAGCTAATTTTCCATCCACAACAGGAATAACTTCATTATTATTTAAAGTCATTGCCATCAGATGAGAATGAGCATTAATAGGTTCATCAGGAGGAACATCTCGCAGGTGCAAATCATTATGGAGATATTTGTCAGACTCCGGCGCTAACTTTCTCAGATATACCTTTAGGTCTGCAATTAATCTTTCCTCATTTTCGTTAATAGCTAAAGCTGTAGTCGTGTGTCGAGAAAATACAATTACTTGCCCATTTTTTATACCACTCGCATTTAAGATATCAATAATTTGAGGAGTAAGATTGTATATTTCTATTCCAGCAGCAGTTTCTATTTCTAGAAATTCATTTTTGATCGACATATCAATTTATTACCGAATAATTAAGGTTTAAAGCCTTTCCTTTAAAGGAGAAAAGCCGTCGAGGGATGGCGAGGAAACCCGCTCTTGCAGAGCCGCTCCGCTAACGCTATATCCAACCTATCAAGAGAAGAAAAATTTTCCTTTTAGTCAATCCTCTTCTTTTCAAAGAGAGGTAATTATTAATTATTAATTATTAATTGTTGAACTTATCTATAGTAATAGTAGAAAAAATTAGTCAACTAAACTTGTTTCTTCAGTTGTAATAGCAATTTTTCCTACAGCATGACCCATTTCACTATAGGCATGAGCTTCTGCTATTTCTTCTAATTTATATGTACGGCCAATAATTGATTTAACTAATCCATCTTCAATGAATTCTCGCAGAGCATTTAAGTCACGGGGGTTTGGTTGGGCAAGAATTAATTTAGATTTTTTACCAGGCACAAATAAGCTTAAGAAAGTAGGAGGTAAATTGTCTACAGTTGGCAGAGTAGATATATAAATTCCCTCTGGTTTCAAGATATTTTCACAACTAGAAAAAGTTTCTTTGGCCACAGCATCAAAAATAAGATCGTACTGCTCTAATTCTTTAGTAAAATCAATTTGATTATAATCAATAACCCGACTCGCTCCTAAACTTTCTACTAGGGTAATATTGTTACTACTACAAACACCTATTACTTCAGCTTTCATTGCTTTTGCAATTTGTACTGCAAAGATACCAACTCCACCAGAAGCACCATTAATTAATACTTTTTGTCCTGGTCTAATTTGACCTAAATCAAGTAATCCTTGAAAAGCGGTTAAACCTGCAACTGGAACTGTTGCTGCTTGAGAATGAGTCATATTTTTTGGTTTTAATGCAGCAGTATTTACAGGTATAGCAATATATTCAGCATAAGCACCTCCTGTTAATGGATTAGTAAATGTATAAATTTCATCTCCTGGTTCAAAATTTTTTACTTGTTCTCCTACTTCTAATACAACTCCAGATAAGTCAGAACCTAGAATAATAGGAAAGTTAAAACCTGATAATAATTGTAGTTGCCCTTGTCGAATTTTCCAATCTACAGGATTAACACTTGTAGCGTGAATTTTTACTAATAATTGATTTGGTGTAATTTGAGGTTGGTTAATATCTGAATATTCCAAGACATCAATAGAACCATACTGATTAATAGTGACGGCTTTCATAGAGTTTTGTTGTAAAATTAGGATTTTAATTAGAATACCAATAATTTCCTTGTTTAGCAAGGTACGTTCAACAATTAATAATTAATAATTAATAATTACCTCTTCTTTTCAAGGAGAAGATTGACGCTTAAGGAAAGTTTTTTCTTATCTTGGTCGATTGGATATTGCTAGGATGACCAAACCATCCCTCAACCGCTTTTTTATCCTTTAAAGGAGAGGCTTTAAACCTTAATTATTCGGTAATAAGGAAGAAATGAAATTTGCAGATGGAAGAATGAATAAAAGGAAATAATGATAGAGATAGGTAGAATATTGGATTTGATAGCAACTCATTATATCCATCAGTTGATAATTAGCTTTTTGTAGAATTATAGTCATTTTAGTTGAGATTGACACCAGGATTTATTCCCTATAAATATTTCAGCAAAAACAGTGTTTCATTGTTATTTTCAATTACTATATTTGCGCAAATTGTCGTGATTTTATTCAGATTTTGCAGCCAGAATAAATCAGGAAAAGGGAATAATAAATCACAGGAAATAATCAGATATACAAAAAATCACTGTTTGTAGAATTATAGTCATTTCAGTTGAGATATATCAAATGGTTTCTTCCCTAGAAATACATTCAGCCGAAACAGTGTTTCATTGTTATTTTCAATTACTATATTTGTGAAAATTGCCATGACTCCCTTCAGATTTTGTAGCCAGAATAAATCAGGAAAAAGGAAGAATCAATCAAGGGAAATAATTATAGATATAAAAATTTCACTGTTTGTAGAATTAGAGTCATTTCAGTGGAGATTGACACCAGGGTTTCTTCCCTATAAATATTTCAGCCGAAACAGTGTTTCATTGTTATTTTCAATTACTATATTTGTGAAAATTGCCATGACTCCCTTCAGATTTTGTAGCCAGAATAAATCAGGAAAAGGGAATAATAAATCAAAGGAAATAATCAGATATACAAAAAATCACTGTTTGTAGAATTATAGTCATTTCAGTTGAGATATATCAAATGGTTTCTTCCCTAGAAATACATTCAGCCGAAATAGTGTTTCATTGTTATTTTCAATTACTATATTTGTGAAAATTGCCATGACTCCCTTCAGATTTTGCAGCCAGAATAAATCAGGAAAAAGGAAGAATCAATCAAGGGAAATAATTATAGATATAAAAATTTCACTGTTTGTAGAATTAGAGTCATTTCAGTGGAGATTGACACCAGGGTTTCTTCCCTATAAATATTTCAGCCGAAACAGTGTTTCATTGTTATTTTCAATTACTATATTTGTGAAAATTGCCATGACTCCCTTCAGATTTTGTAGCCAGAGTAAAGCAGGAAAAAGGAAGAATCAATCAAGGGAAATAATCATATATATAGAAAATTAGCTGTTTGTATAATTAGAGTCATTTCAGTTGAGATGGATACCAGGGTTTATTATCTAGAAATACATTCAGCCAAAACAGTGTTTGATTGTTATTTTCAATTACTAAATTTGTGAAAATTGCCATGACTTTCTTCAGATTTCGTAGCCAGAATAAATCAGGAAAAAGGAAGAATCAATCAAGGGAAATAATTATAGATATAGAAAATTCGCTGTTTGTATAATTAGAGTCATTTCAGTTGAGATGGATACTAGGGTTTATTCCCTGGAAATACTTTCAGTCTCAACAATATTTCATTGTTATCTAAAATTACTAAATTTGTGAAAATTGCCATTACTTTCTTCAGATTTCATTGAGATGGATACCAGGGTTTATTATCTAGAAATACATTCAGCCGAAACAGTGTTTGATTGTTATTTTCAATTACTATAATTTGTGAAAATTGCCATGATTAGCTTCAGATTTTGTAGCCAGAGTAAAGCAGGAAAAGGGAAGAATCAATCAAGGGAAATAATTATAGATATAGAAAATTCGCTGTTTGTAGAATTAGAGTCATTTCAGTGGGGATTGACACCAGGATTTCTTCCCTATAAATATTTCAGCCGAAACAGTGTTTCATTGTTATTTTCAATTACTATATTTGTGAAAATTGCCATGACTCCCTTCAGATTTTGTAGCCAGAGTAAATCAGGAAAAAGGAAGAATCAATCAAGGGAAATAATTATAGATATAAAAATTTCACTGTTTGTAGAATTAGAGTCATTTCAGTGGGGATTGACACCAGGATTTCTTCCCTATAAATATTTCAGCCGAAACAGTGTTTCATTGTTATTTTCAATTACTATATTTGTGAAAATTGCCATGACTCCCTTCAGATTTTGTAGCCAGAGTAAATCAGGAAAAAGGAAGAATCAATCAAGGGAAATAATCATATATATAGAAAATTCGCTGTTTGTAGAATTAGAGTCATTTCAGTGGGGATTGACACCAGGATTTCTTCCCTATAAATATTTCAGCCGAAACAGTGTTTCATTGTTATTTTCAATTACTATATTTGTGAAAATTGCCATGACTCCCTTCAGATTTTGTAGCCAGAGTAAATCAGGAAAAAGGAAGAATCAATCAAGGGAAATAATCACAGATATAGAAAATTCGCTGTTTGTAGAATTAGAGTCATTTCAGTGGAGATTGACACCAGGATTTCTTCCCTATAAATATTTCAGCCGAAACAGTGTTTCATTGTTATTTTCAATTACTAAATTTGTGAAAATTTCCATGATTAGCTTCATATTTTGTAGTAAGAATAAGTCAGGAAAAGGGAAAAATAAATCAAGGGAAATAATCACAGATATAGAAAATTCGCTGTTTGTAGAATTAGAGTCATTTCAGTTGAGATATATCAAATGGTTTCTTCCCTAGAAATACATTCAGCCAAAACAGTGTTTAGTTGTTATTTTCAATTACTAAATTTGTGAAAATTTCCATGATTAGCTTCATGTTTTGTAGTAAGAATAAGTCAGGAAAAGGGAAATAATCAGAGATATAAAAAATTTGCTTTTTCCAGAATTCGAGTCATTTCAGCTTAGAAAGTATCGAACCATTAGAGTAGCTCTTCAGATGACAGAACTGCCAAAAAAAATCCTTAACTGAACCGAATTGAGTCCTAACCTACCTGTGTATTGCTATATTTCATAAATAGACATCTCCGATCATAAAAATACAATTAATTATCGTACAGAAATTATTAATTATTTCCACCTACTCCATACTACCTACTTCCTCTTTTATGGAGATGTCTAATATAAGATTAGAAATAAAATTTAAATTGAAATTATCATTTTATTTTGGGTTTAATACCCTGCCGCCTACACGATGCTGACAATTGGTTAGGGTTTGAGTCCCCATCCATCTTTTCTTCCTTCTTCCTTCTTCAATGCTTGTTTAATCATCAAAATATCATTCGACAAACGACAAGAGAAGCTAAAATTCCTGCCACATCAGCACATAAAGCAGCAGGTAAAGCATATCTAGTTTTTTTAATTCCGACACTACCAAAATAAACAGCCAATACATAAAAAGTAGTTTCAGTAGAACCCTGCATAGTTGATACTAAATAAGAAAGAAAACTATTAGGTTCATTTGTCACTATTTCCGACATAATACCAAAAGCACCACTGCCAGATAAAGGTCTAATCAATGCCATAGGTAGTGCTTCAGTCGGCATTCCAATTAAATTAGTGATAGGCGATAAAATTACAGCCAAAATATCTAGAGCGCCACTAGCTCTAAACATTCCAATTGCCACAAAAATTGCCACCATAAAAGGAATTATTCTGACGGCAACTTCAAATCCTGCTTTTGCTCCTTCCGTCATTTTTTCATAAACTTTAACTCCTCGAAAATAGCCAAAAAGTAGAAAAGAACAAATTAATATTGGCAATAACCAATTAGACAAACTCTCCAGAAAAGCAAAACTAAAAATATAGGTTATGCCTTTGAGATTTAAGCGATAAATTACCGCACCGAAAAAGCACCAATTAAACTAGCAAAAATTAATTTTCCAATTTTATTAGGTGGAGTTAATTCAGATATCTGTGTCTCGCCTTCTAATAAATCATTGCCGTCTAAATCTTCTGACGAAATAGATTGATTTAAACTAGGCATTGATTGCCGACGTGCGAAAAACTTTGCTGCGAAAATAGCCGTAATTGTAGAACAACAAGTAGCAAAAATTGCAGGTAAAATAACATCTCCAGGGTTAGTAACACCAGCACTAGCTCGAACAGTTATTACACTAATAGGAATAATCGTAACTGAAGAAGTATTAATAGCTAAAAATAAACACATAGCATCTGTGGCAGTTCCCTTTTCTGGATTTAATTTATCCATTTCTACCATCGCTTTTAAACCCATTGGCGTCGCAGCATTTCCTAACCCTAAAGCATTAGCAGCTATATTCAAAATAATGGCAGACATTGCAGAGTGAGATGCAGGTATATCAGGAAAAAGTTTCACCATTACAGGACGAATTAAACGAGCAATTACAATCATTCCTCCTGCTGCTTCAACTACTTGAATTATGCCTAACCATAATGCCATACTACCAATTAATCCAATGGCTAAAGTAACAGCATTTTTTACAGATTCAAATGATGCTTCAGTTATTTCTGTCATCCTACCGTTATATGCTGCTATAACTGTAGCTGAAACTATCATAAATAGCCAAATATTATTAATTGGTGATACTTGTGATTTATTCATTTAAAGCAGGGAATAGGGAATAGAATAGAAGTAAGCATTCAGCCGTCAGCTATCAGCTATTTCTTTTAGTAGGTGATAAAAGTTTTATTAATTGAGAAACGAAAAATCTGACTACAAAAGTTAACTCCAAAGTCTATATTCATTTAAACTCTGTCCTTAAGCACAGGGTCTTATTACTGATAGATGACAGCTAATAGCTGTTTGCGCAGCAGTCCGCAGGAAATGCTTACGAATAGAAATTAAAGATAGGTATATTTCATTAGTTTAAGAAACGCTATAAACTCTAACTTTACCGAATAATTAAGGTTTAAAGCCTCTCCTTTATTTAAAGGGGAAACAAGACAAAATTTTCATTATTAGTCAATCCTATCCGTTTTCAAGGAGAGGTAATTGTTAATTATTAATTATTAATTATTAATTGTTGAATACTAGCTTTTATCCCAAATAATTAAAGATATAGTAGAAGGAATAAGTAAGAAGTAAGAAGGTATTAGTCATCTAAGATATCGGGAAAAATCGTGCTTTGTCTGAGTTTTAAGCTCTTGATATGTCCACTCCTTTTCCTTCGACTACTATAAAAGATATTAGCTAAATCGAAGTATTACTTAGTAAATAATTATTTTTATAGCAGAAGAAAGAAAGAAGAAGTCCTTTAGTTATTTAGGAGAGAAGAAAAAATCTGGGTTGTCTGAGTTTTAAGCTATATCTGATTCATTATTTTTAGTTTATTTCAATAAATCAATCATTTCAGCTTGCCGATTATTTCTCTCTGCGTTTAGATTAATAATTTTTTCTTGCTGGCTTATGATTCGGTCATATTTAATTTTAGTTGACTCATTTTCTTTTCTAATCCTTTCAAGAGATAATTGGATTTTTTCTAAGCGATCAACAATTAAATTAATGCCAAAAATCCATCGGATTACTATCATATAAATAGGTAATAGTAAGAATAACAAAAGTAGAGAAGAAGAATTTCCATAAAAATAAAACTACGAATTCAGAAAGGTTTAATATTAATACAAAACTTGAAATTAAGAGATAGACAACCTCTCAATAATTAGGCGATGCGTGACAACTCCAGTAGTAGGATGATCAAAATTAAATTAAGATTCTATCTTTACAGCAGAGCTATCACATTTTGCAAATATAGTCATTTAACTTTAGATTGAGACAAAGCTTTCTTGTTATGAGGGAATTTCGTAAGCATTTCCTGCGGAATGCGCTCGCATTCAGCTATTAGCAGTCAGCTATAAGCTTTTTAATGAATGAAGCAAGCATTCGTTTCATTTCTACTACATTCTCAACCAGAAATTCATTCGTACTCTGAAGCTTTGATAAAATTGCTTTTTTCTCCTTTAAAGATGATCAAGCTGATAGCTGACTGCTTAATGCTTAATGCTTAGGGAGTTTCAGACGAGAAAACGTCTCATTTTTAAGTTAAACTACTATATTTGTTCACAAAAAATCTTCATAATCAATAGACAAATTAGTCTGTAGAACAACAAGTTCGGTTGACAGCATAGATACTTATGCAACCCTACATTATTACTTCACCTAGCCAACCTTACATTACTGAAAAACTGACAGAAACTCAGACTGAAGTTGAAACCCTCAAGGCACAAATAGCACAGATGCAGCAACTTCTAACCGGAATGATATCTGGCAGAACACCCCTCCTTTTTAGGAAGAGTTCAAGAATTTAGAATTTAGAATTTAGAATGCGCGAATTACCTCTCCTTTAATAGAAGAGGATTGACTAATCATGAAAAATTTTTATTTATTATCCCCTTAAAAGAGGAGGCTTTAAACCACAATATTTCGATAGTAATTAATTATTAATTATTAATTATTAATTTCTGAACAACGCCTTACTTTTTCAATCTCTCCATCAAAATAAATTCTGCTACTCTTAAATCCACAGGAGTTGTCACCTTAAGATTAGTCTCCTCCCCCACAACAACCTTTACAGACAAACCACATTTTTCAAACAAAGCAGCATCATCAGTAACTTCCCAACCTAACTGACGCCCCTTTTCGTGACATTCCTTCAACAACTTCACCTCAAAACCTTGAGGCGTCTGAGCAGCCCATAAATTACGACGATCTGGTGTATCCTGAATTACACCCGATGAATCAACAACCTTAATCGTGTCCTTAACTGGCACAGCAGCAATTAAACCAGGACACTTCAGAATTTCCTCCGCACACCTATCCAATAGTTCTGGAGTAGCCAAACACCTTGCCCCATCGTGAATTAACACCTGTTCCGCCTCCGGGGGCAAAGCCTGTAAACCCTTATAAACAGACTCCTGACGAGTCGATCCTCCCTCAATCAACTCTACATACTTATTAGTAGACAAACCAGAAATCATCTTTTGAAAATCTGGAAAATCAACAGGTTGGCCAATAATACCAATCCAATTAATATAATGAGATTTGAAAGCAGCCTCAAGAGTCCAACTGAGCAAAGGTTTATCCAATAGAGTCAGTAAAAGCTTGTTTCGCGAGCTTCCCATGCGTCGTCCCATACCAGCAGCAGGAATCAATAAATACATTTAATTTTGTGTTTTAAATTTCTAATGAATAATTCTGAATAATTCAATATAGTGGTAAAAATTGAATGTCTATTACAGAAATAGCTCCCATCATAATCGTAAGATATGGTTAGTTGAATGCAGCAATAAATATAAAAAATAGGGCGGTAGGGCATTCCGTCCTTAAAGCTCGTGGAGTCCGACGGGATACCGGGACTGCGAAACGAAAGCCCACACTATACCGCAAGGTTAGTGTGGGAGTATGTCACTATTGTGTTCCACTAATAATTAAACTAAATTCCTTAAATATGAGAATACTAGCCCTTGTCCCTGGTGGAATTGGCGACCAAATCTATTCTTTCCTACTCTGGATGACCTAAAAAAATCTTATCCAGAATCTCAAATTGATGTAATTGTAGAACCTCGCTCAAAGGGTGCATACCGAGTTTGTAAGTCCGTACAGGATGTCCTCGCCTATGACTTCAAAGATGCCAATAGTCTCGCTGACTGGGGAAACTTGTTAGGTATTATGCGCGATCGCGAATACGAAGCAGTAATTTCTCTCGGACAACGTTGGACAGTTGGCCTATTGCTGTGGTTAACAGGAATTCCTCAACGGGTAGGTTATGCAGGTAATGGGGCCATCTTTCTCACGAGCCCTATACCCCTGAAAACTGAACAATATGCAGCTCAGATGTACCATGATTTATTGCCAGGAATGGATGTTGTCACACCTTTCCCTGGGCTATCTATTAATGTACCTAAAGCAGATATTGATTGGGCAGAAGCTGAACAACAACGTTTAGGAGTGTCGGAAAGTGGGTATGTTCTGATTCATGGCGGTTCTAGCCAACTAGCTCAGATTAAAGGTATTGATAAAATCTACCCTACTAATTATTGGCAGGAGATTATTACAGAACTACAGCAGAAGCAACCTAATTTACCAGTAGTGGTAGTCAAAGGTCCTGAAGATGGAACTTGGGTCAATGAAATTACTCGATTTTGTCCAGATGTCAAAATAGTGATGCCTGGGGATATAGGTAA
>NZ_BLZO01000029.1 GCF_014132355.1 Okeania sp. KiyG1
CCTCAATCAAACAATTACCACAAAGCCAGAAAGAGACTGGGATAATGTCATTTGAAGGTAAGTAGGCAGCGTAAAGACTGGAGCATTAAGCAAGCCCGGTGCGTAGTAGCATCTAACGATGTTGTCGTCTATGAGGACTTGAAGATACAAAACATGGTCAAAAATCATCATTTGGCAAAGTCAATATCTGATGCAGCGTGGTATCAGTTCACTCAATGGCTGGAATATTATGGAAAAATTTGGGATAAAGCAGTTGTTTCAGTAAATCCCAAATTCACTTCTACTGATTGTTCTAATTGTGGGCACAGGGTACAAAAAACTTTGTCAACTCGTACTCATGTTTGCCCTAGCTGTCATGCTGAAATATGTCGTGATACTAACGCAGCAATCAACATTTTGAGACGTGGATTAGAAATAATAGGTGTTGAGTGGAATAACAGTACCGTAGGGCATACGGAAACTGCCGATTTATCGGAAAACGCTTTGGGAGACAACAACCAATGCTGATGATAGGCAACTAGATTTAGTAAGTTGTGTCAATGAGCAAAGAATCACTTTCGTGAGAATCCCCGTACCTTTAGGTCGGGGAGTATGTCAAAGAGGAACTACAGCGCTTCGCCAACGTGGAGTTGCCAGTGTTACTTTTTGTGGACTATTGAGTGTTTATGACACAGATAAAAATTTTGTGTCCAAATAATCCACAACCATATTTTAATTAATTCTGCTCAAAAAAATTTCATCTTAAAGCTTAGTCTCATAGCTCGATCATACCAATTAATATTTACCGAAAAATAGTGGTTTAAAGCCTCCCCTTGATCGGGGATAATAAAGAAAAATTTTCATGATTAGTCAATCCTATCCGTTTTCAAGGAGAGGTAATTATTAATTATTAATTATTAATTGTTGAAAATATCTACTAAATTTTCTTGATTTTTAAGATAATTAAAATCTTTAAATACTGAGGCATTATCTGCTTTTAAATTTTAGTATTTTTAATTAATTTAGCGTAGTAAGTCAATCAAAATATTCCGACAATTTTAAGATACAGTAATTATCAGGTAAGTATAAAGCAAAAGTTGTCTGAAATTATAGTTACTAGCTAATCTAGCTACCGATACTGAATTTCAAAAAATAGCTACAATAGGAGTGGAGTTAAATATCTAATGTAGGTTAACCACATTATATATCCGTAGATTCCTCATTGCTTAAACCTCACATTTTTCCCTCACCAATTGAGAGAATGTTATAAGCAAAAGCTTCCTCAATACTTTACCTTTTTAGTTAATGGATAAGGAATGAGGATTTTATTATCTACAAGAGTTAAATGGAGTATACCGTCAACAGATATAGTTCCATTCGTGAACTTCTGGAGTTTATTGAGTCCTCAATTCTCAATTAATCCTTAACAAGAGAAAATTAATATAAGGTTATGTAGCTTGTAAACCTAAGAATTTCTGTTAATCAGAGACTCGTCTACTATGACTTACGCCCAGCTAAAATCCCAAAAATTTGATAAACTTCTCGAAGAATTAATCCATAAAGCCTGTTTAAGTATTGATGGAGATTATGTAGAGGTATGGATACCAGATAGTAACGGTACTAGGATAGAATGTAGTCCAATCTGGTATGGACGACCTGAGATTCAAGAATTATTAACAAAATTTCATAGTTACAGTGAAGAAATAACATTTCCACCTAGTGTTGATATGGCTGGTCGAATTTGGAGTTCTCAACAACCAGAGTGGGAAAAAGATGTTAGTAGCTTACCAGAAACAATTTATTTACGAGCGAAAAAAGCAACTGAAGTAGGTCTCCAAACAGCTTTAGGATTTCCAATCTTAGCGAACAATATTGTTGTTGCAGTTATTATTTTTTATATTAGAGAAATTAGGCAGTACGAGCAAAATATAGTAGATTTAATATTTTATTTTAGCAACTTAGGATCGTTAATTTCAAATATATCTTCTCCAAAGAGATTACTTGATAATCAAGATTACTTGCGACAAAACACGCGAAAATATGATACATTTAAAGACATTTTACTAGAACATATACCTACAGCAGTAGCTATTTTAGACCAAGAGATGTGCTACTTATGGACATCTAAGCGTTGGCTAACTGATTACAATTTAACAGAAAAAGATGTTATTGGGCATAGTCACTATGAAGTTTTTCCCCACATTAGCGATCGCTGGAAGCAAATTTATACAACTTGTCTTGCAGGAAAAGTTCAAAAATGCGAGGAAGATCGGTTTCCTAAACCAGATGGTTTTTTAGACTGGATACGATGGGAAATACACCCTTGGTATAACAGTAAGGGTGAAATTGGTGGCATAATTATTTTCACTGAAGCGATCGCAAATTATAAATTATCACAGCAAGAACTTGTAGCTCGAAATGCTAAGTTACAACAAGTAGTGGATGCTGCAACAGAAGTTGCGCTCATTGCTACAAATATTGACGGTCAGATTACTACATTTAATTCGGGTGCAGAGAAGCTTTTGGGCTATCATAGACAAGAAGTAGTGGGTAAAGAAAACCTGACAATATTTCACGACAAACTTCAATTAATAGAACGCACCAGAGAATTAAGCCAGAAATTAGACCGCCCCATAAAAGATTTCGAGACGTTAGTAGAATCAGCACAGCAAGGAATTTTTACACCTCAAGAATGGAATTATATTAGAAAAGATGGCTCTGGTCTATTAGTAAGTTTAGTCATCACAACACAACTTGATAGTGAAGGAAAAATTATTGGATTTCTTGCTACTGCTATTGATATTACACAACAAAAACAAACAGAAACTAAACTAAAAGAAGCAGAAAAAATTCTTCACGGTTTCTATACAATAGCTTCAGAAACAAACCAAAATCTTGATACTCTTTTACAAAGGATTTTGGAAATGGGGCGAAAACAATATGGAACAGAAATAGGTATTTTAGCAAAGATTAAGGGAGAAACTTATGAAGTAGTGGCATCTCAACTATCCCAGGGATTTCCTTTTTCGATCAAAGCAGGATATACAACCGATATCAAACAAACTTATTGTAGTGAAACAATCAAAAAAAATGAACCAATAAGTATTGAAGTAGCAGGAAATTCAGAATGGCAAAATCATCCTGCTTATGCTCAAACATTTTTTAAGCTAGAAACTTACATTGGTTGTCGCGTAATGGTAGAAGGTAAAGTGTATGGTACTATAAGTTTTGCAAGTCCATACCCAAAACCGGAACCCTTTCAAGAGAGGGATCGCCAGATATTAAAACTAATGGCACAATGGTTAGGAAATCAAATAGAACGTTATTCCTCAAAAACTGCATTAAAAAACAACATAAAACACATTTTACTCCATAAACGGTTAACCACAGAAATTCGTTCTAGTTTAAATAGCGATCGCATATTTCAAACAGCAGTTAAACTAATAGGTCAAACATTTAAAGTAAATCGCTGCTTAATTTATTGCTATATTGTTAAACCATCACCACAAATTCCTCTAGTAGAAGAATATCTCGAATCAGGTTATAAATCAATACAAGGTCTATCACTAGCATTAGAGGAAAACGATAATCTGCAAAAATTATTAGCTCAGGACGAAGCTATTAGTAGCGACAACACCCACTTAGAGCCATTATTATTCAAAGATACCGAAGTTTGTTGCTTATTAGGAGTAAAGTCAGTCTTAGCAATTCGCACCTCATACAAAGGAGAACCGAACGGAGTAATTGTTCTACATCAATGCGATCGCATTCGTCATTGGGCCGATGAAGAGATATATTTATTAGAATCAGTTGCTGTACAAGTAGGAATTGCCCTAGCACAAGCTGATTATGTGGAACAAGAAAAACGGCGACAAATACAACTACAGAGTGAAAATTTGGAGTTAGAAGCAGCTAAACAAGAAGCTGAGTCTGCGAATCGAGCTAAAAGTGAATTTCTAGCTATGATGAGTCACGAAATTAGGACTCCTATGAATGCAATAATTGGCATGACTGGGTTATTACTGGATACACAATTAGACTCTCAACAACAAGATTTTGTAGAGACTATTCGTCATAGTAGTGATTCATTACTAACAATTATTAATGACATTCTTGATTTTTCTAAAATTGAATCTGGGAAACTAGAATTAGAAGACCAACCTTTTAATCTCCGGAATTGTGTAGAATCAGCCTTAGATTTAGTAGCTTCTCAAGCTGGTGCTAAAGGTTTAGAATTAGCTTATATTATCCATCAGAATACTCCAGAAGCAATAGTAGGTGATGTGACTAGGCTACGTCAAATACTTGCCAACCTACTTTCTAATGCTGTTAAGTTTACTGAGAGCGGAGAAGTTATTGTCTCAGTAAATGGAAAAAATTGGTTGTCAGCTAATAGTAAACTGCCTCACTCAGAAGATATTAATAATCACCAAACAAGTACAAACTCAGTAGCTAAAAGAAATCCCACACCTGTTGACAATCTATACGAAATTGAATTTGCGGTAACAGACACAGGAATTGGAATTCCGACAGATAGATTAGAAAGATTATTTAAACCTTTTAGTCAAATAGATGCTTCAATGACCAGAAATTATGGAGGTACAGGTTTAGGATTAGCTATTAGTAAAAGGTTAAGTGAGGCTATGGGTGGCCAGATGTGGGTGGAAACTGAAATAGATAGAGGTTCTACATTTCGCTTTACTATGATGGCAATAGCAACTGATACAGATACAGAATTTAATCTCAAAAAATCACAACCTGAACTTACAGAAAAGCGAGTACTTGTAGTTGATGATAACGCAACTAATCGCCAAATTATCACTCTACAAGTAGAATCTTGGGGAATGAATGTCAAAGCAGTGGAGTCAGGAAAAACAGCTTTAAATTTACTCCGCTCTGGGGAAGTTTTTGACATTGCAGTACTAGATTTACAAATGCCAGAAATGGATGGCTTAACCCTAGCGGAGAAAATTCAATCCATGCCAGAATATAGAATATTGCCTTTAATAATGCTAAGTTCAATAGGCAAACTGACATCAGAAGAAATTGCAGGCAGAGCTTCGTTTGCAGCTTTTGTGAGTAAACCAATTAAACAATCTAACTTATATGAAATGTTAGTTTCTGTGCTAGGAGTACAACGAGTATCAGTTAAACCTGAAACATCAAAAGCAAAATCAATATTCAGTGATCAAGCAGAAGTTGAATTACCATTACGCATCCTGATAGTAGAGGATGTAACGGTAAATCAAAAAGTAGCTTTACTATCCTTAAACAGACTAGGTTATCGTGCTGATATAGCTAATAATGGGTTGGAAGCTCTAGAAGCATTGCGTCGCCAACACTACGATCTAGTTTTCATGGATGTACGAATGCCAGAAATGGATGGTTTAGAGGCAACAAGACGAATTTGTCAAATTTTCTCTGAAGTCAAACGACCTTGGATAGTAGCTATGACTGCTCATGCGATGCGGGGCGATCGCGAGGAGTGTTTAGAAGCAGGGATGAATGACTATATAAGTAAGCCAGTTCGAGTGGAAGCATTGGTCAAAGCATTAAATAATTATATTCGTCATAGAAAGCCAAAACAGATAAATGATTTACCAACAAAAAGTTGGGCAGTAGAAGATAAGGAAGATAAAATAGTTGAAGTAGTAAAAGAGGTTGATTTACAATCAAATCAACTTAATCAAGAGTTAATTCCAGAACAAATTGTCAATTGGGAAAATCAAGCTCCAAAGGAAGATAAAATAGTTGAAGTAGTAAAAGAGGTTGATTTACAATCAAATCAACTTAATCAAGAGTTAAGTCCAGAACAAATTGTCAATTGGGAAAATCAAGCTCCAAAGGAAGATAAAATAGTTGAAGTAGTAAAAGAGCTTGATTCACAATCAAATCAACTTAATCAAGAGTTAATTCCAGAACAAATTGTCAATTGGGAAAATCAAGTTCCAAAGGAAGATAAAATAGTTGAAGTAGTAAAAGAGGTTGATTTACAATCAAATCAACTTAATCAAGAGTTAATTCCAGAACAAATTGTCAATTGGGAAAATCAAGTTCCAAAGGAAGATAAAATAGTTGAAGTAGTAAAAGAGGTTGATTTACAATCAAATCAACTTAATCAAGAGTTAATTCCAGAACAAATTGTCAATTGGGAAAATCAAGTTCCAGTAGAATCAAATATTACTGTACAAAATAATCTAATATTAGAAGGTAAAGATCGAAATGATCGTTTATCTTTAGTCAATTCTCCAAATAAAAATATGTCAGACTTTATAACTCCAGCTATTGATGAATCAGTATTTGAATATCTAAGAGAGCAAGCGGCAGGGGGAGACGAAAGCATTTTACAGGAAATAATTGATAGCTACTTAGAAGAAGCTCCTCAAAAGCGAGATGCAATTATAGCAGCAATATTAGCTCAAGATGGGACTGCATTAAGAAATGCGGCTCATGCTCTAAAATCTCTTAGCTTAACCATAGGAGCTAATAATTTGGCTCAACTATGTGGACAATTAGAAGCAATAGGTAGTATGGGCACAACAGAAAATGCAGAGCAATTAACAGAAATAATGGATCAAGAGCATCATAGAGTGAAAGTAGCATTACAATCAAAAAATAGAAATAAATCTATAAAATGATTAAACCAGGTTTTTGGACTGTAGCACCCCGAATATTAATAGTTGATGATGAAAATACTATTAGACTCATACTACGTCGTATCTTACAGAAAGATGGGTATCAAGTTATTGAAGCAAATAATGGGGAACAATGCTTAGAAATTTGTCAAAAACAATTAGCAGATATGGTATTACTTGATGCAATGATGCCCGGGATGGATGGCTTTACTTGCTGTGCTAAACTACATCAGTTATTGGGAGAAGATAGTCCACCAGTATTAATGATTACAGTTCTTGACGACCAAGCATCTGTTGATTTAGCATTTCAAGTAGGGGCAACAGATTATATTACTAAACCAATTCACTGGGCAGTTTTACGTCAACGAGTTCGACGCTTATTGCAAACTCAATGGGCAATGAAGGAATTACGACGACAAATAGAAAAAGAACGGATGTTGAGTGACAAACTGGAAAAAGCTAATCAAGAATTGGAGCGTTTAGCTTCTTTGGATAGTTTAACAATGGTTGCTAATCGTCGCAATTTTGAGCAGTTTATAGAAAGTGAGTGGAAACGTTCTCATAGAAATGCTTTCCCATTATCCATAATTATGTGTGATGTGGATTTTTTTAAAGCTTATAATGATACTTATGGCCATCAAGCAGGAGATATTTGTTTAAAGAAAATTGCTGAGACTATAATGCAAAATGTTAATCGTTCTAGTGATTTAGTAGCTCGTTATGGAGGTGAAGAATTTGTAGTTGTTTTACCAGAAACAGATGTAGAAGGAGCTGTTTATGTGGCAGAAAAAATTCGTAAAAGTATTAAAGATGCTGCTATTGCTCATCAAGGTTCAAAAATTACTAATTGTATCACAATTAGTTGTGGGGTTGCTACTAGAAAATCATTATCATGGGAATATGACTTGAATTCTCAGCCTAGTGATTTAATTAAAGAGGCAGATTCAGCACTTTATGAGGCTAAATCTCAAGGCCGCGACCGAACCTTTTTCAAGAATAATAATTATTCTCAGTAGACTTCTTGCAGAAGTCAGGGAATAGCGGTCAGACCCCGCGACGACGACAGCTCGCTTGCGGAATGCTGACCAAGAGAGGGAATAGGGAATAGGGAATAGGGAATAGGGAATAGGAAATAGGGAGATAAAATTGTTGATTTCATAGTCTTGAATTGATTTAATTAACACTTTTGCAAGAGGTCTAGTGAGTGAATTTAATAAATGATAAAACAACTGAGTAATTATGTAGTTTTGATTGATACTATTTTTCTGCAAAAAGTTAAGAGACCGCTGCGGGTAATGATATTTTTATCTTTGATTATTCCCACATCAATTACGGTTTTATTTCTAGCCTGGGCATCATTACAAAAGGAACAAATAGCAGTTAACCAATTAGCTACTCAACTTAACAGTCAAACAGGTAACAATGTTACCCATGATTTAGATAATTATTTAGAAGTACCTAGTTTGATTCATAAAATAAATCAGGATTTAATTAAGTTAGGATGGTTGAATTCTAATGATTTAGTCAAAATCAAGGATTTGTTTTTTCAGCAAATAAAACAATTCAATGTCGGCCAGATTAATTTTGGCAGTACAAAGGGACAGTTTGTGGGAGTAAAGAGAAAACAGGATAATAGTTTAGTCACCAACTTAATGACTAAGTTAAGTTCAGAAAATCTCACAGAAATATCTAAAAGTAACGAATATAATTATCAAACAGAAAGTTGGTATAGAGATGTCATTAAAACAGGTAAACCTGTCTGGAATAAAATTGATAATTCAGAATATTCACCAGAATCACGGGCAATTTTAGCTAGTTATCCAGTTTACGACCGGAATAATAGTCTCATTGGAGTATTGGCAGTTGAGTTACCTATCTCAGAAATTGATAAATTACTTCAGACAGTAAATATAGCTCAATCTAATTTAATTTATATTATAGAAAAATCTGGGATAGTTGTTGCTAGTAACTCAAATAAATTATTAGATAATTCTAGAAAAATATTAATTCAAGAAATAGCTAATAAATTATTAGAAACAAAAGAAGATTACTATGATATTAAAAATACAAAAGATTTAGAATTAAAAGTTACAGGGGAGCAATATTTTGTCAAATTAATACCCAGTCAAAATCAAGATAATTTAGATTGGTTAATTGTAGTAGCTGTTCCTAAATCAGAATTTGCACCACAAATTAATAACAAAGTTATAATAACTATCTTTTATGTTTATTAGTAATGAGTTTAGTTATCTACTTAGGGATGTTAATCTCTCACTGGATAACTAAACCAATATATAAATTATTAAAAGCAGCTCAAAATAATCTTATTAATGAAGCTAATGAAGAAGATTTATCCTCAGCTTTAAAAATAGTTTGGTTTAAGGAAATTGAAGATTTAGTACGCTCGTTTAGTCAAATAAATCAACGTCTAAAAGATAATTGTAGACAGAGCGATCGCTTTTTTGATATTTCTCTTGACTTATTAGTAATTTTTGGTACTGACGGTTACTTTAAAAAGCTTAATTCCAGTTGGTCAAGAATTTTAGGTTATACAACAGAAGAACTATTAACAGTACCTTATATTGAGTTTGTACATCCAGAAGATAGAGATGCTACTCTTGCAGAAGTCCAAAATATTACTGATGATGCTCAAGCTATAAAATTTCAGAACCGTTATCGGACTAAAGATGGTTCCTATCGTTGGTTAGTTTGGAATAGTGTTCCTTTCTTAACAGAAAATTTCATCTATGCAGTGGTACGAGATATTACGGATGAAAAAGAAACTTTAGAAAGTGTTCTTCATAGTCAAGCACAATTAATAGAAGCAGAGAAAATTGCTGGTATAGGATGTTGGGAAAATGATTTGACCACAAGTCGATTAATCTGCTCAGAAGAAGTATACAAAATCTTTAGTATACAACAAAAATCGACTTTTGTAAGTATAGAAGATTATTTTAAATTAGTTCATTCTGATGATTTGTCAGCAATACAAAAAGCAATTGATTTAGCAATTAATCAGGGTCAAAGCTATCAACTTGAGCAACGAATTTTATGCCCAGGTGGTGAACTAAAATATATATCAATTACAGGAAAGCCAAGTTTTGATGAGGAAGGTAAAGTAATAAAACTTTTTGGGACAGTATTAAATATTACCGAACGCAAACAAATAGAAGCAGCATTACAAGAAAGTCAAGACATATTTCATAAACTAGCAGAAAATATCAATAGTGTTTTCTGGGTACACGATCCTCACAACAATCAAATTTTTTATATTTCTCCTAGTTATGAAAAAATATGGGGTTATCACCGCGATGAGTTATACAGATCGCCCCACTCTTTTCTAGATGCTATTTATCCAGAAGACCGCCCAAAAGTAGTGGAAGCTTTAGCAAATTCCACGGAAGTAGAAGAAAAACAAGAATATCGTATTATCCTACCTAATGGAGAAATACGTTGGATTTTGACTCGTTCCTTTCCCATAAAAGACCGGGTAGGGAAAGTTTATAAAATAGCTCGAATAGCACAAGATATTAGTGAAGATAAACTGGTAGACACAAAGTTACAACTAATTCAAGAACGATTACAGTTAGCATTAGAAACTTCAGGTGATGGGTTATGGGATTGGAATATTGCCACGGGCGAATATTATTATAGTCATCGATGGTTAGAAATGTTAGGTTACGATTCAGAGGATTTTCCTAAAAAGATAAATTCTTGGGAAATGCTAATTCACCCAGAGGATAAAGCTTGGGTGATGGATGCTTTAAATTTGCACTTAGAAGATAGTTCATTTATCTATGCCTTTGACTATCGGTTACAAACTAAATCAGGTGAATGGAAGTGGATAGCAGTTTACGGCAAAGTTGTAGTCAGGGATGAAGCAGGCAAAGCGTTGAGAATGATTGGCACTCATAAAGATATTAGCGATCGCAAAGCAGCAGAAGTAATTCTCAAGCAACAACTAGAATTGGAAAAACTTGTTGCTAATATCTCTACTAGATTTATTAATCTTAATCCTAATGAAATTAATAGTAGTATCCAAATAGCATTAAAACAACTTTGTGATTTAATAGGCGCAGATCGTAGTTATATGTTTTTAGTAAGTAGCGATCGACTTCAAGTTAGCAACACTCACCAATGGAGAGCTACAAAAACAGAGGCTAAAATTGAAGCTCAACAGAATTTTCCCATAGATTATTTACCATGGATAATGGAAAAGCTCAATAAATTTGAGGTCGTACATATACCATTAGTTTCCAATTTACCTCTGGAAGCAAGTAGAGAAAAACGAATATTATCAGCACAATCAATTCAATCTTTGTTGTGCATTCCTATGGTTTCTGGAGATGAATTAATTGGTTTAGTCGGTTTCGATACAGTAAGTAAATTATCCAGTTGGACAAAATCTACAATTAATTTGTTAAAAATTATCGGGAAAATTTTTGTTAGTGCTCTAGAACATCAAGAGGCAGAATTAGCATTGCGCGAAAGTGAAAAACGTTTTCGGATGATGGCTGATAGTGCCCCCGTGTTTATTTGGATGTCTGGAAGTAATAGTCTTTTTAACTATTTTAATAAAAGATGGCTAGATTTTACCGGGCGTAACTTAGAACAAGAAGTTGGGAAAGGTTGGTTAGAGGGAATTCATCCTGAAGATGTGCAATATTATTTGGAAAATTACCGGGTAAATTTTTATACCCATCAATCGTTTAGCATAGAATATCGTTTGAGAAGAGAAGATGGCGAGTACCGTTGGATCTTAAATCAAGGGGTTCCTAGATTTAATCTGAATGGTAAGTTTGCTGGTTATATTGGTAGTTGTATTGATATTAGCGATCGTAAAAAAGCAGAAGAACAGATTCAAAATTCTCTTCAAGAAAAAGAAATTTTGCTCAAAGAAATTCATCATCGAGTGAAAAACAATCTACACATTATTTCTAATTTATTAGATTTACAATCAGATTATATTGAAGATCAAAAAGTGCAGGAATTATTTGCTGATAGTCAAAATAGAATTCAAAGTATGGCTTTGATTCATGAACAACTCTATCAGTCAAAAAATTTAGGAGAAGTTGATTTTAGTGAGTATATTCATGCTTTGATAGATAATTTGTTTTGTTCTTACGCGGATAGAGAAACTCTCATTAAACCTATCATTAATGTAGAAGCAATAACTCTTAATTTAGAAACTGCAATTCCTTGTGGTTTGTTAATTAATGAATTGGTGACTAATTCATTTAAACACGCTTTCCCTAATAATGAGTCTGGAGAAATATGTGTTGAATTACATCAAGATAAACAAGAAAAAGTTTATATTACAATTAAAGATAATGGCATTGGTATTCCTCCAGATGTTGATTTGCAAAATAGTTCTTCTTTAGGGTTAAAATTAGTGCGAATTCTTTGTAAACAATTGAAAGCTGAAATTGATTTTGATGGTGGTAAGGGTACAATAGTTAATTTAATATTTTCTCCTCTCAAGTATAAATCCAGATTTTAAATTATATCAAATTAGGAGTCAGGAGTCAGGAGTTGTATGGGAATGGCTTCAATACCATTTTTGAGCTAGGAAATACTCTTTTTTGTCAAAGGGACATTTTCTGAAAAATATTTTAATCACGCTTATTATTCGTAACATTCTTTTTTCAAATCAAATCGCTATTCTAAAGAACTAGCATATTTGGTAGGGGCGCCATTCGGAGCTATGCGTCAGCAAACGGCCGTTTGCTTCGCATAACTATCGTTAACGTCCCTACATACGACAGAAATGGAAAACCTTCACTAAATATCTTTAAGGAACTCCTATGTCTTCTCAAGTCATATCGTGTCCGAACGCAATAGTTTGTGTAGACCCAAAGGTGAATATCTAGAGGAAATTTAAGTTTTTTTCTTGCTCAATAAATAGCCTTCCTCCCTCTTCCCTCTTCCCTCTTCCCTCTTCCTTCTTCCTTCTTCCTTCTGCTATATTATAAATTTTCTGCTCTTTCCAACAAGGTTTGACTCATCGCTAAATCTTCTATGAGTTTTAATTTACGTTTTTCCTGTTCTGCTAATAGCAATTTCTGCTCTTTTTTCTGATTCTGAATATCCATATTATGACCAATAGCCACCGGAATACTACCAATTAAAAAATTTATTGGTAAACTGCCAAAATTTCCGTCTCTAATTATACCAGTAAAACTACTAATCATTATAAAGCTAAACCAACCAAGAGAAATAATATGTTTTCTTGGACGAAATTTTGATGTAGAATTATCAGACATATCTTCCCACTCCAAACATTGGATAAAACTATCTAGGTCCTTTTAGTTAGATCCTTCATGCCATAAGGAAATTCCGGAAAATAGTAGCGATCGCTCCGGTCTTTTCAGTTATCAGTTAACAGTTATCAGTTATCAGTACCAACCTGAAGCTAGAGGCTTAAAATACTGAAGCAGGACTTACGCAAAAGACGAAATTAGAAACCATTTGTTGGTATTAACGGCTGTGTAGGGGTTAACGGCCGTTAACCCCTACTATATTGGTAGTTATGTGTAAGTCCTAAATTAATAAATTAAATATTAAATATTTCTTCTGCATTCTTCAAAGCATTAGAGGGCTAAATCCATGTTTAATGGATAACTTACCAATTAGTTCCATTTTTTCCACAGTAATTAAATTACGCCCCCAAGAAAAATTAGTATATAACTTTTCAAACTCCAGTAGCATTGACTCTGCAAAACAAGCAAATAACTGACGACCAGGCACATCCATATTGACAATGTTCATAATTTTCCAGTCAATATCAAGAGAGTGTTCTACTATTCCACCATTGAGAACATAGATTCCTTCTTGCTGAACTTTAGTCGCCATGTTTTTTGGATAACCACCGTCAATTAATAAACAAGGTTTCTTCAAAATATTTGGATCAATTGCTACACCCTTGGGCATACTAGCTACCCAAACTATAATATCCGCCAGAGGTAAAGCTGCATTTAATTCTAAAATTTTACCTCGTCCTAATTCCGCTTGTAGATTTTTTAGCCGCTCTTGCTCACGAGCTATCAATAACAATTCTGCCACTTCTGTTTTACTATTCAGCCAGCGACAGACCCCACTACCAATATCACCAGTGGCCCCACATACTGCTACTGTGGCTTTTGACAAATCAATTCCTAACTTTTCGCCAGCTTGCTCTACCTGCTGACATAGAATATAGGCTGTATGAGTATTACCAGTAGTAAAACGTTTAAATTCTAATGTAATATTGCGAATTTGCTGAAACTTTTGCAAGTTAAAATTCTCAAAAATAATTGACGAGAACCCTCCCAAAGCAGTTATATCAATCTTATGATTCTGAGCGTGAGCCATAGCATTCATTATTTTGCGAGTTGCTGCTTTGATTCGCTTAGCTGCTAGCATTTCTGGTAGAAAGCAAGATTCTACATACTTGCCTTCTATTTCTTGACCTGTGATACTTGTTACTTTAATTGTATCGACTATTTGAGGCGGAGCGCTACACCAGAAATCAAGACCTTGATCTGCATACTCTGGATACCCTAAATCCCTTGCTACTGATTGGGCGTGTTCTAAGCTAGTTAGATGACCAATTAGACCAAACATTAAATTGTAATTATTATTAGTAAGTTAGTTATTGTTGATGGTATGTGGAAATCAGACAGGAATTAGTATATGGCAGTTAGCAACTATCATTTTCACTATGAAAAAGTTTTTTGTTGAATGCTATGCCATTACTCATTCCTCGTCCTAATTTCCATTTTGATTGAAATCAACTATGCAGCAACCAGACCATAAGCTGACATCCGCATGATTTCTCCAGTTGTAAAGCCAATATTGTTCAAAGCTTCGCCATAAGCAATCATAAAATCTTCAATCAAAGCTTCTTTTTCCATTCCCAGGGTCTTAGCATCTTTTTCCACTTGGTTCAACATTTTCCATACCAAGGGTAAGTTCTGGCGATTTGCTTTTTGTAGTTCTGCTTTAGAGTCTTGAAAATGCTCTTCTAGCCATACTTCGCCAAAGTTGAGGTGGGTATATTCCTCTTTGACTACACCTTCAGTAATTTTCCGAGCAAAGGGGTCGGCAACTGGTATATAGATATTGTAGGCTGCGATCGCAAAGCATTCAATAATTAGAGATTGAATTAGTAAACAAGTAACTAAATTACCTGTTTTTGCTGCTTCTTGGAAGTTTTTATGTAGTGGCTCAAAAAAACTTTTGGCAAATTCCATATCTGGTGTCACCTCCAGATTTCGGCCACAAGCCTGAAAGCCTTTTTTGTGGCGACTTTCCATTTTGGAGAGTTTCATTAGCTGATCTTTGTGGTCTGGTAGCATTTCGACCAGACTTATATAATTTTCGTATGCCTCTTGCTCTCCTTCAATCACAATTGCATTAATTCGGCTATAGGCATCTTTGTAAGTTTCACTTTCAAATATTGTTTTGTCAGTTTCACTTTGAGAATCTATTGTTTTATCAGTTTCACTTTCAAATATTGCTTTGTCAGTTTCACTTTGAGAATCTATAGTAGAAATTGCTTCAAGCTTTGGCATCAGTTAGTTATCTCCTCATCAAAAAATAGCTTTATCAGGGCAAAGAAAAATATTTGGTTTATCTTAACTTAGCTTATAGTTTACCAGCAAATTTGGTTTAAAGCCTCGCCCTTGTAGGGCGACTTTTTATTTTATTTGCAAGTGGATTGAATATATGATGTAATGTTATTAGTTGCCGGGGGGCACTGGGAAACTCGTGCGCGGACGTGGAGGCAAGAATAACCCACGCCCATCCCTCCCGGGAGGAGCAAGAGGGGTGGGTGTAGCAGCCTTAGAAGCGTCAACCCGCCGAAGAGCTACGGCTCAGTAGGAATATCCGCGCCTAACAGCCGGAGAGGATGTCAATGTACCTACTTTCTAGAATAATTGCCTAGCCTCACTGTAATTTATTCGGTAGCTATGGCCTTAATCTTGGTAAAAACCTCCATTTCTGTCAATTCTAGTTGAATTTCCAGTATAAATGCTTAGTCACAATTAGATTATACATTAATCCACTGACCATTTTAACAGAAACAGTAAGAAGTCCAGCAAACTCTAGTTAGAGAATGTTGTTAAGAGATAGATAGTTACTAAATCTATAGAAAAATATTCCTAGACAAGTGTTTTAATTAAGTGTTACCTTAATGGGGTGAACTACAACACCCTCTATCCCATTGCTAAAAGCGTTTGGGACTGCTTTTCTTAATACTGATATTATCATCAAAATACAGGCTTAATAGATAGATAGAGTAGTTAGGGGCGCAAAACCAGACCCAGTTTGTGGCCACTATGCCGTTCGCTCACTACTAGCCTGGTAACGCCAATGGCCAATAATTATTTAATCTTCTCTTGGTCAGGACAGTTGAGTTAATTATTATTCACAAACTTTGGTGCAGATATTAGAGGTTTGCCTCTCTCATCTGTTATGGTCCTTTGATTTTGTTCTCTCAATTGCTGAGATTGGTCTGCTGGTATAGGTATAGTTTGATACTCTAGAGCTTCTGGAGTTGGAGCCTGGTATTCTATAGTTGGAGTCTGGTTTTCTACAGATGGAGCTGTACTCAGCCAGGTTCGCCAAATACTAATTTGATTCTGGGCTGAATTATAGGCAATACTACTTACCGGAATTTTACTAGCAATCTCAATAGCTAGTGGCACATTTCGATTTACTTCGTCCATAGCGATCAATAAAATTTGTTGACCCCATTGATTAATCAATTGGGAAGCCTCAAATTGCCTGGAACTATAAGTTGGTACTTTTTGTGCCAAACTAATTCCTTGAGCATAACCATCTGCTGTACCTAATGCTGCTGCTTGGCGAGCATTCTCTAAACTTTCTTCTACCTCTTTTTGAGATTGCCACTGCCGTATTTTGGAGCTAGCTTGGGAATATAGAACTCTTCCTTGTCGAATCTGTTGTGCTGTAATAATTGCCTGTTCTAAGTTACCTGAGGATGCTAGGCGTTCTGCATTATCAAGAATTGGTCTATCTTGATAACGTTGAACTGTTTGTGTCCACTTTTTGATTTTCTGTTGAGCTTCCTCGTACAAAGTTCTGCCCCTACCAATTTGACTTGCTTCATCAATGGCTGCTTGTATAGAACTAATATCGCCAAAACTTGCTAATTTTTCTGCTTTTTCTAAATAAGGTCGGTCTTCTTGTTGCTGTAGCTGTCTACTCAAAGCTCCTATCAAAGTAGTTACTTCTTGTCCACGAGGGTTATAAGGAGGAACAGTCTGTAATTTAGCGATCGCTGCTTTCAAATCGCTAATTCCTCCTGGTTGGGCTAGTTTTTTTCCTTCTTCTATAATCTTGACATCTGCAATTTCTTGTTGCCAAATACTAATTAACTGTTGAGCTTTACTGTAAAGAGGTCGTTCAGTTTTGAGTTTTTGAGCTTGAGCAATAGCATCTTCGAGTCCCGCTATTGTACCCAGGTTAGCTGGAGAATGGGCACGAGCTAATAATTCTATATCTTTTACTTTTTCCTGTAGGACATCATTTTCAGGAACTTTATTTACTATCTTAAGTGCTTCTTGCCAATTTCCTTCATTTAGTTCAACTAAGGCCATATCTGCTATTTGTTCGCCCAAATTTAGTATTAACTTTTGAGCGGTCTGATAGAGATAGCTATTTTTTCCAATTGCTTGAGCTTTTTTGACAGCATTGGTGAGATTATCTAGTCCACCTTGTTCGCCTATATCTCGTGCTTGGTTTAATTTGCCACCTTCTTTGCGAGTTCTTTTAATGTCGTTAATTAGTTCCTGGTATTTTTTCGTTTCCCAATGTACATTTGGTACTGAAAGTAGACGAGAAGCTTCCATGGAAGCTTGACTCCATTCTTCCTGGCGCAGATGTTCTTGAGCTTTCTTATAAGTTGTTTCAGCTTTAGTCCAAGTTTTTTGCCAATTTTGAATCTGTTCTGTTACAAGTGGATAAGCTGAAACTTTCTGAGGTACTTTTTGGGCAATTTTAATAGCTTCTTCTAATTTTCCATCTTGAAAAGCTAGCTCTCCCAGGGACAATATTTTTTCAGACCATTGTTCAATGTAACCATCAATATGTGGACGCATTGGATGGTCATTTGATAAAACATCTACTAAATTAATTGCTTGAAGTAAACTATCTACGGTAGGAGAAGTAGCTAATATCTGAGCACAATAAAGACGTTTGCTGGCTGATGCGGTTGGCCAGTAACTTACCTCACAATCTGCCTGAGAAGGTAATTTGAATAAAGCTGATATGGCTGTTATGCCTGCCCCTGCTGGAACTATTACCAATAGTGCTATCCAAAATAGCCATTTTATCGGCCAAATATTGTTTGTAGATTTTGGGCTTTTTTGCTTAGTTTTTTCTATTCGAGAAACTGAATGTTTTTGCAGAGTGGAGGGTTTTGCCGGATGTTTATATTTGTGTATTTGACTGCCTTTCAATCTAAGTTGTTGCAGTCTTTCTTCGCGACTTTTTCTACGTTCAGGTAGTTGCAATTTGGTTTGGTCTTTTTGCTTCATCTGGCGTAGTGTCCGCCAACTATCTATTGTTTTGTATTTTTCATTCATATAGTTCATAAAAATATAGTCACATAAGACATATCCTCATTTTGTAGGTGTTACCCTGACTGGGTGAACTACAACACCCTCTACCCTATGGTCAAAGACATTTGGGACTATTTTTTCATTATATTCACAGAGTGGTTCACGCACCTCTGATAGTGATTCAGCCTTGAATTATCAATCTAAGTTAGGTATACCATTAAATAAACATCAGGTCAATGATTATTAAATTTTGTTAAATCTTTAGTAGCTCTTTTGTACAAATTCATGAAGATATTTGACATTGTTTGACTACATAAGACTATATTTATGTACAACGTTTATGATACACTACCTATCCGGAACAGTAAGCAACACATATATTTTATGTTGAATGACTTTCCGGTTGGTTTAACCTAATAGGCAAGCCTTTATCTACAAAGTTAAATTTAGGCTTCAATTATCTGCGGTCTCTATTTATACACTATTTTGGGGAAAGATGCAACCTTGATATATACAATAATTAAATTTGAGTTCTGAACAGAAAATCAAATATTTGAGATAACGATGAATATCAGGATTTTTGACAAATTTTCCTATCGAAAACATGAAAACTTAGTTTGAGAGCTAATCTGGAAAACCCATATTTAATAATTAAGATAAAACTTATTTAATGGGACTTAGACAAAATAAAGCCAGAAAATAGGCTCAAATATAGATGGGCACAAGTGATGGAGAAAAGGTAGCTAATCCCAAGAATCTCAACAAATTACACAAAAAATTGAGGTTGGCTCAGAAGTCTCTATCTAGGAAAACCAAGGGGTCTAGTAATTATCAGAAAGCCAGGCTGAAAGTAGCCAGGATACACGCCAAAATTAAGGATTCAAGGCTTGATTATACTCATAAGCGCGCCCACTCAACTAATCAGAGAAAATCAAACTGTTGTAGTTGAGGAAATAGCCGTAAAGAATATGGTCAAAAAGCGGTGCGACCCCGCGACGACGCTAGTCGCAAGGGAACGCGCACCAAGAGACCATAAATTAGCCAGAGCAATAAATGATGCCAACTGGGGAGAATTAGTCAGGCAATTAGAATACAAAGCTGAATGGTATGGACGGGAATTAATCAAGATTGATAGATACTTTCCCAGTTCAAAACGTTGCTCTAATTGTGGTCATGTAGTGGAAAAATTACCTCTCAAGATTAGAGAGTGGGATTGTCCAGAGTGTGCAGCTCACCATGACCGTGATATAAATGCAAGTATAAACATTTTGCGGATGGGAACCCGCGTCGGCGTCAGACGCAAGGGAACGCCCACGCTCGAAGGCTGCGGGAGGAGCAGTGTCAGTCTGTGGAGCGCGCTTTTAGACCCGAGGAGAGTAAATCTCCGTTTGCGGAGCATTCCGTAGGAAAGGCGGGTGCTAAGAAACAGAAAGCCCCTAGTAGTGATGCCAGGGAATCCCGCGCTTTCTCGTAGAGCAGCGTCGGGAGGATGTCAAAATTACTATTCTTAATTAATTGATAATGGATAATGGATAATGAATAATTACCTCTGGTTAAAACCTTTACGGAATTGAATATAAGGAAATATTATTTCTTCTCTTGGTCGATTAGAGATGGTGAGGAGACCTCGCCATCTATCGACCGCTTTTTTCTCCTTAAAAGGAGAGGCTTTAAACCAAATGAATTAATTATCAATTATCAATTATCAATTATCCATTGGTAATTATCCATTGGTAATTATCTTGAACATCAATTTTGACAGAAAAATCAGCCCTCAAATTTGATTTTTATTGCCGGACCAACGGCTCTTTTATTCTTGTTACCAAGATACTAAATGAGTTCTATACAGCTATGAATTAACTATGAATTCAGAAGACAACACTTGATTATGTGTTCTGAATTCTGAGAATAAACTTATGAAGATAATTTGCGTAATTGTCCAACTGGAATTTCTGTGAATGGTTGTTGTAAGTCTTCAATTAGTTGCATAAGGTCTTCTTGACTAGCTTGATATACTTCTCCACAAAATTCGCAGACTGCCTGGGCACCATTGTCTTTTTCAATCATATCTTTTAGTTCATCAACACCAAACATTTTTAATGCTCCTAATACTTTTTCAAAAGAGCAACCACAGTGAAAACGAACTATTTGACTTTCAGGAAATATATTTAAGTCCATGTCTCCCAAAAGTTGTTGCAAAATTTCTGGTAATGTTTTGCCAGCTCGAAGCAATGGAGTAAACCCTGATAGGGAAGCTATACGAGATTCTAAGGTTTGAACTAATTCTTCATCTATAGCTGCTTTAGGCATAACTTGTAACAAAAGTCCTCCTGCTGCTTGTATACCCTCTGTATCTACGAATACTCCTAGCACTAAAGCGGATGGTGTTTGTTCTGATGTAACTAAGTAATTAGCAATATCATCTCCAATTTCTCCAGATACTAGCTCTACTGTACTGGAGTATGGGTAGCCATAACCTACATCTTTTACTATATATAAGAAGCCTTGATTGCCTACAGCTTTTCCTACGTCCAATTTGCCGATTTTATTTGGTGATAGCTCAATTGTAGGATTTTCTACATAGCCTCTTACTGTTCCATCTAGTCCTGCATCAACAAGTACTCCTCCTAAAGGACCATTGCCCTGGACGTGAATATTGACTCTTGATTCTGGGGTTTTCATATTAGAGGCTAATAATAGTCCAGCAGTCATTGTGCGGCCAAGAGCAGCAGAGGCCACCCAAGAAAGTTTATGTCGTTGTCTTGCTTCTTCAGTTAACCGGGTGGTAATTACACCAACAGCACGAATGCCACCTTCTGCTGCTGTAGCTCTAATTAGTCTATCTGCCATTTAAATCCTTACATTTCTTAATAATTCTGATTTTCTTTATCATAACTCTGTTGGAATATTCCTGTTAAGTTTGTCAGAAATTTAATAGATGTAATTCAAGAATTAAGAATTTAGAATTAAGAATTTAGAATTACCTCTTCTTAATAAATAAGAGGATTGGATCAAAGGATTTTTTTCTTTTTTCTCCATGAATGGAGAGGCTTTATACCTGAATTTTTCGGTAATAGCTATAGATAATTTATTCCCTAGTTTTTGTGTTAGTTTTATGTTGATTGTGTTAGTTTAATTTGTAAGCATTTAGCAATTAATAGTGAATATAAGACTTACACCACAACTTTACATATTGTATAGTGAGTACATATAGTGCTTAGTCCCATTAAATGGGTAATTCCTGAAATAATTGCTACTAAGTTGTAAGCATTCAGCCATCAGCTATTAGCTATCAGCTATTAGCTGTCAGCTCTCATGAGGGGGCTTAAATGAATATAGACAGTTTTTGTAGTAAGTAGGGCTTGCTGATTAAATCTAAAAGCATTGACATATAAAGACAAGTTCCTTTTTGGGCTCGAAAAAAGTGGGCCTGTTTCAGTCTAAAACGCTCAAATTTGAGTGTATTTTAGGCTAGAGTTGGGCAGAAAATCTTGGGACAATTTTTACTCCTACCTCCTCTAAATTCCCCTAACTACTGTCTCCAGTATAGCTGTCTCCTACCCCTACTAAAAGACTAGTGAAGTGCAAACCCTAAGTATAAATTCTGAGTCAATTAATAAAGCTTTTATCTAAAACTAAAAACTAAAGCAGATAGCAGATAGCTGACGGCTGTTTGCGCAGCATTCCGGAGGAAATGCTTACTATTCTTCAGTTATTAAATTCACGATGAATATTATCTTAAGAAATAATTTATTGCTAGGATCTATAGTAATAAATTATAAAAATTAGTAAATTTGCACCCAAAATTTGCTTCATTCATTCCTAATTATCGGGAAATAATGTTAGCCTAGATGTTGGTGATTTTCTAGTTTTGTGTGAGAAAAAGATACCAAGTATAAATTCAAAAATTATATTACTATATTGCTATGTTAGGTACTTTCCAAAAAAGCCATTTACGGATTGAGATTGAAGCTACTGAAGCTACGATTAGAGAGAGTTTGCTACGTTCATCCAAGTTACAAATATGGTTGTGGCCTCAACGCTTTTCTCCTGGACTACCAGAACAATTATCTGAGGGTTTAGAGTTTAAAAGTATGGTTGGTTTAATAGAAATTAAACATTATGTTGATGTAGTAGGGTCGAATTGTTTGAGGTTGCTACTTAGTCAAGGTATTGATGGATTTCACGAGTGGTATTGGGGAGATGGTTGGATACAATCTCGTTTAGAAGGAATATCTATGTTGCCTCTAAATTTAGGTCAGACTTTTAATTTACTTCGCTTACGAGAGTTTTTAGCTACATCAGAAAAAGATGTTCAATAATGGATAATTGATAATGGATAATTGATAATTACCTCTCCCTAAAACGGATAGGACTGAATAAAAGGAAAATATTTTCTTGTTTCTCCTTTACATGAGAGGATTTTTACCTTAATTATTCGGTAAGTTTTAAGTTATTAATTCTTAAGATATGGCAATTATTTCTATTTACAGTAAATTGTGAGTATATAAAGTTAAAGATATTAAAAATACATTAATAATAATACTTTTTGGTGCAAGTATCTTGCCCGCTATTGGTGTACTTCACGTAATATAAAATATGATATATTTTTGATTTGGTTGTAACTTATTCAGAATTGCTGTGCTAAGTAATACCAATTTCATAAAATATTGCTACACTGGTTTTCTCTGCTGGTCAGAATTTAGAGATTAATACTGTAACGACCTTTTTGAATTTGCTATAAGATGAAATATAAAAAGAATCCTAGGAATAATTTCTCTGTTTAAAAGACTTTACCTAGAAATTTCGATTTGACTAAAAATAGGGTTTTACTCTAACTAAATGATATATAGGCTATTCCTACTTACTCCTGGAAACAACCTAAGTATTTGTAGCAAAAATTTTAGTATTTCATATAAGTTATAAGCTATTTTTCTCCGACTGCTATTAATGCTAAAAAAATTTCCAAGCGATCGCTTAAAATTATCAAATTTATAGTAAGCATTTCCTGCGGACTGCTGCGCAAACAGCTATTAGCTCTCAGCTCTCAGCAAAAGGATGGGGTTTAAATTAATATAGACTTTAAAGCCGACTTTAGTACTAAGTATAAATTCTGTCTAAATTAGTAAAGCTTTTATCTAAAACTAAAAGCAATAGCTGATAGCTGACGGCTGATAGCTGACGGCTAAATGCTTACAATTTATAATTTTATTTCCCTAGTAGCTATAACAATTAAATTGTCTTTTTCCTGAAAGATATAGCGCTCGGGATTAATTTCAAATTTACCTTGAGGTTGAGAAACTGCTATTAAAATAGCGTTATGATTTTGCTTAATATGTATGAACAAGTCTAAAAAAGTTTTACCTACCCATTCAGTAGTAATAGTTATCCGATAAAACTGATTTCCCCTTTCATAAGTTAGTAATTCTGAAAATACGCCCATTAATCCTCTATTCAAAGCAGCTTGAGCTAATAAAAAACCACTTTGTTCCTGGCTAACTATATAATCATTGACATGACCCATATCTAAATGAGAGCCATATTCACGATTAAGTAATTCAGCACAAGTATAAACATTTGGATTTAATTTTTCGGCTGTTAAGGCAGCTAAAATTGTCCGAGCATCTGCATCTTGGTCGCTACGACCATGAGTTTTATCACACAAAATAATACAAGTTTCAGCTCGACTTATACCTGCTTTTTCTAAAGCAGTAACTTTGGTAAAATCGTCTTTGAGAAATTGTATCCGAGATTTTAAATCTGGAGCAATAAAATTAGGCTCATTATCAAATTCAGCTATTACAATAATTGGTATTCCTTCGCTTTTACCAGCAGCTTTAAATTCTCTAACTATAATCTCAGCTTTGCGGTTCCAACCACAAATAATTGTATGATTACTAAAGCTTTCCCAGTCCACAAAATCATCCTCTCTACGGATTCGATCTACCATAAATGCTGATACTGTTCCAGTGAACATAGCAAAAATAGTAACATTCATAAACATGACAAATACTCCAACTATTTTTCCTCCTAATGAGGATGGTGAAGCTGGAATTGGTTCGCCAGCAAATAGGGAATAAACACTAAACCAAAATCCTTCTTCTAGGGAAGTGAAGTTTGGGTTATTACTACCTTCAAATACTAAGATAGCAACACTACCAAACATAATAGTTAGTAGCAGTAGTCCCA
>NZ_BLZO01000030.1 GCF_014132355.1 Okeania sp. KiyG1
ATGAGAGCATGGAGCATCACGATACAGCCTTCACCAATACGGGCGTTAAATACTGTAGAGCGAAAGCCAATAAAAGACTCATCTCCGATATAGCAGGGGCCGTGAATTAGGGCTTTGTGAGTGATAGAAACATCTTTACCTATCCATACAGAATAGCTTTGGTTGTCGTCTCCTACTACTCTTCCTTGTTCTAGGCCGTGAATTACTACTCCATCTTGGATATTGCTTCCTGCGCCGATAAAGAAGGGAGTACCTTCGTCAGCACGAATGGATGTACCGGGAGCTACTAATACATGGGCTCCCATGCGAACATCTCCAATAACATTAGAAAAGGAGTGAACATAAGAGCTACTATCTATCTTTGGCTGTGCCAAATTTTTTGACCAGGGGGTCGGTGGAGCCGCTTCGTTGCGGTGTGGCATATTTGTTTTTTCTCCTTCAGCTAAATGTTGGATGTTAGTGTATTAAATCAATGGCGTTGGTGAAAAGAGGTATGATATCTTCTCCGGATAAGAGCGCAAAC
Source organism: Okeania sp. KiyG1 (assembly GCF_014132355.1). Taxonomy (GTDB): domain Bacteria; phylum Cyanobacteriota; class Cyanobacteriia; order Cyanobacteriales; family Microcoleaceae; genus Okeania. The sequence continues at coordinate 524 of NZ_BLZO01000030.1, forward strand.
AAAAAACTTTCTCCCTCTACATACTCTTTCTTCTTCTTTCTTTCCTCCTGACTCGGTCCTTCCTCCAGGGAGGGAGGGGCGAGGGGTGGGTTGACTCCATAAATAATTAAGATTAATATCATACACGCTCTTCACCAACGCCAAATAAATTTCTTACAGTTCAAGATTTCAACATCCAACAGTTCAAGCTATTGTTAATTAATTGACTGTTCAACGATATTGGTCTTTTTTACTGTAGATCATGCCATTGTCCACCGCGATCGTGTCAATAATTGCGACTACTCTGGCATCTATAGGCAGTTGTTCACTACGAGGTATTTCACGAGCTGCTCCCCCACGACTAACCAAAACCCATTCATCTATTCCGGCTCCGACATTATCGGCAGCTACTTCATATTTAGGCAGTGGATGGCCTTCTTTGTCTATGAATTGCAGCAGAAGTAGCTTTGTTCCTTGCAAGCTAGGCTCTTTCTGGGTGCTGACAACAGTGCCACAAACTTTGGCAATTTGCATGATCTCTTAATTTAATTACATGATTTCAGATATTAGATTTTTAGATTGAAACCTGAAAAGTTTTTTTCACTCTCAGTTTGATTATGTGCTAGAATTTACTCACTAATGCTCGCTAATATTTCCTGTTTCTACCAAGAAGTGCCAATTTTTTCACTCTGTAGAATGTCACGCTCATGCCTGAGTGCCATAACATATCCTTCAGCTTTCAATAAATATTGACTGATAATTACTGAGGGCTTTGATACATTAATTGCTGCATCTTTAGAGATATTTATCGCATTTGAAAAATTGCAGCTTTCAGCGGTCAGACTAAAAACAGAAACTATTTTGCGGTTCCAAACTCAGAGTTGAGGATTAAATAAACTCCAGAGGTTCATGAATGGAACTATATCTGTTGACGGTATACTCCATTTAACTCTTGATAGATAATAAAACCCCATTCCCAGGAACACAGCTTTTAAAAGTAGGAAATTTACCGAATAATTAATAATTAATAATTAAATAATTCTGCTTTAAAGCCTCCCCTTTTAAGGGAAAAAAAGAAATAATATTTCCTTATATTCAATCAAGAACGGTTTTAAGCAGAAGTAATTATCAATTATCCATTATCAATTATCCATTAATGAACTACTGTTGTTTTACTCTAGGAAACACTTTATAGTACAGGATGGCAGAAATAACTAACCAGCTACAAAATCCTAAAAGCCTTACCAATCAAGTTTTTTGAGGGCGTTAGCGGAGCTTGGCGCTAGCCAATGCCATTTGCTTCGCATAACTATCGTTAACGCCCCTACGACTTTTGACTTCCGCGTAGCGGCACTAGGTAAATTATCTTTTTCAGTTCAATCTCAAAACCTGCTATCCGCAATCAAGTTATTATCTGTTTACTGGACGAATAGAAGATGTGCTGTCACGAAACTGTTCTACCTCTTCTGTATAACGAATAGGTAAAACATACTCTAGGTTTTCATGGGGACGAGCGATGATATGGGTAGACATTGTTTGGCCTCCATTTACCCGCTTGACGTTATCAACTCCTGCTGCTACAGAAGCTTGTACTTCAGATACATCTCCGCGAATTATTACAGTTACCCGACCACTACCAATTTTTTCATAGCCAACAAGGGTGACTCGTGCAGCTTTCACCATTGCATCTGCTGCTTCTACGACTGCTGGAAAGCCTAGGGTTTCTACCATCCCGACGGCAATTGACATTATTCTTACTCCGTGATATACTTTTGCTTTACTTGTATATGTATTAACTTTTCTTAGTTATGGCTACTTGGAATAATCATTGCTTTTCCAAATAATGCCCGATGTTGGGGAGCGATCAATTCCTAAATTTACTAGAATTTTAGATGATAATTTTTGAATGCTTTCCTGGAATGGGCAATCTCTTGAGAATGATTGCCCTAAAATCTTAGGGTAAAGTTGGTGTTTTTGCTCACAGAACCTAAAGCACGATCTTAAAGCTTGTGAATTTAGCATTCTTCATTACAGATGTATATTTTTGATCTGCAAAGTTACTTAGCTCTAAGACTTTAATCATTATGTTTGCAGCTATCTGCAAAAAAAATATTTCATCAACCAGCTCTAGTCAAAATATTTGTAGTATTTCTCACTGCCTCAAATGAGTCTTGCTAACTAATAAGTTCGGAACTGATCGACTTCTTCAGTATATCGAATTGGTAATACATACTCTAAGTTTTCGTGGGGACGAGCAATAATATGAGTGGATACTACCTCACCACCGTTAACTCGTTTGGCTGATTCTATACCTGCAGCCACAGAAGCTTGTACTTCCGATACATCTCCTCGGACAATTACTGTTACACGAGCGCTACCAATTTTCTCGTAACCGACCAGAGTAACTCTAGCTGCTTTAACCATCGCATCCGCAGCTTCTACTACCGCTGGAAACCCTCTAGTTTCAATCATTCCTACCGCAATTGGCATTTTTTTTCCTCCTATTGACCAATAGTTAACTTAAGCATTGAGGCCAGTGTCGTCTCTAGATAGTTTTCAAGGGAATCCCCATTTTTATGATTAAATCTATCAAAATGCTATAGCTTTAGCATAGAGAAACATGGCATCGTTGACAATAGCAACTATCATCATAATTCATAATTGTAGATATTTATAAAAATAAATTCCCTAAAATTGAAATCTTTGGACTTAATGACTTAATTATGAATTCAACGATCCTCAGTCTCCAGATACTAATCCTAAATTTTTTTATTACTTTTGGAACCATGCTCTTTAGGAGTAGGAAAATCAGTACATATACTTATAATAACTTGAACCTATATTAATCATATATATTTATTTTAACAGCGAAGGTAAACAAATAATAAATGATAGAATTTCTGACTCAAAACTGTTGGTGGATACCTTTTTATAGCTTAGTTGGATCAATTTTGACTTTACCCTGGTCAATAGGGATAATCCAACGCACAGGACCACGGCCAGCAGCTTATTTTAATATTTTTATGACGTTATTGGCCTTTATTCATGGTTCCATTGTTTATCAAGCTGTCTGGAGCCAAGAACGACGAGAAATCATATTCAACTGGCTACAAACGGCAGACCTCAACTTATCTTTTGCCTTTAATATCTCATCTGTAACCGTTGGAGCAATGGATGTTGTGACGGGTTTTAGTCTATTAGCCCAACTTTATGCCTTGGGGTATTTAGAAAAAGATTGGGCGCTAGCCAGATTTTTTGGACTAATGGGATTTTTTGAGGCAGCAATGAGTGGCTTAACAATTAGTGACTCTTTGTTCATTTCCTATGCTTTGCTAGAAATGCTGACTCTTTCTACTTATTTATTAGTAGGTTTCTGGTATGCTCAACCTCTGGTCGTCACAGCAGCTAGAGATGCATTTTTAACAAAGCGGGTGGGAGATGTTTTGCTACTTATGGGAGTAGTTGCCATATCAGCTTTGGCTGGAAGCATGAATTTTAGTGACCTATATGAATGGGCTGAAAGAGTAGAACTTTCTCCTATTACAGGTAATTTGTTAGGGTTGGCTTTGATTGCGGGGCCAATAGGTAAATGCGCTCAATTTCCTCTGCATCTATGGTTGGATGAGGCAATGGAGGGGCCAAATCCTGCTTCGATTTTGCGGAACACTGTGGTGGTTGCCATCGGAGCTTATGTAATGATCCAAATGCAGCCGATTTTAATTATTGCTCCTGTGGCTTTAAATGTATTAGTGGCGATCGGAACTGTAACGGCGATCGGAGCTTCTCTAGTTGCTCTGGCTCAAATTGACCTTAAGCGTACTTTGTGTCATTCTACTAGCGCTTACCTGGGTTTAGTGTTTATTTCTGTTGGTACAGAATGGACTGGTTTTGGCTTGCTATTACTGTTGGCTCATTGCATTGCTAAAGCACTATTATTTATGAGTGCTGGGGGTGTAATATTAACTACTAATAGCCAAGACCTTACAGAGATGGGGGGGTTGTGGTCTCGAATGCCGGTTACTACAAGTTCTTTTTTGGTAGGCACTGCAGGTTTAATCGGGTTACTACCTTTAGGGGGTTTCTGGGCGTTACGCCAAGGTTTGGATGTGTTTTGGATTATCGATCCTTGGGTAGTACCTATTTTGTTATTTGTTAATTTCTTGACTGCTTTAAATTTAACCCGTGTTTACCGTCTGGTATTCTTGGGTGAATTTCAGCAGAAAACGAAACGCGCGCCAGAAGTTCCCTGGGCGATGGCTGTACCGATGGTATCGTTAATTATCGTTACTCTACTGACACCGATAATGATGCAACGGTTATCACTGTTACCTGACTGGGGTTATCTCAACTTAGCTGTTGTTGTCTTGTTAGTTGCATCTGGTTTGATTGGTGTTATTTTTGGTAGCATGATCGATTTAGGTAGATGTTGGTCTCGACCAATATATGCTCCTTTGCGTTTTGTTCAAGATTTGCTTGCTTATGATTTCTATATCTATCGCTTCTACAATGTAACTGTGGTATTTGTAGTTACTCAAATTTCAAGGTTAAATGCTTGGGTTGACCGTTATATTGTTGATGGAGTTGTTAATTTAGTTGGCTTGGCAACGATTTTTAGTGGGGAAGGTTTGAAGTATGGGGTGTCTGGTAAAGGCCAATCTTATGTGCTTACTATTCTGATAGGGGTTAGTGTTTTGGGGGTTTTGGCGCTGTGGTCAATCGATTTTAGTTTTTGAAGGTAAGGAAGAAGGAAGAAGGAAGAGGGAAGAAGGAAGAGGGAAGAAGGAAGAAGGCAGAAGGATTAAATTTATTGGGGTGGGGGATGGGGAGGGTCGATCTAAATTTAATGTTGAGCAATTAAGAATAGCGCGGAACCCTCTCCGATGGAACATTTTAGTCGTGTCACGCCACTAACTACTAGACCGATACATCTAATTTTATCAGGACTTACGCAGAGACTCTACATACAGGGAGGGCGTTTTGCTCCGCAACATATAAAGCGGAGCTTTGCGGAACGCAAATGCCATTTGCTTCGCATAACTATCGTTAACGCCCCTACAGATGGTGTGTGATTTGATATGCGTGCTTCATTAATTGATAATGGATAATTGATAATTGATAATTACCTCTGGTTAAAACCGTTCTTGATTGAATATCAGGAGATATTATTTCTTTTTTTTCCCCTTAAAAGGGGAGGCTTTAAACCAGAATTATTTAATTATTAATAATTGATAATTAATAATTCGGTAAGTCCCGTTTATGCAGAGGGGCGGGGGCGCAGGGCTAATTCATTGTCGCCAGAGAATATTTACAACTCTATATTTTTGGTTAACTAACTCTAGTGTCGTGTCAAGCTGAAAATGGTGTATTAAATTTTTGAGTATAATTCTTGCTCTGACTAAGGTTTAGAGAATTTTCCTAAAACACTATTTCAAGCTTGACGCGCTACTAGCAAGATGTACAAAATTTCAAAGGATACAATTTTTCTCCCTTGACAATGAATTGACAAATGCTCCCCTCTTCCCCTCCTGGGAGGGGAGGGGCTAGGGTGGGTCCCCTACTCCCCTACTACCTTTTTCTAAGTTTGACAATAAATTGACCCAGGGGCGGGGGCGGGTTTACCCAGTCGTGGGTGACACCATTAATTTAACGCGGATTATTGGGGCAGGGGCGGGTTTACCCAGTCGTGGGTGACACCATTAATTTAACGCGGATTATTGGGGCAGGGGCGGGTTTACCCAGTCGTGGGTGACACCATTAATTTAACGCGGATTATTGGGGCAGGGGCGGGTTTACCCAGTCGTGGGTGACACCATTAATTTAAGGCGGATTATTGGGGCAGGGGCGGGTTTACCCAGTCGTGGGTGACACCATTAATTTAAGGCGGATTATTGGGGCAGGGGCGGGTTTACCCAGTCGTGGGTGACACCATTAATTTAAGGCGGAACCCGCCCCTACTATAGACATCTCCAATAATAAAAAATAAAATTAATTATCGTACATAAATCGGCGTTGCTGAATTGAAGTATGAATGTGTGATTGTTTGGTTCTCGCCTTCGCCCCCGCGCATCCCCCGTTCAACAAAAAGCGCAGCAACATCTGGCTTCCCCCGATCCTGCGGGGGACGGGAGGGGGATCAAGGGGGACTTTTAGAGTTTTATTCCCCCCAATGGGTGGGGGCTAGGGGGGCTTGCATCATACCCAGAATCAGCAACGCCCGTACATAAATCATTAATTATTTCCACCTACTCCCTATTTTTTGGAGATGTCTTATGAATAACTCTTTCCCTCAAACTGAAAAACTTAACTTCTGGACTAAATTAGCTTATGGTGCTGGCGATCTAGGTCCGGCAATTTGCGCTAATATCCAGGTATTTTTCTTGCTGTATTTTTTTACTAATGTTGCTGGTTTACCTGCTGGTATTGCGGGTAGTATTTTGATGATTGGGAAAATTTCTGATGCTATTAATGACCCGATAATTGGGGTGATGAGCGATCGCACTGTTCATCCTTGGGGTAGACGTTATCCTTGGATGGTTTTTGGTGCTATTCCTTTTGGGATTTTATTTTTTTTGCAGTGGATAGTTCCTAGTACTAATCAGTCTTTTTTATTTTGGTATTATGTGATAATTGCTATTTTATTTAATATTGCTTATACAGTTGTTAATCTTCCCTACGCGGCTTTAACTCCAGAGTTAACACAAAATTATCATGAACGAACAAGTTTAAATAGTTTCAGATTTGCTTTTTCTATTGGTGGTAGTATTCTTTCTTTAGTTCTTGCTCAATTAATTTTTTCTCTTTTCCCAGATAATCCTATTCAACAGTATATAGTTTTGGGTATTGTCTGTTCAGTAATTTCTGTTTTACCTATTTATTGGTGTTTTTTTGGAACTCGCAAACGGACACTTTCTGCTAATAAAAAACAGGAGGAAGATAATAATACTAATTTACCAATTATTGAACAAATTCGAGTTGCTTTTAATAACGGTCCGTTTTTATTTGTGATTGGTATTTATCTGTGTTCTTGGTTGGGAGTGCAATTAACTGCTTCGATTTTGCCTTATTTTGTAATTAATTGGATGGGGTTACCGGAATCGACTTTTCCTCAAGTTGCGATCGCTGTTCAAGGTACTGCTTTAACTATGTTGTTTGTTTGGAGTTTTGTTAGTAAAAAACTGGGGAAGAAAGCTGTTTATTTTATGGGTGTTTGTTTGTGGATAATTGCTCAGGGTGGGTTATTTTTTATTCAACCTGGACAGGTTGGTTTATTGTATTGTTTGGCAATAATTGCTGGTTTTGGGGTGTCAATTGCTTATTTAATTCCTTGGTCAATGATTCCTGATGTTATCGATTTAGATGAGTTAAATACTGGGCAAAGAAGAGAGGGAATTTTTTATTCTTTTATGGTTTTTTTGCAGAAGGTAGGGTTAGCTATTGGATTGTTTTTAGTAGGGGTAGCTTTGGATATTGCTGGATTTATTGAAAGTGTTCCTGGGGAGACTCCACCTATTCAACCGGACTCTGCTCTTTTGGCAATTCGTGTGGCAATTGGTCTGTTACCTACTGTGTTTTTAATTGTTGGATTATTGTTGGCTTATTTATATCCTATTACAAGGGAAGTACATGATGAAATTTTATTGAAGTTGAAGGAAAGGAAAGAATAAAAAGGTGTTAGGTTTTAGGTGGTAGGTGGTAGGTTTTAGGTGGTAGGTTTTAGGTGGTAGGTTTTAGGTTTTAGGTTTTAGGTGGAAAGTCTAATAGACATCTTCAGAAAAAAGGAATAGGGAATAGGGAATAGGGGGAAATAATTGATTATTTATGCCGATAATTGATTTTATTTTTAATTGTTGGAGATGTCTAATAGGCATCTGGTGAAAAATAAATAAACTTTTTAATTAGAGCAAGCTTTGGAAATAAAACTTCACCCTAAAAAATCCTTTTTTGTGCCTTTTTTGTAAACATATCTTACCGAAAAATTGTGGTCTAAAACCTAATTAATAAATATTTGCTACAAATAGCTAGGATATTTCTTAGGAGTCATAATTCAGGAGTAATGAGTCAGAATAAATGGCTTAAATACCATTTTTAGGTCGTAAATAATCCTTTTTGTCAAAGGGCATATCCTGTAAAATATTTTTATTCCTCTTACTATTGGTAACATTATTTTTTAAATCTGGTCTAAAAACTCCCTTTTAAAAGGGATAAAAAAATAGACTATTCCTAATGTCAAGCCTCCTTATTACAGAGGTACTGATAACTGATAACTGATAACTGATAACTGAAATGACCTGTTGCCTACTCCTGCAAAAAATCTATATCTTTTTCGGAGAAGTCTGATGCTGAAACAAATAACTTTAGAAAATTGGAAAAGTTTCCGTCATGCGGAATTATATATCGATCCTTTAACAGTTTTAATCGGTACTAATGCTAGTGGAAAATCTAATGTTGTTGATGCTTTGGATTTTTTGAATAGTATTATGCAAGGTACTTCAGTAGAAGCGGTATTAACAGGCGATCGCTACAGTTCAGGTATTAGAGGTGGGGTTGAATGGGCAGTTAGAAAACCTGAAACAAAATTTAGTTTTCAAGTATTAGTAGATGGCGAAAATGAAGCGGGTGATTATCTTTATAAAATTACTATAGAAACTCAACCTACTATACAGGTAATATATGAATCTTTAACTTTGATTGATAGTCAAAAACTCTCAGATAGTAATTCATTTCAGCAACTTTCTTTTATCTCCTCAACTGTGGTACCAGACGGGGTAAAGTATAAGCTTTTTGAAGCAGATAAAGAATATATTGAAAAAATTTATCCCACTCCTAATCCTTGGTTGGATCGTTTTACAACACAGATTCCTTCCTATGAATTTGATAATGTTCATCAAATTATGCTTGCCGAAAGTATAGTACCAAATCTTCTCAAAAAGATTTTTATTTTAAATCCCATACCTTCCCAAATGCGGGATTATTCACGCCTATCAAAAAAGTTAGAAAGAGATGGTTCTAATATTGCTGGAGTTTTAGCAGCATTACCAGAAAAACAGAAAACTGAAGTAGAAGAATATTTATTAAAATATCTGGCAAAATTACCAGAAGGAGATATGCAAAAAGTTTGGGCTGAAACTGTAGGAAGACTAGGCAGCGATGCCATGCTTTACTGTGAAGAAATCTGGCATCCTAATCAACAACCAATGATAGTTGATGCTCGTGGAATGTCTGATGGAACTTTACGATTTTTGGCAATTTTAACAGCTATGTTAACTCAGCCAGAAAAAAGTTTAATTGTTATAGAGGAAGTAGATAATGGTTTGCATCCTTCTCGTGCTGGATTACTATTACAAATGTTAAGAGAAATTGGAGAACAGCGCCAAATTGATGTTTTGGTTACAACTCATAATTCTGCTTTATTAGACGAACTAACTCCAAAATTTATTCCTTTTGTGATGGTGACTTATCGAGATAAACAAACTGGAGAAAGTCAGTTAATTCCTTTAGAGGATATTGAAGATTTACCGAAGTTAATGGCATCAGGAACTTTAGGCAAAATTGCCAGTAAGGGTTTGATTGAGAAGAGTCTCAAAGCAGATTAAAGAGTATGAAAAAAGTGCTAATTATTGATACTTCAATTCTCTGTGTTTATTTGGGAGTACCTGGGAAGGAAACTTGTGGCTCTGAAGGTAATAAATGGGATAAGGTTAAAGTCTATGAAATCTTCGAAAAAGAGGAGAAAGCAAAGACTACTTTTGTTTTACCTTTAGCAACAATCATTGAAACAGGTAATCATATTGCTCAAGCAAATATTAAGCGCTATGAAATAGCTAAAGAATTAGGAAATTTGATGAAACTAACTGCAGATAATCAAAATCCTTGGGCAGCATTTATAGAACAGTCAAAGTTATGGGATGCAGAAAATTTGAAGGATTTAGCTGATGAATTTCCGAATTTTGCTAGTCAAGGACTTGCATTGGGAGATGCTACAATTAAACGGGTTGCTGATTATTATGCTAAGTCAGGATTTGATGTAGAAATTATCACTGGGGATACAGGTTTAAAATCTTATGAACCTCCAAAACCTGAACTGACTCCTCGACGCAGAAAATACAAAAAATAAAGCAGCAATATTTACATTTTTTGTAGATTAATGAGATTTTATTTTTAGCAATAAGCACTATAAAATTATCGTCTATCTAATATTATGTTAGGTTAAATGCTTATAATAAAAACCTGGAACTTTGTAGGTTGGATTGAGAAAGGAAACCCAACAATAATATTGTATTTGTTAGGTTGCTGAATCAAAGGATGAATCTTTGTTGGAATAGGTAAATCTCATATTTAATATTTCTAACTTGTTTTTTCTCCAAGCTTACAATTCATCCCACAAATATACAACTCCATCATATTGTATCTGTTGGGTTGCGCGTTGGCGGAGCCTAGCGGCAGCTATATCGCTTAACCCAACCTACTGTATTATAATAGTTGAAAAAGTTGGTTTAAATATTCAGGAGTAAGAATTAATGCCAGCTAAAGACTTCTATCACGATACAGTAAAAAATGCCTTGATTAAGGATGGATGGACGATTACTAACGACCCCTATATTTTGAGTATTGGAAAAAGAGATTTGTTTTTTGATTTGGGAGCGAACAAATTACTTTCTGCTGAAAAGGGTTTGAAAAAAATTGCTGTGGAGATTAAAAGTTTTACCAGTTTATCGCGAGTGAATGACTTAGAAAAAGCATTAGCTCAATATATTTTATACTACGATATTATAAAAAATATTGAACCGGAGCGGTTACTATATTTAGCGATTACAGAAAGTATTTTCGAGGAGTTTTTTACCGAATAATTAAGGTTTAAAGCCTTTCCTTTAAAGGAGAAAAAAGGAAAAAATTTCCCTACTAGGTCAATCCTCTTGTTTTCAAGGATAGGTAATTATTAATTATTAATTATTAAGTATTAATTATTAATTGTTGAATGAACCTATCGGTCAAATATTATTAAAAAATAAAAGGTTTAGTTTAATAACTTTTGATGTAAAACAGGAGGTTATTTGTCAATGGATACCATAAATAATTATCATCAAATTATTACTAAAATTTTGGGATAATATGCTAATTTACCCTATGCTCACGGTAACTTAGAACGAAAATTTATTGTTGGTGAAGACCACAAAAACTATTTATTATTAACAGTAGGATATTTAAAAGGAAAAAGAGTTCATGCTTGTGTGGTTCACTTGGAAATTATTAATGAGAAAATCTGGATTCACGAGGATGGATTAGAAGATGGAATTGCGTTAGATTTACTTATGGCAGGTATTCCTAAAAATAAAATTGTATTAGGGTTTCATCCGCCAGAGGTGCGACCTTTAACAGAATTTGCGGTTAATTAAAATTAGGGAAAATTGCGAAAATTATCAACGATATTCAAATTCTTCTATTGCTTTAGTAAATGATTTAATATTAGTTACTCATAATGTTAGAGAATTTAGCCTAATTGAAGGGTTAAAAATTGAAGATTGGGAAGCAGAATAATAGGTAAGTCTAACAAGCAATGAGGAAATAATATTAAATCCGCTGATTGTCATACAATGCTTAAGGGCGAATGGCCATTCGCCCCTACAATATAGACTCTTATCTTTAATATTGAATAACACCAATGCTACCGGATTTGATATAAACCTTTGAATACTTTTACTGAAGCAATAGAGACTTTTCGTACAGCTATTTATTTCCATTTTTTTGATTGTTTGATTAACAATACTAATGTATTTACCTCTGATATCAAATCCGGTTAATTGCACTATAGAATCCTGTTATATAACATCTGTCTATTAATTCTATAAATAGTTCATAAGATAATCGTTGATTTTAAATTCTCTTTTATTGCAAAGTTTTTTCAGTCTCTGGCTTGATTGATTTTCCCGGAGTTGAGATTGTAAGGAACTCTTAACTTTATTATAGTATTGATTGATAGATTTTAACGGTCTGCCATTTATCACTCTTTGGTTTGATTCCAGCTTGATTAAAAGTTAATGTAGCTAAATTGTTTAATCCTATATCAATACTAGCAACACAGTTTTTTTCTAAGAGGTATTGTTTTTCGCATTTCTCATAAATGACTTCAATTACATAATGGTTAAGTCTGGGGACGAGACGAACTTGTTTTATTTGTGAAGTAGGTACTAATGTTTTTAGATAAATTCCTGTATAAGTTGGATTAATAATTCCTTGTTTTAATTGCCTCTTGCTGATGGCTTGTGTGGTATAAACTACAATATTTCTTCCCGTTATTTTATTTTTATATTTAGGAATACGAGGACAAGATTTAAACTTTGATGGGTTTTGTTTATAAACTTCATTTGCTGCTAAAAAGCTTTTCGGTGTTTCTATCTAGTATCATCAAGATTTGTTGAGATACTTTAGCTGGCATTGCTTGATAGTCTGGTTGAGTAGAGAGTGTTTTTTGCAGGTCATAATAGGAAAGATTTGTATTTTCAAATATAAAAGACTGACGAACTAAGTAATTAGCATGAGTTTAAGAGATTTTTAGACAAAAAACACAGTTGGTCAATTTCAGCATAAAACCGATGATTTTTCGTATGGGATATGTCTCTCAACTAATCTCATAAATCAAGGAGTTAAAATTACTATAATAATTCGAGCATTTAGGAATTTTTGTTATTATTTAGTCTTGAATTCTTAGCTTACTTCACTATACCATTAAACATCTGGCCTTTGAGTTATTAAATTTTGTCAAGTATTTAATAGCTTCTTAATACAAATTAACGAAGATATTTGACATTGTTTGACTATGTATGACTAGATTTATGTATAACTTTTATTATACTTCAATATTTAATCTCCCCTACTCCCCCGATCCCCTACTCCCTTACTCCCCTACTCCCCTACTCTCCCACTTCCCCCTTAATCACACTCCACTAAATTCCCAGCAGAAACAAACCCAGACAGGGGAGAAGTAATTTCCACCCACCTACGTTTTTCTCCATTTCGGTCAGGAATTAAACGATAATTTTCCACAAGGGTAAGCTGACTATCAACAGGAACTTTTCCTTTATATTCGGATCGTCTAGTAGCATTTGTCCGTACTGCTAAACCCCGTGGTGCTTTTTTACTATCAATTTGACGACATAAATTTTGATCTATTTGTGATGTTGACTCAGTAGGAGACGGTCTTTCTGTGGGGAAATTATCAACAGAAGTATTTTGACCGGAAGGTTCCGTTGGAGTTTCTGTCGCTACTTCAGAACATTCTATTAAATTATTTTCATTGCCTGGAAAACCTCTAGAAACAAACCCTGAAATAGGAGCAGTAATTTCTACCCAAGTTCGACCTGCTGGACCTCTAATATTGCGATAACCTTCTATTAATTTCACTTGTTGATTTGCATCTACTGTACCTACTGTAGGAGAATTTGGGGTTGGTCTTTTTTGAACAATTAAACCTTGTTGATCATTAACTTGACGACATAAACTAGCAGTTTCTTGAGATATTTGAGCTATTTTAATGGTTGTAGCGATCGCTCTTTTGGGAACACCGAGGGCGATCGTTAGTATTAATGTTAGCAATGCCACTGGTTGACGCATATTTATTTTTCAAGTCAAAAGTAATTTCAAGCTTAGTAGGTTGGGTTGAGGAACGAAACCCAACAAATAGTGTAGTGTCTAGAATAAAATGCTGGGTAAACTAAATATCAAAAATAGGGAACAGGGAATAGTAGGAAAAACATTTCCCTGTCTCAAGATTACGATCGCCATAAGTCCTAACTGCTCTGGTTATTGCTATATCTCAAATCAATATTTTGAAGTTTTGGTTTACCTAATATGGCAGTCGCCACTATGAGTTAGGACATCGGGTAATTATAATGATTCATAACGCGAGCAAGATGCTCGCACTAATTGTCAAACACAAACCAAGCGGTTGCTATAAGTTAAAAAGGAAGATGGGTCATTTCAGTTATCAGTTATCAGTTATCAGTTATCAGTACCTCTAGTTAAAGTCAGAGGCTTGAAATATTGAACTTGATTTTTTTTCATCCTCTTAAAAGGGGAGACTTAAGAGCTTATTTTTTTGGTCAGACCAAACCTATACTCCCCACACTCCTCACACTCCCTCTATATTTACGCTGAATGCTGAAATGCTTAATGCTGAAATGCTGATAGCTATTTAAAACTGCTGCAAAAAACGTAAGTCGCTGGCATAAACTCGCCGAATATCATCTATTTGATGCAACACCATGGCAAATCTTTCTATGCCAAAACCCGCGGCAAAACCTGTATATTTCTCCGAATCATAACCTACTGCTTCTAATACGTTGGGGTCTACCATCCCACATCCTAATACTTCTAACCATTTACCATTCCACTGCAAATCTACTTCTGCTGAGGGTTCGGTGAATGGGAAATAGCTGGCACGGAAACGAATGGGTAGGTCTCCGAACATTTGTCTGAGGAATTCTTTGATGGTTCCTTTGAGGTCTGAAAATCTTAGTCCTTCGTCTACTGCTAATAGTTCCAGTTGATGGAATACTGCTGCGTGGGTAGCGTCTACTGTGTCGCGTCGATAAACACGACCGGGAGCTATGATTCGCATCGGGGGTTCGTGGTTTTTCATATAACGGATCTGGACTGAAGAGGTATGGGTCCGCATTAAGTTACCGTCTGGTAGGTAGAAGGTATCTTGCATATCTCTGGCAGGGTGGTCCGGTGGTGTGTTTAAGGCTTCAAAGTTGTAGTAGTCGGTTTCCATTTCTGGACCTGTGGCGACTGTGTAGCCTAAGCCAATGAATATGTCTAGGGCACGGTCTATGAGGTTGTTGAGGGGATGGATTTTTCCTTGGGGACGATATACTCCTGGCATTGATACGTCTAGGGTTTCGGCTTGGAGTTTGGCTGCTATTTCTGCTGTTTTGAGGTTTGTCCGCTTTTGGTCTAGGTTACTCTGGATGGCTTGTTTGACTTGGTTGGCGATCGCTCCTACTTTTGGTCGTTCTTCTGGGCTGAGTTTGCCCATACCTCCCAGGATTTTGGATACTTGGCCTTTTTTGCCTAGGTAGTTAATTCTTAGTTCTTCTAGTTTTTCTAGGTTTTCTGTTGTGGCGATCGCTTCTGTTGCTGTTTGGCGTAGTTCTGTTAGTTGGGTTTCTATTTCTGTTAGTTGAGTTGCCATAGTTTGTTATTTTTTTTGTGCTTTAGTATATAGAATCTTTTTTAGTTGAATAATTAGTCATGTCTAGGGGCGAGTAAATCCCAATATAACTATTGTATCTGATTTTTTGTCAAAGTTCAACCCGATTTTTGAGTCGGTCGGGCTTTTTTTTCGGGTGCTTATCAGGATGTAGTTGGTTGAGGTGTTAACAATGGTATGGTTTGTTATTTTTTTGTGCTTTAGTATATAGAATCTTTTTTAGTTGAATAATTAGTCATGCGTAGGGGCGAGGAACCCCCAATATAACTATTGTATCTGATTTTTTATTAAAGTTCAACCTGATTTTTGAGTCGGCCGGGATTTTTTTGGATGCTTCTCAGGATGAAATGAGATAGGTGAGGATTTTAACTATAGTTTTATGTCAGTTTTTCTAGGTTTTCTGTTGTGGCGATCGCTTTGTTTGTAGTTTTGCTCTAGCCGTAATATTAAGTACTGCAAAAGTTCAAGCCTAAGTAAGAGTCTGGTGTGGATTTTTCAAGGTTTTTGTTGTGGCGATCGCTTCTGTTGCTGTTTGCCGTAGTTCTGTTAGTTGGGTTTCTATTTCTGTGAGTTGGGTTGCCATGGTTTGTTATTTTTTTGTGCTTTAGTATATAGAATCTTTTTTAGTTGAATAATTAGTCATGCCTAGGGGCGAGTGACTCCCAATATAACTATTGTATCTGATTTTTTATTAAAGTTCAACCTGATTTTTGAGTCCGCCGGGCTTTTTTGGGTGCTTATCAGGATTTACTTGGTCGAGGTGTTAACAATGGTATGGTTTGTTATTTTTTTGTGCTTTTAACTGTAGAGTCTTTTTTAGTTGAATAAAAAGTCATGTATAGGGACGAGTGACTCCCAATATAACTATTGTATCTGACTTTTTGTGAAAGTTCAACCCGATTTTTGAGTCCGTCGGCTTTTTTTGGTGCTTCTCAGGATGTAGTTGATCGAGGTGTTAAAAACAATATGATTTGTTATTTTATTTTGTGCTTTAGTAATAGAATCTTTTTTGGTTGAATAAATAGTCATGCTTAGGGGCGAGTAACTCCCAATGTAAGTATTGTATCTGATTTTTTGTGAAAGTTCAACCTGATTTTTGAGTCCGCCGGGCTTTTTTTTCGGGAGCCTCTCAGGATGTTGCAATCGTAGGGGCGGGTTCCACGTTAAGTTAATTGCATGACAAATGATTTAGATAAACCCGCCCCACCCCATTGATGAAGTCAGAATTCAGAAGTTATTTTTGTAACTGGGATTTGAGCAAGGCTCCAAAAATATTGCGCTTTAAAAAGCGGGGTTTTAGACCTATATTATTTTGATAATCTAATGCTTTACTTTTGTCTAAATAGGTAACGAATTAGTTTCAATCCCTAAGTAGGGATTTGGTTTGGGAAAGTTATTTGGTAACTGACGACTCTGCCATCTTGAAGTTTCAATCCCTAAGTAGGGATTTGGTTTGGGAAAGGCTACCTTTGATCCCAAGATATCAGAATATTCTGATGTTTCAATCCCTAAGTAGGGATTTGGTTTGGGAAAGCCTTTAATTTGTATAGGCAAACAAATCTTTGCAATGAGTTTCAATCCCTAAGTAGGGATTTGGTTTGGGAAAGTAAAGACTATAAAATTCTGCAAAAAAATGCTTCTGAGGGTTTCAATCCCTAAGTAGGGATTTGGTTTGGGAAAGCTTATTAGGATCTCTGCCTAGTTCTGAAACAGTTAGTCTGTTTCAATCCCTAAGTAGGGATTTGGTTTGGGAAAGGGAGATGTCGCCTACGACATTTCTGCTATGGTTGCAAAGTTTCAATCCCTAAGTAGGGATTTGGTTTGGGAAAGGACTGGTTTAGGAGATGGAACTCCGAACTCTGGTCTTATGTTTCAATCCCTAAGTAGGGATTTGGTTTGGGAAAGTTTCTTTTGAAACATTAGTAGAAAGATACCTTAGTGTTTCAATCCCTAAGTAGGGATTTGGTTTGGGAAAGTCAAGAAACCGTTGACGACGACGGTAACATAATGTTTCAATCCCTAAGTAGGGATTTGGTTTGGGAAAGAATTTCAGTTGTGAAAAACAAAAAAGGTGATAAGTACTAGTTTCAATCCCTAAGTAGGGATTTGGTTTGGGAAAGAGCTACGATCTAGAAGCACCACACAGCAATGGTTCCAGACCCCCCCCAATATACGCTTCCCTTTGATTAAAATGTCAACAAGGCAAATTTTGCCAAAATGACAAGGCTCAAACCCTTACTATACAAGGCACATACACGGGTCAACGAGAGAATCAGGGTTACAGCGATTCTGGGAGGCGCGTATGTGGGGTACCATGCAAAGATGAAAAACCATCTTTCAACAACTCAATCCACATAAGAATTGACTAAAAAAATATTGCTATTCATTTTTCGAGGTTCTTTATGCTTTTTATCATAACTCCTACCAACAAAATTTGTCAATGAAATTTTTCGTAGCTTTATCAAGATTTATCTAAAATCTAAAATAATTAGTCCCAAAAGGCTCCACTCTTCAACTTTCCGTCATAGAATTGTGTTTGGCGAATATAGCACTATAAGAATTGGGCACGGACATTTTTCAATCCTAAAACCCTTTTACAATTTGCTATTTTCTATTCCCTATTCCCTGTTCCCTATTCCCTAGCGCCTAGCGCTATAATTCTTGCTTCAATCTTTTTTATTTTTCAAAAATGAAACTATTAATAAGTAACGACGATGGCATTTTTGCAGAAGGTATCCGGAGTTTGGCTAATGGTTTAGCAGCGGTAGGCCATGAAGTTTTTGTAGTTTGTCCTGACAAGGAACGTTCAGCCACAGGTCATGGTTTAACATTACATCAACCTATTCGGGCGGAAATAGTCAAGTCAATTTTTGATGACACCGTCACAGCTTGGGCCTGTTCTGGTACTCCTGCCGACTGTGTAAAACTAGCCTTATTTGCCTTACTAGATACTCAGCCAGATTTAGTATTAGCAGGAATTAATCATGGTCCCAACTTAGGAACAGATATTTTATATTCCGGAACAGTTTCTGCTGCCATGGAAGGAGTGGTGGAAAACATTCCGAGTATTGCCTTTAGTCTTGGTAGTTATACCTCTAGAAACTTTGAAGTTGCTGTCAATTTTGCTCAAGATTTGGTGAAAAAAATTGAAAATGAACCTTTAGCTAATGTAATGTTGCTAAATGTAAATATTCCGGCAGTTAAAGAAACAGAAATAGCAGGAGTACAAATTACCCGTCAAGGAGTTCGTCGCTATATAGATATATTTGAAAAACGGGTCGATCCACGAGGCAAAACTTATTACTGGCTAGCTGGAGAGGTACAGGAAGATGTGGAAGAAACCAACGACCACTCCTCTGTGGAAAAGTTATCAACAGATGTCCAGGCAATGCGTGAAAAATATATTACAATTACCCCTTTGCAATACAATTTCACCTATGGTAAACAACTAGGCTATATCCAAAAATGGAAGATTGATAATTTTCGTGAATAGATCACTTTTATGCAGTAGAAATTAAGGCTAAACTATAAAATAATAGGCAAGATAATCAAAATTGCAGATCGAAAAAACTCATCAAAGCATTTTAAATTCCGCACTGCGGTCACTCAATGCCGAGAGATTAGAATGGCGCTTTGGGGATTTTCTTCAAAGCATTGCGTAAGCGTTGCGGCGCGTTAGCGCGATACCGCCTGCGTTGATGGTTCTGCCGTCACGTTGCTATGAACGGTTTTCCCGACTTTTGCGGGGAATTGCCGGGCTTGATGTATCTGAGTAGTGAAAAATTTCGTTGATTGAATAAAAATTTAAGTATGAGCGCTCCCACATCTAAGAGTCATTCTGTTACCTGCCCAATTTGTCATCGCTCCAGTGCGACACAACCACTAGAAGTATTTAATGGGCTATTTACTTGTCCATATTGTCATTCCCATCTGGTTATTAGTTGGAGTGGCCATTATGTCAGGGACCCTCTGGCTCTCCAACAGCTAGATATTGGACAAATGCTGAGAAGGCAAAGTAGACCTCTGGCGAGATTACGTCGCGACCTGAGCAGGCAGTATTTACCTATAGTTGTGGCGCTCGGCAGTGTCTTATTGTTTGGAGGGGCGATCGCTTCTCTAAGTAAGTTTGATTTTCAATTTGGTATGTTTGATGGGGTATTAGAGTGGGTGCAAGAAAAAGAACATTTGAATAATGAATAATGAATAATGAATAATGAATAAGGTCTAATTGCTTATGGATAGTCAACGACCTGACACTTTGTATCTTATGACCTGAACAATTCTTTTCAAGGAGAAGGAGGAAGGAATTATGTTGTAATGACTAAATAAATCTTGCTTGAGGAGTTAATATGCTTGTGTTAGAAGAAAATGAAATTGTATATGAAATTTTACAGGAAAAAGATTTAGAACAAACTATTAATTGTTTAGTTGATGTATTTCCTAGTGCAGAACCTATTTCAAGGGCACTTAAAATTACTCCTAGTGAGTTTTATCCTTTTGCTGAAATGGTTTGCCAAAAAGCTGTATCAGAAGGATTATCTCATATTGCTAAAAATTCAGCTACTTCTGAAGTGGCTGGGTTTATTATTTCAGAGAGTTTCTCAAAGGAGTCGTACGAAGAAATAGACAAAAGTATTCCTCAGAATTTTGAGGTTGTTTTCCAATTTTTAAGAGAACTAAATGAGCAGTACGAGATGGAGAAAAAAGTCGTTAATAGCAAGATATTTCATGTCTTTTTATTGGGAGCTAGAGAACAATATAGAGGTAGAAAGATTAGTAATAAATTAGTAGAAAATAATCTTAAGATGGCAGCTCAAGCAGGATTTTCCAAAGCAATAGTAGAAGCTAGTGGAAAGATATCGCAGCACATTTGTCGGAAGTATGGGTTTGAGGATAGAGTTTCTTTAGATTATCAGACTTTTGAATATAAAGGAGTCAAAGTATTTGAGGGAATAAAAGAGCATGAAAGCTGTATTTTGATGGAGAAAGTTTTTTAAGTCAAAATTCAAAATTCAAAAGTCAAAAGTTAGAAATAAAAGAAGTAAAAAGTAAGAGATAAAAAAGTAAGAAGTAAGAAGTAAGAAGAAAATTATAGTGGTCAACAGGAGTCAAGGATTCAGTAAGTATTTATGCTTAATATTGAA
The DNA here is from genome assembly GCF_014132355.1 of Okeania sp. KiyG1. Taxonomy (GTDB): domain Bacteria; phylum Cyanobacteriota; class Cyanobacteriia; order Cyanobacteriales; family Microcoleaceae; genus Okeania. The sequence goes on from NZ_BLZO01000030.1 coordinate 20,855, forward strand.
ATGAGGATTTGACGAGCGATCGAGGTAAATGAAGATAATTTCTATAGTATAAATACCTAAGCAAGTTACGGATTTTATACTAAATTTCATATTATGCTCTTGAAGTGCGGAATGTGGGCTAAAAAACTCAAAAAGTTAGTAGTTTAGGCAAGGGTTGGGCAGAACAATCTGGGGACAATTCTTACTCCTACCTCCTCTAAATTCTCCTAACTCCTGTCTCCTACCCCAGCAAAAAGACTTTCCATAAGCAAACCCTACTTAAAATATCACTTTTGACTTTTGACTTTAGTGAAACTGTTTTTGCTTTCTCTCGTGACTAATGCCCATCCTTTGATAGTATTCAAAACTTTCAGATTTTCTAGGGTAAGGTTATTCAAATTTGATGCTTGAACTAATAGATATGGTTGAGACTGATTTTGCCATTGTTGTTGAATTTTTTGTGGCCCTACACGCTTGATGAGGCGATCGCTATAAAAATTTAAAGAGGGACGATCTTTAGTATCAAAGGAGTAAATTATCTGACCGGGGGGTGTATATTTCTGAATCATTTCTCCGACTGGTTTGACTGGATAGTTTTCTTGCAATTCCCAGATCCAATGAGGGGAGTTAACAAAGAGTAGGAGTGAAAGATATGTTCCCCAAATCAAGATTGACAAAAACTGACGGTCTTGTTGGTTTAATAGTATGGTTACTATTGTCGTTGTCAAGGCAATAGTTATTGAGATCAATCGTAAATGTAAATCTAGTTTTGTCTGATTTTCCTCTCCGAGATGAAAAATACCGCTGGAGTAAAGCCAAGCAATCCAAGTTAGTAAGGCGAGGAGTGCAAAAATGGCTACTACTAGACGGTGATAAATAGTGGGGATACCTTTAGGATGTTTTTTACTCTCACCTTGAGTATGAGGATATTGATAAATTGGAAACCGAAAGTATCCCAAATCTACTGGAAATTGGTACCAAATTTCTGTCAGATAAGTACCGACTGCTAGAGCAAAAGCAGGATAAATAGGTAGTACATACCAGGGGAGTTTGGTATTCATTAACGAAATAGCTAATAAATATATTCCGCTCCAGACCAAGACTAATTTTCCCCAACTGAGATTCCGATTTTTCCAACTCAGATATATTCCGGGAAACCAGAAAAGTTGCCAGGGGAAAGTAGACTCTAGAATTTCCAATAAATAATACCAAATAGGTCCATCGTGACTGCCTACGGGTTGCCAAATACGTTTGAGAGATTGATGGAAAAAGTTGGCATGGAAAAATTCTATTCCGTAATGGAAAAATTGAGCTGTGTACCACAGAAATACTGGGAGCATTCCGAGTAAGATACCACTCCAAAAATATTTACAACGCAATAGTCGGGGAGTATCCCACAAGAGGAAGAAAAAAGCGATCGCTCCTAAAAGTAATCCTAAAATAATTCCTTTTGTGAGGGAAAGTAGGGAAAAACTCAGACCAATAGCTAGAGAATAACGGAGGTTACGACGCGATCGTAAAATGCACCAAATCATCAGTAGAAAAAAACAAAGTACTGCTCCATCTAACATTGCTAAACGTCCATGTCGCACGATAGGCAACAAAGTTAAGTAGACTAAAGCAGAGAAAATGGCGGGAGTGCGGGGACGAAATAATTCTCTCGCAATACTATAAATTAAGGGTACAGAGAATGTTGTGAATAAAGCAGGGAATAAACGTGTGGTTAGTTCAGTTACTCCGGCGATATTGTAGACAAAAGCGATCGACCAATGCACTAATGGTGGTTTATTCAAATAGGGAGTATTATTGATAGTTGGATAAAGCCAATTCCAATTTTTTCTGGTTATTTCTCTAGCTACTTGAGCGACTATTCCTTCATCCCAGTCTCGCAAAGGTAATGTGTCTAAATTAGTAGAAAATAATAACAATGCTGCTAATAATAAGCTGGCAATTATAAGTGAATCTATATGGGTATTTTTGTTGGTGAAAATTTTCTCAAACATTTATTCAATTCAAAAGTCAATTTGTAAGTATGATTATTATTTTCAAAGCTTAACGCTAATAATGATATAGCAATCTTATTTGAGTTGTGAAATATTGTAGATTTTAGGGAATAAGGAATAGGGAACAGGGAGTAAATTTCTAGAAAAATGGTATGAACAATAGACATCTCCTCCAAAAGAGGCAACAGGCAACAGCTCCGGAAGGCAACGGGGAACCCACCCTCGCCCCTCCCCTCCCAAAAGGGGAATAATTGATAATTTATGGATAAGAATTGATTTTATTTTTGATTATTGGAGATGTCTAATGATGTCGTGAGGAAGTTATACAACTCTAGCTTATGCTAAATAAAGGGCAAGTTTATTTTCTGGAGATACAGCACAGCAGATTCCAAGTAGATGAAGTACGGATATTAACAATTAAAGTAAGCATTCCGTAGGAAATGCTTACCAATTAAATATTTGTAGTGCAGGCATTTTGCCCGTGACAGGTGTACCTCACCAAAGTGGAATTCGCTGTATCTATTTTAGGGAATAGGGAGAAATAATTGATGATTTATGTGCGATAATTGATTTTATTTTTGATTATTTGGAGATGCCTAATACCATTTCTCACGCAAGAATGCTTAGTATGATTGGGTGGGGACCCACCCTCGCCCCTCCCCCGACCGTGGAGGGGAAGTGTGGGAAGTGTGGGAAGTGGACGGGAGGGGTTAAAAGTAGGAAAAATCTATACTAACCGACTAATAATTGTCAAAAAAAGACTTTGAATCTTGGTAAATATTTGACTATTGAAGTATAGCATTAATGCATGGGAATTGGTATAATAGAAAATCTGTATTAATATGAAGTAATTTTCTATTACTGTATAACCGAATTTTATATAAGTCCCCATCCATTTTTTCTTCCTTCTTCCTTCCTTTCTAATCCTTCCTTCTGACCGAAAAATGAAGGTATAAAGCCTCTCCATTCATGGAGAAAAAAGCGGTCTAGGAATGGCTATCTTCGGAGCGGCTCTGATAAGAGCAGGTCTCCTCGCCATATCCAATCGACAAAGAAAAGAAAAAAAATCCTTTTAGCCAATCTTCTTATTTATAAGAAGACGTAATTGTTAATTATTAATTGTTAATTATTAATTGTTGAATATGAACTTACCTGTAATTTTAGATATTGCCATTGGTTTAATTTTTATTTATCTGATTTTTAGTGTACTCGCTAGTGAAATCCAATCAATTTTGACAATAATTTTGCAATGGCGAGCCACCCATTTAAAAAAATCAATTGAAGAGTTAATTGCTGGTGAAACTCATATCAACAAAAATAATTCTAAATCTAGTACAGAAATTGAAAAAGTGCAAAAGCTAACTAAATCTCTGTATCAAAATCAATTAATTAAAAACCTTAACTATAGTGGTGGCAAAGGTCCATTAGAAAGAGGATTTCGGAAAATAATTCAGATGCTTGGTAATTTAAGTCGAGCTGTAACTGGAATTAATAATATTTTTGATGTAGAAAAAACTGCTCCTTCTTCTATTCCATCAGATACATTTGCTGCCAGTTTAATTGATACTTTGAAGCTGCAAGAATTAATGCAAATGATTAGTGAGGATAAATTAAGAGATTTTACCGATAATATTTTGGTAAAGATCAAGAAAATATTAGATAAATTGAATATAGAAGACACCAGTCAACAGAAAAAAATTCAGGCTGAATTTGAGAATTTGCATCAAGAGTTGAATCAAAATATTCAGGATTATAAAAATAACTTAGCAAATCTTGATTTAACATTGGATAGAACTTTAAATAAGCTAGATTTATACACAAAAAATCTCTAGAAATTTTGCCAGATAAACATAGTAAAGAATTTAATAGCCAAATAAATTTAGTCACACAAGTATTAAAAATCCCCATGAAAGAAAAGTTTTAGTAACTGAAATGGAACCAAGTGCCTCTAATTTATTAAAATTTTTGAGAGAGATAATGGAAATGGGAAAAGCTGCGCAAACAGATTTGCAAAATAATAAGAAGGAAATTCACCAAAAAGCTATTGAAATGATTGAATTATTGCCTGAATCTTTACGAAAAAGTTTATATATTTTAGCAAAACAAGCGACAACAAAAATTTCAGTAACAGGTAATGCTTTACATCAGTTTCAGAAAGAAATTGAGATATGGTTCGATAGTGGAATGGAAAGGGCTGCTGGTGTTTATAAGCGTAATGCTAAAGGAGTTGCTTTTTTGATTGGTGTTATTATTGCTATAGTTGCCAATGTTGATACATTAAATATGGTTGATAATTTATCAAAAGATTCTTTAATGCGGGCAACAATTAATAGTTATTCCCAGGAATTAATCAATAATAATTCTAATCCAAGTGAGTTAGAAATAGGAGATATTCAAAATCAGGTAAATGCAGCATTAGAGAATTTAGAATTACCTATTGGTTGGGGTCAAGAACAAACAAATAAAACCTCAGTTAGTAAATCAATTACTTATTTAGAAGGATTAAAAAAAATATTGGGTTGGCTAATTAGTGGCATAGCTATATCTATGGGGGGGCATTTCTGGTTTAATTTATTAGAAAATATTTATAGGGTTAAAAAATGAATTATTGAGGAGACAGGAGACAGGAGACAGGAGTCATATCATGTCCGGTTGAATACTGATAAATAAACAACTGAGGAGTCAGGAGTAGGGGCGAATGGCATTCGCCCCTACAGGAGTCAGGAGGGAAGAAAGAAGCAAGAAGAGAGAACCAGATCAGGCAATGCAAAATTTTTCCTTCCTTCTTCCTTCTTTCATAACACAATTAAAAAATAAAAATAACTTGTAAATGCCAATCTAAATCTTGACGAATAATTTCTATTCTACTGATAAATTCGCGCAAGTAAAATCTCCTTTCTGACTCTGATAAATCCCACCAAAATTGGGTTATGCAAACCGCTTTGGCAGTCTCTAATAAATTGACTGGTGGTAACTGGTTAAGTTGACTTTGTAATTGAGCAATTTCTGTTCTAATTTTGTAAGTACGGAGTTCAGCAGTTTCTCGGTCAAGAATGCCATTTTCCGTGAGATTTGGTAGTTGAAAAAGAATATCTTGCTTATCAGAAATATCCTGTTTAATTGTACTCTTAATTCCATCCATATTTGGCATTTCTAAAGCAGCGATCGCCGATGGTAAATCTCGACAAATTATTTCTATAGTTTCTGCCAAAATTTGTTGATAATTTAAAGCTTTACATTTTGGTTTGCGGGAACAACTTTTGGGACGCAAATAGAGATATTCTTTCTCTTTGCGAAAAGTAGTAACTTTTGCCGTAATCATTGGAGACTGACATTCTGTGCAGACAACTAAACCTGCTAGAGAATGGGGGGCGCTGGCAGTGCGCGGTGGCATTCGGCGGTTGCGTCGGAGCAAACGTTCGACTTGAGCAGCTTCTTCTCTAGAAATTATGGGAAGATGAGTATTAGAGATGACTTCATTATTTTGATATTGTAAGTCACCACGATAAACGGGGTTGGTTAACCAACGTCGTCCAGTGGTAACGGAGATTTTTTTGCCGTATTTTTTCTGAATATAGCGAACAGCACCGCGCAAGGAAGCAAACAGAAGGAAGTTTTCAAAGAAGTCTTTGACAACGGGAGCAGCACTTCTGTCCAGGGTGTAACGGTCCTTACCTCGGCGATATCCGTAGGGTGCTTTACCTGGTGGGGGTATGGCTTTAATGCGGTTGCGAGCATGGGCAGTGCGAATTTTGCGACTATGTTGGTTTTGGCGAATTTGGTTGAGGAGTCTGAGTAAGTCTATTTTGCTTGGTGAGGTGCTGCTTGGTGAGTTGGGGTTGATGTTGATATCTGAGTCGAGGGGAATAATTTGAATATTGAGAGATTCGAGTTGGTTGAGGCGATCGCATACTTCTTCTACAGAGTCTCCCAATTCTTCAAGTTTACGAATTAAGAGATAATTAACTGCTTGAGTTTGACAGTCGAGTAGGAGTTGTTGGAGTTGTTGGCGATCGCCTAAGTCGTGATAAATATGGTCAACTTCCCACCCCCAAGTTGTGCGGTCTGGGGCAGTTTCAAACAGGGGGTTTGTATATGAATAGGCAATAATTCTCACAGATTATCTTACCGAAAAATTCAGGTATAAAGCCTCTCTTTATAATTGATAATTGACAATTGATAATTATCAATTTTTAAAGACATAATTATCCATTATCAATTAATGAACCCATCCTCTTAAATTGATAAGAAGAGGTAATTCTAAATTCTAAATTCTAAATTCTAAATTCTTTAATGTTGACTTAATTCTATAATATTACCGTCGGGGTCTTGAGTAAATAATGCAGCTCTACCGGAAGCACTCATTTGAATAGGGGAATTATTTGCTAGTAGTTGTGCTTTAGCACTATCTATGTCAGCTACAGAAAATGCTAAATGTCGGTTTCTGCCCAATTTTTCTAAATTTACTAAATCTGAAATTATTTCTGAGGATACTATTAGATGTATTTGGAAGTTGCCGACTTGATACCATGTACCGGGAAAATTGAGGGAGCGTTCTACTTTTGGGAGTTGGAGAATTTGACCATAGAAATGTTCGGCTTTTTCAAGGTCTGAAACTAACAGAGCGGCATGGAGATATTGAGTTATTTGCATAGTTTATATTATGGATAAGTGGTTGGTTATTTAGTAAGCATTTCCTACGGAATGCTGCGCAAACTGCTCTTAGCAGTCAGCGCTTTGAGCGAATAATAAATAATTCTTTCTCAGGTTAACTATCTATGAGCTATTAGCTTAAAAAGGTAGTGTTAGGTCTCTGTTTCGGAGCAGTCCGGACCGAAAAGTTTGGGTTGCTCATCCGCGACACGGGAGCAAGTCCTTTAATTTTAGAAGGGGTTGCTTCCTAGCCTTTTCATTCCGGAATAGTTTTTCAATGAGCAGATTTTAATAGTAACTTTTAATTGTCTATCAGTCATTTAATTTTAGGAGGGATTGCTCTCTAGTTTTTATGTTCCGGAATAGTTTTTCAATGAGCAGATTTTAGTAGTAACTTTTAATTGTCTATCATTCCTTTAATTTTAGGAGGGGTTGTGCCCTAGTTTTTCAATTCCGGAATAGTTTTTAAAGGAGCAGATTTTCATAGTAACTTTTAATTGTCTATCAGTCATTTAATTTTAGGAGGGGTTGCTTTCTAGCTTTTATGTTCCGGAATACTTTTTCAAGGAGTATATTTTCATCGTAACTTTTAATTGTCTATCAGTCATTTAATTTTAGGAGGGGTTGTGCCCTAGCTTTTATGTTCCGGAATACTTTTTCAAGGAGTATATTTTCATCGTAACTTTTAATTGTCTATCAGTCATTTAATTTTAGGAGGGGTTGCTCTCTAGTTTTTATGTTCCGGAATAGTTTTTCAATGAGCAGATTTTAGTAGTAACTTTTAATTGTCTATCATTCCTTTAATTTTAGGAGGGGTTGTGCCCTAGTTTTTCAATTCCGGAATAGTTTTTCAATGAGCAGATTTTAGTAGTAACTTTTAATTGTCTATCATTCCTTTAATTTTAGGAGGGGTTGTGCCCTAGTTTTTCAATTCCGGAATAGTTTTTAAAGGAGCAGATTTTCATAGTAACTTTTAATTGTCTATCAGTCATTTAATTTTAGGAGGGGTTGTGCCCTAGCTTTTATGTTCCGGAATACTTTTTCAAGGAGTATATTTTCATCGTAACTTTTAATTGTCTATCAGTCATTTAATTTTAGGAGGGGTTGCTCCTAGGTTTTTCGTTCCGGAATACTTTTTCAAGGAGTATATTTTCATCGTAACTTTTAATTGTCTATCAGTCATTTAATTTTAGGAGGGGTTGCTCCTAGGTTTTTCGTTCCGGAATACTTTTTCAAGGAGCAGACTTTAACTGTCTATCAGTCATTTAATTTTAGGAGGGGTTGCTCCTAGGTTTTTTCGTTCCGGAATACTTTTTCAAGGAGTATATTTTCATCGTAACTTTTAATTGTCTATCAGTCATTTAATTTTAGGAGGGGTTGCTCTCTAGTTTTTATGTTCCGGAATACTTTTTCAAGGAGTATACTTTCATCGTAACTTTTAATTATCTATCAATCGTTTTTACCGAATAATTAATAATTAATTATTAAATAATTCGCGCCTTAAAGCCTCCCCTTTTAAGGAGAAAAAAGCGGTCGAGGGGTGGCGAGGATACCTCGACATATCCAATGGACTAAGAGAAAAGACTATATTCCTGATATTCAATTCCGTAACGGTTAAAACCCGAGGTAATTATCAATTATCCATTATCTATTAATGAACTCCTCCTTAATAGCTGAAGTCCGCAGTTCCTCTGTCAGAGGCTAGCTAATAGTTAATGGCCAAATGCTTAACTTATTTCTAAATTTTGACATCTATATAATACAGTAATTTAATCATTGCTCTACCGATTGAATCTCAAAGCATTGACTGATATTGGCTCAAGCCTTTTTTGGGTTGAAAAAAGTTCCAGGTCTCACGTCCAAAACCCTCAAAAATTTAGTATAAAAGGCAGAATAATTGCAGAAAAATTCAGGGACAAATATATCAGACTACCTCCTAATTAAATTCTATTCTCTGCTCCTCCTAACTACTCTCTACTCCCCCACTACCCTGCTCCCCTACTTCTTAAAAATATTTTTTCAGCAAACCCTAATTAAGGAGGCAAATCTATTTACTGATAGTAGTATAGATAAAATTTTATGGATTTTTTTTGATAAAAAGAGCATAGAAATTAACTTCTATGCCTTGGCAGTAAGAAAATTTTTGATAGTAATAAATTTAGCGGTCGTTGAGATTCCATTGGGGCGATCGCTTATAGGTAAAAGTGAAAGGTTTACCACTTTCTGCTATGTCTATAACTTGTCGAATTTCTTGATACATTGGATAGTCATCTATTCCACTCAAAACTGCCCAACCCCGCGCTCTGGTTAAAGCAACAAATAAGGCATTTCGGAGATTAATATTACTCTCATTTTCAGCAATTTTATCGACACCAATTACATAAACCATATCTGCTTCATTTCCCTTAGCGCGATGAATTAGAGAAATAGTAATTCCTGCTTCATGCCAAAATTGGTTTCGGTTTCTGTCATTACGTTCTAAGTCATTAATATTACTTGCACTAGAAATATAAATATTAATGTTTTGCTGAATCAAAAATTCTCCAACTTCTTTTTGTAATGCCATTGCTTCTTCCCGTGACGAACCCAAAACAATAACTAAAATATTTCGGGAGGGGTTAAGTTTATCGAATTCAAGATTATATTTAATCTTGTCAGATAAAGCAGTTAATTCAGCCTCTCTATTTTTATAGATATTAAATTCTAAAACAGGTTTTTTCCAAATTTCAGGAAGAGGATTAGGATAATTTTCAGGAGGGCGAGACAAAGTAATTTTTTGACCATTATTAAAACTGCCTTCCACTTGATAACCAATTTTTTCCCAATCCTTTTTATTTGTATATCTAGACAACATTCCATCAGAGCGAAATAATCCCATTCCAATTCCATGAGCAGCGGTAAGTATTGAGTGAGGAGTGCGAAAACATTGTTTCATAATTATGCTTTTGGAAATAGCTCCTTTATCTATACCTTTCACTAAATCGCTCAATTCTTCACCAAATAATTCTTTGGCAGTGGGAATTTTTAGACTGTGTAAACTTTGTGCTTCATCATAAGCCCAAATTAAACGTTTTTGTTGAGGTTTTTCAGAATTAACAGGTCGTAAAGCTTGCCATGCTAGCCAATAAATTGGTTGTTTACCTTTAAATTTTAATTCATCGCGCACTACTAGATCCTGTCCTTCATCAATTAATATTGCATCAAACATCGGTTGAATTTCTCTAGCTTCTAGTAACTGAATAACAACTTTAGCTAACTGTTCGGGAGGAGAATAATTTGGATAATTATGAGGTTCTGGTTTGAAATTGTGAGCTTTACGAATTTTTCGGTATAAACCATTTTTTTCGTCAGTTCCCCAAGCATGAAATACTTTGAGTTTAGAATTTCTTTTGTCGTATTGAACTTTACCGTCGCTAAAGTATTTTAGCCATTTATTTACTTGTTTTTCCATCAAGTCGTAGAGAGAACGAGTAAAAAATACTAAAGCAATATCCCAGTCAGGATTTTGTAAGTGCATATAAGCAGCTTTTTGACATAATAAAACTGTTTTTCCCGAACCAGCAATTCCTCTAATTCGTTGCGGTCCGGGAGGAATTATTTTTGCCATTGGTTCGAGATTTTTTGATAATGTGCCGAGTTGGGAGTGCATCTCAGTAATAGCGCTGGAACGGGTTAAATTTTGTTGTGAATTTGTCATAGAAAAAGAAGTTTTTCTCATGCAAAATGTTTACTATTCCAAGTTAGTCTGAGGTTTAATTAATCATCAAGAGCAGATGAGGTCAGAATAAACTGAACCGAACTGACCTTGTTAATTGAGTTAAAATATGATTGGTATTTTTTTGGTATTTTTGAAGAGTCGATCTCTCCTCCCTTAAAAAGGGCAGGGTCAATTTATTGTCATTAGAGAAAAAGGGAGTAGGGGAGTGGGGGAGTGGCTCACAGAGATTATGGCACGGATACAGGGATAGGGAAGGGAGTGGGGGAGATTTGCACAATTAAATGTATTTCTAACTTAATATTCTCTGACGACAAAGAATTAGCCCGGCCTTAAAAAGGGAGGAGTATTAAAAGTCTCTCTGGAAAAAGGGAGGAACTATTAAAAGTCTTCCTGGAAAAAGGGAGTAACTGTCAAAAGTCTTCCAATAAAAAGGCAGGAATTATTAAAAGTATTTCTAGAAAAAGGGAGTAACTATTAAAAGTATTTCTAGAAAAAGGCAGGAATTATTAAAAGTCTTCCTGGAAAAAGGGAGTAACTGTCAAAAGTCTTCTGATAAAAAGCCAGGGATTATTAAAAGTATTTCTAGAAAAAGGGAGGAACTATTAAAAGTCTTCCTGGAAAAAGGGAGTAACTGTCAAAAGTCTTCCGATAAAAAGCCAGGGATTATTAAAAGTATTTCTAGAAAAAGGGAGTAACTATTAAAAGTCTCTCGGGAAAAAGGCAGAAATTATTAAAAGTCTCTCTGGAAAAAGGGAGGAACTATTAAAAGTCTTTCTAGAAAAAGGCAGGAATTATTAAAAGTCTCTCTAGAAAAAGGCAGGAATTATTAAAAGTCTCTCTGGAAAAAGGGAGGAACTATTAAAAGTCTTCCTGGAAAAAGGCAGGAATTATTAAAAATCTTCCTGGAAAAAGGGAGTAACTATTCAAAGTCTTTCTAGAAAAAGGCAGGAATTATTAAAAATCTTCCTGGAAAAAGGGAGTAACTATTCAAAGTCTTTCTAGAAAAAGGCAGGAATTATTAAAAATCTTCCTGGAAAAAGGGAGGAATTATCAAAAATCTTCCTGGAAAAAGGGGATAACTATTTAAAATTATCTCTTTTTAAGGGAGATTTAGGGAGAACGTAAATTTCGAGTAATCAAACAATCATGGCATCTAAAAAAAGCAGAAGTATTAAAGCTACCAATTCGGGAATAGAAAAACTCAGAAAGGCAAAAAAGAACCTAAGTTACGAAAAACTGGCAGAAAAAACAGGTGTTTCTCCATCTACTGTTAAACGCTTTTTTTATGGTAAAGCAGTTGATATTCCCTACGCAGAATGGATTACCCAAGCCTTAAATTTAGAATTAAAAGATATTGTCGAACCCCAAGTTTTCCCACCACAAACTAATAATATAGAAGCAGAGAAAAATTTATTAATTCATCGGCAAACTTGTCAAAAAATGCTGAGGGAAAAAAGACATTTAACCACGAACCCCCTCACAATAGGCGACGGTACAACATTCGATCGCGCAGAAATTTATGTACCACTGGGGTTGGTCGAGCGCAAATGTCAACCCAAACGCGATAGTAATTGTACTGCGGAAAATGGTTCGGAATTATATGCTCCCACCAACTACGAAATAACTAAGACGTTAGAGTTAAATCAATTTTTTGAAGAAGTGTTGCGTCAGGGACACACTCCGAAAAGTCAAGGCAAACGTATCGCTATTATTGGAGAACCTGGTGCGGGAAAAACAACTTTATTGCAGCATATTGGGGAGTGGGTGTTTGCCGAAACTGAGCAAGATGTTGTTATTTGGGTGTCTTTAGCAGATTTAGATGGGAAAACTATTGAGGAATATTTGCTGCAAGTTTGGCTAAAAGAAGCTTTTCTGACGGCGCGGGTGAAACCGGAAATGGAGGATGCTTTGGTGGAGTTGTTTAACCGGGGGTCGGTGTGGTTATTGTTGGATGGTGTGGATGAGATGTCTGTGGATAATGCTTTGGCAGTAGTCGCTTCTCAACTTAAAGGTTGGGTTGGGGAAGCACGGGCGGTTTTGAGTTGTCGGTTGAATGTTTGGGATGGGGGAAAAAATGCGTTGTTTGATTTTGATGTTTATCGAAATCTTGATTTTTCTGAGTTACAGGTGGGTGAGTTTATCGGTAAATGGTTTGTTAATTTGGAGTTGGGAAAAAAGTTAGATCGGGAGTTGAAAAAACCGGGAAAAGAAAGGATTAGAAATTTGGTAAAAAATCCTTTGCGCTTGGCACTACTTTGTTATTCTTGGCAGCGACGACAGGGGAGGTTGCCCACTACAAAAGCTGCTCTTTATGAAAGATTTGTGGAGGTTTTTTATGAATGGAAGGAGGAAATTTTTCCTACTACTTCTGCTATTCGGAAAGAATTAAATCTTGCTTTGGGGAAATTAGCACAACAGGCTATTTCTCAAACAAATTCTAGGTTTAGACTTTCTCGTTCGTTGGTTTGTCAGATTCTTGGGGAAAGTGATACTTGGTTATTTCAACTAATAATAAAATTAGGTTGGTTGAATCAAGTGGGTGTAGCTGTAGAAAATTCTGAGTCGCCTGTTTATGCTTTTTTTCATCCGACTTTTCAAGAATATTTTGCTGCTTTGGCGGTGGAAAATTGGCAGTTTTTCTTTAAGTATATTCCTGAAAATCCCGCTCAGGGAATTTACCGCATTTTTCAACCGGAATGGAAACAGATTTTTTTGTTATGGTTGGGGCGAGAAGATGTTGATGAAAGTCAAAGAAAGGAATTTTTTGAACAGTTAATAAATTTTGAGGATGGCTGTGGTAATTTTTATCGGATTAAAGCATATTTTATTGCTCAAAATGGATTTTGTGAATTAGGAAAATGTTCTGCTGACTATCCTCTTACTAAAGTTTTTAAGCAGTGTAGAAAATGGCAAAAATTTCGGGATGATTCGCAGTTTATACGTAAGCATTCAGCTATTAGCTATCAGCTCTCAGCAAAAGAAGGGGGTTTTAATGAATATAGACTGTTTCAGCTGGCTTTTATAGTAAGTATAAATTCTGACTCAATTAGTCAAGCTTTTATCTCAAACTAAAAGCAATAGCTGATGGCTGATAGCTGACGGCTGAATGCTTACGTTTATACATCCTTGGCGATTAGGTTTTGTACAGCCTAGTCAGGAAATTAGCAACCCTGAAAAAGTTGAGATTTTGCTGAAACAATTAACAACTAATACTGAGGAAAAGGAACTGAGAAAAACTTTTCACGAAATTGGTAAATTTGGTGCTGGTAATTCTCAGGCTGTAACAACTTTGCTTCAGTTAATTGAGAGTTCTAGCTCTCCTTTTTTCCATGCTGAAATTGCTCAAACTTTAGGAAAAATTGCTATAGGTACTCCAGAAGTTATTGATGCTTTAGTTAAATTATTAGAAGTCAGCCAAGACTACAATACTCTCTTATATTCTATGAGTAGTTTGCAAATTCTCGGTGTAGGAAATTCAAAGGTTATTAATGCTTTGATAAAAGTTTTGAAAAGTGACTTAAAGCAGGATTTTCTTTATTGTCAAGCTGCGGATAGTTTATGGAAAATTAATCCCGGAAATAAAGAAGCAATTAATTGCCTAAATAATTTAATTCAAAATACTAAAGATAACTCAGACCGCGTATCGGCAGCTTGGATACTAGGAGAAATTGACCCGCAAAATTCTCTAGCTATTTCTGCTTTAGTTAATGAAATTCGTCCCGGATGGATGAATAATCAAACTAGCGACGCTCTTAATGCTTTGCAGCACATTACTAAAGGCGATAAATTGGAATTAATCAAGCTTATACATCCTTATGAAGTAGGAGTTATAGCAATAGATAATCATGGTTGGGATGGTTTAATAATTATCAAAAATTATCAGGATATAGATAAATATAGTATCCTCAAAATTTATATGCGAAATTGCGAAATAATTTTTACTATCTCTGGAGCAGAAGCAGAATTTATTCAAGCAATTTTTCAAGGAAACTTTGCAGCAGCAGTCACCGCATTAGAAAAATATTTACCAGAATATCAAACCTGGGAAAAAAAATATTGGGGATATTATCAAGAGATTTCGGAAGAAGAAGAAGTTCCAGATTGGATATATACTTCCGAGGAACATTATCAAGATTCTAATCCCTTTTTTCTAGACCGTACTCCCGGTTGTTTTGTTTATGAATTTGCCGAAAGTTTTCTTTGGAGTCATGCCGAAAAAATGAATTATTCCGACTTTTATAAACTCTGGCAAAATTAACCCTCTTGTTTATTTAGCTTCTCAAGTATCGAAAAAGAATAGTAGGGTATAGCAGAAGGAAAAAGAAAGAAATCTTGAATAAAAAAAGGTAAAAATAATAGATATAACTATCTAATATAGCAATCAGGAATCAGATGTGAGAATTGAGGTGTTTTTTTAAAGCTTATGATATAGCAGTTTTTTTATTCTTATGTATTCGTTTCTTCCCTCCATACCTATTCCCTCCATACCTATTCCCTCCATACCTAGAACAAAAGTCTCCAATATCTCACAACTCAAATCATATTGCTATATCAAATCCGTTGGCTTCGGAGTAATATAATTCTGTTGTTTGAGCGCCATTGCCAAATCTTTCTCGATCTCCCCATCTCCCGAAACTCCCCACACCTCCCATACCTCCCACCCTCCCCACACTATAAATCTAATTACACCAATGCTACCGGACATAATATTACTAGGACTTGCCGACATACAGAAAAGCTATCTGTACAGACTCTAATCATCATTTAGTGCAAAAAAGCCTCCTCATATTCTTAAAAATATCTAAAGTTTTTGAGACACAAGACTACCAAGAGGTAGAAAGGTTATATTCACAACAAAGTGAGGAAAAAATTTATGGTAATAGCTACAAGACCAGAACAACAAGTTAAAATCGGCCCCACCAAACTATTAATTAATAACGAGTGGGTAGAAAGTGCTTCCGGCAAGCGCTTTGAAACAATTAACCCGGCAACAGGAGAAGTTATTTGTGACGTTGCCGAAGCAGATGCGCCAGATGTAGATAAGGCTGTAAGCGTAGCCCGGAAAGCATTTACCAGTGGCGACTGGCCGAAAATGTCTGCTACCCAACGAGGCGAACTCCTCTACAAATTAGCAGATTTGATGGAACAAAATATAGAAGAGTTGGCTAGACTAGAAACCCTAGATAATGGTAAGCCACTCAAAGACTCTCTCAGTGCAGACTTACCTTTAGCGATCGCCTGTTATCGCTATTATGCTGGTTGGGCAGACAAAGTTCAAGGCAAAACCATCCCTATCAATGGCCCCTACTTCTGCTATACCCGCCACGAACCAGTAGGAGTTGTCGGTCAAATCATTCCTTGGAACTTCCCTATATTAATGCAAGCATGGAAACTTGCCCCAGCATTGGCAATGGGTAATACATTAGTAATGAAAACTGCTGAACAAACACCATTGTCAGCTTTTCGGGTTGGAGAGCTAGCAGTCGAAGCTGGTTTTCCTCCTGGTGTAGTCAATATTTTGTCTGGTTATGGCCCAACTGCTGGTGCTGCCATTTCCCACCATCACGATATTGATAAAGTTGCTTTCACTGGTTCTACAGAAGTAGGTCATTTAATCATGGAAGCTGCTGCCAAGAGTAACTTAAAGCGGGTGACTTTGGAACTCGGTGGCAAGAGTCCTAACATTGTGTTTGCTGATGCAGATATGGATGCTGCTATTGAAGGCTCACATTTTGCTTTATTTTTTAATCAAGGTCAGTGTTGCTGTGCGGGTTCTCGTCTGTTTGTGGAAGAGAAATGTTATGACGATTTTGTTGCCAAAAGTGTAGAACGGGCAAAACGCCGGATGGTAGGCGACCCATTTGCTGAGAGTGTGGAACAAGGACCTCAAGTTGATGAAGAACAGTTTAATAAAGTGATGAGTTATATTGAGTCTGGTCAACGGGATGGTGCCCAGATGTTATGCGGTGGGGCAAGAGTTGGCGATCGCGGTTATTTTATTGCACCAACTGTATTTGCTGATGTGCAAGATCATATGAAAATTGCTCAAGAGGAAATTTTTGGTCCGGTAATGAGTATCATTAAGTTTAAGGATATTGATGAACTGGTAGAACGAGCAAATAATACGATGTATGGTTTGGCTGCTGGTGTCTGGACACAAGATGTGAGTAAGGCGCATACTGTTGCTCATAGACTGCGTGCAGGTACTGTTTGGGTAAATTGTTATGATGTGTTTGATGCTGCTGCACCGTTTGGTGGTTTTAAGCAGTCTGGTATTGGTCGGGAGTTAGGTGAGTATGGTTTACAGCAGTATACAGAGATTAAGACTGTAACTGTGAAGATGTAGTTGATGATTATAGCGCTACGCGCAATTCAGAACTCAGAAGTCAGAAGTAATCTCTGAGTGAGTTTTTTCCTAGGTCAATGCTCCGCAAACAACATTTAGCAATGTCCTCACTTTTGCTTCGACTACTATAATACTTCTACTAGACTACTCCGAAAAAAAGTAGGGACGTTCCATAGAACATCCCTACAATGGTTACTTGAATAAGGTTGATAATTTCTGGAGATTTTACTCAAAACATATCAACAACCAACAATTATTTCACTCTTAAAAACTACATACCAATTAACTTTTTTTCTAGCACTCCAAACACCAAATCCCATCATTAAAACTAACCCAGAAATTAGAGAAGGCTCCGGTACATCTTTACCAGTCCCATTGCCATTTGTGAGATTGCCATCAGTAGTTATATTTTGACTAGAAGGGGATGTTTTAGTAGTCAAAAATTGTGATAAATCTGAACTTTCAGCCAAATTAGTTTGTGTAGAAAAACTGCTATTATTCTCTGTTTAATTTACCACAATAGCCTGAACCGTCAATTTGTAAGCCAATCCTAAGCTTATAATCATAGGTAAGCATTCAGCCGTCAGCTAGCCTCCTGTGGTCGGAACTGCGGACTTCAGCTATTGCTTTTCCTGTGGCTTTAAAGCTGTATTAATTGAGCTAGAATTAATCTTACTACAAAAGTTGTTAAAGTCTATATTCATTTAAACTATGTCCTTAAAAGCAGGGTCTTATTGCGCTCGAGCTGACTACTAATAGCTGTTTGCGCAGCATTCCGCGTCTCTACCATTTGTCAAAAACATTTATAAAATTGGTATAATATCAAATCCGTTTTATTAGACATCTCCAAAATAGAAAATAAGGTAAAATTATCAAAACCATTTATGTATACAGTCTCCCAAATGAATCCAACTTTAGAATATATTTCTAATCATCCACTCATAAACAAAAAGAATTATTGGTATTACTTATGAACAGCTAATAAAATTAATAGAAAATGCCCAAAGAATAGAATCAGAAAAAAAGGAGGCGATGTAGCTGCCGCACTT
Organism: Okeania sp. KiyG1; assembly: GCF_014132355.1. Classification (GTDB taxonomy): domain Bacteria; phylum Cyanobacteriota; class Cyanobacteriia; order Cyanobacteriales; family Microcoleaceae; genus Okeania. The sequence goes on from NZ_BLZO01000030.1 coordinate 38,603, forward strand.
GCTCCGCCAACGCCAAAACAGAAAAAAGATTAATTAAAGCAGGTGGAGGAAGAAAAAAGAATTTAACAAAGGAAGAAGAAATAATTTTAACGTGATTTTATTTACATCAAATACCAACTTTTCAAACATTAGGAATTAACTTTGGTATAAGTGAATCAAGTGCTAATAATATTTTTCGCGCTCTGGATAGATATTCTCAGAGAATTACTGCCAGCAAGTTTATTAGAACAAGTAAAAAAAAAGTTTTAGGTATTGGAATGGGTAAAGGAGATATTAACAGAATTAGAATTAATTGTAGATAGTACAGAACAAGGTAGAGAAAGACCAAGTGAATATAAAAACCAAGAAAAATATTACTCAGGAAACAAGAAAAATCATAATGAGTAAAAATCAAATAATAACGACACCAAAAGGAACAGAAATAGTGGATGTAATAGTAGGAGAAAAAGGTCCAGTAAGTGATGTAAAAATATTAAGAAAACAACAGGATAAAAAACTTTGATAAAAAACAAAAATTCCAAGGAGATAAAGCTTATGAAGGAGTAGAAAGAACTACTACACCAAAAAAGAAACCAAGAAAAAAAGAAATGCCACCAGAAATCAAAGAAGAAAATCAAGAAAAAGCCAAAAAAAGAATATTTGTAGAACATGTAATAAGATTAATTAAAATATTTGGACTTGCTAGAGAAAGATTCAGATTAAAAGATAATAATTATCAAAAAGTAATTTTAACAATATGTGGTTTAGTGCGACTAAGAATTGGCTCATTTATATTAGTATAAATCATCAAAAACTGAGATAAAAATAATAAATCAAAGTCTAATAAATATTTGAATTAGTAACACTAAGTGTCTCTGATACCCATAAAACTGTACAAATTAACTATCTTCATAAGTAGCGATAACCTCCGGTTAAGCGTACGCTATCGCTCCACTAAAGATAGTTAGTATAAGCGTTTGAGTATTTTTGGAGATGTCTATTGAACATAAAAAAATTCTCTAATCGTCATAACTACGCTCATTTTTGTAATTCTCTCTCCTCCTGACTAGGTCCTCCTGACTTCCCATCCCCTCCTGGGAGGGGTTAGGGGCTGACAAGGGTAGGTTTTTTACATTAATCGTATAATGGGAGTTAGACAAGGTAGACAAGGGGGGAAAGTGGACAAGGGAGAAGAAGAAAAAAGAGGGATTAAAACTCATGAAGATATCATTATCTATCAAAAAGCATTTGATCCGGCTATGACTATCTTTGAATTATCAAAACAATTCCCTACTGAAGAAAGATACTCTCTGACTGACCAAATTCGTCGTTCCGGAGCGCTCTGTTTGTGCCAACCTTGCGGAGGCGTGGCGAAAAAGAAGGTATCAAGCATCATTTGTCGCGCTTATTAAATGATTGTGAAGCTGAATCTGCAGCAAACGCAAGTCTGGCTCAAATTTGCTGTGAAGTGTAACTATATATCTCCAGAACAAGGAAGAGAATTATATAGCAAATATAATCAAATTTTAAGTGGACTAGTCAAAATGATTAATGCTCCAGAAAATTGGTTAATTGGTTAAGCTATGTTAAAGAATAAGTATCTTAAAGACTGGTCAAGAATTGTATCTTATCACTTTCCTCATTTGTCATTACCGGAAATAGCAGGCTTAGTTAGTTGGAGTTTTGGCATGGTTATAACTGGCTCAAGCAGTCTAACTAGAGTTTCTGAATTGATTGCTAAAGTGAATGGAGAAAAAACTAATACAGTACGAAAACGACTCAAAGAATGGTATCAAGAGAGTAAGGCAAAAAAAGGTAAAAATAGACTTGAATTAGATGTTAATAAATGCTTTGTACCTTTACTAAAATGGATTATTAGCTTATGGAATAGTGAGGAAAAATGGCTGCCATTGGCAATAGATGCAACTAATATTGGGCAAAACTTTACGGTTCTGTCTCTTCATACTCTCTATCAGGGTTGTGGTATTCCTGTAGCCTGGAAAATTGTGAAAGGTACAGAAAAAGGCTCTTCGAAGCCTCATTGGCAAAATCTGTTTAAATCTTTATCAAATGCCATACCTGATGATTGGCAAGTCATTGTCTTGGCAGATAGGGGATTGTATGCTGATTGGTTATTTGCTGAAATTTGTGCTTTAAATTGGCATCCTTTTTTGAGAATCAATGATCAAGGAACATATCGAATAATAGGGGAAAATGAATGGCAACCTTTAAAGACAGTTGTGCCTCAAACAGCAATGAGTTGGTCAGGTAAGGTTAGTTGTTTTAAAACTAACCCTATTGATTGTACTTTATTAGCCTGTTGGTCTGAAGGTTACAAAACTCCTTGGTTAATTATTACTGACTTAGAACCAGAACAAGGAAATGCTCAATGGTACAGTTTACGCTTTTGGATTGAATCAAGTTATCGAGATGTTAAAAGTGATGGTTGGCAGTGGCATAAAACCAGATTAAGAGAACCAGCTAGAGCTGAGAGAATCTGGTTAGCTATGGCAGTAGCTACTCTCTGGACTGTAACAGTTGGTACTAATGAACAGCGACATTTATCAGACAAGTTCAAAAACCAAGTAATTACCGAAAACTGTGAAAATCAGCAACTTGAATTGAAGCCAACAAATCGAACTATATCTTGTTTTTTACAAGGACTAATTAATATTGTTGCTGATTTACTTTGCGCTAAAGGTATTTCCTTAAATGGATTATTTCCACAATCATCTTTTGTTGTGAATACTTCGTAATATACATTCATCTTCTTTCTTCCTTGTCTACTTTCCTTCCTTGTCCTCCTTGTCTCATCTCCACTATCCTATGTAAAAAACCTACCCTTGTGAGGGGGTTAGGGGTGGGTTGGGAGGGGTTAGGGGTGGGTTGACTCCTCCTGACTTAACTATTCTATGGCTGTTTAACCGGATTTGATATAATGAATAAAAAAAGTCTGACTTTAATCGGATTATTTTTAACAACTATCCTCTTAATAACAATAAACTTATTTTCTACCCAAAATGCCGAAAGTAAATCACAAAACCCTCTATCTCTTGGTTTCCAAATTATTAATAATTCTCAGGGAACAACTCTTTATCAAAAAGATTTAGATTATGTGCAAGTTGTAGATTTAACTAAAGGTGCAAAAATTAATTTTATCTATGGAAATATCACAGACTTAGGTACTAAAAAAGGAGCTTACGGCGGTAACGATCCACAATTTGAACGTCAGACAATATCACAAGTATGGTCTAACTTATATTCAGAAAATTCAAGTTTATTTTGTATTACTAATGGTCAATTTTTTAGAAACGATAAAAATACCTCTACAGGGTTAGCATTTCCTGTCAAGTCAGATGGAATTATAGTTAGCGATGGTTATGCAGGAGAAATAGAATTTCCCGATGAAAAATTAATGCTAGAAGTCTGGAATGATAGAGCATTAATTAGCAAGTTTCAGCCAAATAATCTCCAATTATCAACAGCACCTAATCTGATTGTTGGTTTACAGGAAAATGCTGATAAAGGAGTAGAAAATCAAACAGGTAGAACATTTATTGGAGTTCAAGATCAAGATGGCGATCGCCTCAATGAAAAAATTTTAATTTTTACTTCTAAACAAGCAACTCAACCCCATGCAGCTGAAGTTTTGAAAAGTTTCGGTGCCAATCAAGTAATAATGTTAGATGGTGGAGGTTCTACACAATTAATTTGTCAGGGAAATAATTATATAACTTCACCAAGAACTATACCTCAAATGATTGTTATATTAGGGTAGTTTTATAAATATTTGGTAAAGTTATTGAGACTTTTTAGGTGTTTATTTAAAGATTCGGTGTTGGAGTAATTTTTCTAATTTGTAGCGATATGGAGAAAAGTTTGGATAAAGTTCAATAGCCTTTTGATCAGAAGCGATCGCCTCTTTTTTAACAAGTTTACAGACTTATTCTACTAATTTTCCAATGAAATTATACACAATCTGTAGGGTTTAACGACCGTTAACCTCTACTATCCATGAAGTCAGAAGTTAAAATCCTGATTTTACTAATTTTCCTCAGATTAGATAAAATTTGCTGCGTTAAAATATTGTAACCCTTAGCAATTCTAGAAATAGCAATGTTTGTATCTTTTTCAAAACCTCTCCTTAAAATAGAAAGCACATTTTCCTTAAAATAACGAGTCATTATAATAACTTTAACTCTTGGAGAAAAATCAACTAAGTCTGTAAGCTGTGGAAAAAAGTTTTGGTTAATAAATGGATAAGACCTTTTGTAAGCAACCAGTTGCTTATTTTTTGGCACTTTAATGTTGCGAATTTTTTGCTTAATCGTTAGCTTGGTTTCAAGAACGGGGGGTGGTTCATTAATTGATAATTGATAATGGATAATGAATAATTACCTCTGGTTAAAACCGCTACGGAATTGAATATAAGGAAATATTATTTCTTCTCTTGGTCGATTGGATATGGTTAGGAAACCCATCCATCCCACCCTACGGGAAGCTGCGCTACGACCGCTGTCTTGGTCGATTGGATATGGCTAGGGGACCTCGCCATCCCACCCTTCGGGAAGCTACGCTAACGACCGCTTTTTTCCCCTTAAAAGGGGAGGCTTCAAGGCGCGAATTATTTAATTGTTAATTATTAATTATTAATTATTAATTATTCGGTAAGACCATAGCTTGTCAGTTAAAGAATTTAAGTGTTTAGCAGAGTCAGAAACATATTGGGGAAAATAGTTTCCTCCCATAGCAACACACTCCTCTAAATTATCTAAAACCTTTAATAACATAGTGGTTCTACTTCCTTCGACACCCGTAACAAATAGACCTCTCCAAAATAGAAATTAAGGTAAAATTGTAGTGCCCAATTATATATATGCTGTCCCCAAATGAATAATGTATTAGAATATATTTATAATCATCCACTCATAAACAAAAAGGATTATTGGTATTACAGATAAACAACTAATAAAATTAATAGAAAATGCTCAAAAAGTTGAAGACAAAAAAAGACAGGCGATAATGCTCCGCATCGCTAACGCGAACGCCAGTGAAGAAAAAAGATTTAAATAGGGAGGAGGAAGAAAAAAGTCTTTAGGCAAGGCGGAAGAGATAATGTTGACATTATATTATTTGCATCATGTACCAACATTTCAACTGCTAGGAGCAACCTAAGCGAGTTAGTGAATCAACAGCAAATAATATTTTTCGCGCTTTGGAGCGATATTTTGAGGGAATTATTACCATCTAGTTTACTAGAGGAATTCTCGGGAAAAGAAAACGAATATTTATGGATAAAAGAAGCTTTGACAGAAATAGAATTGAGAGTTGATAGTACTTCAGCAGGATATATTCAGGCCAAAAAATGATGAAAAGCAGAAAAAATATTACTCAGTCAAGCCAAAAAGTCATACGTTAAAAAATCAAATAGTAATCACTAGCTTTGGGAAAAGAAATAGTTGATGTAATAGTAGGAGAAAGAGGTCCAGAGAGTGATATAAATTTATTCAAAAAACAACAAAAAAAGTTTGATAAAGAACAAAGATTTCAAGGAGATAAAGGTGATCAAGGTGGGGAAAGAATTGACAGGCCAAAGAAAAAAAAAGAAACCATAAAATGTCATACAAAGTCAAGAAAGAGAATCAAAAAAAAGCTCAAAAAAGAAGATTTGTAGAACATGTAATAAGACTGATAAAAATCTGCGCGAGTGGCACGAGAAAGATTCAGATTAAAAGAGAGTAACCCGTGAAAAAGTAATTTTAACAATATGTGGTTTAGTGAGATTAAGAATAGGAACACTAATGTTAACATAAATCATAACTTTAGGTATAGTAAAAAGCCAGAAATAATTACATAAAAATGCTAAATAATTAACAATAACTATCTGTAATACTATAAATCTCATAAAAAATGACTATCTGGAGGAGCTGGCGATCGCTCTCTCAAAGATAGTTACAGTAAGTGCTTGATAATTTTTGGAGATGTCTAATATAAACGTTTTAGATGATAAATAATTTTCCCTTGAATCATTTTGATGATTCTTACATTCCGACATTAGCTCAATTTCCTTAGCAAGCCAAATTTACAAAACAAAACAAAAAATAGGTAATTTTTTTGTCATCTTACCTAAAGCTAAAAGTCAGCATAATTAAGGTAATTGAGTTTTTTATATTCAATTTATCTCCTAAGTTATTGGCTAGTTTTGCATCAATTTACTGAATTTTTCTGCTGAAATTCAAGAAAATTTCTTCACATAAAATGGCGAAACTATTGTCTGTTCCCCACAAATCGACCCGTCTCCGTGTCTTCCCCCCACCGACCAATTTTTTCAGCAGACCCTATTTATGGTAGGAGCGTTCCATAGAACACCCCTACATAATATTTTGTTGAAAATTATGCTAACTGAAAGCTGTTTGCGGAGCATTCCGTTAGGAAAAGCTGATTGCTGATAGCTATTTAATGACCAATACCTACATATTGAAAACCAGCAGTTTCCAACTCTTTGCGATCGCAGAAATTACGTCCATCAACAAATAAATTATGTTCCATGGACTTCACCATTTTAGCATAATCTAATTTCTCAAACTGTTTCCAGTCAGTCACCAACACCAAAGCATCACAACCATCAGCAAGTCTTTCTACATCTGTTTCCACTACCACACCAGTCAAACCATGACGCATACCAGACTGAGAAATAATCGGATCGTAAGCCTTCACCTTTGCCCCCAACCTGTTCAACTCTTGAATCAAATCTAGAGAAGGTGCATCCCGCATATCATCAGTATCAGGCTTAAACGTCAAACCCAATAAACCAATAGTCTTACCCTTAAGAATTTTCAGCGCTTGCTGTAACTTATCTATTGCTATCATGCGTTGACGCTTATTCACCTCAATTGCTGATTTCAACAACTGTGCCTCACAACCATAGTCATCAGCAGTATGTACTAAAGCAGAAACATCCTTCGGGAAACAAGAGCCACCCCAACCAATACCAGCTTGTAAAAATTTATTACCAATGCGGGAGTCTAAACCAATACCCTTAGAAACCTGAGTCACATCTGCACCGACGCGGTCGCAAATATTAGCAATCTCATTCACAAAACTAATCTTAGTTGCCAAGAAAGAATTAGCAGCATACTTAATCATTTCCGCAGAACTCAAATCTGTTGTTACCACTGCTACTGGTGGGAGTGAAGGATCGTCACCATACTTACGTTCAACCAGAGGTGTATAAAGCTCCAACATCATATCTAATGCCTTTTGACTATTACTACCCAATACTATGCGGTCTGGATTAAAAGTATCGAATATAGCGGAACCTTCGCGTAAAAACTCTGGGTTACTAACCACATCAAATTCAGCTTCAATATCTGTACCGGAGCCACCATCTTCTTTTTTCCGTTCATCAACCCCATCTAAAACAATTCTTCGTACCCAGTCACCAGAACCAATAGGTACAGTTGATTTATTTACAATTACCTTATAACCTGTAGTCAAATGAGCGCCTATCCCTTTCGCCACTGCCTCAACATAACGAGTATCGCTTTCCCCTGTAGGGAGTGGGGGAGTACCAACAGCAATAAATAAGATATCGCCATGCTCTACCCCAGCTTTCAAGTCAGATGTAAACTCTAGGGTTCCTGCTTTGGTGCAACCTTGCATCAGTTCAGATAACCCTGGTTCGTAGATTGGAGACTGTCCTGATTTTAAGAGTTTAACTTTTTCCTCGTTGTTGTCTACGCAAATTACATGATGTCCTGTATGAGAAAGACAAACTCCTGTAACTAAACCAACGTAACCAGTACCAATAACGCAAACACGCATATTTATATCCTCAAAATTTTTAACAGGAAAAAAGACTTACCAATGGATCGTGGATAATTAATAATTAATCCCTAGAGGTTTATAGCCTCTTCTTACCAATGGATAATTGATAATTAAATTCACTATCTAGAGAGTGTAAAGTTCTAGAAATAACTATTGCTAGCTAAGGCTTTCAGTTATCTAAAGGTGAGAAACTTTCTATTCGCAACTGTAGGCACTGTAAGCTTTTCCAGTCAGACTTTCAGTCTTAAAAACAATCATTCTGTTAGAAGAACTTTGTACTCTCCAATCATTATCAATTAATACATAATTATCCATTATTCATTGCACCGCTCAACTAAACTTACTCAAACTTACTCAAAAGCCTGAAATCTTAGTCATTCGTAGTGGATCAAGCACTACAGGGTTAAACGGCAAACCCTTTATTCCCTGGTCAAAGACATCAGGAATTACTTTTTTAATTATATTCAATGACCCATTTACATCTGCATTTAATAATTTATTTTTCCGAGTTTTATACAATCCTCGTGTTACTCTTTTTCCACTAAATTTCGGTTTGTTTTCTCCATATTTTGGTAAATCATCCCCGTCTAAACAGCTTGATTGAGATGTATAAGATTCTTCTGTTATTATTACTTTTATTCCTCTTAGTTGGGCTTTATATCTTAACATCTCTATTAACTTATAATGAGGGATATTCACAAATTGTTGATTGTTCTTTTTCCCTAATTTTATCTCTTGTTTCCAACTCTGATTATGCCCAATAATCAATACTCCTATTTTATGGTTTACACACCAATCTATTACTCTTTTACTTGCTGTATGGAGATAGTTTTCAACTCGACAATTTCGTTTGTGAGTTAATTTTTTTAACCGATGAGAATTGCTTTTATTCTGATTAGTTTTTAATTGAGATTGTAAAAAAGAGCGCTGTTTATTATAAAAGGTGTTAATAGCTTTTAATGGTCTGCCTTTTATCAAAAGAGGTGAAGTTCCTGTTTGATTTGTAGTTACAGCTATTAAATTATTTACTCCTAAATCTACTCCTGCTATTTGTTTATTTTCTGTTGTTTCCTCCGATTTTTCATAGACTATTTCTATTATATAACAGCTACTTTTCGGGATAATCCTTGCCTCTATTATTTCTGTCTGTGAAGTGGGTATTTTTATTTCACTCATGGATAAGTGACAAATCCCCTTTTTTAAGGTTTTTTTGTAAATTGATTCATTAGGATAGGGCAGAATATTTCGGCCTTTTGTTTTATGTTTATATTTGGGAATTTTTGGTTTACCTAAAAATTTCTTTGGCTGTTTTTGCCATGCTTTTAAAGCAGAAAAATAACTACTCCAAGCTGAGTCTAATCTTCTGATTATTTGCTTGCTAACTTTAGTTGGTAAAGCTTGATAATCGTCACTTTTAGATACCTTGTGATCAAGCTCATTAAAATTTAATTTCTTTTTGTTTTCAAAGAAATGTTGGCGATAATGGTAATTGGCTAAATTGAACAGATTTTTCGACAAAAAAGCCTTGTGGTCACAAGCTGACCATAAATAATGTGATTTGGTAATAACATGACGTTCAACTAGCTTCATACCTTAATTGTAGCTAATAACGACTCAATGGATAGACAACTGAACAAACTTACTCATTTTAGTTTTATAGCTATAGTTATGAGTAAGTTTGACGAGTTTTAGACAAGTTTTCGCTTTCTGTATTTACCCCTTTCAAATTTTTGGCGGTTCATTTTTGAGCCGCTCTCGAAAATCTTCTATGGTCAATTTTAACCCTTCTTGGAGAGGAACAGTAGGCTCCCAACCTAAATATTTTTTAGCACGAGTAATATCTGGTTGTCGCTGTTTCGGATCATCTTGTGGTAGAGGTTTATATGTTATTTCTGCATCTGGGTTAACCATGTGTTGAATTGTGTGAGCCAATTCTAGTATGGTATATTCTCCAGGGTTGCCGATGTTAACTGGTCCAATAAAGTCTTGATTCATTAATCGAATAAACCCTTCGACCAAGTCTGACACATAACAGAAACTTCTGGTTTGAGAGCCATCTCCATATACTGTTAGTGGTATTCCTTTTAAGGCTTGTGTAATAAAGTTACTTACTACTCGACCATCATTTTCTAACATTCTTGGTCCGTAAGTATTATGAGCAAAAATTCCGTAGCTTCCTCCAATAAAGTTTTCATAATTTGGTACTGAAAAATCATACACATAATCATCTATTTCAAATTCCTCAATACTTTCTATTTTTGCCCAGACAATATCACCAGTACTTTTTGCCGATATTTTTTGTTGAATGTTAGACAAATTCTCAATATTGTTATCTTCTAAACCCTCTATTATTATCCGGTAAATTTTATTATCCTTTACCTCTATTTCTGAGACATTTGCTACTAGTCCAAACTTAGCTAAAATTAATACTAATTTTTCAGCGATCGCCTGACTTTCACTCTTAAATTCAATCTTTGAATTTAGTCGATCTTCTACTAGATTATTTCCTTCATTCAATCCCTGTAAAAAGCTAATCAATTGTTTTGGAGGAAGTTGTAAAATCCAATTAGGAATATTTTTTTCTTGATTCCCAAAATTCAATCCTTCTGCAATTAAATCGACCAGAATTTTTGACTTAACACTTATAGACCCTTCTACCTTAATTTCACATTGACAGTCAAATATTCTTTCTACTACTTCTATTAATTTTGCTAATTTCTCAGCTTCTCCTTTAAACAACAATTCATTGTCTATCAAACTTCCTTGAGCAACATAAAACCCTAATAACCATAAAAATTCTTCTATATTCTCTATCCAATTTTTAATTGCCTTTGAAGATAAATAGCAAATTTTCTCTTTTTTAGATAGAGGAAGTTCTAAATATTTCCATAGATGCAAAGGAATCTGATTTTTGGCCTCGTAGCTTTTTAGTATTGAGTAAAGTTGTTCGGGATGAACATCTTTTGCCAATAAATACTCACGAATTTTACCTCCATATTTTTCTATATAAGAGATAGTCTGTTCACTTTCTACAGATATTTCTTCTTGAATAGAAATTTTCTCTGTAATGTGGAATGGTGGTAAAGGTTGCTCCAAAAAACTGATATAACTAGGAACTCCTATTTCATCTCCCACCTTTAATTCATTTCCAAAAACTGCTTGAGGTCGGTCGTTATTATCCCTACTAAATAAACTATGGTCTTCAGTAATTTTTATCTGCTTACCCCAGACAGTTTTTATCTGATAACCCTTCTTCTTCACATGATGTTTCCAAATTGCAGAAATTGGTTTAATTACTGTCTTAGAATTTTCATCAAAACAAGGCACCGATACATTAGAAATATCTCCATTAATCCTGTCATAACATTCAGCAAAACTTTCATAATAGAGTTTTTCACCAATGTAATAAACTACCTTTTGGTCTCCAGTCAAACTATTAAAAATTCTGACTACTCGAATATCAACATTATTCTGACGATGGTAATCAAATGCCAAAGTTTCTGCTACTCGCTTCCCCTCGTCATAACATTGACCACACCAAGCAGCACGCCCATTTCTCCTAACAAAAACCACATGGTTTGTGACATTAACACAATAAACTTTTCCCACATAATGGAACCGTTCTGGTGTCACTAAATTCGCATCCTTAGCAGGTCGAATATTCACTCGATAAAGGTCACGTCCCACTGCATGAGAAACTACCGAAGCCGCATAACCACAACGAAGTGCTAATTCTTGTACATCATCTGCTAATTGTTTAGATTTACTATAGTAAGCGTAGCAATCTCCCTCTTCCGAACCATCACCTATTATCAGAGCTTTAAATAAGATTAATAACTGTCGTTTTGATAGTTGGAATAACTCACGAGGAATGTATTTTTCACCAGACTTACCTAAAGGCAATAAAATCTCAGCTAACTGTTTACTACAAATCCTAAATTGACCGTCATCCGAATCAGATAAAGTTTCAGTAAAATTCAACCCTAAACGACTTAAACAATTAGCAATTTTCAAACCTCCTTCAGAATTTCCTCTAGCAATTAACACATTATAATCTGCTACATCATAATCATTTCCCCCTACCACTCGCGACATTTTTCTCACATCAACGCAACCTTCAGAAATGAAATAACCCAAAAATTCTAGCCAGTCATCCATGAAGATTTTGTCTACTTTTACCTTGGCATTTCTAGGATAAGTTCCTAACTCAAACCATTCTACTTCTTCCCCTTCAAAATCTCCTCCAGTTAATGCCTGCAAACTTTGCCAATGCTTATCTTCATCTGCCCTGATAAACTTTAATTTATCAGTTTTGCTACGCACATACATCCAATGGTTAGGAGTCACACAAAAATCCAACTTACTATTAGCAAAACGGTACATTTCCCCAATATATGGTTGTACGATATATTCATCAGGAATATGATATTCGACTTTACCTTCTGGATTTAAAGTTGCTACTTTTACTTCTGGTTGTAAATCTGGAAAAGCCACCCAACCTGCTTCAGTTAAAATTTCAGTTTTAGGGTCAAAACACGAGCGAATGCCAATACAATTAACATTACCTCTATATTCCTCCGTTTGAGGATGTACATCTGGGTCTCCATATACCTCAGATGTAGAAGCCAAAAAGAACCTTGCCTTTACCCTTTTAGCTAACCCCAACATATTCAATGTCCCCATCACATTCGTTTTAATTGTCTTGACAGGGTTGTATTGATAGTGTATTGGACTAGCAGGACAAGCTAGATGATAAATTTGATCCGCTTCCAATCTAATAGGTTCAGTAATATCGTGGCGAATTAACTCAAAATAAGGATGATTCAACCACCTTAAAATATTGCGCTTAGTTCCTGTGTAAAAATTATCAAGACAGATGACTTCATGGCCTTGTTCCATTAATCTATCGATGAGATGAGAACCAAGAAAACCCGCGCCACCTGTTACTAATATTTTCATTACTTCTACTTCCGAGCAATTTAATTTGTTGTGATTTTCAACAAATGAATAATCACATCAAGCTCCATCATACACTAACAAAGTATGCGCCTGAAATATATTAGACATTTCCAGAAAAGAGGGAACAGGGAACAGGGAGAAATAATTGATAATTTATGGATAAGAATTGATTTTATTTTTGATTTTTACCGAATAATTAATAATTAGGGTTTGCGCTTCACTAGTCTTTTAGTAGGGGTAGGAGACAGCTATACTGGAGAAATGGGAATAAGCGAGGAGGTAGGATTCATTAATGGATAATGGACAATGGATAATTGATAATTACCTCTGGTTAAAACCGTTCTTGATTGAAGATAAGGAAATATTATTTCTTCTCTTGGTCGATTGGATATGGTTAAGAAACCCATCCATCCTACCCTTCGGGAAGCTGCGCTTTTTCCTTCGGAATGCTTCCCTACGGGGTGCTGCGCAAACGCAAATATGTCGCGTAGCGTTAACGTAGTTATGCGCCAGCAAAACGACCGCTTTTTTCCCCTTAAAAGAGGAGGTTTTAAACCAGAATTATTTAATTATTAATTATTAATTATTAATTATTCGGTAAGAATTGTCCCAAGATTGTTCTGCCTAACTATGCGCCTAAAATACTAACTTTTTGAGCATAAAGAGCTGATATCAAATCCGGTTGAATACTTACTATATAGTTTAGAGTAGGGGAGTGGGGGAGATTAGATAGGGCTTGCTGATTAAATTTAAAAGTATTTACAGATAAAGGTTTTAACCTTTTCGGGGTCGAATTGCAGTGCCTGGTTTTCAGCTCTTCACGCTCAAAAAGGAGCGTATTTTAGGCACATAGTTGGGCAGAAAAATCATTCTTACAATTCTTCTCCTACCTCCTCGCTCGTTCCCATTTATCCAGTATAGCTGTCTTCCCCTCCAGGGAGGGGTTAGGGTGGGTTGTCTTCCCTCCAGGGAGGGGAGGGGCGAGGGGTGGGTTGTCTCCTGTCTCCTACCCTCACCCATAAGACTTTTTCAGCAAACCCTAGATAGACATCTCCAATAATAAAAAATCTATGATCGTATTATCGTACAGAAATTATCAATTATTTCCCCCTCCATACCTACTCCCTATGGGTGGAAGAGATGTCTAATATTGGAGTAATTTAAGAAATTATAAACAGATATTATATAGTCGGATTCTATGTGCAACCCCACCGGATTTGATATGAAAACCAGGCACTTTTTAAAGGCCCCAAAAAGGCTAAAGTCTTTATACGTTAATGCTTTTATATTTAATCAGCAAGCCCTAATTAAGGTTTGCGCTCAAAAGTCTTTTAGTAGCGGGGAGGAGCCAGAATCCAGAATCCAGAATCCAGGAGGAATGAGAATCATAGAAGAGGTAGCCAGAAGAATTTTCCCTTAATTTTCTATCTCTATCTTGCCCAAAATCCTAGATTTTTGAACTGGAATTACCTAAAAGCTGGTACTCCCTTAGTATCTACAAAATCTGAAATCTTTACCAGTAAAGACTTTGATATTTATTCAGCAAGCCCTAATTAAATAATTAAATAATTAAACAATTCAGCTTTATTAGCCTCTCCTTGAAAGGGGAAAAAAATAAATTTTTTCGGCGTTGGTCAATCCTCTCCCTAAAAGAGCTATCCCTGATAAGGAACTCCTGAAAACCTTGTGGGAAGCAGGGGAGTAGGGGAGCAGGGAGCAGGGGAGAAAGGATAAAGAATCATAGTAGACAGGAAAAACTACTTAGGGCTTGCTGAATAAAGCTAAAAGCATTAAGATATAAAGATTTTAGCCTTTTAAGTTATGAAAAAGTACCTAGTTTTTGGCTATTGTCGTCTCAAAATGGTAAAATCTCCACCCTGAAGATCAGAAAATTTTGCTGTAGCAGATACTCTAAACTATTCCCTGTTCCCAGTTAAGTGTTCCCTTTCTTAACTAATAGACTTTTTCAGCAAACCCTACTTAAGTTATCAAAAAAATGTACTTTTTAATACACTTTTTCTCTTACAAAAACCTTTTCAAGACTTCTACATAACTTGTCTATTTTGTCAATTTTTATGTGAAGAAAGATGTTTATAAAGCATAGCTAAAAGAGAGAGGTAATTATCCATTATCCATTATCCATTATCAATTAATGAACAGCTTAGTTCAAGTATTAATCTAATCGCAAAACTGCCATAAAAGCCTCTTGTGGCACATCAACTGTACCTAATGACTTCATTCGTTTTTTACCCTTTGCCTGTTTTTGCAGTAATTTTTTCTTACGACTAATATCTCCGCCATAACACTTAGCCAAAACATCTTTCCGTAAAGCAGGAATATGTTCACTAGCAATAACTTTAGAACCAATAGATGCTTGAATTGGTACCTTAAATTGATGGCGAGGAATTAATTCTTTCAGCTTTTCTGCCAAAGCACGACCTACTCCATAAGCTTTATCCTTATGTACAATTACAGCTAAAGCATCCACTGGTTCAGCATTAATCATAATATCTAGCTTCACCAAAGGATTTTCACGATAACCTATAAGATGATATTCCATACTCGCATAACCACGAGACCGAGATTTCATTTGGTCAAAAAAGTCTGTGACTACTTCTGCCAAAGGAATTTCATATACTAAAGTTGTCCTACCCCTAGCCAGATACTTCATATCCTTAAATATTCCACGTCGTGATTGACCCAACTCCATTAATGTCCCTACATATTCTTCTGGAGTAATCATTTCTACCTGGACATAAGGTTCTTCAATTTTTTCTCGGTAATTAGGGTCTGGTAATAAATTTGGATTATCCACCATAATCACTTCCTCTTTGCTAGTAGTTACTTGATAAACTACCGATGGAGAAGTAACAATTAAATCTAAATTATATTCTCGCTCCAACCTTTCCTGGACAATTTCCATGTGCAGCAACCCTAAAAAACCACATCGAAACCCAAAACCCATTGCACTTGATGTTTCTGCCTCATAAGATAGAGCTGCATCATTAAGTTTGAGTCGGTCTAGAGCTTCTCGTAAATCAGGAAACTGGTCCGCATCAGTAGGAAATAAACCACAAAAGACCATAGGTTTAGCTTCCGTATAACCAGGTAAAGGAGCCTCTGCTTGTTTCTTAGCTAGAGTAATTGTATCTCCCACCCTCGCATCTTCCACAGCTTTGATAGCTGCCCCTAAATAACCTACCTCTCCTGCGTGAAGCTCTTGTACTGGTTTTTGAGTAGGAGAAAGAACTCCCAATTCATCTATTTCATATTCTTTTCCCGATGCCATGAGTCGGATACGATCGCCTTTAGCAATAGTCCCATCCATGACCCGGAAATATACAATTACCCCTCGATATGGGTCATAATAACTATCAAATATCAGAGCGCGTAACTTTTCATCAATAGTATCTTGTGGTGGTGGTACTAATTGAACAATTGATGCGAGAATTTCCGGAATCCCAATTCCTTCTTTGGCAGATGCTAAAATTGCCCCCGAACAGTCTAGGCCAATTATTTCTTCTATCTCTTGTTTTACTCTCTCTGGTTCTGCTCCTGGAAGGTCAATTTTATTTAAGACCGGAATAATTTCTAGGTTATGCTCCAAAGCTAAGTAGACATTCGCTAAAGTCTGAGCTTCTACTCCTTGGGAAGCATCTACTACTAATAAAGCACCTTCACAAGCGGCCAGAGAGCGCGACACCTCATAAGAAAAGTCCACATGGCCAGGGGTATCTATAAGATTTAATACATATTCCTCTCCATTTTCAGCACGATAATTCATTCGAGCAGCTTGCAGCTTGATTGTAATACCACGCTCCCTTTCTAAGTCCATTGTGTCTAGGAATTGCTCCTTCATCTCACGGTCTTCCACAGTGCCAGTTGCTTGTAAGAGGCGATCGGCTAAAGTTGATTTTCCATGATCTATATGGGCAATAATTGAAAAGTTACGAATGTGAGATACAGGAACTTTTGTCATACTTTTGTTAATAATGTGAAATACCTTATTTTTGTTATTGTCTTACAACTTAGATAACATTAATAATTTAGAGTCAAATTGAGTATAACTAAATCAAACGGTTAGGGATTAAAACTTTAATCATCATAAAAATTTGGTAAGTGGAAAACCACCGTCTTTTAAGCGGTGGATGGAAAGAACGCGACGGATTTTAACCCATAATCAAAAATGTGTTACACTTAATAACTCAAGACACATTGACCTCTGAATCATGGTGAAAGCCCGATATCTAATGGACGCTTCAGTTGAATGGTAGTTAAGGGAAAACGTGGTTCGGTGTTGGCCAGCACTCTATTTCCAGCCGTTAGACAGTACGTTGTACGCGACTAGCGAGTGAATTAACTAACAATTAAAAAAGTAGTCTCAATAGTCGGCAGACCGGAGAGAGTAGTGGCGATCAGCACCGCCTAGTTAGCTGCTGCTGTATGCTTACTACGGTACGGTACTGGCAATGTGGCCGTTCCTAGCAATGTGGAAATCGTGGTTTTAACTCGATTTACCGAAGAATTAATTAATAATTAAATAATTAAATAATTAAATAATTAAATAATTCAGGTTTAAAGCCGACCCTTTCAAGGGGAAAAAATTGATAATATTCCTTACCGCGTCAATCTTCGTTCCGGTTTTAGGGAGAGGTAATTATCCATTATCCATTATCCATTAATGAAAGCTTCTCTGAATAATCAACGGACTAAAGTCCCGTGGAGTGTCAAAACCATCACTTTGATGCACAAAACTATAAGATATGCTTGAAATACAATGTCCATCTACTTTTACCTTAACACCTTTACTCTTGGCACAATCCAACTTTGATGTCGGCAAGGGGTCTCCCGTTATACGAATGTTAACGGGAGGGGAATTGCCGACCAACAAATAAACCGCGTAGCGTCCACTTAGTTTCTTGCATTGTGTACTTCTTTGTGTTATCCTGCATATATCAGGGGTAGCGGTAATACGCACCTGATAACAGCAAGCTCGAAAACGAATAGCGAGTATGGGGTTCAATTGGCGAAGTTAAGCGTCAACCCGTGAAAAGGTAAAACTCTTGAGGGAACTTTTCGGAGTACAGAATTGTTTAGTACAAAAAGGCGGTGGGTCTCATCGTCTGGTGTCTGTGGAGGGTTAAGTGGTTGTACTCCCTGTGTTTCGCTCCGCGACATGTAACGCGCAGCGTTGCGCCAGCAAAACAGAAAGCCCGCGTCCGTGAGGTTGGGAAGCCTACATCATAATCTTTGATTTGATGTAGGAGAACGTCACTCTATCTATATATTTCTTAACATATTTTAATCCTGAAGATTTTTGTATCTCTAATCCCACTTAATTTCAGGGTAGTTCTGCATACCATAGTAATGGTACACAGCAAAGAGGAATACCTGGCACGGGAGGAGGATGTTAATTCTTGAAATACTACTTGTTAAAGTGAGATTTGTTGAAAGACCCAGGCATGAGGGAAAATACAATCAACCGATAACCTACGGAAATTAATACTCTGTATGTGGTGGTAAGCTGGAGAAAATTCACTTACCTCAGAGAGTGGAGTATGTCAACATGATAATATACAGTAGCTTTTCTAGATTTGAGATTGTCTTACTATGAATGAGTCTGAAGTTAATCAGTCGAAATTGCCAGAAAAAGTAGAATTATCTATCAACATAGATTCTAGATTATTAGACCAAGTTCAACATTTGACAAATGACCCTAGTAAGGTCATTGAAAGTGCCCTTCGTCAGTGGTTAAGAGGAGGACTTCCAGAAGATGAGTTGGCCCTAACACTTCAAAGAAACCCTCCTATCCCACCAAGAGGGGAATGGAACGATTAAAATACTATTTACTTCAGATTGTCTGAAAAGCTGATATGAAGTTAATATAGTTATTGACAACAATTAATTGAGTTTGGAAACTACAAACAACAAAAATTAAAGAATGTCAAAATACACTCCTTTTGGCGTGAATTATTATTCTTTGCTTGGACTCCATCCCCAAGCATCTAATCAGGAAATTAGAAGAGCATATCGAGAATTAAGTAAGCGCTATCATCCAGATACTACAGATATGCCGGAGGCGCTCGCTAAGGCAAAATTTCAGCAAATTAATGAAGCTTATGCTACTCTTGTCAACTCAGAAAAAGATTAGAGTACGACCAAAAATTAGGCGTTTATATGTAGATGATTTGAGTCAAAGAGTTAATTTTTATCATAGAAATTCATCTAGTTACTTAGATCCTCAAGACAGACCATTATCTGCTGGTGAATTATTTGCTTTATTGATTATTGGTGTAACTTTAATTTGTTGTTTGTTGATAGCTATTACTATTGGGCTCATACGCCCAGAGTTAACTATCCAACCTATTGAACCACCTGGAAATCAATTTATAGAAATTCAACATTCGCTATAGCTTTATTGGTTCAATGGACATATCTATAAATAAATATTTAAGATTGGATTAATTTATATGATATTATTGAAAGAATAACTGGAAAAAGTCAATATATATAGTACTAATTAATGCAATTAAATTATGAGAAGTCTTTTTAAGTTATTAAAATTATTATCAAATCTAAATCTAAATCTAAATATTTTTGTTTGTAAGTACGAAAAAAGATGGATATTCCCAAACCAGATACCCCTTTATACAACCACCCTCTGCCCAAAATTGAGCAATGGCTCCAAGAAAATGGTTGCCAACAAAATTCTGAAAAATTGCATTGTTGGTGGGTAGAAAAACCTACTTGGAAAGCAGAATTATCACTTGATATCGATCAACTTACAGTCCGCTATGTGGACGCTAGTGCTAATGGTGATGATATTCAACGCTCTTTTAAATATTCCTTGAGTCGCCAGGACCTCGAAGAAGCAATATTTTGTGGGCCTTAGTTAGGGTCTGCTGAAAAAATTGTTTGGTGGGGGTAGGACGCGGGGACGCGGAGATGGGGGACAGGCAGCGGTTTCGGCAATTTTATGTGAAGAAATTTTGAATCTCAGCAGAAAATTTCAGTAAATTGATGCAAATAAGAGCCATAAACGTAGGAGATAAACTGAATATCAAAAGCTCCATTACCGTAAACTATCCTGACTTTTAGCTTTATTCAGCTAGCCTTAGTTAATATAACTTCAGCCAACAAAATTGAACTAAAGAATCAGAAAGGTTAGCTTTCTGTATTACTTAAATATATCTACACATCATATCTTACCAAACCTACGTTGACGTTTCTGGTAAGCAAATAAGGCACGATGAAATTCAGAACGGTTAAAATCAGGCCAAAATGTTTCAGTAACATAAATTTCAGAATAAGCCATTTGCCATAATAAAAATTACTAATTCGCATTTCCCCACTGGTACGAATTAACAAATCAGGATGAGAAATTCCAGCAGTATAAAGATATTGCTCAAATAACCCTTCATTAATTTCCTCTGGCTTTAGTAAGCCTTTTTGTACCTGAGAAGCGATCGCCTGACAAGCGTGTACAATTTCCTGACGTCCTCCATAATTAGTAGCTACAGTAAACTTAATCCCCTGATTTTGCTGAGTCATTTCCATAGAATGCTTAATCTCAGCTTGTAAAGATAGAGGTAAAGAACTTAGATTACCAACAAATCTAATTTGAACATCTTCTGCCACCATCTCCTTTAGTTCTTGACGTAAAATTTTTTCAAATAAAGTCATCAAAAAATTAACTTCCTCTAGTGGCCTGCCCCAATTTTCACTAGAGAATGCGTAAGCAGTCAATGCTTCTATACCCCAATCTCGACTACACCTTAGTAGAGCTTTCAGCGCTTCCACCCCACGCCTATGACCCATAATTCTAGGTAAACCACGGTGTCCCGCCCAGCGACCATTGCCATCCATAATCACAGCTACATGACGAGGCAACTTTTCTGGTTCGAGGTCAACAGGTAAATCTTGTAAGCAAGTTCCTTGATTCATCTTTTCTTTCGAGGAGCTGATGGACTTTGACGAAGCATCCATGACATTAATCTCGATCCTTTAGATCCCATTTTAAGTCCAAGATTAACTAGAGTGAATGGTTTTGTATTTTTTTCACTACCTGATAGAAATAGGCGTTGTTCTAATAATTCCTTAAGTTTATTGCTAGTTAAGGGTCGATTTAAAGTCCCTTTTTCGGCCAGAGAAATAGAACCTGTTTCTTCAGACACCACTACGCAGATGCACTTTTCTACTTGTTCTGTAATTCCCATAGCAGCTCGATGACGAGTCCCTAATTGCCTGGAAGCTATTCTCTCAGACAGTGGTAGAATCACACCAGCCGATATAATTTTATGTTCTCGAATTAGGACTGCGCCATCGTGCAATAAAGTTTTTGGCTGAAATATGGTTTGTAATAGTTCCTTAGAAAGTTCAGCATTTAACTTTACCCCTGGTACAGAAAAATCCCTCTCATCTATAGGCCCTTCTGTCTCTATGATTAACAAAGCGCCTATACGATTTTGAGACAGTTGTTTGATTGATTCTACTATTTCATCAATAATGCTATCTGATTCAGGTAAAACTCTGCTATTATGTCCAAACATTTGCAGAATTTCTCCCTGTCCCAACTGCTCAAGAAACCGACGGAATTCTGATTGTAATATTACTGCCATTGAAACAGCAGAGCCTATAACTAAGCTGTTGAGGGCAAAACTTAAAAGTCTTAATTCAGCCCATTGACTTAAAGCCGAAGCCAACATTAAGACTATAAACCCTCTTACCATCCATAATGTGCGACGTTCCCCTATGATGACAAGCACCATATATATCAAGGCTAGAACAAGTCCGATATCGATACTGTGTACCACCAAGGACTGGATCAAGTCTGAGTCATTATTGGTACTTTGTACAACCAAGAGCTGGACTAAGCCTGGGTCATTACTAAGACCCGATTTCATTGAACTTTAATTATTAATCTAACGGCAACTTTTGATGTGTTTTTTTATTTAACATTGGTGTCATCAGTAGCAAGGAGCGTTTGTTCTCTTGCTTGACATCCTCTGTTCATTGGACATTTTTTGTATTAGTAGCTTTGTGGAATATGATAGATGTTATACTGCTGTACAATACCTATACAATTCCGGCAAAATTTGGTCAAACCTGACCCACCCTCTAGCTCCCTCCCAGGAGGGATGGGGGTGGGTGATGTTTGCTTCTTGCTTCAACCTGGGAGGTCGCCCTCTTCCAGTCCACAAGCGTAAATTCGGGTACACCCTACCCTATTAAATTGATTAATTCCCCCATACTGAGATAGCACCAGTGCCGCAT
>NZ_BLZO01000031.1 GCF_014132355.1 Okeania sp. KiyG1
ATTAATTTAACAACTCATGATGCTGGCGGTTTAACAGAAAAGACTTTAGCATGGCTAAAGAAATATCTGCTATAAAATAAGTTAGTTTTCGTAGTTTAATATAAATTTAAGATAACCGCTTAATAATCTGGGGTAACTTGGAAAATGGCAAGCTTCAAATGATGTACAATTCTTTATAAACTGGTAGTTCGCCCCCACTGATTGAGCGGATACAATTTAAGTTAGTTTAGTATGGACTAGCTAACTGAGTATTCATATTGAAGAAGGCAGAAGGCATCTCCCCTACCCACCTTTGAAAGGGGGGAGCAGAAGGAAAAATTGCTTATGGATAGTCAGCGACCGACAACTCCGTGTCCGATAGCCCCAAACAATTTTAGCATCCTGTAGTACGGTAGGGTATTAAACCCGCAAAAGAAAAGATAAATTCTCTGATTAAAACTGCACTTAAACAAACAAAATCTAGAATTTTGATGCCTTTAAATTCAAAATAATTTTCTCTTGACTATACTACTACCCGAAAGTTAACTATATTAATTAGTAATTAAGTTTGTTCAGGATAAAGGCTAGTTAATAGCCCGAAATTATGTTCCAGCTAAATATTCTCAAGTGGATGCAAGAGTCCGCTACCGAGAACACAGAATTATTGATAGAGCAGCTACTAGATATTGGTGCTGCCCTTTCAGATACCTATGATTTGGGCGATCTTTTAAATTTAATTTTATCCAAAAGTCGGGAGATAACTTGTAGTGATGCAGGTAGCGTCTATCTAGTAGAAAAAAAAGGAAATCAACCATCTAGGCTATGGTTCAAGGTAGCGCAAAACGATTCGCTGCCAGATTTTTCTTTCCAAGAACTAGCGGTCAATATGACACCGAAAAGCTTGGCCGGATATGTTGCTCTTACAGGTGAAGGTTTAAACTTATCAGATGCCTATAATTTACCATTAAGTGTACCTTATAAATTTGACAAAAGCTTCGACAAAAATACTGGTTATCGCACCTGTTCTGTGTTAGTTTTACCTATGCAAAATAGGTCTCAAGAAATAATTGGAGTACTCCAATTAATTAATCGCAAGATTAACTCAAATACAGTATTAACAGCGAATAATTCCTTAGAATTAACTCAGCCATACTCTCAATGGGAAGAACGAATAGTAAGTTCTCTTGCTTCTCAAGCAGCCATATCAATAGAAAGAAATCATTTACAAGAGAATATTGAAAATCTATTTGAAGGTTTTGTCAAAGCATCAGTACAAGCAATAGAAGCTAGAGACCTATGTACATCAGGTCATTCAGAGCGAGTAGCAAAACTAACAGTAAGTTTGTGTCAAGAAGTTAATACTATTACCAGCGGGCCTTTATGGGGCATATCCTTTAACGATCGGCAAATTAAAGAAGTTCGGTACGCTGCTTTGCTGCATGATTTCGGTAAAATTGGAGTGCCAGAAGCAATATTAACAAAACGTAAAAAACTTTATGAAGAACAATTAAAGCTGATCGAGCAAAGGTTTTCTGTTGCTCAACGTACTCTGCAGATGGAGTATGCTCAAACTAAGTACAAAGAGTTACTCGGACATTTATCTGACATATCTCAACAACATACTCAAGAAAATTGTCCTCTATGTCAAAAAATTGAAAATCTGGATTTAGAACTAGAAACGGCGATCGCCAAACTTAATGAGTATTGGCAAATAGTATTAACCGCTAACGAGCCAACTATAACAGCAGAAGAACCACTGAAACAACTGAAGCAAGTATTGCTTTACACCTACAAAGACATAGATGGTCAAACTAAGTCACTAATTACACCAGAGGAAATGGCTCAACTGGCAGTCCCTCGAGGCAACTTGACTGTTGAAGAAAGAAAAGCTATAGAGTCTCATGTAAGTCATTCTTACGAATTTCTGAAGCGAATTCCCTGGACAAATGACTTAGAGCAAATTCCAGAAATTGCTTATGGACATCATGAAAAATTGGACGGTAGTGGTTATCCCAGAGGACTAAAGCAAAAAGATATTCCTATTCAAGCCCAGATTATGGTTATTGCAGATATATATGATGCTTTAACAGCAGGCGATCGCCCCTACAAACAAGGTTTGCCTGTAGAAGCTGCTCTTAGAATTATGCGTCATGAAGCAGCTCGGAATAAAATTAATAGTAATTTCTTAGAGCTATTTGAACAACGAGAGGTATTTTCCATATTAGGACACAGCAAATAAATTCAACAATTTAGAATTTAGAATTTAGAATTTAGAATTTAGAATTAGCTCTTCTTATAAATTAACGGGATTGGATCAAAGGATTTTTTTCTTTCTTGGTCTCATGGATATGGCGCAGGGAACCTCGCCATCCCACCCTACGGGAAGCTGCGCCACGACCGCTTTTTTCTCCATGAATGGAGAGGCTTTATACCTGAATTTTTCGGTAAACTCAAAAAAGTCAAAATTTGCACTTAATTATAAATACTAAACAGTGCAAAGTTCTTGGAGTAACTATTGCTAGCTAAGGCTTTGAGGGATTTCAATGTTAGAAAATCTCAATTCACTAATATAGGTTTTGTAAGCCTTTTCCAGTAATACTTTCAGTCTTGAAAGTAAATTGTTTTTCAGAAGAACTTTGTACTCTCCAGATAAATACAGAAATTTAAAATTATTTAGGCTATGGTTAACAGAATAAAAAAATTCTGTATAGAGGTTGTCGAGCAAAAAAAATTGTGATAACCTATTGCTTGCTAGACCTTATAGCAGTTTTCACAAAGGTAGACTACAAAACTTCTACCTTCTACCTTTAAGCCAAAATCTCTGTATTCTGTGTTAATGAAAACTGCTATAAAAACATAGACTATCCAAGACTTATATCTACAAAATGTCTATGTTTTTACGCCATTAGTTTGTGTTATTATCACATACGTCTGCTAAGACCAGAG
Source organism: Okeania sp. KiyG1 (assembly GCF_014132355.1). GTDB lineage: Bacteria > Cyanobacteriota > Cyanobacteriia > Cyanobacteriales > Microcoleaceae > Okeania. Next base: position 2,926 of record NZ_BLZO01000031.1, read on the forward strand.
GATTTTAGCAACGATTATGGAGTGTTTTGCATTCGACTTTTCATAAGGATGAAAACCCCAGAGGGAATCCTAAACTCAATTTGCTTGAGCGGAACATCAACCTTCTTTGCTAGTAGACTTATGGACGGGTGAGTTGGAAAATCGCTTTTAGTCACCGATGAAGAGCGTGTCTAGGATTGTCTAGATTTTTAGAAGGTGTCACTCAACTACCTAATATATTTATGTAGTTAAGCTGATGGTTTAATAATCCTCAGCTTAGTTGTTTGTAAAAATCTTAGAGTTAAATTAAATTTTTAGTAAGAATCCCAGAAAGCTGTATTTGTGCTATGAGTGAAGTCGAACAAACATGAAAATTTGTTCTCAAAGTTGGGAGTATTGATAAGATTGCCAATTTATCTAATTTAGTGAAGAGCTACCTAGACTCTGAGAAAAAATTGGACTAGGTTCAATGTAACTCCTTCTCAATAGTCAAGAAGTTGCAAAGCTCCAAAGCAAAAACTATACTCGCCAATCAAATTTAACTAATAAATATAGTCAAACAGTCTATCTGTAATCGGTGTGAGGATGAAAGGGAAAATGTCAAAAAAATTCTGGAATTGTTTACTATTTAGTCCAGCAGTCTTAGGAGCAACCCTTGTTGCATCCTCAGCCGCTGTAGCTACTGAAAATCAACATAATCTGGCTGTTCAGCCACAAGGTGTAAGTATAGAAACAGAGGAAACTGAACTATTAGCTCAAGTCCCTGGAACAAATTCAGCTAATTCTGTTGCTAATGCACCAGCAACGACCATACGACAAATAAACCGCTACGGAAGAGAGGGTCGTAACCTTCGTCAACCAAGTCTTCGTAATCTTAATAGAGGAAATAGAAGAAGAACAAAAGGTCAAGTTACTTCTGTATCTCAACTTTCTGATGTTCAACCTACAGACTGGGCATTTCAAGCACTACAATCTTTAGTTGAGCGTTATGGATGTATTGTTGGATATCCGGATGGTACTTATAGGGGCAACCGTGCTTTGACCCGTTTTGAATTTGCGGCTGGTGTTAATGCTTGCTTAGATAGAATTACAGAACTATTACAAGCTGCTATAGCAGATACAGTAAGTAGAGAAGACCTAGCAATTCTACAAAGGTTACAAGAAGAATTTTCTGCTGAATTAGCTATTTTGCGGGGTCGTGTTGATGCTCTAGAAGCTCGTGCTGCTGAATTAGAGGCCAATCAATTTTCGACAACTACCAAACTTAGAGGTGAGGTAATTTTTGCCTTTGTTGATAACTTTGAAGACCAAGGGCGATACGGAACGTTCAACGATAATACACAAGACGAAGACCAAACAGTATTTCAATACAGGGTACGTTTGGATTTCAACACTAGCTTTTCTGGTGAGGACTTATTATTTACAAGGTTACAAGCAGGTAATGCTGAAGCATTTAACCAGAAGATAGCTGAAGCTCAGGGACAGCAAACTTTTAATATTCTTAACCGCACAGATGAAACGGTTGAGCTAGATAAACTTTTCTATAAGTTCCCAGTCAGGGATAACATCAGGGTAACAGTTGCTGCTAATAAAGTAAGTTGGTACGACTTTGTTCCTACTCTCAACCCTTACATGGAAGATTATGATGGAGGAAGTGGTTCTTTAAGTGCTTTTGGTCAAAGGAGTCCAATCTATCGTTTAGGGGGTGGTAAAGGACTTGGTATTGAGTATGATTTTGGTTGCAAAGACCAATATGCTTGTGTTTATAGTCCATTCTCTCTATCTTTTGGTTACTTAGCAGCGGAAGGTGAAAATCCTCAGGAAGGAAGAGGTCTGTTTAATGGAGATTATGCTGCACTAGCACAACTAACCTTTACTCCGATCAAAAATTTCCAAATTGGACTTACTTATAATAAGGCTTATTTTGGACCAGGAAATTTTGGATATGATGATGGTGCAGCTACAGGTCTAGGTGATAATGGCAGTTTAAACAGTGGCTTTGTGGGAAGTGGTGTTGCTAACACTATCTTTGGTTTAAATGCTGAACTTAATGACCGCCGACCTGGTTCAGTGAATATTGCCAAGCCAGTTTCTACTAATGCTTATGGTGTACAAATGTCCTGGCGAGCAGCTGATTGGGTAACTATTAATGGCTTTGGTATGTATCTTGATGGGAAACTAATTGGCTTAGGTGATTTTGAACAATGGAGTTATGGAGCAAATATTGCTTTCCCCGACCTGTTTAAGGAAGGCAGTCTAGGTGGTATTGTTGTCGGTCGGGAACCCTATATGAATGAATTACAAGTTCCTAGTGGGTTGGCATCGGGATTACGACAAGATATGTCATGGCACATAGAAGCATTTTACAAGTATCAAGTTACAGATAATATCTCGATTACTCCTGGTGTGACTGTAATTACAAATGCTAACCAAGATGATGATAATGATGAATTAATTATCGGTACTATTAGAACTACATTCCAGTTTTAGTGGTTAGCTGAAGTTATTAGGGTGGAATTCCACCCTAACAATACTTGAATGATCAAATTATATTGATAGATAATAATTAACGACTTATTTTAAAACAGATTACTCTACATTTCTGTTGCCTGTTTCTTCTTTTGATAATTAATATTCAATCAATCAAATCTCGCAAATCTAATATTATGTCCGGATAATTAGCGATAGAACTTAGTTCCGCGCTCCGCGACCAAAAAATTTTATCCTTTTTCTCCTCTTTTTTCTTGCTTCTTCCTTCTTTCTTCCTTCCTGACTCGGTGACTCCTCCATCGTTTATTTATAATTATTCAACCGGACATGATATAACTCAACCAATAGACCAGCGATAGCTCCAAAAGTTACCAAAAAATTGTTGTTTAAAGCTTCCCCTTTTTATACCAATTTCATAAAATATTGCTACAGTGGTTTTCTCTGCTGGTCAGAATTTAGAGATTAATACTGTAACGACCTTTTTTGAATTTGGTATTAGGGGATAATAAATCAAAATTTTCCTTTGAGTCAATCCTCTTCTTTGAAAGGAGAGGTAATTGTTAATTAGGGTTTGCTGAAAAAGTCTTATGGGTTAGGGTAGGAGTCAGGAGAAATGGGGAATTTACAGGAGGTAGAAGTAACAATTGTCCCTCAATTTTTCTGTTCTTAAGTTTGCCTTTTATGCTAATTTTTTGAGGGTTTTAGACTAAAACAAGCGCACTTTTTAGGAATCCCAGAAGGCTCAAACCTTTCCTTTTCAATGGTTTTAGAATTAATCAGCAACCCCTAATAATTAATAATTAATTATTAATTATTAATTGTTGAAATACCTTCCGCATTTTTGACTTTTAGTTTGAGCAAAACGGGATTATGTGACATACTCCCACACTAACCTGACGGTATAGTGTAGGCTTCTCGTTTCACAGTCCCGGTATCCCGTCGGACTCCACGAGCTTTAAGAACGGGATGCCCCGCCGCCCTTTTTGCAAATAAAAAAGCTGCTCACCTAGCGCCGCAATAAGATTTTACATTCCCAACGGATTACTAGGATTTATGGGATATAACCCCATATCCTATTAAATTTTCATGGTTCATCACTGGCGGTTGTTAACTCAAACCAGCTTGGGTCTATCATAACATAAAATTTGTAAATTAATGGGACATCAAGTCCCATTAATTTACCGTCGATTCATCCAGCAAATTTTCAATTATGGTGTGAGGCTTCTCGACGCTCTAGCTAAATTTTCTGATACACATGATATCGCTTGCAGGGAGTTATATTTTGAAACTGAAAACCACATTCATCCAATAATAGTTTAGCCATAGTTTCTGGTAGAAGTTGATAAGTGCAAATTTGCTTTGCTAAGATAACTCTATCCTAAGAAAATATATAGTGTTTCTCAAATTTATCGTGGGGCATTGGGAAGATTTTTTGACTGTAAGTTATGCCATTAGATAGGGTTTGTTCATAATCTTTGTGAACACCTTGAACGCTAAAAATTAACTTTCCCGCATCGTTTAAATGATTTGCCACATTATGGAAACTTTTGATAATATTTTGTACTTTTACCAAATGGCTAAAAAAGGTATATTCTGTTTCGCCCTTGTCGAGAAAATTCCAAACTCCTCCGTTAGAAAAAGCTGCATCAAACTTCCTTTCCAAATCCATAGTTAATACATTTTCATGGTGCAAAGCCACATTTTTACCAAGGCGCTGCCGTGCTTTCAACAGCATACTTTCAGTGAAATCAATTCCTAAAAAGTCAATTTCAGGTAATTTTTTGATTAATTTTTCCGCAACTAATCCTGTGCCAACTCCTAATTCCAAGACAGAGTTACCGAATAATGAATAATTAATAATTAATAATTAATAATTAAGAGTTGATAGTTGATAATTATTCATTTAACAATTCACGCCTTAAAGCCTCCCTTTTAAGGAGATAAAATAAAAAAATCCTTTTAGTCAATGCTATGAGTTTTAAGAAGAGGTAATTATTAATTGTTAATTGTTAATTGCTGAATTTATTTAAGAATATCCGCCAGGACATCTGTTTGAGCATCGCAATCATAATAACCTGTGCTCATCAAAAGATCGTAATATTTTGTAATGCCAGTATATTGATTGATTTGATCTTTACAGTATTTTTTTCATTGGTCAAATCTTAGAGTTATTAATTTAAGAGGTTGCCATACCACTCACACCTACAGTACTTCCCAATAATTTTAATTAAATCATATGCTTAGAAGAACATAAAGAAAAAGAAAAATATATAAACTTCTAAGATTCAGTACATAAGATATGTATAAAATCAAGTAATCATAGCTATTGTTGGGTATACTTATCAAAAAATATAGAAAATAACTTAATTATAGATTCGTTTTAGACTTTTGGTAATAATGTGAAGTCCTGAAAAAGTAGAAAGTATTTTTACATAAATCAACAATAATTTACTTTAGTTGAAAATTCACTTAAAGCCTAGCATAAACAATTATTTTCTATCAAATCAGAAGTAGCCCTAACTATACCATTTAAGGATAAATATATCATGCGTATTGCTCATAATATTACTGAATTAGTAGGTCGTACACCTCTAGTACAATTGAATCGTATTCCTCAAGCAGAAGGTTGTGTAGCCAGAATAGTAGTAAAGCTAGAAGGAATGAACCCTGCTGCCTCTGTTAAAGACCGCATCGGTGTGAATATGATAAATGCAGCAGAGCGTGAGGGTTTGATTACACCAGGTCAAACAGTATTAGTTGAACCAACATCTGGAAATACTGGCATTGCTCTGGCAATGGTAGCTGCAGCTAGGGGTTACAAGTTAATTTTAACAATGCCAGAAACGATGAGTTTAGAGCGTCGCTCTATGTTGCGTGCCTACGGAGCGGAACTGGTTTTGACCCCAGGTAGTGAAGGTATGAAGGGTTGTATCACAAAAGCGCAGGAGATACTTGAATCAACGCCTAACGCATATATGTTACAACAGTTCGATAATCCAGCTAATCCACAAATTCATCGCCAGACTACGGCATTAGAAATATGGGAAGATACAAATGGCCAAGTAGATATTTTGGTCGCAGGTATTGGTACTGGTGGAACTATTACAGGTATTGCAGAGACTATTAAGCAACGAAAGTCTGATTTTCAAGCGATCGCTGTGGAGCCTTCAAATAGTCCAGTCTTATCTGGTGGACAACCTGGACCTCATAAAATTCAGGGAATAGGAGCAGGTTTTGTCCCATCTGTACTGAATGTCGATATTATAGATGAAGTGGTTCAGGTTGCTGATAGTGAAGCAATTAGTTATGGTCGTCGTATAGCTAAAGAGGAAGGTATTTTGTCAGGTATTTCTACAGGAGCAGCTCTTTGTGCAGCAATAAAAGTAGGTCAGCGACCAGAAAATCAAGGTAAATTAATAGTAATGATTCAGCCTAGTTTTGGGGAGCGTTATTTAAGTACTCCACTTTTTCAGGAGCCAGAACAAACTCTAGTTACAGCAGTCGGTTAGTGTCGCTACGCGGAAGTTAAAAGTCAGTAGGGGCGAATGGCCATTCGCCCGTACAAAAGCGAGTGCGTAATTCTGAGGAAACCTCAGAATGTAAGACGCACATCTGAACAGTCAAAAGTATTAATTTGTAATTGTTTTAGGATTTTGTAACTGGTCAGTTATTTCCGCCATCCTGCACTAGATATATTTAATAATGTGGGACTTACGCATTCACGCTACACTAAATTGGCAGATTTAGGTCATCAGGAAAAAGTAACAGGAATACTTAGTTTCTGTGTATTAGTTGATTTGAGTTTCAGTTTGAGAAATGGTCTCAATATATGCCCTCAAAACTATAGTGCTATACATTTGTGTAGTAGTGTTTGATCGGAATAAATGTGTAAGTACCTGACTAATTTGATATTATTTAAAGCTCTGCAAAGACTAAGTATTTTGATGAGAAAATATAATTAGTTTCCGCCTTACGGAAAGTCATTTCAGTTATCAGTTATCAGTTATCAGTGCCTCTGCCTGTTTGCGGAGCATGACCTAGGAAAGTATTGGGATTGAAATATTGAACTTTATTTTTTTTCATCCCCTTGAAAGGGGAGGCTTGAGACCTTACGTTTTGCTCAAATTTAAGCCCAGTTAAAAATTTAGCAAAAGTCATATTTATGGGAAGTTAAAATACCTGATATAATTTTCTACTCACTATTGCTATCTAGAATCTAAAATATTTATTCTACAATTATAATTTTACAAGGTTTGCTTATTTCATTGGCAAATTATTGGTAACAATGAATAGAATAAGTAATGGAGATGTAAAAATTTAGATTCCATTGTAAATATTGAGTAAAAATAGTTTTATGGTAACTGGTGACTATTACAAAACTTTGAATGTTAATCCCACAGCAACTCAGGGACAAATTAAACAAGCTTATCGTCGTTTAGTTAAGTTATTTCATCCAGATGTTAATACGGAAATAGCAGATCGTGAACGTATTATTAGCATTAATGAGGCTTATGAAGTATTGGGCGATCCCCAACGTAGAAAATCTTATGATCGACAATTTAATCAATACGACCGGAAATATACGAATACTAAGCAAAATTACCAGAAGCACAATAAAAGAAGTAAAAATGCAGATGAACATCTACAAAAATGGTTAAATCAGGTTTACAAACCAGTCAATAAAATTCTGATTCAAATCTTAAAACCTCTAAAAAAGGAAATTGATTATTTAGCAGCCGATCCGTTTGACGACCAATTAATGGAATCATTTCAAGATTATTTAGAGACTTGTCGGCGTTTGCTTAAAAAGGCTCATAATTTATTTATTTCTCAGCCAAACCCATCTAATTTTGCAGGAGTAGCAGCTCATTTATATTATTGTTTAAATCAAGTTAGTGATGGAATAGAAGATTTAGAATTGTTTACTCTAAATTATGATGATTATTATTTACATACAGGTCAAGAACTATTTAGAATTGCTTCTAGATTACGCCAGGAAGCACAAGCAGGAATAGATGGTATTTTATAATTTTATTTATTGTTTAGTATAGAGTGGAAGTGTCATCCCAATTTGATAAATATTTACCACACATCATCAAACATTTATTATAACTACTTTCTCTTGATAGAAGCTGCTATAAATCCTAGACTTCAATATAACTTTTCTTTAGTTAAGCGTTCCCTAACTATCAGATATTTTTGACACAACTGCGTTGAGGATTACTATATTCTTTTATCCAATAGTATTTAGATATTATAGTAGCTCATTACGAAAATTGATCTCTAATTTTTGCCATTTTTTTATAGACTAAAAGTTAGTTTCTGGAAATGTCTACTTTTTCCATTTAACATGAAATCCGTTTATACAATTGTCCTACTCTATACTTTATATTAATGTAGACATAAAATTCCAGAATATCCCTAGATAATTCTCACTCTCATCCTTCCTTTCTCTTTTCTCTTTTTTCTTTTCTCTTGACTACTAACCACTGAATTCTACGATAATATCATGTCTGGATAATTAGTGATAAAAAAACTTTCTCCTTCTCCTGTTATACCCATTATCAAAAGCAATGCTATACTTAGTAACACTTCAGTTATTAAGTAGTTAAACTATCCTAATAAATTTTTTGCTAATTTGAGTAGATTTAATATGGATTATTATTATTTTTACTTCCCCCCCTGGGAGGGTTAGGGGTGGGTCCCCTACTCAAGAAAATGTAGAAAAGTTTTTGAGAAATGGTATAATACCAATTCCCATGCATTAATGTTATACTTCAACAGTCAAATATTTACCAAGATTCAAAGTCTTTTTTTGACAATTATTAGTCGGTTAGTAATTATTTTTCCTACTTTTAACCCGGCATTGCATAATTGCGGGATGATTTTGTCACCAGAGCAGAAACCATAATCCCCGTGTCCGGTGTGTCCCCGTGGAGCGCTGAAATCATCCCAGTATTCAGCAACACCTTAACCCCTCCCCCCACCTCCCATGCTTCCCACACTTCCCCACCTAGGGTCTGTCATCAATTAGAACTATAAGCTTTGTGAGTCAAGGTTTTTAGCGTCTGGAGTCTTTCCAAGCCAAAAGTTCAAAACTCTTGCTACATAGCACTTTCAGATTTAATTGATGACACGCCCTAAATCATAACATAGCATTCTTGCGTGAGAAATACTATTATTTCTTCCCTCCTGACTCCTGACTTCTGAATTATGACTTATGACTTATGACTCCTCTTTATTTAAATACCAAAAAGAGTTTGAATCCGATTTCTAATCTTGGTAAAAGGAGTATTTTCTGAAGAACTAAGATCGAGTAATCCTAATTCTTGTAATGCCTGTTGGCGTTCAGAAAGCTTTTGAGAAATATCAGTAGCCAAACTAGGAGATTCTTCTAATAATCTTTGTAAATCATGTTGTTCTATGACAAACAAAATTGAATCTTCAACAGTTTTTACTGTAGCTGTACGAGGAGAACCCAATAATAAAGACATTTCACCAAAAAATTCTCCTTCGTGAAGAGTCGCAATATATTTACCAGTTTTTTCAGAAATAACCTCAATAGCACCAGAAAGAATAATGTAAAAAGAATCTCCAACATCATTTTCTCTAAATATAATTTGCCCTTCAGGAAATAACTGCCTATAACCATATTCTATTAATTTTCTGAGTTTTAAATCAGTAAGACTTTCAAAATAAGTAACTCTTCTGAGTAGGTCTCGCAAAGTCCAATTATTTGGTGATTTTAATGCTGATTTTTTAGTTTTAGGTTGAATACTACTCTGTTTCTGCTCAGAAGAAACACTCTTTTGGGAAAACACTTTACTTTCGCTAGTATTAGTAACAATACTATTGTTAAGTAAGGTACTCAAATCTTGTGGATTTTTTAACCACAAATCTCTCTGAGGAAAGGGAATAACTATATCCTGCTGAGTCAATTCATGCTCAATTAAAAAATTCAAAGAACTTTGAATTATATCGCTATCTTGAGGGTGTTCAATCCAAACTAATAACTCAAAATCTAAAGAACTATCACCAAAACCTTTAAACCATACTTTAGGAGAAGGACGGTTTAATACACTCGCTTCTGCCCGAGCAGCAGCTAATAATGCTTCCGTTACTAACAGTGGATCGCTACCATAAGCAACTCCAACTGGCATACGAAGACGACTTTTAGGATCTTTATAACTCCAGTTAATAATATTATTTTCTACAAATTTTATATTAGGTACAATTACAAATATGCCGTCAAGAGTACGGACAATTGTAGATCTAATAGAAATATTTTCTACTGTTCCTAATAAATTATCTACTTCAATAAAATCTCCTACCTTAATAGGCTGTTCAAATAAAAGTGTTAAACCACTAATAAAGTTACTAGCAAGATTTTGTAATCCAAAGCCGAGTCCAATACCTAAAACTCCTGCTAAAACTGTAATGGTTCTCAGATCTATACCAGCTCTTTGTAAAACAATTAAAATTCCTAAAGTGGCGAGTATATAGATAATAACTGAGGCGATCGCTTCTTGATTACCTCGGTCTAAACCCATACGAGTTAGTAGTAATCTCTTGATTCCTTCTCCAATAGTACGAGCAATAATTAAGACTGCTACAGCTAATAGAATTAGTCTGACAATAGCGCTTATAGAAAGATGATTATCTCCAATATAAAAAGTGGAGTTGTTAATGCTCTAGATAAGTTTTGAAACCATTGTTTCCCTTGTAAAAAAACCAATTCATACTTGTTGTAAAACTATTTTTACTTTTAGATTAAAAACTTACAGCAGTTGGCTGCTTTATTAAGTATATATATTTCGAGTTTTAGAGAGCAGGGAGCAGAGCAGTTGTTAGTATTTCATCTATATAAATTAATTCTAGAAAATTAAGTGAATTAAAATTTAAAATTATTATTATAATGGTTTAATTAGAATTTCGTAAATAATAGTTATATAGGAGTAAACACAAGAATAGAGTCTAGTATTTTTAGTGTAGATGAATTACAAAATTTAAGGTTGTATGTAACAGGAAATCTGGAAAAGTCCAATCCACTTCACACTTCTTGGAAAATCCTGTATAAATTTTTCTGTATGTATATTTTCTACTATGAAAAATTCTCTATCAAATAAATTTGAAAATAGCAATAAACTACCTCATATTCGCAAGCTATACCAAGTAGTAATATCATGTCCGCTTGAATACTTATACTTTGAAAGAGGGAAGGCAGAGGGCAGAAGGCAGAAGGCAGAAGGGAATATTGATTTAAAGATAAAAAGTTTTTGTTTGCTGGCGCACAACTACGTTAACGCCTCAACGGAACGGAGTTCTATCGTTAATTATCCGGACATGATATAATAATATTATTTTAATGATTTTCTATCCATTAATTTTTAATTTCACTTACAGCATATTCCACTAGGGGTGAGGTACACTCATCCCGGGCAAGATGACCGCACTTTCATTTATTTAATTGTTAATCTCTGTACTTCATATACGAGCGAATGTGCTGTATCTACCCTCGTTAAGGTAGAGCTTTTTTAATATAAAAGAAGAAAAACAATAACATTTTTTTAACTCCCCACTTAATATTAAACCATTGAAATAGCATCAATAGGTTATTCACAATTTAAATTGTTAATGTTGTCTGATGGGAATATGGATAGATAGCAAATATTAAAGGCTTTTACACTGAGCTTAAAATAGGAGCGAGAGTTTTAAATATTGATTAATTTTTTCCTTTTTCTATCCAGATTTTTCTTTGTCTTTAGTTCTTTTACAGCATATTATAGCAAAAAGTTGGCTACAAATTTCTAGCATTCAAGTTAGGAGGGCTATAGGATTGACGACATACATAAATAGGAGTTGGGAATGTATAGCTATTAACTATTTTTTTTTAATATTAGACATCTTCTCCAAAAGAGGGAGTAGGGAGTAGGGAGCAGGAATTAGGGAGAAAGAATTGATGATTTATGTGGGATGATTTATTTTATTTTTTATTATTGGAGATGTCTATTTATTATCTGTTTTTTGCCTGTACCAGAACTATTTTAATTTCTTAGTAATAATAATGAGGGTTAATTTTTAGTCTCATAAAAATCATTTGAAAAGTATTTTGACCACTTAAGAGTATTTGTGACTTTATTTAAATTGATATTAAGTTCTAGTTATCTATAAGCACTACACAAATACGCTCTTGAAATTCCTATTTTCTCTGCTCCCTCACAGAAATTCGCTACTAGATGGGTCTGTCGCACCTTATGAGGTCGCACCGCTCCCTGTTCCCTGAAAACTGACAACTGATAACTGAAATGGCAACCAAAATTTACTGTCAAACGCCAAAAGACCTAGTGCTAATAGATAAAATTTAAGTATTAGCCAGGAAAAAATTACCTGGCTAAACTAATAAAAAAGTATCCTTTAATTTAAATTACTTTAAAATTGTTTTGGAAACAATTCTAGTTTTTTTCCTATCTGCTTCAGAAAGTTCTTCTCCATCTTGTAAACGAGTAGCACTGGTTTGTAAAACAGTTGCTGCCCCTGTATCTCCCATTTGTAATGCTGTTTTAGCAGCCGTTTGTAACATCGTAGCAGCACCCGAACGATCGCCTTGCTGCAATTTTGTTTCAGCTATTTGAGTTTGCCTATATTTTGCTAAAGCTAAAATATGATTTTGTATTTCAGAATTAATTTGAGGCTGATATTTTTGCATAACATTAGCTTCAACTAATATAGGTTCAGAAAGTAAATCTTCCTTACTTTGAGCAGGGTCATCATAACGAACTTGTAATTGAACTATCGCTTGTTTTCCTTCAGGTAATTGCCCAATATAAAGATTAACTAGAACTACTCTTTCTACATCTTTCATTAAATCTCCCAGTCTAACCATAAAGCGGTCGTTCTCTTTTTGTACGGGCAATTCAATAGTATCTGGTGCTACTTGTGCAATAGGTTTAAGTTCTGCTAATCTAACTCTAGGCATCAAAGATAATCGCAAATAAGAATTAGTAAGTCCCACAGATTGAATCCGATTAAACAGTCTACCAAATTCCTCTATTGCCTGTTCTGGACGTTGAATATAAGCAAGAGTCCCCCCACCTGCATCAGCTATTTTTTCCAGAACATCTTGATTCCAATCATCACCAAATCCCAGGGAATTTAGAGTCATACTATAATCAGTAGCCAACTTTGCTAACTTAAGACAACGGTCATTATCCCCATGTTCATTTTCCCCATCAGTTAATATAAAAGCTTGGGAAATAGAATCTTTTTGGCCTTTATCTAACTCTTCTATTCCTAACTTCAAACCCTCATCAATAGCTGTACCACCAGAGGATCTTAATCTGTTAATCTCACGCTTAATACTAGCAGGGTCATTAATAATTTGATTAGAAACAATCACTTTAGCTCTATGGTCAAAAGCCACAACTGAAAGGCGATCGCCCTCCTTCAATTTATCTACAAGTTGTCCTGCTGCTTGTTTGACAGTTTCCAGCGGTCTTCCTTCCATAGAACCACTATGGTCTAAAATCAAACATAGGTTTAATGGTACATTTCTTTCTAACTCATCAGCCAGAGCCGAAATAGATATGGCCAGTTGACGTTGAGATGAAGATTGAGTGGCATCAATATTGGTATCGTTAAGAACTGAATGTAGATTAACTTTCATAGATATACTAGAAATTTTACCTAAATAACACGAGAGCATGAAAGCCATCGTCTTTTAACCGATGGATCAAAGGCGACTCGTCGGATTTTAATCCGATGTATTTTATTTTACCGAAAAGCAACGTTGAAGGTCCCCATGTTTGAACCGGGGGGATGAAAACAAGGGAGTCCTTTGGACTAGACAACTTTAGTTGTCCTCTGTTACCATGATCAACAATAAATTTTCGTTCCGCCCGTTTCAAATGTACTCTTGTCAGCAAGTTTTAGTTGCTCAAAATTCTGAATTAATTGCTATCTTAACATTCTTATGTGAACAGTCTCACAAGCTAACTAACATGGGAATATATTATGTCAGGCAACTATATTTTAAGTCTCAAAAAGTCATTAGTAAGTATGACGCAGGAATTGGTCTACAAAAAGAACTATTATTACAAAGTTTTACATCTCTCTTGCAGCACAACAAATATTGAGAACTGTAGCTAAATCATTTAGGTCTTCAGGATGGTCTTATTATTGCCTACAGTGAAGGAAAAATTTCAGGCAGACCAAGGATTCCTAACTACAGAAAAAAAGGGGGAATGGCTACAGTTTTCAAGCATTAAAACTTAAAGGCAATCAAATTGGAGTGCCACTAGGTAATACCTGTAAACGCTGGTTTGGTTTGGATTGCTTTTTAATTTAAATGCCTAGTATAAGAGCATTTTCTACTCTTAAATAACTGAGAATATTACCGAGAAATAGATGTTTTTATTGGGATTTATCTATGAAAAATAAATAGTAGTTAAACCTCAATTAAATCAAGAAAATGTATTAGGAATAGACCACGGTTTCAATAATTGGTTGACCAAAAAATAAGGTCAATAGCCTCCCCTTGAAAGGGGATGAAAAAGCGGTCAAAGAAATAATATTTCCTTATATTCAATTCCGTAACGGTTAAAACCCGAGGTAATTATCCATTATCCATTATCCATTAATAAATGGTTCCTTATTTATACAGTTTAAATGCTTCACCTAGATGTTGAAAAGCACATTTTAAAATGCGGGATGAATAATTATTTTTTCAGGCATATTCTCGTTGCTTTTTGACATAGTTAGTAAAGACTTTTTTAGCTTCTAAAATGCCTAATGTGTAACTCAAGCTAACTTTCTGACCACGCTTATTAACTTTGGTCATGGCAGAAGTTCCATTGTAAGCATTCAGCTATTAGCGGTCAGCTGTCAGCTTTTAAAGAATGAAGTAAAAATTCGTTTAACTTATACTATATTTTCGTAAGTATTTCCTGCGGAATGCTGCGCAAACAGCTATTAGTAGTCAGCTCGATCGCAATAATACCCTGCTTTTAAGGACATAGTTTAAATGAATATAGGCTTTAACAACTTTTGTAGTAAGATTAATTCTAGCTCAATTAATGCAGCTTTAAAGCTACACGAAAAGCAATAGCTGATAGCTGAAGTCCGCAGTTCCGACCATAGGAGGCTAGCTGACGGCTGAATGCTTACGTTCCATTAACCATACTGAGGCCATAGTTGTCAACAAAACGATCACGGGCCAGCACATTGAGCTATTTTTGAGCGCTCCTGATTACTGAGTTTTAATTCAAATTTTTTGGCGTACAATCAAATTGCCTGCAACCACATTTTCGGCGTTGGTAAATTAAGAGATAAAACTTTAAAAGTAATCTGTTTCTAATACCTCTAAATATTTGACCAAAGTAAGTGACGGGTATCACCCCTAGTAGAAAATCATCTTACCAATTACCAACGCCACATTTTCAAATATTTTTTGTGGCTAAGTCAAAAAAATCCCTTTTTTTTTCAGTTATTGCCGGAAATTGCCATAGATATTGATACTAGCAATCAGCTCCTTCAAAAGTTAATGACGAGGGGATCTACATCTAGATAAGAAAGCCAATCTCTGCTAGCTATATTAATCTACTAATACAATTAATGGTAAATACGCCATTTTTACCAAATAATTATGGTACAATCCACACCTAGACAAAAAAACTTGTTTTTGTTACTAATATTTCAGAGTATTATAACTGAATTAAAAAAAATGGCTAATATTAATCATACTCGCTACAATAACTCTACAACACGCTAACATAATTTAAAGATAGTACAATCATTGTTAGGAATTATCTAATGAACTCACAAATAAAAGCAGTTCAAGCAGGGAGTTACTACGGAGACACCTCTTTTCGGACACCACCCCCTGATTTAGAATCTTTAATGTTAAAAGAACGAATCGTTTATTTAGGGTTGCCACTATTTTCATCAGATGAAGTAAAAAGAAATGTAGGTATTGATGTTACCCAGTTAATTATTGCTCAACTACTTTATCTACAATTTGATAATCCAGAAAAACCAATTTATTTTTATATCAATTCTACTGGTACTTCTTGGTATACAGGAGACGCAATTGGTTTTGAAACAGAAGCATTTGCTATTTGTGACACCATGAGTTACGTTAAACCACCAATTCATACAATATGTATTGGTCAAGCTATGGGTACAGCAGCAATGATTTTATCGGCAGGAACAAAAGGATATAGGGCAAGTTTACCTCATGCTACCATAGTTCTTAATCAAGCTAAAACAGGAGCTAGAGGTCAAGCAACAGATATTTCAATTAGGGCAAAAGAAGTTTTAGCTAATAAGACAACTTTTTTAAATATTCTTTCTAAAAATACGGGTCAATCAATAGAAAAGATTGCAAAAGATACAGATAGAATGCTCTATATGACACCCGAAATAGCTAAAGAATATGGTCTAATAGACCAAGTTTTAGCAAGTAGAAAAGAACTACCAAAACCACTACCCGCTGCTGTTTAAGTTCTAAATAAAATTAAAAAAATCAAAGGTCAAAAAATATTATGCCTATAGGTGTTCCTAGCGTTCCTTATCGTCTTCCTGGCAGTCAGTATGAGAGATGGATAGATATCTATACCCGTCTAGGTCAGGAAAGAATTATCTTTCTGGGTCAAGAAGTTACAGATGGACTAGCTAATAGAATTGTAGCCTATATGTTGTATCTAGATTCTGATGACCCAAATAAGCCCATTTATCTTTATATCAACTCTCCTGGTGGTTCTGTAACTGCAGGTTTGGCCATATACGATACTATGCAATACATCAAAGCAGATGTAATTACTATCTGTTTGGGTTTAGCCGCTTCGATGGGTTCTTTTCTATTAGCTGCTGGTACGAAAGGTAAAAGACTAGCTTTGCCCAACTCTAGAATTATGATTCACCAACCAATGGGTGGTACTCGTGGCCAAGCAACAGATATTGAAATAGAAGCTAAGGAAATTTTGCGTGTTAGATCGCAGTTAAACAATATGCTCGTAGAATGTACGGGTCAATCTTTAGAAAAGATAGAAAAAGATACCGATCGAGACTATTTTATGTCTGCTGAAGAAGCCAAAGAATATGGTCTAATTGACCAAGTAATTGACGAGCGTCAAAGCTAAAAGTTAGTAGTAGGGTGAATTAATTAGGTAGGCAAAATAGATTGAACAAACTCTATAAATTCTATTCTCCCCTACTCCCCTACTCCCCGTACGGACGTTGCATGCAACGTCCCTACCCGCTCCCCTACTTCTTAAAAAATACTTTTTCAGCAAACCCTAATTAGGTAGGCAAAATAGATTGAACAAAAATTTGTCTAAATTCTTGAGAATGCCAAAAATTAATGTGTAATTGATTTGACATAACTACTTAATATTCTTAATATTCACCCTACTTTATTATCTCTAAAAAGATATGGATATAGCAGATTATTATCGACAATTAGAGTTAAATATAGGAGCTAGTTTAGGAGAAGTTAAGGCTTCTTATCGACGATTAGCACGGCTATATCATCCAGATGTTAACCCCGACCGACAGGCTAAAGATAAATTTATTGCAGTTACAGAAGCTTATAAAATTTTGCTGAAAATTGCACCTTCTCAAACAGAATCATCATATAATTCTCCTGTAAAATCAACAAAAAATAATTCAAAACCAGAAACTAAATCTCCACAAACTTCACCCTCAAAACCAACAAAAGTTAAAGTAACTCGTAAGCAGAATCAAAATAAAAATCAGCCCCACTTATCAGAAGCAGAAAAACAACTTAAGCAAAATTATTATTTACATTTACAGCAATTATTAAAATATAAAAGATATCCTCGAGCGATCGCTCTAGTAGAAGGTTTGGCTCAAAGAATGCCTCAAGATTGGGAAGTACGACAATGGCAAGCGATCGCCTATCAACGTTGGGCACGTCATCTCATTGGAGAAAGGGAACTGGACAAAGCTAGAAGCTATCTGAAGAAAGCACTCAAAACAGACCCTCATAACCGTGCTCTCTGGTCTGAAGTAGAGCGCGATTTTCGTCAATTAGAAAAAATTTATTAATTATTTGCATATTCTACCAATAGTTGTATAATGTACCAAGTTTTTTTATTGGATATATACACGAATATTCGTTTAGTTTGTGACGTTCTCCTACATCAAATCAAAGATTATGGTGTAGGTTCCCCACCTCACGGACGCGGGCTTTCTGTTTTGCTGGCGCAACGCTACGCGTTACATGTCGCGGAGCGAAACACAGGGAGTGCAACCACTTAACCGTCCACAGACAGAGACTCGGAGACCCACCGCCTTTTTGTACTAAACAATTCTGTACTCCAGAAAGTTCCCTCAAGAGTTTTACCTTTTCACGGGTTGAGGGCGAACTTCTGAATTGAACCCCATACTCTTTGTTGTTTTCTATGTGTTGTTATCAGGTGCGTATTACCGCTACTCCCAGTCTAATTATAGTAACACAAATAGGCTGAAAATGACAAGAGTTGACATCCTCCCGACGCTGCTCTCACGAGACAGCGCGGGATTCCCTAGCATCACGGGTAGGGGCTTTCTGCTTCATAGCACCCGCCTGACGAGATTTACTCTCTTCAGGTCTTACAGTCGCTCCACAGACTGACACTGCGAGTCCCGCAGCCAAAATGTTAATTGCAGCGTTTATGTCCCGGTCATGGTGGCAACCACATTCTGGACAATCCCACTCTCTAATATTGAGAGGCAATTTTTCTACTACATGACCACAATTAGAACAACGCTTAGAACTGGGGAAATATCGGTCAATTTTGATTAGTTCCCGTCCATACCAATCAGCTTTGTATTCTAATTGCCTCACCAATTCTCCCCAGTTAGCATCACTTATTGCTCTGGCTAATTTGTGGTTCTTGACCATATTTTTAACTGCCAAATTCTCAACTACTATCGTTTGGTTTTCTCTAATCAGTTGAGTAGGCGCGCTTATGGGTATAGTCAAGCCTTGAGTCTTTAATCTTGGCGTGTATTTTAGCTACTTTTAACCGGGCTTTATGATAGTTATTAGACTTTTTGTCGGGTTTTCTATCTAGGGACTTCTGAGCTAACCTTAGTTTTTTATGTAACTTTTGCAGATTTTTTGGGTTGGCAACTTTTTCTCCATCGCTGGTAGTTAGTAAACTGGTGATTCCTAAATCAACACCAACTTGCTTCTTAATCGGCTTAAGTTTTAAATCTCTGGTATCATTAACTCTTCATTGATACAGACCATCTACCACTAGGTTCAAGTCTAACAGTAATTGTGCTAGGCACACAACCTGCTGGTAATTGTCTGCTCCACCTGATAGGTAGTGGTTCTGCACCCGATCGCTAAATATGCTTGACCATCTTTCCACTTAAATGCTGATGAGGTAAACTCAGCACTACCACCCCATACGCTTTTTCTTGAAGTTAGGATATTTCGCCCGTCCACTAAAAAAGTTAGTGAAAGCAGTCTGTAGATGTCTCAAGCCTTGTTGCAATGGGACACTGCTGACCTCTGTGAGAAAATCTAACTCTTCCTGCTTTTTCCAGGAAGTTAGCATGGCTGAAGTTTGCTTGTAGCCCACTCGTTCTTTCTTCTCATGCCAGGCTTGAGTCCTAGCTGCTAAAGCTTTGTTGTAGATTAGGCGTACACATCCCAAAGTTCTCCGCAACAGACTTTCCTGCTCTGGAGTTGGGTAAAATCTAAATTTGTACGCTTTTTCCACCATCTACTCACTCAGTTTCAACACTTACATTCTAACAAATTATTTGCCAAACCGCAACATTGATTGGTTTTCATCCCGACGCTAAAGGTGCGGGAGAGCGCGGGTCTTCAACCAACGTTTTGATAAACGGATAGTAATTCGAGTAAATCAAGTAAATTATGAAAAATTAATCGATACGCTAAAAGCAAAGATTTATCTGTGGCCTAAATCCTTCGAGACTACATCAAGAGTTTACCAAAAAACCCCGATCTAGCGGACGCTACGCGGTTTATTTGTTGGTCGGCAATTCCCCTCCCGTTAACATTCGTATAACGGGAGACCCCTTGCTGACATCAAAGTTGGATTGTATAGCAGTTCATTAATGGATAATTGATAATGGATAATTGATAATTACCTCTGGTTAAAACTGCTACGGAATTGAATATAAGGAAATATTATTTCTTCTCTTGGTCGATTGAATATGGTTAAGAAACCCATCCATCCCTCGACCGCTTTTTCCCCTTAAAAGGGGAGGCTTCAAGGCGCAAATTATTTAATTATTAATTATTAATTATTAATTATTCGGTAACAGAGAGAAACACATTTTTTTGTGTAAGGCCGATTGTCAGCGAACCTATCCCACTATTTTTAACAGGGTTATTTGTTTAAGTAAAATTTGTTTGAACAGCTTGATTTTTCGTTTTTAACTCTCAAAATATTTAGGGTTTTTAGCAAAAATCTTATTACTGGGATAGTAATAATTCAGCTATTAGCCGTTAGCTATCAGGATAATTTATCTATTTGACTAACATAATAGATTTGATTTCTCCTGACTATTGGTTGCTTTACCAAAAAATATGGCCTAAAGCCTCCTCTTTTAAGCTATCTCTGATAAGGAACTCCTGAAAACCTTGTGGGGAGAAGGGGAGTAGGGAGCAGGTGAGAAGGGAGAAAGAGTATAGATAGGTAAGCAAAACTACTTAAGTTCTCAAAAAAATGTATTTTTCAATGCACTTTTTCTCCGGAAAAAGCCTCTCAAATGCTATAAAATAACTTGTCTATATTTATCAATTTTTTTGTTAAGAAAGATGTTTATCAGGCATAGCCTTTTAAGGGGATGAAAAAAATATTTGATTCAGTATTTTCCAGCCTCTGGCTTTCCTAGGTCATGCTGCGCAAACAGAGGTCGGTACTGATAACTGATAACTGAAATGATGTCCCCAATCTGAAGGCTCCTCTAAATGATACGAAATCTCAAAAAGTTTGCGATATATCTTGCAATGGGGAGATAGGGAGATGGAGAGGTAGGAAGTAGTGAGATAGTAATTAAACATAGCATTACTATTCAGAAATGGTATGACAACTAAAAACACCTTAAGTATTTGTAGCAAACATTCAGAAAAATGGTATAACAGCTAATAGATTAAAATATATACTAATATTTTGATTTGCTTTAACAACAGTAATTTCTGTTTAAAATCCAAAAAAATCATCCAACAAACTAACAATGACAGACATAAATCAAGATTTCCAAAAAGCTATAAATCTGCAAAAAGAAGGAAAATTAAAAGAAGCAGAGTCAACATATATTGACATACTAAAGTCTGATAGTAATCATGTACCTTCCCTCATTAACTTAGGTTTGATAGAGCAAAATCAGGGCAAACTAGATGAAGCAAGTCAGTTCTATAAATATGCTTTTTCCATAGAGCCAAATAATATATCTCTACTTTATCTCTTAGGCAAAATTACACAAGAGTTAAACCAATTAGACGAAACTATTAACTACTGGCAAAAATTAGTTGAACTCAAACCAGATTCTGCCCTAGAATTTTATGGCAATATTGGTAATAGTCTAGTTCAACAAGGAAAATTTGATGAAGCACTAAATTACTTTCATCGTGCATTAGAAAGATCGCCCAAAAGTTTTCAAGCTCATCAAGCGATCGGTAATTTACTAATTAGACAAAATAAACTTTTAGAAGCTAAATCAGAATTTAACAAAGCCCTAGGAATTAACCCTAATTATCAAGCAGCAAAAATTTGGTTAACTTTAGTTGATAAGTTACTCAAAGGAGACAATCTAATTTCATTCAATTATCAAAACACCCCCATAAAATTTGAAATAACAGGAAAAAATCTAGCCGTAGAAATTGCTAATGTAGGTGGAAGTTTTTATGAATTAGCCGAGCTAGAATTTATTAGACAAAACCTCAAATCAACAGCTCCAGTTATTGTTGACGTTGGAGCAAATACAGGCAATCATTTAGTATACTTTGCCAAATTTATCCAGGCAGCAAAAGTTATTCCCATAGAGTTTCATCCAGAAATTATTGCAGCTTTAAAGAGACATATTTCAATTAATCAAGTCAGCAATATTGACTTTTCTAAATTAGGCTATGCTCTTGGCAAAAATAGTGGTAAATCTTTCATCAAAGAACATCCAGCTAAAGATTTATGTTTGACAGAAATTGACGATACCATTATCAATGGTCAAGAATTAGTAGTTGTTCCTTTAGATGAAATAATTACTGAAAAAGTAGATTTTATTAAAATGGATGTACAGGGGAAAGAAATAGATGTCTTGGAAGGAGCAAAAAATTTGATATCTAGCTATCGACCTGATATGTTAGTTGAAATTGCCAAAAATCATATCAAGGATTTTAGGAAATTTTTAGCAGCAGTCAACTATCAAACTGTTAAAGCTTTCGATCATGGAAGATATGTCAACTTTTATATTAAACATACTTAATTAATTGATAATTGATAATGGATAATTGATAATTATCTCTGGTTAAAACCGTTACGGAATTGAATATAAAGAAATATTATTTATTTTTTCCCCTTAATAAGGGGAGGCCTTAAACCAGAATTATTTAATTATTAATTATTCAGTAAGCATTTAGCTATTAGCGGTCAGCTATTCCTAGGTCATGCTGCGCAAACAGCTTTTGAATGAATGAAATAAAAATTCGTTTAACTTGTACTACATATTTACCTATAAATTTAAGCACAAGAAAGACTTGTTTTGAATTTTCAACTCATACAATTTAGGGGAATGAAGCTGATAACTCAGTTCCTCCGAGAGGAGGCTAGCTGAATGCTTACGGAAGTGTTTAAATGAATATAGACTTTAAGGTCAAAGGAACCTGCTTTTGTCAGATTTAATTATTACTGAATTCTCGCTTAATAAGAACCCTTAATATAGGGTTTAAATCAAGTTCAAAAACAATACCTGATAGCTGATAGCTGACGGCTGTTTGCGCAGCATTCCGCAGGAAATGGTTACAAACATACTCACTAAAACTTCAATTTGAATTGGCGACAAATATATGTAAATGGAAAGAATAAACTAATGCAAGACTTAATTTTCTGGAGCGTAATATTTATAGTCAGCTTATTCACTCTGATTAAAGCTTCTGACTTCTTTACAGATGCAGCAGAAAAAATAGGCATATCTTTAGGAATTTCTCCTTTTTTAGTTGGGGTAACTATAGTATCAGTAGGAACTTCTCTACCAGAATTAGTATCATCTATTATCGCTGTATATCAAAACTCCTCTGAAATTGTTTTTGGTAATGTCGTTGGTTCCAATATTGCTAATATTTTCTTGATTATTGGTACTGCATCATTGATCAGTAGTCCTTTAAGGATACAATATGAACTAATTAATGTAGATTTACCACTATTTGTTGGTTCAGCTTTTTTATTAGGTTTAACAGTTTTAGATAATAATTTTTCTACAAATGAAGCTATTATTTGTATTTTGGGATATGTTATCTATGTTTTCTACACTATTAGTAGCGGTAAGGAAGAACAAGGGTCAGAAAGAGATGGAGATGGAAACTCAAAGAAAACTTTACCACTTAAACAAATAGTCATTGTGATTGCTAGTTCATTATTTGTCTTTTTGGGGGCAACCTATACAATTGAATCAGTTACTAAAATTTCTGAAATACTCAATATTGCTAAGGAATTAATTGCTTTAAGTGCAGTCGCCCTTGGTACCTCATTGCCAGAGTTAATAGTTACAATTTCTGCTGCTAAAAAAGGGAACCCAGAAATTGCCGTAGGAAATGTCTTAGGTTCTAATATTTTTAACTCATTAGTAGTAATGGGAGTACCAAGATTAACAGGCAATTTAGTAATTCCTGAAGATGTTATTGGTGGTGGGTTATTGGTTTTATTGGCAGGAACAATAATGTTCTTTTTTGTCACTCAAGATAAACAAGTAACTCGTTGGGAAGGATTAATATTTTTCCTATTCTATGGGTGGTTTATTTGCAATATATTTGGGTTAGTTTGACATCCTAAAATCTAGTAAAGTCGCCCTACAAGGGCGAGGCTTTAAACCCAATTTTTCGGTAAAGGGTTAGCTTGAGTAGTTGCCATTTCTTATCTTTCTTTTTGCCCCATATTTGCATGGAGTATTGCACCATTAATAACAGGGTTAGTAGCTGCAAAATAAATGGTTTGTGCAATCTCTGAAGGTTCGATTAAACGATTTTGAGCATTCATAGTTTTTATCTGCTCAATAATTGTCTCATCATGATGAAGATGATTTCGTAACATTGGGGTATCGGTAAAACCAGGACAAACACAAGCTGTATGAATGCCTCGATCCATTAAATCCTGACAAGTGGCTCGCATTAACCCCACTGCTGCGTGTTTAGAAGTGACATAACTAAAGGCACCAGGCACCGCCTTTTCTGAGAGAGTGGAACCCACGTAAATAATGGCAGACCCCTTTGACATTTTTGGCATGACTATCTGATTCAATATAGTTGGAGCAACCATATTAATTTCCAAGATATCTCGTAAATTATTGGCTTGAATATTTTCTACATTATCCTTATCTAACCTGGCAGCATTGTGAACTAAAATCACCCTTTCAGAATTTTCTAATTGAGGTAGTAACTCTTGTTTCAAATTTTCCTCAAAACTTTTTGCAGTTAAATCTACCTTAATATTAACTACATCTGGCAACGGACATAAATTTCTAGAAAGGTTAATAACCTGAAATTCCTGTTCCAGAAATAGTTTAGCTATTGCCAATCCTATGCCACGACTTCCACCAGTTATAATTAAGTATTTTTTGCTCATTTTTTACTCCAAAAACTGTTACCTGACTGACCAGGACCAGAGAATATTTTAACTTCTATTGCCTGAATCAAATGCTCTTGATTTTCTTCTACATGAACAAGTAATTGTTGCAAAAACCAATGAGAAAGCTCCTCTACAGTAATATTTCGCACCGGAAGCAACTTTACATCCCGTTTAAGAAATGGTATTTTCTCTTTGTCGCTATTGAAGAAAGCATAGACATATTCATCTGATTATTCTATTCTCAGATAAGGACTTTTTAATGGTAGTAGAACAACTTCATCAACCAATTGACAAGTATCAAAGATAATTTTTTTGTAAATACCATAATTGAAGGCTGTACCATTTTCCATAACTTCAGCCTCGAACATGACATATACAGAAAAACTATGACCGTGCAGATTTTCTCTTTCACTATCTGAAAATATAGTGAAGTGACCTGCTGAAAAGTTCATCGCTTGCTTAAATAATTCAATTTTAGTCAGTCGTTTTTTCATGGAAAATTTCCATTGATATACATAGCAGGGAATAGGGTTTTCATCCCCCGGTTAAAACACGGGGGCCTTCAACGTTGCTGTTCGGTAAGTTTAGTAGAACGGAGTTGTGAATGCTCATTTGCCATCCCCACAGGTGTCACGCACTGTTATTTATACCGCTCAACTAAACTTACTCAAACTTACTCAAAAGCCTGAAATCTTAGTCAAACGCAAGTGGATCAAGCACTACAGGGTTAAACGGCAAACCCTTTATTCCCTGGTCAAAGACATCAGGAATTACTTTTTTAATAATGTTCAACGACCCATTGACATCTGCATTTAATAATTTATTTTCCCTGGTTTTATACAATCCTCTTGTTATTCTTTTTCCACTAAATTTCGGTTTTTGTTCTCCATATTTCGGTAAATCATCCCCATCTAAACAGCTTGATTGAGATGTATAGGATTCTTCTGTTATTATTACTTTTATTCCTCTTAGTTGGGCTTTATATCTTAACATCTCTATTAACTTATAGTGAGGGATATTCACAAATTGTTGATTGTTCTTTTTCCCTAATTTTATCTCTTGTTTCCAATTTTGATTCTGCCCAATAATTAAGGTTCCTATTTCATGGTTTACACACCAATCTATTACTCTTTTACTTGCTGTATGCAGATAGTTTTCTACTCGACTATTTCTTTTGTGAGTTAATTTTTTTTAACCGATGAGAATTATTTTTATTGTGGTTAGTTTTTAGTTGAGATTGTAAATAAGAGCGTTGTTTATTATAAAAGGTGTTAATTGCTTTTAATGGTCTGCCTTTAATCATGCTTAGGTGATATTCCTGTTTGATTTGTCGTTACAGCCATTAAGTTATTTACTCCTAAATCCACTCCTGCTACTTCTTGATTTTCTGTTGTTTCCTCCGCTTTTTCATAGACTATTTCTATTATGTAACAGCTACTTTTGGGGATAATTCTGGTCTCTATTATTTCTGTCTGTGAAGTGGGAATTTTCATTTCACTCATGGATAAGTGACAAATTCCTTTTTTCAAGGCTTTTTTAGAAATTGATTCATGAGGATAGGGCAGAAGATTTCGGCATGCATGTCTTATGTTTATATTTGGGAATTTTTGGTTTCCCTAAAAATTTATTTGACTGTTTTTGCCACTCTCTTAAAGCCACAAAATAACTACTCCAAGCTGAGTCTAATCTTCTGATTATTTGCTTACTTACTTTGGTAGGTAAAGCTTGATAATCGTCACTTTTAGATACCTGGTGATACAGTTGATTAAAGCTTAGTTTATTTTTGTTTTCAAAGAAATGTTGGCCGGATAATAATAGTTAGCTAAATTGAATAAATTTTTCGACAAAAAAGCCTTGTGGTCTATTTCTGACCACAAATAATGTGATTTGGTAATAACATGACGTTCAACTAGCTTCATGCCTTAATTGTAGGTGATAACGACTCAATGAATAGACAACTAAGCAAACTTACTCATTTTAGTTTAATAGCTATAGTTATGAGTAAATTTGATGAACTTTAGATAAGCTTTTGCTTTCTGTATTTACCCCTTTTCTTCTAACACAGTTTTCGTAATAGTGGTTTCAGCTCTTGTATAATAATAGGTTTCTGGTGCTGTTAGTTTTGCCGTTTTAAAGGTTTTTTCTGCACGCTCCCAAAGATCTGTGTCTTCTCCATAGACAATATTTTTAAAACCTTGTAACTCAAAAAAGACTTTTCGCTTACCAAAAAAAGTTGGTCCTAACACACAGTTCCGTAAATTAATAGTTTTTCTGGTTGAAAATAATCCACTACAAAAATTTCTTCATCACTAAAAAATTCCCCTTGAATTAAGTCAATATCTGGATGGGTTTGCATATATTCTAATCGAGATTCTAAATGATTAATTTTATAGGTATCATCACTATCAATGAAAGTAATATAATTACTTAAAGAAGCCTGTATTCCTGCATTTTTTGACAAGGCTGCTTTTCGATTTCGATGCTTCAAATAACGAATATTATGATATTTTTCCAAGTAAAAATTAACAACAGAAAATGTAAGGTCGCAACTACCATCATCCACGATTAACAATTCCCAATTTTTGAAGGTTTGATCAAGCACACTATCAATACATTTTGTTAAATATTTTTCTCGGTTATATGTACATAAAACAATACTAATTTCTGGATGGATATCAAAAATAATAGAAGTCATAAGACACTAAGTAATTATAGTTGATTATTTTTGAGCGACAATACAAGTTGCTACTGGATAATCTGGATGAAAAGCATCTAATTCTTCAGTAGTTAATTCTTCAGTAGATATGCCATGATAACTAGCTATTACGGTAATCACATTACCATAAACATATAATTTGTGCCAAGAAAAATTTCTAAACATCCAAGCAAAAGCATCTGGTAAAGGTCGCCAATAGTCCATTGGTGTAGCATGAAGTCTAATTGCACTGGGAACCATTGCAAAACATTTTCCTCCCGGTTTTAACCAAGTATAAATATTTTGTACGACCTGCCAAGGTGCATAACAATGCTCTAGGACATTAAAAGTGATAATAGAATCAAAAGACTCTTGTTTAATTACTGAAGAATCGTGAGCATCACCTATTATATCTATACCTGACCCTGGTTCGATATTCATCACTTGATAGGATGAACCAGGGTTAACTTCATAAAAGTCTTTATCTTTAGGAGTACCACCAATTTCTAGTATTTTGCCAGTTATTTGAGGTTGAACTTCTTGAAGAAATTGACTTAAATAGTATCGGTCAACTGGTGTTCCTCTGGTTAACCCAAATGCTTGACAAATAGGAACTGTCTTTTTCAAGTCTCCCCAATTAAGATTATGGGTAGAGGGTGATAAAAAACCGATTTTCTCTAAATAGATAACTAATTGAAAAAAACTATCAGGTGTCTTTATCTGTTCTAAATCATTTTTAAGATTAGCTTCAGAAAAAAATTGGTTTAGTATCTGATAGTTATTTTGACTAAGGGATGCTAGTTCATATTCTTCTTCTTTTTCGATAAAGCTACGAAATCCTTTCCCAAAAAGGAGTAAACTTTTATCTGATAAGAAAATTATGGCATGATTTTTAGATGTTGATATTGTTGAAGTTTTGCGGTGATTTCTTTTTGATTATTCGCTGATTGGACTCGTTGAAATATTTTATAAGCAGATTCAATATCGTGTTCATGCACAAATATTTCTAAAATAGTTAACCAAGATTGATAATGAATAATTTCTGGTGGACGCTGACTCCAAGCAAAGATAGCATTGACTTGAGAATCTTCAAGTTTTAAGAAAGCATTAGGTATATATTGTTTAGCCATATTCTGATTTATGATTGTTATTTCTTTTTCTTTCTTTAGCTATATGAACTTAAAAAAATAGGAACTAAGAAATACACTGTCTTAAATAGAGCTTGCTGATTAGCTCTCTAAGTATTTATAGATAAAGGTTTTAGATAACTGCAAAAAGTTAGTATTTTTCGCAGACAAGGGTAGAAAAATCAAGCGAAAATTCTTCCGATTACTTCCTTTATAATTCTTTGTTCTTCCTGACTCCTGACTCCTAAGTTCCCTCATAATACTTTTTCACCAAACCCTAAATAGTCATTGGGGAGTCAACATAAATATTTGGTTCTTGTAGATAAAATTCAATGCCAAATTTTTTCAGCTCCTTAGAAATCGTTTGATTAGCAACTTCCAAAAGTCGCTTTCTTAATTGGATAGAATTTTCACTAGAACCGAGAATAAAGAAAGTTATTCTCGCCCGACATTTATCTGTATGTTCATGGTCAAATACTGCTATTTTTGTACTTCCTGGGTCAATACCAAAAACTGAATCTGTACTATTTTTAACCACTTGCTGAACTAGAGCTTTTTCTCGTTCTATCAGTTTTTTAGTAAAGTCTAAATATAATAAGACCATCACTTTTTTACCACGGGTAATATTCTCAATTCCTGCATTGGCTAATTGATTATTAGGAACAATATATAGTGTACCTGTGGCAGCTTTCCTGATTTTTGTAGAGCGCAAACCAATAGATTCTACTCTGCCATACATCTCACCTTCTCCTAATGAAAAACGAATATAATCTCCAGGAATAAAAGGACGGTCTAAATACAATACAACAGTACCAAACAATTGCTCCAAAGTTTTGGAAGCAGCAAAACTAATAGCCACACCACCAATGGATACTCCAGCCAATAAGCCTGTCAATGGAAATCTTTGACTTTGAGCATAACCTATTGTGGCAATAAATCCGATTACTACATTTACTATAGTCTCAAATACTAAGAGTAATTCATCAGCTTCTAAGCCAGATTTACGAATAATTTCAATGCCATATATCCTGAGTACTTGCTGAAATAAACGGGAAGCTAACCAGGCAATACTAATCACTACAGCAAGAACTATTAAAGGATTAAAGAAATTGTATAATGCTTTGTATTCTTCCAGCCAAACTGAGGATAGAGAAATTAATATAAATGTTCCTGCAACTTGGAAAGGTTTTGTCAGTGGACTAATAAAGTTGTTAGTAATTTCTTTGCTTGAACTAGGCAAAAACTTATTAATAATTAATTGCACTATTCCTGGCGTATATTTTCCTATCAATACAGCTCCCAGGGCAAATATAAAAAAAATTAGATACTGAGGAATGGTAGAACCTTCCAAAAGAACATATAGCTGATTGACTTCGTTAATTATACTTGAAAAAACATAAGAAACTAAACTATTAAACCGTAATTGGTGAATCCACATATATACTTGGTTGCTCTATATCAAAAGCAATACCATATTCCTTAAGTTTCAAAGTAATTCTTTGACTAGCATTATCCAACATTTGACGACGTAAATCCATAGATACTTTACCAGAGCCTAAAATAAAAAATGTAATCTGTGCTTGAGTTATATCTTGAGAAGTAGAACTTTGTGAATCTTTAAAAGTAATATTAGTATTGCGCGGCTCGATGCCAAATATATCACTGGTACTTGTTAAGATAACTTGGCGGATTAATGCTTGTTCTTCAATATCTACATAACGATAAAAAGTTAAGTATAAAATAGACATAACTTTCTTCGCTGCAGTAAAGTTTTCAATATTTACTTGTGTCAGAGAATTATTAGGGATAATAATTAAAGTACCTTTTCCAGAAGAACGAATTTTAGTCGAGCGTAAACCAATAGATTCAACTCTGCCAAAAGTACCATCTGGCAAACCAATATAATCATCTACAACAAAAGGTCTATCTATATAAAGTACGATACCGCCGAGTAATTGACTTAAAGTATTTTGAGCAGCAAAAGCAACTGCTATACCTCCGACTCCTAAACTAGCAATAATACCAAATACATTAACTTGATGAGTCTGAGCAAAAATAATAATAGCTAATACAATAATGATAAAGTTAGCAATAAATTTACCTACTACAAATAAGTCACTATTAGCTTTTTGATCGCTTCTAAATGCTGCTTCTATTAGATAAACATCAAAAAACTTTTTAGCAAATTGAAAACCTAACCATGTAGTTGTAATAGTTAAAATTAAACTAAGAGTAATTTCCAGAATATATAGCTCGGAATATGGTGTAACAGCTAGAAGAGTTATCTCAGATATTGCTAAAGCAATAACTACTCCAATTAATAATTTATTCGGAGATATGATAATTTTATATGCTTCGGAAATTTCTGTAGATACTATCTTGCTGATTAATTCAGGCAGTTTACGAATTCCGACAATTGCGACTACTCCTATTATTCCTATAGCAAATATTCGCAGAAGTTGATTAATATCTATTACTATTTCTTCTGGCAATTGAATAGTTTCAAGCATAAATAGCTTTTCCTTTAAAATTATACTTAATCCGATTTTCAGAACCCCTTTTTAAATATCAATTAATACCATAACTCACGCATTATTGCTACATCTCCTTGAGAATAGATTGTAGGGACGTTGTATGCAACGTCTGTACATAGTATATCGTAGGGTTTAAAGACATTAAAATATCTTGACTTAATGCCGATAATCCTTACAAACATTACTGAATCATTATTATTACTTAATAACTGAAATCTTAGTGAAGTATAGCATTATTTTTGGAATAGGTATAAGTTTATTTATATCAAGCAGTTAGGGTATAGAAATAAGAGATGTATGAGAACCGGATTTAATATTAAGTAAGCATTCAGCACTTCAGCACTTCAGCACTTCAGCACTTCCCTGCGGGATGGGCTCGCATTCAGCTATTGCCTTTAGTTTGAGATAAAAGCTTTACTAATTGAGGTATAATTTATACTTACTACCAAAGTTTGCTTTAAAGTCTATATTTATATAAATTTTATCATGAGAGCTGATAGCTGACAGCTAATAGCTGTTTGCGCAGCAGTCCGCAGGAAATGCTTACAATATTACTCTGTAAATTTGATTTGATTTTTATTTATTAAACGCCTGAAAAAATAATGCTAGAAAAAAAAAGGCTGAAAATTATGCCTAAAAATACCTTCTCTAATCCTATAGCAAAGAACGAGTTGGTGTTTCACTTATGCGGATGATAAACCGTAAGACAGGGAAATGTTTTTCCTACTTTTCCCTGTTCCCTGCTATATAAGCTAGCTATTTCGATTTTTTCTACTTTTTTTCTGATTTGTTTATTACTTCTGACTTCTTTCCTCTTATACCATGTATGAAAAAAGAATGTTACGAATAATAAGCGCCATTAAAAGACTTTATATGAAATATCTGTTTGGCGAAAAGGATAATTTACGACATCAAAAATGGTATTCAACCTATTCATCCTGACTCCTGACTTCTAAGAAATACCCTAGATATTTGTAGCAAACATTTATCAATTTGGTATTACTTCTTCCTCGCTGATACCATTTGTCACAAACACTTATCAAGTTGGCATTAAATTCTATTCTAAAATCCTCAAAAATGTTGAGTTATCAGAGAAGCGATCGCCTAAATTATATTATTGATTAATGCATTAAATTAATTAAAAAGTTAGCGATAGTGCCGAAAATGCTGAAAACTACCGCTTTTTATTTCAGATTATTTTTACTTAGGAAATTCAGGAATTACCCATTTAGGAGGAGCCATTCTTTTCTTCATAACTGCTTCTTCAGCTATTTCCAACATTTTATCCAAGGGAGTATTATCAATAAATTTTGATGTTTCTTTGGCATAATTCTGATTCGGACATTTATCACCCAAAAGACATCCATTAAGACAATCTTCTGGACAATTTACAGTATTTTCCATCCTATTTTCCTCTGGTAGTTTAGTAATTTTATAGCAGATAACTTTTTCTAATTATCCGCTTCAGTAGTCATCATTTAACTTTCAATATTATCATAAGCTCTATTCTACTCTCAATAGCTTTTTGCAGTCTGCTCTGATAGTTTAATTCATAGTAAGCATTCAGCCGTCAGCTATTAGCTATCAGCTATTAATTTTAGGGAAGGTAAAAGCAACCTTTGAAATTGAAAAAGAATAAAAAGTTACTACCAAAGTTCCTGGAAAAAACCTCAGAAGTAATTATTCATTACTAATTGCTGATAGCTGACTGCTGATAGTTGAATGCTTACAATTCATATTAACAAAAGGTACTTTTTTGCACTTCCCTTCCAACCCTTCAACTCCCACTACCTTACCGAAAAATCGTGGTCTAAAGCCTTCCCTTTTAAAGGGATAAAAAGCGGTCAAGGGATGGCGTACTTTGAAGCGGATCTGTCAAGAGCGGGTCTCCTCCCCATATCCAATTGACCAAGAGAAAAGAGAATTCCGTATTTTCTTTCCTCCTTATTGCAGAGGTACTGATAACGCAGTTCCGACCATAGGAGGCTAACTGATAACTGAAATGACCTTCATAATCAATAAATTGAGCGATACGGCTGACCCAGCTCCTCGAACGCCAGATATAGCGTTAAATTGATGAGTGATTATTTCTATCAATTAAAAAATATGTATTCATCCTTCCTTTACCCTTAATCATAATAGTTCCTCTGGGATTTAATATATATTTTTCTTTTAAATAATTAGAAGTTTTTTCTGTTACTTGAATAGCATTAGATACACCATGAGATTCCATTCGACTTGCAGTATTAACAGCATCACCCCAAAGGTCATAAATAAATTTTTTTCTACCAATAACACCTGCAATAACAGGACCAGTATTAATGCCAATTCTAATACTAAGCTGCATATTATTTTTTTGATTAAAATCAACAATTGCCTGCTGCATATCCAGAGCCATTTCAGCAATTGCTTCAGCATGATCCTGTCTTGGATTTGGTAAACCTCCAACTACCATATAAGCATCTCCAATAGTTTTAATTTTTTCCAAACAATATTTATCAGTTAACTCATCAAAACAAGAAAATATTTCATTAAGTAAATTAACTAACTCTGTAGGAGGAATATTTTCTGATAACTGAGTAAAACCTACTAAATCAGCAAACAAAATAGTTACTTCTGCAAAACTTTCAGCAATATTTTCCTGTTCTTCCTTTAATTTTTCTGCAATAGGTTTAGGCAAAATATTTAACAACAATCGTTCCGATTTTTTTTGTTCAGCAGACAATACCTTTTCTGCTTGCTTACGTTTCTCAATTTCTCTAGAAACTCGATTAAACATTTGATTAAAAGCCACCATTACCTCTCCTAATTCATCTTGCCGTTGAACAGAAAGAGAATAAAATTTAACCCCGTCACCATTTTTACTCAAAGCTTCTCCAGCAGCAATTAAATCATCTCTTAACCTCAAAACTGGAGAAATTAAACACACTCCTAGAACTAGCATTGTCACCAAAGTAACGAAAAGAGATATGACAATTACAAGCACAGCAATTCTACCAATAAAAGCATATAACTTTGGCTGAATATTAGAAGTATCATGACGGGCAATTAATGTGTAATTAATTCCCAAATAATCTGCTGACAATGCCACATCATACCGTTTACCATCTCGACTTCTAACACGCAAAATATCTTTGTTTTTGAGGTCATCAAAGTCTATATCAGGAGCTTCACCAATTGTTTCTATTAACTTTCCCTGAAAATCATAAATTGTGACTCCCAAAACCACAGAGTCTTGGGTTAATGTTTTGACTTTTGCCTGAAACATACCATTAGACTTCATACTGGTTTGAGTTAGACGCACAATAGAATTAAAAATCGCTCCAGAAACATCTTCTAGTTGGCGAAGAAGTTCATCTTCCCGACGCTTATAAGATGGAATTAAAATTACAGCCTCAATTACTAAAATACTGGCAAATATCCACAATACTATTTTTCTAGATAAACGTGCTCTAAAAAAACAAAATAGCCCGGAAATTTTAATAAACATATACAATTTATTTTTTGATAAATTTACTAATAGTTTGTACGACTAACCCTCAAATAAAACAATTAAAATTTCATCAATATCTCTGTTATAGCACTACAAAGATAGCTCCGAATATTGCAGAAATTACCTTTTTCATCAACTATAGCAATTCCAAATGATTTGTAAAAACTCTGAAACTTTTACCGAAAAATCGTGGTCTAAAGCATCCCCTTTTCAGGCAGGGTCAATTTATTGTCAGCAGATAAAAAAGGAGGGGGTGGGGAGTGTGGGGAGTGTGGGAAGCACAGAATCTCAAAAAAATATAGGGTTGTAAATATTCTCTGACGACAAAGAATTAGCCCTGCTCTTTTAAGGGGATAAAAAGCGGTCGATCTTTGGAGCTTCCTGTAGGATTGAATGGTGAGGAGACCTCGCTATATCCAATCGACAAAGAGAAAAGAGAATTCCGTATTTTCTTGCCTCCTTATTGCGGAGGTACTGATAACTGAAATAACCCCTGTTGCATTTTAGGAGTTTTAATCTAGGTGGAGTATAATAAAAGTTATACGTAAATACAGTCATATATAGTCAAATCATGTCAAACATCTTCGTTGATTTGTGCAAAAGAGCGCCTTTATATTTGACAAAATTTAATAACTCAAAGGCAATATGTTTAATAGTATAATGAAATTGGCACGCTTAGTTCCAGACTAAATAATCAGAAAAATTCCGAAATCCTCGAATCCTAATATAATTTTAACCCCTTGATTTATGAGATTAGTTGAGAGACATATCCCATACAAAAAATCATCGGTTTTATGATGAAATTGACAGACTATGTTTCTTGTCAAAAAATCTTTATAACTATGGCAATTATTTAGTTCGTCAATCTTTCATCTTTGAAAATAATTATCGTCACTATTACGACCTGCAAAAAACACTCTCTACTCAATCAGATTATCAAGCAATACCAGCTAAAGTCTCTCAACAAATATTGATGATACTAGATAGAAACACCGAAAAGCTTTTTAGCAGCAAACGAAGTTTATCTAAAGAACCCATCAAAGTTTAAATCTCGTCCTCGTCTTCCTGGATATAAAAATAAAATAACGGGAAGAAATATTGTGGTTTATACCACACAAGCCATCAGCAAGAGACAATTAAAACAAGGAATTATTAATCCCAGTAAAACAGGGATTTATATAAAAACATTAGTACCTACTTCACAAATTAAACAAGTTCGTCTCATCCCTAGACTTAACCATTATGTAATTGAGGTGATTTATGAGAAATGTGAAAAACAATACGAGCTAGAGAAAAATCGTTGTGCCAGTATTGATATAGGATTAAACAATCTAGCTACATTAACTTTTAATCAAGCCGGAATAAAACCACTCTTGATAAATGGCAGACCGTTAAAATCTATCAATCAATACTATAACAAAGTGAAAAGCTTCCTACAATCTCAACTCCAGGAAAATCAATCAAGCCTCAGACTAAAAAAGCTTATGTTAAAGAGAGAATTCAAAATCAATGACTATCTTCATAAATCATCTCGTTTAATTATTAATACCCTGATTAATCATAAAATAGGAACTCTGATAATTGGGCACAATGAAGAATGGAAGCAGAAGATAAGTTTAGGGAAAAGAAACATTTCATATTTTGTCTGTGTTCCCTATAACAAGTTAATAGAAATGTTATCTTATAAAGCCAAGATGGTAGGAATAGATGTAATTATTACAGAAGAATCTTATACGTCAAAAGCAAGCTTTATAGATAATGATTTGATTCCAGTGTACAAGGAAGGTGAGAAAAATAAAGTCACTTTCTCAGGAAAAAGAATAAAAAGAGGAATGCAATCGTACCGCCAGCAAAAAATTAATTAATGAGTTACGTCAACGGTTCTTTGAACATTATGAGAAAAGCAGTCCCAAATGTTTTTGACTATGGGATAGAGGAGCCAGTGCGTTGGGCGGGTCCCCCGACAGTCACGCAACTGGCGTGGTGTTGTAGTTCACCCAGTCAGGGTAACTCCTGCAAAATAAAGATGTGTCATATTTGACTATATTTTTATGAACTATATAGACTCTAATACTACTTCTCTATTAAGCTACCCTGAATAAAAGATGATAATTGTCAGTGTAATAATAAGTACCTGTGAAAAATTTGTTTAATATTTGTAAGTAGGGAGTAGAGATTAAATCAATTAAAAATTAACAGTTAACAGTTAGTCTTCTAGATTGGAATTGTTTTAACAAGTATAACAGAAGGAAGAAATAAGAAGGAAAAATTTTAAGCTTTTAATCTGTTCTAATCTAATACCAATTTTATAAATGTTTGTTACAAATGGTAGAATAAAGAAAGAAGGAAGAGAAAAGAAGGAAGAAAGGATAAATATTGAAAAAAAGGGGGAAACGATATAAATAACTATCTCAAATGAACTGAATTAGCTATTTTTCAGCATATCCAATCAAGGTCTACTTTTTTGTAGCATTCTTTTTTTAAATTGGTATAAAACCCGAGAATTTTATACTTTATCTACTTTGAAAATTTTGAAAATGTTGTAAATTTAGGTTTTTGTTATACTAAATCTTTCTTGCTTGTATAGATTATTTTTATTTATGAAGTGAAGAAGTAGAAAACAGAGAAAAATTATAACTCTACTTTGAGAAGCTAGGCTTAATATAATTAGGTTTTTACTATAAAATCAAAAATCAAACTCGTTCAAATACTCAGAAATCAAACTAATACTCAGAATCATGGAATTGATAATACTTGTAGGGGAATTTAAACTCTGTTTAATGGATGCACCGCAGGTAACGCTTAGATATGAAACTAATGGTAGAGAAGGTAGATATAATTAGTAGTTACCTACTCCCTACTTCTCTACTCCCTACTTCTCTACACAAAAAGTGGATAATTTACTAGATATCAATTTTAAAGAAACCTAAAATCACCCATAAATGTTGATAATTTAACTGCTGCCTAACTTACTAATACTTGGTTAAGTAACTTATAAAGAATAGAATTAATAAAACCTAATGCTAAAGCACCAATCAAAGCACTCCAAAATCCCCAGCGTAACCGAAACCCAGTGACAAACCAAGCAGCTAAACCAAAGATAGCAATATTCATCAGTAGAATAAAAAGATCTTCTGAAAGCACAAACTTAATAGGCAAAGCTAAAGTAACCAAAAGTGGGCGAGCTAAAGCATTCAATAGCCCAAAAACTCCTGAAGAAATTAAAGCAATATTAAAGTCATCAATTTCTACACCCGTTGGCAACTTAGAAATAATAAACAAACTAAGAGCAGTAACAAACCAAAGAATCAAAAGTTCTACAATACTCATTTTTTCTCCTTAAATTAATAGAAATCTAAACATTAAATCGGAAGAGCAAAACATCTCCTTCCTTCACAACATAATCTTTACCTTCACTCCTCATCAGACCCTTTTCTTTAGCAGCAGTCATTGAACCAGTCGCTACTAGATCCTCATAAGCAATTGTTTCTGCTCGAATAAAACCCCGTTCAAAATCAGTATGAATTACACCAGCAGCTTGAGGAGCTAACATTCCAGCTTGAATTGTCCAAGCCTTAGTTTCTTTCTCTCCAGTAGTAAAATAAGTGCGCAATCCCAATAATTCATAAGTTGCTTTAATTAGAGATTTCAACCCACCTTCTTCTACTCCTAAAGATTCTAAATAATCAGCTCTTTCTTCCTCCGGTAACTCAATTAATTCTGATTCTACCTGAGCTGAAATTATCACAACTTGAGCATTTTCTACCGCAGCAATATTGCGGACTTTTTCAACCCCCAATCATTTCCACTAGCTAAGTCATCCTCTGACACATTAGCAGCATAAATTATCGGCTTAGAAGTTAACAGATTTAAAGGCTTAATTAAAAAAAGATTCATCTTCATTTAAGTCAGCCATTCTCACTGACTTACCTTCATTTAAAATCCCCTCTAATTTTGTCAAAACTTCCAATTCTGCCTGAGCATCTTTACTGGTACGAGCTTGTTTTTTAGTCCGTTCAATTCGACGTTCAACTTGAGCTAAATCGGACAAAGCCAACTCTAAATTGATTACCTCAATATCTCGCACTGGATCGACCGAACCAGAAACATGAATAATATCCTCACTATCAAAACAACGGACTACCTGAACAATAGCATCCACCTCTCGAATATTAGACAAAAATTGATTCCCTAATCCCTCTCCTTTACTAGCACCTTTAACCAAACCAGCAATATCAACAAACTCAATTCTAGTAGGAACAGTTTGAGCAGAATTAGAAATTTTAGTCAGCACATTTAACCGCTCATCTGGCACCGAAACCACACCAACATTGGGTTCAATTGTGCAAAATGGAAAGTTAGCAGCTTCCGCTTTAGCATTAGCAACCAAAGCATTAAATAAAGTAGATTTTCCGACGTTGGGTAGTCCGACAATTCCAGCTCTGAGCATAAATTTAAGTCAAAAATTAAAAGTAAAAAGTTAAAAATTAAAGAAATTACAGGTAGGGTTACTATACAACTGCCTATCTACTAAGGATAGCAGAAGGAAAGAAGAATCTTGATTTCTCACCTCAAGTTTCACTTATAAATCAAGAATCAAAAAATAAAAAATCTTGTTTACCTTATTTTGTTAAATGAGGAGGAGAATTGACTTAATCAACGAATAAGGGTATAATTCGTTAAAAAGCATACCATTAGATAGACTGCGCTCAATGTCCATGAAATCTATCAGAACCAAACTCAAATTAAATAATAAACAAAAAACTTTGATGGCTCAACACGCGGGCTATTCAAGATGGGTTTATAACTGGGGTTTGAGTTTGTGGAATGCTGCTTACAGAGACGGTTATCAGCCTAATGCTCGTAAGTTGAGAGAAGTTTTCACTAATCACACTAAACCACTTTATCCCTGGATGAAGAGCTTGTCATCTAAAGTTTATCAATATGCTTTGATCAACTTGGGTGAAGCGTTTAAGAGATTTTTTCAAGGGTTAGGTAAATATCCAAGGTTTAAGAAGAAAGGTAAACACGATTCTTTTACAATTGATAATTTTGGAAAGCCAATAGAATTAAATGGTTGGAGTCACAAATTACCTTTTATTGGCATGGTGAAAACCTATGAACCAATTGAAGCAACTACTCAGAAAATAACTATTAGTAGACAAGCTGATGATTGGTACCTAAGTTTAGCTTTTGAATTTACCCCGACTTCAACAGAAAAAATTACTGATGTAGTAGGTGTTGACTT
Organism: Okeania sp. KiyG1; assembly: GCF_014132355.1. GTDB lineage: Bacteria > Cyanobacteriota > Cyanobacteriia > Cyanobacteriales > Microcoleaceae > Okeania. Next base: position 42,307 of record NZ_BLZO01000031.1, read on the forward strand.
AGGTGTAAAAACTTTAGCAACCTTAAGCACTGGCGAAGTTTTCAACAGTGTTAAACCTTACCGTAAAGCTCAAAACAAGCTAGCAAAATTGCAACGCCAAGTTAGTAGAAAAGTTAAACATTCTCGTAATTGGTATAAGGCTGTAATCAAGTTAGCTAAACAGCATAGACGAGTAGCTAATATCCGTAAAGATGCACTTCATAAATTAACAACATACTTAGCCAAAGTGCGACTCGTTCCTGTTAGGAGCCTCTAGAAACTAGAGGGGTATGAACAGGGTTCAAAGAGCAATTAAGCTCAATGAATAACTGAGTCACGGATGTGGGTGAAAGTCCCACCTGCCAAGGGAAGGCAGACTCCCGACCTGGCCACACCGAGCTAGACCTTTCCACTAGCAGAGTGAAGCTGGCAACAGGCCCCAACCAGAGCGTATAGTGGTAGGCACACTGGGGGTAATGGGGAGACGGCATGGGTACCGGGGCGGAATGTCCTGAAAAAGCGCCTCAAAGTACGGCAAGAACCACCTCTTATCTCTTGACCGCACACGAGGAAATCCCGCGTAATATTTTGGCATTAGACGCATCCCTGGGAATCGTGTAGGCGAATTGGACAGCCCTAAACCGTCAAAATAATCTGTAACTCGGAACGAGGAAAAACGGCAAGTGAGTCTGACTAAAATAGGTTATTTAGTTAGTAGGAGGGAAGCTCGGAATTCTCACTTGACGGGTAGGATGGGGGAACAGAATTGCCCCCGGCAGTCGAGAAACGGTAGTTGGATAGGTGATGATGCTTAGACACCTAGAGTGAAGCTCGCTGAAACTATGCGTACAGGGCAGAAGCTTTTAACCTGTAATTGCCTTGCTCGTTAGTCGAATGCAAAGCGACCCGGAAGCAGAAGCTCCAAGGCGGTAGGATTAGACACTCCTTGAAAACAATAGTGGAAGATTAGGAATCACTGGACTCTGACCAAGTTTAGTCTTAATCAAAGGATTTTGTATCTCACATGATACGTTGCCATAGACTGCTAGGAGCCTTGTGCGGTGAAAGTCGCACGCAGGGTTTTGAAGTAGAGGTGCGGGCGGTAATACGCCACATCGACTATAACAACCACGGCAGTGTAGTAATTGAAGATTTGAACGTCAGTGGAATGTTAGCTAACCATAAGCTAGCTAAATCAGTTAGCAGATAGTGTTTTTATGAGTTTAGGAGACAGCTTGAATATAAGTGCCAGTGGTACGGTTCTGAGTTAGTAGTAGTTGACAAGTTTTTCCCATCATCAAAAACTTGCTCTAACTGTGGTCATGTCCAAGATATGCCATTAAGCCTGAGAACTTATGATTGTCCTGACTGTGGCTTGTCAATAGATCGAGATTTAAACGCCAGTATTAATTTGAGAAATGCGGTCGGCTCGACCGTGAATGCCTGTGGATGAGTAACCGCCGACGGCCTCAGTGGAAGCAGGAAGTAAACAGCCTCCTACGGAGGAGCTTCGCTATCAGATTGTCACCTTATGTGACGCTTTGTATCAGTTTTATAGAGCAGTTAGTGATTTTTAGCTAGAAAATAAGTTAAAGTATTTTTTGATTATTAGTTATCATTTTGTCAAAAAACTATTGTACAATGGTTAAAGAAAAAATTATTGGAACTAGAGAAGCAGCATATTTACTAGGTATTTCCGGTCAACGTTTGCGGGTATTATTGGCTCAAGGTAGGGTCAAAGGTGCTTACAAGGAAAATGGCTTCTGGAAAATTCCCATTTCTGGGCCAGAAGATCATGAGATGCCTGTAATTTCTCCTGGTACCAGAGGACCGAAAGGTGTTTGGTGTAAGCGGAGGCGTACTAAACCGACAATGATTCATGTTAATCAGCATATCATTCAGCGCAATGCAAATAACCCACTAAAAGATATCAAACCAGTAGTTTCTGTGAAGCAGACTAATCACAATAAATATGGTTATCAACTAGAAATCAAAGGTCCTTGTCGAATTGTTTATCGACCTCACAACCCGGCTGGATGTGGCGCTCATTTGTGGATTGATACTTTTAGCCCCGTGCAATTTGTAGATACGAATTTTAATCCGGTTACTGCTAATCGAGCTTATAAGTACATATAGGTAAGTTAAGTAAGTAGATAAAATTGAGATTTTTTGCAATACTTGTCGTGATAAGCTGATAGTTAAAGTCAAAAAAATTAACGACAGATGGATAGTGCTGTGAAAAATCAAGCTCTTGTAGATGCTTTGGCGAAAAATCTGCCGGAGGATGCAAATGAAGCGCAAGTTAGTGATATTTTTGCATCTGAATTATTTAATTTTCTGGGTTTTGAAGTAAATGAACGAGTGCCTTCTTTTTATACAAGAAGCGGTACCGATCCAGTCGATCATGCTCTACGTCATAATATGGAGAATGACATATTTAATCAAACCAAAACTAATCCAGATATTCTCGTAGAATTGAAAAAACGGAATCTTAATTTAGCTCCTGGTTCAAAAGGATATAAAGATACTTTTAAACAAATTAAACGGTATTTATTAGCAGAAAATTGTCAAGCAGTGAAGTGGGGAATAATTACCAATGCTAATCACATCCAATTATTTAGAAAGCATGGAAAAGTTATTCATCCAGCGACAGTTTGTCTGGAAATTAATCCAGAAAATATCATCAAAATCGCCACATCAATTAAAGAAAAAATTGATAAACCAAAAAAAGCATTAACAGTAGCAGTTTATAACAATAAGGGTGGCGTAGGAAAAACAACAACTACAGTTAATACAGCAGCAACCTTATCTCTGTATAATAAGAAAGTTTTGATTGTGGATTTTGACCCTAATCAAAGAGACCTGACAAATTCTCTAGCAATAAAACCAGGTACACCTACTTTTTATGATTGTTTAGTAGATAAAAATATTAATGTCACAGATGTCATTTATCCCTACAAACTTAATAGTAAAAAATCAAAAAAATCATTTGGTTTTGATGTAATTCCAGTACATGGAAAACTTGGCGATTGGGACGATGTTGCGCAAAAAATTACCTTTGACAGATTAAGCAAATTATTAGACACACTAAAAAATAGCTATGATTATATCTTCATTGATGCTCCTCCCAACTGGCGAATATTCAGTGTTAGTGCTGTTTATGCCGCAGATGTAGTGTTAATTCCAGCAAAACATAACAACTTATATTCCCTAGAAAATGCAGCTATAGCTATTAAAGAATATATTCCAGCAGTTCAAAAAGCAAGAATAAAAGATGCAGCAAGAAGAAAAAATGAAGATTTCGGACCAGTAGCTCTACCGATTTTTTTTAATGGTGAGAAAATGACGGACGCTCAAAAGAAAAGTGCTAAACTGCATATCAATAAACTGATTAGAGAAGCTCAAGAAAATTCAAATAATCAATTTTCTCTCAGACCATATTTTTATCCCCGCTATACAGCAGCAAACAAAAATACAGATATATTTGAACTTCCTAATTATGCTTCTATTGCAAATTCTGCTTTTTCTCATATACCTGCTGTTTACAAAGATAAGATAGCTAAGGGATATTATATTAATTTGGTTAAGGAGTATTTTCTACAATGAGTAATTTGAGTAATATTGGTAAGTTAATACATCTATATATTGATGAAATTGAACCGGGGGATGGAATAGATGCGCCAGAATTTCTAATTTCAGCAACGGCAAAATTTCTCAGTGAAAGTGGGGGGCGAAACTGGGTACCTGTAATTGTGAAAGAAGTTGAAGATGATAAATATGAAGTAATTGGTAATTCTTTTATTTTTGCTGTAGCTGAAGCTGCTGGTTTGGAAAAAGTTTGGTGTGTTATTGCTGATGAAAGTGAAGAAACTGAAAAAATTAGCAAAATTTTGTCTGGAGAAAAAATACCACAAATAAATCTTTCCACCGCCACGAGAGACGAAATTAAAACAGCACTTCAATACTTAATTGAAAAACCAAACAGTCAACTTAAAGGAGTGAAGTTAGCAGTAGCCACAAATCGTATTGATGAAGCACCCCGTCAATATTGGAAAGATTTTAAACCTATCACAAAATTAGGGTGTGGAATTACGACGGCTAAAGTCAAAGCTTTGAAAGAAGTGTTTTATCTGACTCCCCAACCAATACCTGAACCTGAGAAAGTAAATCTTTCCACTGCTACAAAAGACGAAATTCAAGCAGCACTTCAATATTTAATCGAAAAGCCAAATAGTCAACTTAAACAAGTTGAATTAACAAAAGCGGCAGAACGTATTGCTGAAGCTCCACGTCAAAATTGGAAAAGCTTAGAACCAATTACAAAATTAAAGTGTGGAATTGGAAAAGCCAAAATTAATGCTTTAAAAGAAATATTTTATCTATAGGATAATGATGAAGCGAATAAGGGGAAATGTTTTTCCCATTGCTCCCTGTTCCCTGATATAGAATTTGAGTAATTAATTATCGTATGATTTGAGAAGTTAGGAATCATCATAAATTACCTAAATATCATTTGTCTGTATTTTTTATAAAACCTTGTCCTTAAAGATCGGGTTTAAGCAAATATACATCTTAACTAAAATTATTTAATTTCCCTGATTATTCATAACATTCTTTTTTTATCCTTGGTACTAGAGGTCATTTCAGTTATCAGTTATCAGTACCTCTGCAATAAGGAGGCTTGACATAAGGAATATTCTATTTTTTTTATCCCTTTAAAAGGGGAGACTTTAGAGCAGAATTTTTAGGTGAAAATGTCAAGACTAGAACTACTGAAAAATTAATTCACAAGAGGGGGAATTGACTTAAGACAATTTGATGAAAGTAGGTTTTATTTCCCAGCAAATATTTTCTACAGATAGTAGAAATAATAGGTGCATATAAATTTTGAATAAAGCAAAAAAATATCGCTTTTAGGCAACAGGAAACAGGGAATAAAGAATAGGGAATATATAGTAAAAAGGTAAGCATTCAGCTATTAGCAGTCAGCTATCAGCAAAAAGACTCTCCCCTTAGAGGACAGTGTTTAAATTAATATAGACTTTCAGGGCAAGGGAAGTAAATTTTTTAGTAAGACAGTTAAATATTGCTTTTATCCCAAACTAAAAGTAATAGCTGATAGCTGATGGCTGACGGCTGAATGCTTACGTAAAAAGTATTTTTTCAAATATGATATTCACCCGAAAGAATAACCATAAAAAGTTACTACGGCAAGAATTAAAGCCTTCAGAAAGATGAATTTTAAAACTTAATTAGAGGATTGGATATATACAGGATTAATTGATACTGAAATTTTTATTCAGTTATTAGATAAATTTAATCTAGATTTATCTATATCTACGGTAATGATTATAGATATATTTCCAATTAATCTCACGGATAAAATGACTGAAAAACGGTAGTGGTGCGTTAGTCTTGCATAGTAATGGTAGATGGGGATGAACAACGGCGCTTCATGGGAGCAAGATACGAACAAGGGAGCAAGATGCTCCCACTGTTTTTGTACTTGACCAAAATAATTACAATAGACCACCAATGAAAATGCACCACCACCAAATTTTCTACCTAATCAATGTCAGTATCAACTAGAAAATTGCTGTAAATGCTCGACCAAACCAAAACACCAATAATTCAAACTCTCAAAAATCTTACCCAAAAACCCCATGCTCCCTTCTACGCACCAGGACACAAACAAGGAAAAGGCATTCCACAACCACTTAATGACTTATTAGGTAAAAAAGTATTTCTAGCAGACTTACCAGAATTACCAGAATTGGATAACTTATTTGCTCCAGAAAGTGTAATTAAAGAAGCTCAAGAATTAGCAGCAGAAACTTTTGGTGCATTACAAACCAAATTTCTAGTCAACGGTTCAACTACAGGAATTATCGCTGGAATACTAGCTACTTGTGGCAATGGGGATAAAATTATTTTGCCTCGGAATATTCATCAGTCAGTAATTTCAGGGCTAATTATCTCTGGAGCAATTCCCATTTTTATCAATCCTAAATATGACTCAGATTGGGATATTGCTCTGAGTGTCACCCCTGAATCTATTGCCCAAACCTTAGCAAAACATCCAGACGCCAAAGCAGTGATGGTAATTTATCCTACCTATCATGGTGTCTGTGGAAATATTGCAGCGATCGCCCAAGAAGTCCACAAATATAATATTCCCTTATTAGTAGATGAAGCTCACGGTCCACATTTTGCTTTTCATCCAGAATTACCAACTCCAGCATTAGTTGCTGGAGCAGATTTAACAGTACAATCCATTCATAAAGTATTGGGGGCAATGACCCAAGCATCAATGTTGCATCTTGGGAGTAAGCGCATAGACTCCTACCGACTCAGCCAAGCCTTACAAATGCTACAGTCTAGTAGTCCAAATTATTTACTTTTGGCATCTCTCGATGCTGCCCGCCAACAAATGGCTTTGTTTGGTCAAGAACTAATGAGTCAGACTTTAGAATTAGCTAGGGATGCTAGAAATAGAATTAGTCAACTGCCAAATTTTTCTGTATTTGACAAAGGAAGCTTGACTAGCTCACCAGGAAATTCAGACTTATCAACTAATGAGGGCAAAACATTACCTTTCTTTATAAAAGGCAGAAAAGTTGATGAAAGTTATATAAATTCAGGATTTGTTGCTCTTGACCAAACCAGATTAACAATAAAAGTCTCTAATATTGGTTTAAGTGGGTATGAAGCTGATGAAATTTTGCATCAGAAATTAGGTGTTACCTGTGAGTTACCAAGTTTCAAAAGTCTGACATTCATTATTTCTCTGGGAAATACAAAGGCAGATATTGACCAGTTAATAGATGCTCTAGTAAATTTAGCAGAGCAAAATTTTAGAGATAAATTTAACCAGCTCACTGACTTTAAGACAGAAATTGACGATTATTTAATTGATTCCTCAATTCCTTTTTCTCCCAGAGATGCCTTCTTTGCCCAAAAAGATTATTTACCCATAGAAAAATCTTTAGGTTGTATCAGTGCTGAACTTATTTGTCCCTATCCACCCGGTATTCCAGTATTAATGCCTGGTGAAATTATTGCGCAACAGCATTTGAAAATACTTGAACAAGTCCGAGCATTGGGTGGGATAATAACTGGATGTAGTGACCTTACTCTCAAAACCATTAAAGTGTGTGGATTTTAGCCTTATATCGTGCCTCTTTGAATACCCACAATAAAAAATTTAGGGAACAGGGAACAGGGAACAGGGAAAAATTTATCAGAGACATTTTTATTATGGCTAATTAGTGAGACTTGATATTAGACTATAAGACATAGTAATAGAGGACACAAAAAGTCTACTACTACCTCTGTATCTGGTTAGGGACTCAGCGCTTTACGCTAACGTCAGCATCGGATAGTTCATGATAGATAAAGACTAGACCTCTGGCCAAAGTGTTAATTAAATCAACAATTCCCTATTCCCTATTCCCTATTCCCTGACTTCTGCAAGAAGTCTACCGAAATATCAATTGCTTTTCTGAATTCCTGCTAAAAAAAATTTTCCTATGTCTTCTTCACTTTGGCCTTATGTTACTCCAGGTATCTCCGATGACCTATTTGAACGTTTGCCTGGCATTCCGATGAGTAAGCGAGAAGTCCGCTTACTGTTAATATCTTATTTACGATTACAATCAGACTCTATTGTTTGGGATATTGGGGCAGGAACAGGCACCATACCAGTAGAAATCGGATTGATATGTCCCCAAGGTCGCATTATTGCCATAGAAAGGGATCGAGATGTAGCAAATTTAATTCGGAGAAACTGCGATCGCTTTGGAGTTGAGAATGTGAAAGTAATTGAAGGTAATGCTCCTGAATGTCTTGATGGTTTAGCCGAGGCGCCTAGTCGTGTCTGTATAGAGGGAGGCCGTCATATCAAAGCCATACTCCAGGAAGTTTGGAAAAGGTTATTACCACAAGGAAGGGTTATAGCTACTGCTGCTAATCTAGAAAGTCTTTATGCTGTTTCTGAAAGTTTTGCTGATTTACAGGTTCGCAACGTAGAAGTAGTTCAACCTGCACTAAATCGTTTAGAGACAAGAGGTATACATCAGACCTTTGCAGCAATTAATCCCATTTTTATCCTTAGTGGTGAGAAAATAGACTGAATTTTGCTCCAATCTTAAATTATACAATACATAGAAATATATAAATTTATAAATTAAGTAATAGTTATCAATGAATTAAATGTCTATAATAATTAGATATTAAATTACTAGAACATTTAACGCTGCATTATTGGAGCAAAAACTTAACCTATAATTTATTATTTCATCTAAATTTGTATATATTATGTCTTGGTCTCGTATTATTAGTGGATTAGTAGCGATCGCTGTTGCTTTGGGAATGATTATTTTCGGGGGATGGTGGTTTACAGTAGGCATGGGAGCGATCGTTTACCTGGGCCAACAAGAATATTTTCAACTAGCACGCACCAAAGGTATTGCACCAGCAGCTAAGACGACCCTCGCATTAAGTCAAGTTATGTTGGTCGTAGCTGCTCTAGCCCCTGATTTAGTAGATGCTATATTTACATTAGCAGGAACTCTAATTTGTTTTTATCTACTATTTCAGCCAAAATTAGCTACAATCGCTGACATAGCATCATCAATTTTAGGTCTATTTTATGGTGGATATCTACCGAGTTATTGGATTCGGCTCAGAGTTGGACTAGAAGCTCAGTTACAGACACCTCACACAGTTATAGATAAAATTCCACTAGGAAATTACTGGGATATTTCATGGATAGACCCTTTGAGTTGGCCTCCGAGTTTAACATTTACTCTACTTGGTTTTTGCTGTATATGGGCTGCTGATATTGGTGCTTATTTTGTGGGAAAATTCTTTGGCCGAATTAGACTTTCAGAAATAAGCCCCAAAAAAACTGTTGAGGGTGCAGTATTTGGAGTTTTGGGTAGTGTAGGAGTAGCGACAGTAGGTTCTTGGTACTTAGGTTGGCCTGGTTTGCCTTGGACAGGTGCTGCTTTGGGTTTAGTAGTAGGTATTGCCAGTCTACTTGGAGATTTGACTGAATCGATGATGAAACGAGATGCAGGTGTGAAAGATTCTGGACAACTAATTCCTGGACACGGAGGGATTCTTGACCGCACGGATAGTTATGTTTTTACTGCACCCCTCATATATTATTTTTTTACTTTACTTTTACAAAAGAACTAGCGGAACGTTAAAAGTCCGTACTCTTAAGAGCTTATTTGTAAACTTAGCTGAAAGTCCTATACTACATAGCTTTTCGTAATTTAGGGGTTAGTGGACGATAACTTGCTAAACCTAAGTATAGTCAGGAGTTCAGCTTCTTAATATTTACTTTATAAATCAGCTCTAAGAGAGGGGATGAAAACGGACACGACGGGATTTATCCCCCACTCTCCACGCAATCTTAACATTACAAATACACAATCAGGAGATAATTCATCATCTATATTAAGGATAAGGAGGTGATTTATTTGTATGGTTGTCAGCAAAATCTAATCAAGCCTAATCAAGACTTAAAATCAATTCTTGAGTTTATTTGTTCCGGGTCTCACAAGCTCACCAATTGTGGTATTTATTATGCTCGTCAATTATTTTTCAAATCCCAGAAAATAATTGGCAAGTATGACCTAGAAAAAGAGTACAAATCAAATAAACATGTGTCAGCTTTGTATTCACAGGCAGCGCAGCAAATATTAAGGTCTGTCGCTGAATCTTTTAAGTCATTTAAAGAGTTAAACAAAAATACAAAAAAGGTAATCTGTATTTTCAACCAAGAATTCCTAAATATCGAAAAAAAGATGGTTTAGCAATGGTGACATATCCCAAGCAAGGTTTAAGACTTGTTGGGAATAATATCAGAATTCCTCTAGGAACAACTGTAAAACGATGGTTTAAATTAGACAGTTTTTTGATCCTGATGCCATCTAATCTACAGTTTTCAGAGATTAAAGAACTGCGGATACGACCACGTAATCGATGTTTTTATGTAGAGTTTGTTTATCAAAAAGAGATTGTAACTCAAAACAAGTTAAACTCTAAAAACGTCTTGGGTATAGACCCTGGAATTAATAATTGGTTAAGTTGTGTTTCTAACGTTGGTACTAGCTTGATTATTGATGGACGCAAGGTGAAAAGCCTAAATCAGTGGTATAACAAACGAGTTTCCATAACTATTAGAAGGTAAGCCCCAGGGTTATTGGGATGAGCAATTAGCCCACATCACAGAAAAGCGTAATCGCCAGATGAGAGACGCAGTTAATAAAGCTGCAAAAATAGTTATCAATCATTGTCTAAAGCATCAAATTGGTACGGTTGTGTTTGGATGGAATCAAGGACAACGACAAGAGTTAAATTTAGGTAAACAGACCCAATCATTCGTACAAATTCCCACAGCTAAACTCAAACAACGAGTCAAACAATTGTGTGAAGAGTATGGGATTAAGTTTGTTGAAACAGAAGAGTCATATACCAGTAGGGGCGAATGGCCATTCGCTCCTACATTTCTAGATGGGGATTTTCTACCTACTTCCTTTGAAAAACCCGTAGGGTGGAAACAATCAGGGAAAAGAGTTAAACGTGGGATGTACCAAACTGGTAAAGGTTTATTGGTTAATGCTGACTTAAATGGTGCAGCGAATATACTCCGTAAAGTAGAGATACAATTAGGTCTAAGCCTAGTCAAGGTCTGTAGGCAAGTGTTGACCCTTGCTACCAGATTTTATATCTGGGAAACCAAAACTAAAAAAGCTACCAGATGTGGCTAATGGCCATATTGTAGCAACAGTTGAGAATCCCCGCGCTTTTAAGCTGGGGAGAGGTCAACACTTCTCAATACTTAGAATTTAGTATTGTTGAAGTTATGGGTTGACTGTTAAGCGACCTTGACAACTAAGTTGACCAGAATTTAATGTTAATTCTTTTAGTTCAACATCAGAGCCTAAGTCTATTTTGATTTGATTTGAAAAGTCATAACTAGGCTTTTGCAAAATCTGAATCTCTAGGTTGTCTAACAATAATTCAGAGCTACTAGCAAGCTTTAAATCAGTATGCAGAGTTAAGGAAATCTTTTCATCTGATGTAGACAAAAAATTAGTACAGAAATGTAGTCTACCTGGAAAAAATTCAGCTTTTTGGTCATACAAATTAATTGGTTGTTCTAGTTGTTCTAAAAAATCTGATGGTAATAATGGAGTTAAAAATTCAACGATCGCCTGAGCTAAGAGGGGAGATTGTAAACTAGCATTAAAGTCAGATTGTAGTAGTTTAAGGTTACCAAATAAAGGAAAAGATTCTAATATTTTTAATGGTTTACCCTTGATAATTTGACCTATATTAATCCTAATTCCAGTCGCAGATAAATCTATTTCAGTTAAATTTAATCCTCGAAAAACCACATTAGAAGCAGCAACAGAAACCTGCGGAATTTTACCTGTAAGAATTTGGCGATCGCCACCTTCAATCAGAACTTTTAATTGTTCTACTTGTTGTAGTTGAGATTTTAACCAAAATTTCAATGCAGGGGATAAAAATCTACTAACAATCCTACTCTTTCTTGGAGTTGATATTTCATCTTGACTTTCAACAGTAATATCAGAATCGGAAATTTGATTTACTTCTGGTAAATTTTTATTCATCAAAGGCACAATTAGGTTAGTATAGTCAATTTTAGAATTACTTCCAGAGACGGAGAATATATAAAGTAGCATATTTTATAGCAGAAGTAAGAAAGAAGGACCGGAAGAGAGAAAAATCTGTCTGAAGTTTCCAGCTTTTTATACAAAATATTACACCAAGCATATTGAATGGAAGTAGAAAGTGCGATTACTCTATAACCGGATTTTATATTAAACAAGTATACAAAGTTAATTACACATTTTTAAGACTAAGTTCCTGACATTGTAAGCATTATATAGAATTAGAGTAAGTAAATATTTTTTTGAAGTGCTTATTTAGACTCTGAAAGTTTGTAGGTTTTGAAATCTAATTACCATACATCAGAGTTTTTGCTCAGTCCCATTTTCATGATTTTCAAAATCATATTTAACTTTTGCAATTCTTTTTATAGTTTATTTGCTCACATTAATTATTCACTGTTTATGCATTTTAATGAATACTTTTTTGAGATTTTTTTGTTCTTTTTTATCTATAGAAAACTCCTGATAACTCAACATTATACATTTAGCTATATTTCTAAGTTGAGGGAATTGGCTTAAGCAACTGTAATTTTTTCTATTGTCAGAAAATATCAACTCTGTCAAACTTTAACTGGTCTATTTGCTATTCAGTCGCTCCTTCAAATATCTGATTTTATGTTTATATCTCAAATTAAAGTTCTAAAAATTATATATTGCTTTTATTCTAAATTCAGAGCAGCAATATAACACTCCCTGTCGGGGTTGTAAAAAATTTCGATGTATTTATTTTTTCTTCTACCTTCGACCCAATATCTACAACCTACCTACACCAAAAATTTACCGAAAAATTGTGGTTTAAAGCCTCCCCTTTTAAGGGGATAATAAAGAAAAATTTTCATGATTAGTCAATCCTATCCGCTTTCAAGGAGAGGTAATTGTTAATTATTCATTATTCATTATTCATTATTCATTATTCATTGTTGAAGACTCAAATAGGATTGCTATATATTGACTAATAATCTGAATCGACAAAAGTAATGAACTGAAAAGTATGGCTGAAAGAGTACAAAAAATATTATCTCAGTGGGGAATAGCCTCTCGACGTCAAGCCGAACAAATGATTATAGCTGGACGAGTAAGAGTGAATGGTACAGTTATCCCGTTAGGTGAAAAAGCTAATCCGGAATTGGACAGTATTGAAGTTGATGGTTTGCCCCTCCGACCAGAAAACCGTCCTAAATCTATATATTTATTGCTCAATAAACCGATGGGGGTCATTTCCACTTGTTCGGAACCTAGTAGACGTAGTAAAGTTCTAGATATTTTAAGTTCAGAACTGAGAAATGGGAAAGGAATTCATCCAGTAGGACGCTTAGATGCAGATTCTACAGGAGCATTACTCCTCACAAATGATGGTCGAGTCACATATTGTTTGACCCATCCCAAACATTGTCTTCTCAAAACTTATCAAGTATGGGTAGAAGGTCATCCCCAAGAATTGACATTAAAATTGTGGCGTCAGGGTATTATCTTATCTGGTAAAAAAACTTTACCTGCTCGGGTTAAAGTTCTAGAGGAAAGTAATAATTCTCAAACTCTTTTAGAAGTGGTTATCTCTGAAGGTAGAAATAGGCAAATTCGTAGAGTTGCAGAAAAATTAGGACATCCTGTTGTGAAACTACACCGTACTGCAATTGGCCAAATACAGTTGCAGATACCTGGAGAGTCTGTTTTGCCTAGTGGCCATTACCGACCTCTAAAAGATTTTGAAATTAACTTTTTGCACGACCAAATCAATAAAAGTTATCAATTAAGCTAAAACTTAGAGAGTTTTTAGGCTTTGAGTTAAGTGGGTATAATAAGCAAAACATCCACAGAAAATTTTATAATTTTTTCTAGATAAATCTTGCTGATTCGACCGCAATATATCTAGTATAAAGCTTTGGAAAGAATGGTATTAGTAATAGATTTAGGAGTTATCAAATGAAAATCAGTTATTAAGTTAATTACATAAAATCAAGAATATTATTGATATCAATAAATTAATTATCATCCTATCAGTATCACTCTCATGACGACAAAAGTAATAGTTTATATAAATTAAATAAATGGTAAATTTGACAGGAATAAAAAATATTAAAAACAGCTTCTTTTTATTATCATTAAAAAAACGTTTTCATCAAGAAAAAGAACTTTCTTTTGAAGAGCAACAAAACCAAACATTAATAGATATAGGATATAAATTAAAAAGATTTCGAGAGAAAAATTCTATTTGTTTAGAAAGAGTGGCAATAGTAACAATGATTAGAATTAATTTGCTAGAGGCTATAGAAGAAGGTAATTTAGAAAAACTACCTGAGCCTGTTTATATCCAAGGTTTAATCAAGCGATATGCAGATGCTATGGGATTAAATGGAGAGCAATTAGCAAACTCGTTTCCGACTGAAAAAACTCAAGAAACCAGCAAAAAATCTCTCCTCAATCTATCAATGCCTCAGCTACGACCACATCATCTCTACTTCTTATATGTATCAATTGTTTTATTGTCAGTTAGTTTGTTGCCCCGTGTAATGAGTAGCTATTATATGCTAGGGAAAAAACTGAAATTAATAATTATAGAACAGAAAAAATCAAAGTGATTTAGCTCAGGCATCTTCAGGTAATATTAAAACTGAGGAAAAATCTACAGATAAAATTACAGCAGCAAAGTTAGAAAAACAAAATAAAAAACAATCTTTAGTAGTAAGTGTAATTGTCAAAGAAGACTCCTGGGTATCAATAGAAATAGATGGAAAAATAGCATTTGAAGGGACTTTAGTGCAGGGAACTCAGAAGACTTGGGAAGCCCAAGAACAACTGGTTTTCTTCGCAGGAAATGCTGGAGGAATACTAATACCTATTAATAACGGACAAATGATGCAACTGGGAAAAACAGGTGAAGTAAAAGAAGTTGTTTTTACTCCTACTGATACTAAAATTTCCCAGTCTAGCAATACTAAAAATTAAATACGAGAAAAAGACGGGAGCTTGGTAAGCCCGTTGTTTCAACAGGGGGTGTCCAAGTGACGCGAGCGGATTTCTCCGCCGTCTTAATGCCTATGATAATTTGGGTCATTTCAGTTATCAGTTATCAGTTATCAGTACCAAAGAATCTTTTCTCATATCTTTTGGTCGATGTCTTTACAGTTGTAAACCAATAAGCCAACATAAATTTTATCCCATTGAGCGGAGTAAATCAAATTGTTTGGATGTCAGCAAGTTTTAATTAAAGCAGACAAAAATACAAGTGCAATTATCGAATATCTCTGTCACGAATCAAACAGTTTATACAACTTTTGTGTTTATTATGCCCGTCAAATATGGTTTAAGACTCGTAAGATTGTAACTGGATTTGATTTAACAAAAGAAATGAAATCTAATCCTCACTTTCAAGCTGGATACGCCTCGTCAATGCAGCAAACTTGTTTAAATGTTGGTGAATCTTTTAAATCGTTTAAGCAACTGTTAAAAAATATATTAAAGGAAAGCTCAATCAAAAGCCTAATGCACCTAAGTATCTTCAACAATTAATAATTAATAATTAATAATTAATAATTAGGGCTTGCTGAAAAAGTCTTTTAGTAGGGGTAGGAGACAGGAGACAGGAGACAGGAGAAATGGGAATTATAGAGGAGGTAGTAGGAAAAATTGTAAGAGTGATTTTTCTGCCATAATCATCCCAAAATACTATCTTTTTGAGCTCTTTGCGCTGAAAACAGGCGCACTTTTTGGTCGAAAAAAGTGCTAAAACCTTTATCTGTCAATGCTTTGATATTTAATCAGCAAGCCCTAATTACCTCTCCTTGAAAAGGAAATTGATTGACTAATAATGAATTTTTTTTCTTGTTTCTCCTTTAAAGGAGAGGCTTTAAACCTTAATTATTCGGTAAACCAGGAGGATTATTCACAGTTACTTATCCTAAAAAATGGTTAAAGTTAATAGATGGTAAAATAAGGTTTCCACTGGGAAATTGAGTTAAAGTATGGTTTGGATTAACTGAGTTTTTCCTTTCTTTTCCTGTTAATTTAAAATGGGAGTTAATTAAAGAAATCAGAATAGTACCTAGAAACGGCTATTTTTATGCTGAGGCGTGTTTATCAACAAATGCTTGAATGCCCAGAAAATCTGGTTCTTGACTTAACCAAGGTATTAGGGATAGATCACGGATTAAATAATTGGTTAACTTGTGTTTCTAATTCTGAAACAAGCTTTATTATTGATGGAAAACATCTGAAATTGGTCAACCAGTGGTATAACAAACAAGTGGCTAGAATGAAAGAAGGAAAACCTCAAGGATTTTGGTCAAGAACTTTAGCTCATGTTACCGAAAAACGTAATAGACAGGTAAGAGACGCGGTTAATAAAGCAGCAAGAATAGTAATTAATCATAGTCTTGTGAACGGTATTGGCACTATTGTTTTTGGCTGGAATCAAGGTCAGAAGAACGAGTCATTTCAGTTATCAGTTATCAGTTATCAATTATCAGTACCTCTGCCTGAAGTAAAGTGAATTGAAGTATTGAATTTTATTTTTTTTATCCCCTTGAAAGGGGAGGCTATTGACCTTATTTTTTGGTCAAATATGGGGGCTAAGAACAATCAAAAGTTTGTGCAAATTCCTACAGCTAAACTCAAAGAGAGAATTGCTCAATTATGCTCTCGCTACGGCATTAAATTCATAGAAACAGAAGAATTCTATACAAGTCAATCAAGCTTTTTAGATGATGATGAGCTACCTAAATATGGTGAAAAACCCGACGGGTGGCAGCATAAGCGGAAAAAGGATTAAGCGTGGTTTGTATCGTAGTGCCGATAATTGGTTAGTTAATGCCGATTGTAACGGTAGTGCAAATATTCTCAGAATAGTATTGGCAATGCTTAAATTAGATTTGAGCAGAGTTAATAGAGGCATCTTGACGATGCCCATCAGAGTTAGGCTTTGGACTAACTCTGTGCAAGAATCTCCGTCGCTTTAGCGCGGAGAGCGTCAATATGAATCCTCATTTTGTGGCTCACGACCATAAATTTGTGTGACTTCTCTAAGGCGATCGCTTACCTCTGGAGTTAATATTTCTGGTTGGTAGCGCCAGCTCCAATTTCCTTCCGCAACTCCAGGTTGATTCATCATAGTTTCTTCTCCGAATCCGAAAATATCTTGTAGGGGAAAAATTGCCATAGAAGCCACCGAAGACATGGCCAAACGAATTAAATCCCAATGAATTCCATTACCACAAGTACAGCCAAGAAAACGAGTAACTCGTTCCTGTTCTTCAGGAGAACGATTATTAAACCAGCCCACAGTAGTGTTATTATCGTGAGTGCCAGTATAAACAACCCAATTAGGAGAAACATAGTTGTAGGGTAAATAGGGATTTTCATGGCCTGAGTCAAAAGCAAAATGCAGAATCTTCATACCAGGAAGTTCAAACTTATCGCGCAATTCTTCGACATCAGGAGTAATTAACCCTAAATCCTCAGCAATAATTGGCAGAGAGCCTAACTTTTCATTAATAGTTTCAAAAAAAGCCTCACCTGGTGCCTCGACCCATTCACCATTTATGGCCGTAGTTTCACCTTGTGGCACTGCCCAATAAGCTTGCAAACCACGAAAGTGGTCAATTCTAATCAAATCCACTTTATTAAGCATTGATTGAATACGTTGCACCCACCACAGAAAATCTTCCTGTTCTAATCTATCCCATTGATAAACTGGATTGCCCCATAGTTGACCAGTCTCACTAAAATAATCTGGGGGGACACCTGCCATCAAAGATGCTTCACCTGTTTCTGCATCTAGACAGAATATTTCTGGATGTGCCCAAACATCAGCACTATCATGGGCAACATATATAGGAATGTCGCCAAAGATTTTTATTCCTTGCTCATTGGCATAATTTTTCAGCTCATCCCATTGTTGGAAAAACTCAAATTGAACGAATTTATGGTACTGAATTTCATCGGCCAAACGTTGCTGCCATTCTTTTAATGCTGCTGGTTGACGACGGGCAATTTCTTGATCCCAGGTATGCCAACTAGCTCCTTGGTGGGCTTCTTTTAGGGCCATATAAAAAGCATAATCATCTAACCAAAAAGCTTTACTGGCACACAAATCATAGAATGCTTGTTTTTCCTCAGATTCTTTTGTTTTAAAATTATCGTAGGCTTTTTGTAGTAAAGAGCGCTTGAATTCTGTGACTAAATCAAAATCTACTCGGTCATTTGGAAATTCTGGCAAATTAGATAAGTCTTCCTCACTGAGTAATTCCTGGTCTAGTAATTTCTCTGGGCTAATTAACAGAGGGTTTCCTGCCATTGCTGAATAAGCTAGATAGGGAGAATTACCAAAACCTGTGGGTCCTAATGGTAGAATTTGCCAAATTTGCTGTCCACTGTCTCTTAAAAAGTTGACAAAATTGTATGCTTCGTTACCTAAGTCACCAATTCCAAAGGGACTTGGGAGGGAAGTAGGGTGCAGTAGAATACCGCTAGCTCTTGAAAGTGGCATCGCTAAACCTAGAACATATTAATCAAAAAAATTGCTGGCATGAAATACCAGCTTACAGTTTATTCTACGTTGAAGGGAGGATTTTTTGACAGTCATAGCAGAAGAAAAAAGGAAGAAGGAAGAAGGAAGAAGGAAAAAGGAAAAATCTTACAGAATAATTAAGGTTTAAAGCCTCTATTTTAAAGGATAAGCAAGAAAAAAATTTTCCCTACCGCGTCAATCCTTTTCTTTTCAAGGATAGGTAATTGTTAATTATTAATTGTTGAATTTGTCTGAGTTTTAAGCTTTTGATTTGTCCTAATCTTTCTTTCGACTGCTATAAAGTTTTGTTGAGTATTATATCCATCTCAAAATCTAATTAAAATCTTAACTTTTTATGGGAGAGCCATAAATTTTAGTACTAAGTACAGTTTTTATACTTGATGTCAGAAAAATTATTTCCACATCTTAATAGCTAACTGTTTTTAGTTACTTTCCTAAAATTTTGATGTTTATTGGGATTCAATTTCTATTACCAAGATAATCATTTTCTACAAACTTTATCTGTGACTTTTACCGAATAATTAAGGTTTAAAGCCTCTCACTCGCCGTGGAGAAACAAGCGGTTGTAGCGCAGTTTCCCGTAGGGTGGGATGGCTCCGAAACCTGCGCCATATCCAATCGACCAAGAGAGAAAATATTTTCCTTTTATTCAATCCTCTTCCTTTTAGGGAGAGGTAATTATCAATTATCAATTATCAATTATCCATTATTGAAAGGACTTACGCAGTACTGCTACATATAGTGTATAATTTTGTCATTATTGCTGACGTAACTACTATGATTAGTGCCTTTGCGTAAGTTATGTTTTAGTGATTTGATAATTTTAAGAAAGTATAGGGTTGCCATATTAGTTTTAAAAGTTTCCATGTCATTTTTGAGGCTAAAAATTCTCTTAATTAATAAGATAATCATTTTCTACAAACTTCATCTGTGACTTTTAATGATTGATTTTTAATGATTTGATGATTTGAGGAAATTATAGGGTTGCCATATTAGTTTTAAAAGCTTCCATGTAATTTTTTAGACTAAAAATTCTCTTAATTATCTGACACTACCAGTTACAACTTTCCTCATTTTATCAAACATCTAATTTTCTGTTCACCAAAAAATACTGAAATGACGGCTTTCAATACGAGAAAGTCTTCTCTATATTTATTCAACTAAATATTCTTTTCGAGAATCAGAACTAATTAACTCCTCAATATCCCACAAAAGTCGATTACACATATTATCTAAAGGTAAATCATTAGGATCGTAACCAAAAGGATTTTCTATCTCTAGTCCTATTGCCTCAATTCCTAATAGAGCAAAGCTAATTACTCCTGTAGCAGGAATAGTTATCCAAGATAACTCAGCTACTAATTGAAAAGGTAGAGCAAAACAATACAAGAATAATAAATGTTTTAAGTGAATTGAATAAGCTAAAGGAATAGGTGTATTCACAATTCTTTCGCAGCTAGTTTCATCTTTTACCATTAAATCTAAAATTTGATTATAAGTAGATAATTGAATACTGTCTATATAATTAAGGTCGTAAATTTTTCGGAAATAATCTCCAATCCATTTAGCTATTCTCAGAGGTCTATGATGAATCTCTTTCAATTCTAAATATTGATTTTTGCTAATAATTGACTGAAGTTGCTCATCGATACTTTCATTTCTTAAATGTAATTTTGTTGCCATCAGAAAACCAGCTAAAAGTAAAACTGCTGCCTTCTTATCCTCTGTATCTTCTGGAGTTTTTTCAGGAATATTTACCCACATTTGTCTTGATAAAGACCGACCTGAAATTATTATTCCCCCAATCAGTTTTCGCCCTTCCCAGAATTTATCATAAGATGTATTTGTTCTAAAAACTAATAACAAACCCAAAACAACACCGGGGATTAAACTAGCTAAAATTGGTTGATGAATCCACAGAAGTCCACTCTGATAAATAATGGTAACTATTACAGAAAAAGCCATTGCAACTACTACTCGTTGCCAAACTCCAGGTATTACAGAGCCTTTTAATGTCAACAGTAATTCTATCCATTTTTTCTTATGAAAAGGCATATTTACTTAACAAGTCATTCGTAGTGTATAAATTAAAATTATAGCGCTACTTGAATCGGGAATAGGGAATCGGGAATAGGAAATAGTAAACTGTTAAAGGGTTTTCGGTGCTCAAATGCTCCGCTAACAGGGTTTAGAAATGTCAAACACCTTAATGCGTAGCGCCATACCATAAAAAAATTTACTAGGTTCAATAGTTGGGTAAAAAAGTAGAAGTTTGTCAGCTTTTTGTCAAAACAACTACAGATTAATTCGGTTGGGATGAAAGCTGAAACTCTGGTATTTCTTACTCAGTTTGAGTTGCTTCTACTTCTTCTTATACCAATTTTATGTGAGGCTGCACAGAATTAGGCGGCGCGGTCGTAGGTGTTGGGTATTATACCAATTTTATGTG
Organism: Okeania sp. KiyG1; assembly: GCF_014132355.1. GTDB lineage: Bacteria > Cyanobacteriota > Cyanobacteriia > Cyanobacteriales > Microcoleaceae > Okeania. The sequence goes on from NZ_BLZO01000031.1 coordinate 62,972, forward strand.
AAGTGGCACAGAATTACGAAATTTATTAACTTGTCTATCTCTATCTACAGTCAACCCAGGTCCAAATATCATACCATTTCTCAAAAACTTTTCTACATTTTGTTGAGCAGGGGACCCACCCTAACCCCTCCCAGGAGGGGAGTAGGGGAGTAGGGGAGTAGGGGAGAAGTAAAAAGTAAGAATAATTGACATTAACTGGGCTATTTTTAGCAAAAAGGTGATTCTACCTGTTTTGATTAATCAGAACTTACGCAGAACCGCCATATCTAGTAGGGGCGATTTCCTGCGGAATGGTCCGCAAACGCGAATCGCCCCTACATATGGTGTATGAGCTAATATTTTCGTAAGTCCTGTTAATTAATAGCTGATAGCTGACCGCTGAATGCTTACGACAGATAGGGCGTTGACATAGACTGATAATTATCTTTAGACAGGGAAATTTTTTTCTACTGTTCCCTGTTCAGGGTTCTCTGTTCCCTGCTATAAAAACTCCGATGTGAATACTAATAAAATCATGCAAATCTTTGATCGATTAAAATCTCTGTTTATAAAAGTTCCATTCCAGGAAACTGATAATGAATTTGATGAACTTCCAAAAAATGTTATTTCTAGTTTAAATCAACAAATTCAGGCTTTACCTTGTCATCCTAAATATGTCAAAATTTTGCAATCTACTTTAGAAGAAGCATTATGCCAATGGCAAGATAATCCAGAAGATAATGAACTGGTAATTTTGAGTAGTTCTATAGAACCTTTATCTCAAATTATTCAGACAGCTTTAGTTAATTGGAGTGATGAAAATATCAGAAATATAAAATTATTATCCTGGTCAAATAGACCTAAAGATTTTCTGAAGATTGTCTCCAAATTACAAAATGATTTAGGTTTGTCTGCAAAGTTAGATGTCGATTGTCATTCTGGCAAATTTCAGGAATTAGTAGTTATTCCTTGCTTGGAATTTTGCTTTCTACGGCACATACATGGTTTGGATGGAATTGAGTTTTTAAGAAATAGAATTTTTCAAGATCATTCTCGATTTTGGTTAATTGGTTGTAATTCTTCAACATGGCAGTATCTTGACTATATTTATAATATTGATTCTTACTTTAAAAAACTCTATTATTGCCGACTATGACAGGAGAAGAAGTTATGGAATGGCTAACTCCTGTAGTTACTAAAATGGAGTTCAAAAAAAATGACTTAGATGAAGAAAAACAGTTTGCTAAAATGCAAGAACATTTTGAGTATTTATCTTATATGGCTCAAGGTTTAAGTTCATCAGCTTCTCAATTATGGCTAAAATCTTTGAGTATGGCAAATATGGAAAATCTTGATTCTCAAGAAACAGAAAAAGAAAATATTTTAGTAGAGTACAATCAAGTTAAATCATTAGATTTACCAGAGTTAAGTGGAAACGATCGCTATCTTTTATTTTCTCTGCTTTTGCACAAAGAAATTAATTTATCTCACCTTGCCTTGAGTTTGGGAGAATCTGAAAGTAGAATTCAATTCCAAATTCAAAAATTATTACGCATGGGAGTAATTCAACTTTTGAATAATCTTTTGAGTATTCATCCTACATCTTATCCAAAGCTGCGTAAGCATTTAAAAAATATAATTTTATTACTGATTTAATAGAATAGACTTCTTGCATAAGTCAGGCAATAATTAATAATTAATAATTAATAATTAATAATTACCTCTGGTTAAAACCGTTATTGATTGAATGTAAGGAAATATTATTTCTTTTTTTTCCCCTGAAAGGGGAGGTCGAGTAAGCTGAATTATTTAATTAATAGTTTTAATTATTAATTATTCGGTAAGCATTTAGCTATTAGCTGTCAGCTAGAGCGCAACAAGACTCTCTCATATAGGGCAGTGTTTAAATTAATACTATTTATCCATGAAGTTGCGCTTAATAAAAGATAACAGCTATTAGTAAAATTCAGATTTTGGTAATGATTATTAAGCGCATTGTTACAAATAAATAAATGGTATAACAACTGACTTTAAGAGCAAGGAAGGCAACTTTTGTAGTAAGACAATTAATAAAGTTTTTATCCTAAACTAAAAGCAATAGCTGTTTGCGTAGCATCCCTTAGGGAAGTGCTGATGGCTGTTTGTGCAGCATTCCAGAGGAAATGCTTACATAAGGAATGGGGAAATTAAATTGCTGATTTCATATTTTGAATTGACTTAATTAAATTTTTTGCAAGAGGTATAATGATTTTCAACTATCTAGGGTTAACATTCTTTTTTCATTTTCATCTACTTACAGTAGCGCCAGGATTAAATGGAATAGGTATCAAAGATATAAATCTTCAAACTATTCTACAAACAGTAATTGCTTTAGCTCTTGCTTATGGATTTCTTATTAGCGTTAAATTTTTGAGTAAGTGGTTATCAGAAAGAGTTCCTTTAAGATTTCGAGCAGCAGCTAAACAATCAGAGCCTTTTTTACAAGCCTTAATTTTATTGACTTCCACAATATATATATTGAGTCTTTTCTTGCAACTTTCGACTGAAAATTTATTAGCTATAACCGGAACAATTGCTGTAGCTTTAGGTTTTGCTTTTAAAGATTATGTTAGTTCTCTAATTGCTGGGGTAGTAGCTCTATTTGAAACTCCTTATCGAGTAGGAGATAGAGTTCAAATTGGAGAAAATTATGGCGAAATTATTACTTATGATTTGCGGGGAATACGTTTACTAACTGTTGAAGATAATCTGATATTTATTCCCCATAACAAAATTTGGAATGAGCCAATATCTAATGCTAATAATGGCGCTTTAGAAGCTCAAGTTACAACTGATTTTTATTTGGCTCATGGAGTTGATTCTGAACTGGTGATTAAAATTTTACATCTGGCTGCTTATACCAGTAAGTACACTCAATTAAAACTTCCAGTTAGTGTATTAGTTGAAGAAAAACCTTGGGGAACTCAATATCAGTTAAAGTCTTATCCTATAGATGCTAGAGATGAATATTTTTATAAAACTGATTTAGTGAGGCGAGTTAAACAAGCTTTTGCTAAAGATAATTTTAATTATCCTAAAAGTAATTTCAGTCAAGAGTAGGGAAGTAGGGAGTTCAACAATTAATAATTAATAATTAATAATTAACAATTACCTCTCCTTGAAAAGAAGAAGGTTGACGCGGTAGGGAAAATTTTTTCTTTTATTAATTAGGACTTGCTGATTAAATTTAAAAGTATTTACAGATAAAGGTTTTAGCATTTTTTAGTTTAAAAAAGTCCAACCTTTTAGGTCACTTAGGTTCAAAAAATTAGCATTTTAGGCAAGAGTTGCACAGAAAAATCAAGGGACTATTCTTCCTCCTAAATCCTCTATAATTCCCCTAACTCCTGACTCCTGACTCGTGACTCCTACCCTCATCCATAAGACTTTTTCAGCAAACCCTGATTACTTTTGACATATAGCAATCAGAAATCAAATGTGAGAATTGAGGCGTTCCTTTAAAGTATAGAATATAACAGTTATCTTATTCTTATGTATTCGTTTTTTTTCTTCTTCCCTGTTCCCTTTTCCCTGTTCCCTAAAAATCTCTAATATCTCACAACTAAAATTATATTGCTATATTTTACAATTTTGATAAATAACGCACAAGATTTAGGACAGTCTACATTCTACTTATAACCTCTCATTAATTATGAGAAGATTATATAAATGTAAAATATATAGGTTAAATTTCGTCACTTTCTATAGAATTAAATATATTTCCTTAGCATCCATTAACACGAAAATATTTTTCAATTTCAGGAGGCATATATAATGGAAATTAACTCATTATTGAGCACCGTAGAACTTGATGCCATACACACAAATAATGATTTATTCTCAACCCCTGGAGATAAGATTCATTATTCGGATAGTACTGAACCTGTACTACTAGAGAACTATTTAACTTTAAAAGATGATATAAACTCTGCCGATGATCTGTTTTTATCTCAAGATTCATTGGTCACTGAATTAGATGATATATCCAGAAATTCTGCCAGTGTTAACAATAATCAAGGAACTGATTCAATTACAGGTGAAAGTATAGAAGCAAGAAGTATTAACAAGTCAGATAATAGTATTAAAAATGCAACAAACCTGGGTGAAATATCTAGTGAAAAATTGAGAACAAAGGAAAAAATTGGATTCAAAGAAGGTGGCAAACGGGACAAATATGATTATTATAGCTTTACCTTACCTGAAGATACTGAAGTCAGTATTACCCTCGATAAACTTAGGAAAAATGCCAATCTGCACTTATTTGATGAAGATAGCAAAACTGTATTAGAAAAGTCTACTAGAAAAGGCAAAAAAACTGAAAATATTACCGAATATTTAGATGCAGGAACTTATTATTTGCGAGTTTCTAATGTTGGTCAAGCTCAAACTCCTTATCGCCTAAATCTAGAATCAATTCCTGATGATAATACTATTGATGGAGCTAATAATTTAGGAAAATTATCGGACAAAAAACTGACAGCAAAGGAAAAAATAGGTTTCAAAGAAGGTAGCAAACGGGACAAATATGATTATTATAGCTTTACCTTACCTGAAGATACTGAAGTCAGTATTACCCTCGATCAACTTCAGAAAAATGCCAATCTGCACTTATTTGATGAAGATAGCAAAACTGTATTAGAAAAGTCTACTAGAAAAGGCAAAAAAGCTGAAAATATTACTGAATATTTAGATGCAGGAACTTATTATTTGCGAGTTTCTAATGTTGGTCAAGCCCAAACTCCTTATCGCCTAAATCTAGAATCAATTCCTGATGATAATACTATTGATGGAGCTAATGATTTAGGAAAGTTATCTAACAAAAAACTGACAGCAAGAGATAAAATCGGTTTCAAAGAAGGTGCTGGAAGAGACAAAGTAGACCTCTATACTTTCGATCTGAATCAACAACGTGAGGTTAATATTACTCTGATTGACATCCTCCCGACGCTGCTCTCACGAGACAGCGCGGGATTCCCTAGCATCACTGTTAGGGACTTTCTGTTTCTTAGCACCCGCCTTCCGAGATTTACTCCCATCGGGTCTTACAGTCGCTCCACAGACAAGCCAGCGCGGTCTTGGGGGTTTCCCCCATGAGCGACTGGCGCTGACACTGCGAGTCCCGCAGCCTTCTTGGTGGGCGTTCCCTTGCGTCTGACGCCGACGCGGGTTCCCATCCGCAAAATATTTATTGCAGCGTTAATATCACGGTCATGGTGAGCTGCACACTCTGGACAATCCCACTCTCTAATATTTAGAGGTAATTTTTCTAATATGTGCCCACAACTAGAGCAACGTTTAGAACTAGGAAAATATCTATCAATCTTGATTAATTCTCGGCCATACCAATCAGCCTTATACTCTAATTGCCTGACTAATTCTCCCCAGTTGGCATCACTACCCACCCCTCTTGCTCCCCTCCCGGGAGGGGATGGGGGTGGGTTGTGATTCTTGACCATGTTTTTTACCGCTAAATCTTCAACTACAATAGTTTGATTTTCTCTAATCAGTTGAGTGGGCGCGCTTATGGGTATAGTCAAACCTTGAATCTTTAATTTTTGCGTGTATCCTCGCTACTTTTATCCTGGCTTTGTGATAGTTATTAGAGCCTTTGGTTTTACGAGAAAGTGATTTTTGGGCTAACCTTAATTTTTTGTGTAATTTGTTTATATTCTTAGGGTTAGCAATTTTTTCTCCATCACTGGTAGTAACTAAACTGGCAATTCCGCGCGTCAATACCTATTTGTTTTTTGACTGGTTTAAGTTTTAAATCTCTGGTATCATTGACTCTCAAAGACACAGACCATCTACCACAGGAATCCAGTTTCACTGTTATTGTTGTTGGCAAACAATCTGGCGGCAGTTGTCTACTCCATCTAATGGGTAATGGTTCAGCACATTTAGCTAAATATACTTGACCTTCTTTCCACTTAAATGCGGACTTTGTGAACTCAGCACTACCACCATTGCGCTTTTTCTTAAAGTTAGGATACTTAGTACGTCCACTAAAAAAGTTAGTGTTTGCGCAGCATTCCGCAGGAAAAGCTGTTTGTAGATGTCTCAAGCCTTGTTGTAATGGGACGCTACTGACTTCTGTGAGGAAATCTAAGTCATCTTGTTTTTTCCAGTGAGTCAGCATAGCAGAAGTTTGCTTATATCCTACTCGCTCTTTGTTTTTATACCAAGCTTGAGTTCTTGCTGCCAAAGCTTTGTTGTAGATCAGTCGAACACACCCCAATGTTCTCAGCAACAGATTCTCCTGTTCTGGAGTTGGGTAGAACCTAAATTTGTACGCTTTTTCGACCATCTACTGTTTATTTGTTAATATTTACATTTTAGCATATTATGTGTGAAACCACAACATTGATTGGTTTTCATCCCGAAGGGGAGCGTCGGGAGAGCGCGGGTCTTCAACCAACGTTGAGATAAACTGAGGGGAAATGCCAATGTCAAGTTAATTGATGAAGACGGCGAGACACTTTTGGATAAATCTACTAATAAAGGTTTAGCTTTATATTATGAAGATGGCAGTGTAAGTGTGGAACCAATTTTTGGTCCCGATACTAGATAACGAAGTTCTTTATAGCGATACTGTTTATTCAGTTCATAATATTAATTAGTAGTAAAACTTAAGTTGTTTAAATAGGCGGATAAATATTTCTCTCCCACCTGTTGAAAAAAATAGTGAAAAGTTTTTAGTGCTACGCAATTCAAACAGATTTACCAAAAATTCCTGAAGAGCTAACACCTGCGAAGTAAGGATATGTCATATTTGACTATATTTTTATGAACTATAGCTTAACGATCGCGCTTACTTGCAGGTAGTTTTAATACCACAAAATCTCTATTACGTCAAATAGACCGATTATCGGTTTGAAAAAATAGTTATATATTAAGGCGATGGCACAGCACTCAATTACTACTTTTTAGCTGTCTCAGGAACGAAAATACTTAGGTTTCAGCCTATTCTTTCTTAAGTATTTTTAAAAGTAGTTATAACATTGGCAGCATATCATTGTTTTTTAGTATACCAAATCCCTGAAAAAACGCAAGTTCGTCGAAATACAAAGCAAAATTTATACCGAATTTGATGACTTATATTTAAAATTTAAAACATAAATTGTATTTTGTACAAATTTTATTTATACACATTTTCTCAGACTCTCTTAACTGAAAATCTTTCAAGAATTCAGAATTTAGAATTTAGAATTTAGAATTACCTCTCCTTGAAAAGAAGAGGATTGATTCAAAGGACAATTTTTATTTATTATCCACTGAAAAGGGGAGGCTTTAAACCACAATTTTTCGGTAATATTTTTATAAAATTTTGTTGGTTTTATGGATCTAGATATTTTTTCAAGTACATAAAACTATCATAGTTGCCTGAAATTTAAGACTAATTTAAACTTAACTAAATCTTAAACAGAAAAATGTGTCACCAATTATAAAAAAGTACAAAAAGTATAGAGAAAATAACTCAAGTCAACCCCACAAAAAAAGAACAGAACTATAATATAAACAGATATCAAACTAGCCCCAGAAAAATCCAAAATTAGGGTAAGTCCTGAATATGAAAGTAACAAACGAACAAGAACTTGAAGAGCTGATAAAAAAAGTAAAACAAGCTCAAGAAAAATACGCCACTTATACTCAAGAACAAGTAGACTACATATTCAAAAAAGCTGCCCTAGCAGCCAACGCAGCTAGAATTCCCCTAGCAAAAATGGCAGCCACAGAAACAGGCATGGGAGTAGTAGAAGACAAAGTAATCAAAAATCACTTTGCTTCAGAAATTATCTATAACAAATACAAAAACGAAAAAACCTGCGGAGTTATCGAAGAAGACAAATCTTTTGGCTTTCAAAAAATCGCCGAACCAGTAGGAATTCTTGCAGGAATAGTTCCCACAACTAATCCTACCTCAACAGCAATCTTTAAATCCCTAATTAGCCTCAAAACTCGTAACGCAATTATATTTTCTCCTCACCCCAGAGCCAAAAAATGCACCTGTGAAGCAGCTAGAGTAGTCCTCGAAGCAGCAGTTGCAGCAGGGGCACCAGAACAGATAATTGGATGGATAGACGAACCAACAGTTCCCCTATCCCAACAACTGATGCAGCATCCAGATATTAAGCTGATTCTAGCTACTGGTGGACCAGGAATGGTCAAAGCGGCTTACTCCTCCGGTCATCCATCCTTGGGAGTTGGTGCAGGTAATACCCCAGCTTTGATTGATGAAACTGCTCATATCAAAATGGCAGTCTCTTCAATTATTCTTAGTAAAACCTTTGATAATGGCATGATTTGTGCCAGCGAACAATCAGTAGTAGTTGTAGATAGTATTTACGATAAAGTCAGAGAAGAATTTATTGCTAGAGGCGCTCACTTCTTAACACCAGAAGAAAAAGATAAACTGAGGAGCAAAATTATTGTCAATGGACGGTTAAACGCAGAAATTGTCGGTCAGCCAGTACAAAAAATTGCTGAGATGTCCGGTTTCTCCATTCCAGAAAATACCAGAGTAATTATTGGTGAAGTAGAAGATATTAATCAAGAAGAACCATTTGCTCACGAAAAACTTTCCCCTATCTTGGCAATGTATCGGGCAAGTACCTTTGAAGAAGCTGTAGACAAATCCGAAAGTTTAGTAGAATTTGGTGGACGTGGACATACAGCAGCTCTATATACTTCTCCTGCCAATGCCGACCATATTAAACGATTTGAAGATACAGTCGAAACAGCCAGGGTTCTAATTAATACTCCTTCTTCCCAAGGAGCGATCGGCGATATCTATAATTTCCGTCTTGACCCTTCCCTGACTCTTGGTTGTGGAACATGGGGTGGTAACTCGGTTAGCGAAAATGTTGAACCTCATCATCTGCTGAATATTAAAACAGTGGCAGAACGTCGAGAAAATATGTTGTGGTTTCGCGTTCCACCAAAAATTTACTTTAAATATGGCGCTTTACCTACTGCTATGCGAGAGTTGGCAGGTAAACAACGGGCATTTATTGTCACTGACAAACCCATATATGAACTCGGCATGACTCGCGGTTTAGAAAATGTGCTGGATGAAGTTGAAGTTAAATATGACATCTTTTATGATGTAGAACCTGACCCTTCCCTGGATACTGTTAACCGGGGTTTGGAAATGATGCGGAAATTTAATCCTGATGTGATTATTGCCATTGGTGGTGGTTCGCCGATGGATGCTGCCAAAATTATGTGGTTGATGTATGAGCATCCAGAAATAGAGTTTGAAGGTTTGGCAATGCGGTTTATGGATATCCGTAAACGGGTTTACGATTTGCCTCCTCTTGGTGAGAAAGCTATTTTGGTGGCAGTTCCTACTACTTCGGGTACGGGTTCGGAAGTTACGCCTTTTGCTGTGGTGACTGACCGCCGAAATAATATTAAGTATCCTCTGGCAGATTATGCTTTGACTCCGACTATGGCTATTGTCGATCCAGAGTTGGTGTTAAATATGCCGAAAAGTTTGACTGCTTTTGGTGGGGTTGATGCTTTGACTCATGCGGTGGAAGCTTACGTTTCTGTTTTAGCTTCTGAATATACTAATGGTTTGTCATTGGAAGCTATCCGATTAATTTTTAAGTATCTGCCTTCTGCTTATAACAATGGTGCTAATGACCCCAAAGCAAGGGAAAAGATGCACTATGCTGCAACCATGGCAGGTATGGCTTTTGCTAATGGTTTCTTGGGCGTTTGTCATTCTATTGCTCACCAGTTGGGAGCTATTTTCCACATCCCCCACGGTTTGGCAAATGCTTTAATGATTTCTCACATTATTCGTTACAACGCTACTGATGCACCATTTAAGCAAGCAACTTTCTCTCAATATAAATATCCTAATGCTAAGTGGCGTTATTCTCGAATTGCTGATTATCTGTCATTAGGTGGGGAAACTGAGGATGAAAAAGTAGATTTGTTAATTGCTGCTATTGAAGAGCTGAAGAGTCAGGTGGGTATTCCCAAGGCTATTAAGGATGTGGTCTCTGTGAGTGAAGCTGAATTTTTTGCTAGGTTGGACGATCTGGCAGACCAAGCTTTTGACGATCAATGTACGGGTTCAAATCCTCGTTATCCTTTGATTAGTGATATTAAGCAGTTGTTGACTAATGCTTATCATGGTGACTTGGTTACTTCTGGAGAGTTGAATGGTAATGGTAATGGAAGTCAGGAGTCAGGAGTCAGGAGTGATGAGAAAATAGCAGTAAAATAAGAAGTAAGTAGGGTGCTGAAGCGCGATAGCGTAACGCACCCATCGATCAGGAGTTATATCAAATCCGGTTAAACAGCCATAGAATGGTTAAGTTAGGAGAAGTCAACCCACCCCTCGCCCCTCCTCCTGGGAGGGGAGGGGAAGTCAGGAGTCAGGAGTCAGGAGGAGAAAGAATTACAAAGATGAGCATAGTTATGACGATTGAAGAATTTTTGGTAGTCCTGTATATGTAGTGATAAAATTATGGTGAAGCGATCGCTTGATTATAATGATGAATGAAATACGCGCGTAGCTCCCAAATGATTTTCTAATTTTTTAGAGAAAGATAAAGTTTTCCTGACTAAACGAGAAATTCTTTGACGTAAAGTATTATTTAATCTTTCTATATGAGCAGTTAAACCAGTTTCCTAACAATACTGATTTATGCCTACAATCAGGAAAAATCATATCATAAGTTGACCAAAAATCTGTATAACAAACTGCACATTGCCGATAGATACCAGGCAATGAATTCCACAATCGGTTAGCACTTTTTTCTCCTCTTTCTCCTAAAAAGAAACCCACAATTTCTTTAGTTCCTATATCAATTGTTATACCAAGCGTGATAAGTGTTTGTTACAAATAGTAGGGACGTTCCATGCAACGTCCGTACGAAATAAGGAAGAAGGAAGAAGGAAGAAGAAGGAAATATTTTTAAAAAGGTAAAAACGATATAAATAACTATCTAAAATCCACGATAGTCACTATCTTTAAGAATATCTGATAGAGTGGCACTTTTCATATCATTCTTTTTTCAAATTGGTATTAGCTATAACCACTGTTTGTTGTTTTTATTCCCAACAAATGACCACATTTCATCACACTCAATGGTCAGTATTCCTGGTTTTTTTTAGTACATTGAACAGACTATGAAACGCCAGCATACTTACGATTGACGTAATTTTGTATCCATTTTTCAGATACACCTGTTATACGAATAATGCCAGGCAAACTGATTTTTTCTAGTAATAATTTATCAATCAATTCAATGGCAGTGATTGTTGATGTATACTTTGGAGTTATTGGGGACAAATTGCCTTTTATATCATGTCCGGTTGAACAGTGATAAATAAATAACTACGGAGTCCTCAGGAGTCAACCCACCCCTCCCAGGAGGGGAAGGACCGAGTCAGGAGTCAACCCACCCCTAACCCCTCCGGTGGAGGGGAAGAAAGAAGAAGAACTGGAGTTGAAGGAGAAAGTTTTTTTATAACTAATTATCCGGACATTATATTACAGGTTTGACATTGATATTTCTGTTTTTTATTATGAATTGTTCCGTTTTTAACAATATAGCTACTACCACAAATTGGACAAATTAAATCATTATTTGGCATGGGATTAGATGTTAATGAAAAATTGTTGAAGTGTGTATTAGCATGATTTTTGGTATGATATTTAGGGTGGATTTATTCATAACTTAGTGGTTGGTTATATTAAGCGATCGCCTACCAAATAAATTTTTGATTTTAAACTAGGCCGAAGTTCAATATTTCAGAGATTAATGTCAGAAATTGATGGCTTATATTAACATATCACTACATATACAGGACTACCTTCGGTCTTACGGTCGCTCCACAGACTGACACTAGATTGTAATAGGGCTTTAGCCTGATTATATATTGCCTGAAGCTCTACTACAAACAATTAATACCAAATCCGGTTATCAAATTGTACATTTTTAAAATTAAATTCTCTATAACTATCTCCCCATCTCCATAAAAGGGTAAACTACTATTTTTATCTACTATTTCTTGTTACAACTTGATAATTTATGACCATATTTTTCTTCTTTCTAACTTGTCTGCGCAAAATTCCAATTTGTCTACTAAAAATGCAAAGAGTAGCTCCCACCCAACAAATTTCTAAAAAGATATAAATGCGTGATATTTCATTTTTTCCTCTACACTCTAATTAAATAAAATTCATAGATAAAAATTAATTTCTAAAATAAATTAATTGCCGAAAAATTTAGGTATAAAGCCTCTCCATTCATGGAGAAAAAGAAAAAAATCCTTTGATCCAATCCTCTTTTTATAAGAATAAATTCTAAATTCTAAATTCTAAATTCTAAATTTTTGAAAGTCAAATTCAAACCAAACCAGTTCTCAAAGCAACAACCGCTGCCTTAACTCGATCATCAACTGCTAGTTTATTCATAATACCTTTAACATGAGTTTTAATAGTATTGGGACTCAAAAAAAGGTCTTTAGCAATTTCAGTATTAGTCTTACCCTCTACCAACAATTTTAAAACATCTAATTCTCTAGATGACAAATTAGCCGAATTTTCTGGCACTGCTGGCGATGTTGTTTGCAAATTTTGAATCACCATTCGCCCCACTTGTGGATCGAGATAAGTAGCACCATCTATAGCAGCAGTAATAGCAGATATTAACCTTTCTACACTCGCTCCTTTTACACAATAAGCATCTGCGCCACTAGATAATGCACCCATAACTTCTTGCTGACTATCATGAGATGTAAGTACAACCACCCGTGTATCTGGGAGTTTTTCCTTAATTTGCTGAGTAGCTGCAATACCATCAAGTTCTGGCATAGCAATATCCATAACTACTAAATCTGGTTTTTTTTCGATCGCTTCTGCCACACCCAACTTACCATTTTCTGCTAAACCTACTACTTCAATATTGTTACGATCGCCTAAAACTTGCTCTAACCCAAGTTGCATCATTGGGTCATCATCGACAATTAAAATTCGTATTTGCTCTTGTTGACTGGTTATTAACTGTTCCATAATTACTTTTTAATTTTTCCTGATTTCGTATTTGTTCTTGTTGACCAAAAAATAAGGTCAATAGCTTCCCCTTTTCAGGGGATAAAAAGTGGTCGTTTGCTTTTGCTTCGCAAAGCTGGCGCAACGCAACGCTGACGCGAAACGCGTATCTCGGAACGGAGTTCTATCTTCGGAGCTTCCCGTAGGGTGGGATGGCGAGGTCTCGGAGCCATATCCATGAGACCAAGAGAAAAGAGAATTCCATATTTTCTTGCCTTCCTATTAAAGCTATGCTTTATAAATATCTTTACTTAACATAAAACTTGACAAAATAGAAAAGTTATGTACAAGTCTTTAAAAGGTTTTTGTCAGAGAAAAAGTGTATTAAAAAGTACATTTTTTTGATAACTTGAGTAGTTTTTCCTATCTACTATGATTCTTTCTCCCTTCTCCCCTGCTCCCCTTCTCCCCACAAGGTTTTCAGGAGTTTCTTATCAGGGATAGCTATTAAAGGAGGTACTGTTAACTGATAACTGATAACTGATAACTGATAACTGAAGTGACTGGTTATTAACTGTTCCATAATTACTTTTTAATTTTTCCTGATTTCGTATTTGTTCTTGTTGAGCAAAAAATAAGGTCAATAGCCTCCCCTTTTCAGGGGATAAAAAGTGGTCGTTTTGCTAGGGCAAAATGTTTGCGCAGCATGACAAACGGAAAAAGCGGAGCTTTCCGTAGGGTTGGGTGGCCAGGTCTCGGAGCCATATCCATGGGACCAAGAGAAAAGAGAATTCCGTATTTTCTTGCCTTCCGATTACAGGAGGTACTGTTAACTGATAACTGATAACTGAAGTGACTGGTTATTAACTGTTCCATAATTACCTTTTTATTTTCCTGATGTTGACGATCGTCAACTTATTTTTAACACTTGTACTGACTCGCCTACGGTGATCGAAGTTTGATTCAATGGTATAACTGCTAAACCTGTACTACCCGCTAAATTAATTAAATTTCCAGAGCTGTGACTGCCTACCGCAAGTTGAAATTCATGGCCATTTCTTCCTAATTTTAGCTGACCCCATAGATAAGTTTCTCTTTTACCGTTGGAGTGTAAATCTTGAAGCGATCGCGCCGTTACAAATTCTGGTCCCCATGCTGCTCTTTCTACTCCTGCCAATTTTTTGAGTGCTGGTTGGACAAACCGCCAGAAACTAACTAAAGCTGAAACGGGGTTTCCTGGTAAACCGAAATAGACACATTGAGTATCAGCAAATTTAGCAACAGTTAATGGTTTTCCTGGTTTAACTGCTACAGAATGAATCTGAATTTCTGCTCCTAACTCTGTGAGAATATCTTCTACATAATCATGGTCTCCTACTGATACTCCTCCGGTGGAAAGTAAAAAATCTGTACTTGTTATTGCTTCAGCTATGGTTTTTTTCAAAATTTCTGGTTCATCTGGCACTATTCCGAGTCGTATTACTTCTGCTCCTGTCTGTGCTACAGCTACTGATAAGGCATATTGATTTGAGTCTACTAACTGACCTGGTTGTAGGGGTTGGTCTGGTGTGACTAATTCGTTGCCTGTGGATAATATTCCGACTTTAGGTGGGCGATACACTGTTATTTCCGGACATTGAAGTGCTGCTAATACTGCTATTTCTGAAGCACCTAAGATAATTCCTGGGTGGAGTAAGGGAGTACCAGCGGTATAAAATGAACCTCGATATCGTACAAATTCTTGGGGTCTTGGAGTTTCTTGGATGAGTACTTTGTTGCCTTGTCGTTGAGTTACTTCTTGCATGACTACTGTATCTGCTCCTCTAGGCATACAAGCACCTGTAAATATACGAGCTGTTTGTCCTGATCGAATTTGCTGTTGAGGTTGATACCCGGCTGGAATTTCTTCTATTATTTCCAAGGTTATTGGATTTTCGGGACTGGAGTTTTTGATGTCTGTAAATTTTACTGCATAGCCGTCCATTGCTGAATTATCCCAGTGGGGAAAATCAAGCTTACTGGTGACTGGGGTGGCTAATATGCGCCCCGATGAGGTTAGGAGGTCTACTTTTTCTACATCCCTTTGGGTATTTAAGGGTTGTACTAGGTTTAAAATGATTGACTCTGCTTGGTCAACTGGTAGCATTTTCAATCTATAAGATTTGGGTTATTTTGATTATAGATTGTATTTGACTTCCTTTTTCTCTTGTTTTTGTTCTTGGTAGAGGGTCTCAAGTTTTTCTTGATTCTTTGTTGAATAAAAAATCATGTATAGGGGCGAACACCTCCCAATAATTACATACTATCATAGGTTTTTTCCTCATGCAATCCCCTCAACCTGGGAAAATTTTTGAGCTTTAGAAAATGATTTTGTAGGCGTTCACGATGAGTTAGCGATCGCTTTCTAGTTGTTTTGTGCTTCCTCAAGAGTCTGATCGCTTCTTGGTTGTGTTTCTTTGTTGAATAAAAAGTCATGTATAGGGGCGAGCGCCTCCCAATAATTACATACTATCATAGGTTTTTTCCTCATGCAATCCCCTCAACCTGGGATTTTTTTTGAGCTTTAGAAAATGATTTTTTTTCATTTTACTGTTGGGTTGACCTGAAGGAAAACCAACCTACAACTCACTTTGGAGTGCTTTTCAGATTATTGAAAATTGCTGAGGTACTGATAACTGATAACTGAAATGACCATCCGTGGCTAAATTTCTGTCTAGCTTTATCGTTGTTGGGTCATAGCGATGACTTTTTCCACTGTCAAATCTGAGATATTGTCAAGAGTGGGGAGTATCTCAGTTCCAGCAAAGACCAATGGTAGTTCTTGGTTTTCCCAAACCCAGATTCGCTGTCGCTGAATATCAATTAGCCAAGCAAAAGGATAAATTTCATGCTGTGGTTAGAATTGCTTTGGAAAAGGAGGAATGGCAGATAACCGATGATCTCCTACTACTGGAAGTAGGCGGAACTAAGTTTGAAATTGATCTAGGTGCAGAGCAACTATTAGCAGCAGAGCGCGGTGAAGAAAAGATTGCAGTTGAGATTAAAACTTTTTTGAGTGATTCGCCATTAACAGATTACCATAATGCTTTAGGACAATTCTTGAATTATCGGTTAGCTTTAGAAATTTGTTACCCAAAACGAATTTTATATTTAGCAATACCTGTGGTTGCTTATGACACTTTTTTTTAGCGATAATTTGCCCCAATATCTTTAGAAAGGTATGAAATAAAACTAATTATTTATGACTCAAAACAGGAGGTAATTGTAAGATGGATACCTTAGAATCTTATCGCAATATTATTCAGTCTTTATTAACAGTTTATGCTGGCATCCCTATAGCAAATGCTCAGATAGATAATTACACGGTTTTTGATACAAAACAAGACCATTATATGGTTATGAATGTAGGATGGGATGGTTATCGGCGAGCTTATGGTTGTGTTTTACATTTGGATATTAAGGGAGAAAAGATTTGGATAGAGCAAAATATGAAGGAAATGAGAATTGCTGAAAAACTTGTGGAGCGAGGAGTGCCAAAAGAAGATATTATTCTGGGATTTCAAGCTCCTGAAATGCGGGAATATAATGATTATGGAGTTGTTTAATTGTTAAGCATTCAGCGGTCAGCGGTCAGCTATCAGCTTTTATGAGGGGATTTTAATATACAGACTTTAAAGCCAGCTTTTAGGCGTAAAATTTACAGCGGATTCCACCAAGAGTGAGGCACACTAATCGCGGGCAAGATGCCCACACTATAAATATTTAATTGTTAATATCTGTACTTCAGATACGAGCTAATATGCTGTAATTGTCACTCAATTAATAAAGCTTTTATCCTAAACTAAAAGCAATAGCTGATAGCTGATAGCTGATGGCTGAATGCTTAGATATAGTCCTTAAAATTTTCATGGATGGGAAGTTACAATTAGAGAACAAAGGCGAAAAATTCAATAATTATTGACAGATTATCCAAGCCTCAAACCTTATTTAGAAGAAGTATTGGCTAAGGTTTATACTAACGCATTAGATGATGTAAAATTTGAGTATCAAGAAACTGAATTTCCCTGATTTTTGGCGTTTAATACTAATATTAATTCCTTGTTATTTGAAACATACTGGAAATAGCGATCGCGCTAGACACAGATTCGCACACGGATAAACGGATTAATTATTTGACATCATCGGTGCATCAGCTAGACACAGATTCGGGCTTTGCTAACTCCTAACTATTGCTTATTGCCTATTTCCTGTATTATGATATCTAAAATACAAACTCGCTTTCTAATTTAGGAATTTAGGCATTGCTGATTCTGGGTATGATTTGATAATATTGTATTTTTGATTTTATCTTTTGGATGGTTTGAACTACTTGTTAATATTAACTGTTCCCAGTTAAGTGTTCCCTGTTCCCTATTCCCTATTCCCTATAAACCTACTTTCATACCTTAATTCAGCAATGCCGGAATTTATTATGAGGAGCTGAAATATGGCTTTTAGTGATTTTAAGACAATCTCCGATGTACAAAAAAAGTATAGAATTAAATACTCCGAAGAGAACTTTATAGTTAGTCAGGAATTATTGCCATCAGACAGTTTTATCAAAGATTTTGAATTTAATAAAGAACACATAGATTTGTTTGCTTCAGAAGCATCTCGCAGCGAAACTATAATCTCTCCATTATTGCGGGAAGTATATAAAAATATTATCAGAAATATTCATTTTGGATTCGCAAAAGTATTTCTTATGATGAAATTCTATCAGGAACACCAGACTATCTTTTTTCACGACGTTCTGAACTTGGTAAAACAGTATTAGAAAAACCAATTGTTATCGTTGTTGAAGCTAAGAAAAATGATTTTGAACAAGGTTGGGGGCAATGTCTGGCGGAGTTATTGGCGTCACAAAAAATAAATGATAACTTCCCAAGGGTAGTCTATGGAATAGTTACAGACGGTAATTTATGGCAATTCGGCAAACTTGTAGCAGACACTTTTATCAAAGATTCTGGGAATTTCACCATAGATAATCTTCTCAGGGTTTACGGTGCTTTAGAAAACTTGGTTCAATTAGTAGAAGAGGAAGATGAAAAACAGGAGAATGAATCACGACTTACACAATAGCGATAATCTCGGAAAAAGCTGAAACCAGGGCAGTTTATTTTCAAGGATAAAAATGCTGAAACTTTTATCTGTTAATACTTTAATGATTAATCAGCAAACCCTAACTATTGTCCAATAAATCAATAAAATCTCAATCTCGGAAAAAGCTGAAACCAGGGCAGTTTATTTTCAAGGATAAAAATGCTGAAACTTTTATCTGTTAATACTTTAATGATTAATCAGCAAACCCTAACTATTGTCCAATAAATCAATAAAATCTCAATCTCGGAAAAAGCTGAAACCAGGGCAGTTTATTTTCAAGGATAAAAATGCTGAAACTTTTATCTGTTAATACTTTAATGATTAATCAGCAAACCCTAACTATTGTCCAATAAATCAATAAAATCTCAATCTCGGAAAAAGCTGAAACCAGGGCAGTTTATTTTCAAGGATAAAAATGCTGAAACTTTTATCTGTTAATACTTTAATGATTAATCAGCAAACCCTAACTATTGTCCAATAGATCAATAAAATCTCAATCTCGGAAAAAGCTGAAACCAGGGCAGTTTATTTTCAAGGATAAAAATGCTAAAACCTTTATCTGTTAATACTTTAATGATTAGTCAGCAAACCCTAACTATTGTCCAATAGATCAATAAAATCTCAATCTCGGAAAAAGCTGAAACCAGGGCAGTTTATTTTCAAGGATAAAAATGCTAAAACCTTTATCTGTTAATACTTTAATGATTAATCAGCAAACCCTAACTATTGTCCAATAGATCAATAAAATCTCAATCTCGGAAAAAGCTGAAACCAGGGCAGTTTATTTTCAAGGATAAAAATGCTGAAACCTTTATCTGTTAATACTTTAATGATTAGTCAGCAAACCCTAACTATTGTCCAATAAATCAATAAAATCTCAATCTCGGAAAAATCAGCGATCGCTCTTCCTCAGTTATCAGTTATCAGTAGCTAGACACAGATTCGGGTACGGATAAAGGGATTAATCATTCGGCATCATCCGTGCATCCGTGGCAAAATCCGCGTCTAGCTCCTGTCTAGCTCTGTTGTTGTTGCCGAAAAAGTTCGAGATTTTTTCGCACAATTTTAGTATGAGGATGTTCCTGACCTAATGTTTGTTCTAACATATCTATTGCTTGTAGATATAAAGGTTCAGCTTCGGAATATCTTCCTTGAGATTTATATAAATTTGCCAAATTGTTGAAGTCGGTGGCAAGAGATGGATGATTTTCTGGTAGAGCAATTTTGTCTATTTCTATTGCTTGTAGATATAAAGGTTCAGCTTCGGAATATCTTCCTTGAGATTCATATAAATTTGCCAAGTTGTTGAGGTGGGTGGCAAGAGATGGATGATTTTCTGGTAGAGCAATTTTGTCTATTTCTATTGCTTGTAGATATAAAGGTTCAGCTTCGGAATATCTTCCTTGAGATTCATATAAATTTGCCAAGTTGTTGAGGTGGGTGGCAAGAGATGGATGATTTTCTGGTAGAGCAATTTTGTCTATTTCTATTGCTTGTAGATATAAAGGTTCAGCTTCGGAATATCTTCCTTGAGATTCATATAAATTTGCCAAGTTGTTGAGGTGGGTGGCAAGAGATGGATGATTTTCTGGTAGAGCAATTTTGTCTATTTCTATTGCTTGTAGGTACAAAGGTTCTGCTTCGGAATATCTCCCTTGAGAACGATATAATTCTGCCAAGTTGTTGAGATGGGTGGCAAGCTTTGGATGATTTGATGGTAGGGCAATTTTGTCTATTTCTATAGCTTGTAGGTACAAAGGTTCTGCTTCGGAATATCTTCCTTGAGAACGATATAATTCTGCCAAGTTGTTGAGATGGGTGGCAAGCTTTGGGTGATTTGATGGTAGGGCAATTTTGTCTATTTCTATAGCTTGTAGGTACAAAGGTTCTGCTTCGGAATATCTTCCTTGAGATTTGTAGAGAAGTGCCAAGTTATTGAGGTTGGTGGCAAGGGATGGATGATTTTCTGGTAGGGAAATTTTGACTATTTCTATGGCTTGTTGGTATAAAGGTTCAGCTTCGGAATATCTCCCTTGAGATTTATATAAATTTGCCAAATTGTTGAGGTGGGTGGCAAGGGATGGATGATTTTCTGGTAGGGAAATTTTGACTATTTCTATGGCTTGTTGGTATAAAGGTTCAGCTTCGGAATATCTCCCTTGAGATTCATATAAATTTGCCAAATTGTTGAGGTGGGTGGCAAGGGATGGATGATTTTCTGGTAGGGAAATTTTGATTATTTCTATAGCTTGTTGGTATAAAGGTTCAGCTTCGGAATATCTCCCTTGAGAACGATATAATTCTGCCAAGTTGTTGAGATGGGTGGCAAGCTTTGGGTGATTTGATGGTAGGGCAATTTTGTCTATTTCTATAGCTTGTAGGTACAAAGGTTCTGCTTCGGAATATCTTCCTTGAGATTTGTAGAGAAGTGCCAAGTTATTGAGGTTGGTGGCAAGGGATGGATGATTTTCTGGTAGGGAAATTTTGACTATTTCTATGGCTTGTTGGTATAAAGGTTCAGCTTCGGAATATCTCCCTTGAGATTTATATAAATTTGCCAAATTGTTGAGGTGGGTGGCAAGGGATGGATGATTTTCTGGTAAAGCAATTTTGACTATTTCTATGGCTTGTTGGTATAAAGGTTCAGCTTCGGAATATCTCCCTTGAGATTCATATAAATTTGCCAAGTTGTTGAGACTAAAGGCAAGATAAGGATGATTTTCTGGTAAGGCAATTTTGTCTATTTCTATAGCTTGTAGATACAAAGGTTCAGCTTCAGAATATCTGCCTTGAGATTCATATAAAAGTGCCAAGTTGTTGAAGTCGGTGGCAAGGGATGGATGATTTTCTGGTAGAGCAATTTTGTCTATTTCTATTGCTTGTTGGTACAAAGGTTCAGCTTCAGAATATCTCCCTTGAGATTTATATAAAAGAGCCAAATTGTTGAAGTCGGTGGCAAGGGATGGATGATTTTCTGGTAGAGCAATTTTGTCTATTTCTATTGCTTGTTGGTACAAAGGTTCAGCTTCAGAATATCTCCCTTGAGATTTATATAAAAGAGCCAAATGGTTGAGGTTGTTAGCAAGTTCCTCCTCAACCCCTAACTCTTGTTGCAAAGCTATTGCCTTCTGATAATATCCGATCGCCTTATCCCTCTCCTCCTGATAATTTTCACATTCCCCACGCTTGACCCGACGGCCAAAAATCTTTCCCAAATTTCCATACAAAGTCACCAAACTAACATCTTTATCTCCCTTTTTCCGTTCAATATCTGCAATTAATTCTTGCAAGTCTGCCACTGGCAAAAAATGGGAGTCATCCTCATCTACTTCACTCCATCTTTCTGGAAAAAACTTATGTAAAAAATCCACATCTTGACTAGGAATAGCTTTTTTCTGATGAGAAATAAACCGAAAAACTCCCTTGCGCCACGCCCAAAAGTCAGGAGCTTTTTTACTCAGATTTGCTGCCATTTGAAACGTCACCCATAGCACAATAGAAAAGGGAAATTGTCGAAAAGCTTCCCTAGTCCACTGTAAGTAACCAAAAAACTTTTCCTGTTCCGTTTTTTCCCCATCAAAAGCTAAAAAACGCAAACTTTCTGTACCAGTAACAGTAATCACAGCTTGCTTTTTTGCCTGTAAATATTCATCAGTTTCTACCAACTGAGAAATAGCCGCCCTGAGACTAGGTTCTCCCTTTGCCAACTGAACTCGATAACAAGGAATATTAGGAGATAATTCTATTTCATATTTTTGAATTATTTCCTCTCGATATTGACTATAGTCACATACGGCAATCAGAATATTTAAGGATTGATAATTTGCCTGAATAGAAACAATTAAATCGTCATAATTATTTTGATTTTGCATCTTTCTAGGGAGTAGGGAATAGGGAATAGGGAATAGGGAGAAATTTATCGGGTACATCTCAATTTTGGGTGCATCTCAATGCATGAATAAAGCCAAAAAATTATCGCTTTTAGGCAACAGCTCCGAAAGGCAACAGGCAACAGGGAATATATAGGAAAAAAAGTATTTTTGCAAATATGAGATGCACCCTCAATGCATGAATAAAGCCAAAAAATTATCGCTTTTAGGCAACAGACAACAGAGGGAAAAGAATTTCTCTGTCTAAGACTGGAGATGTCTATTTTCATTAATTGATAATTACCTCTGGTTAAAACCGTTATTGATTGAATATAAGAAAATATCATATCAAATCCGTTTAATTCGGTATAAAAAAATGTTTCATCTTCAACGATTACCAAATATTTCTCCATCCCCCATCCTCCCATCTCCCCATCTCCCCATCTCCCCATCTCCCCATCTAATTACACCGATGCTACCGGATTTGATATCATTTCTTCTCTTGGTCGATTGGATATGGTGAGGATACCTCGCCATCCCACCCTACAGGAAGCTGCGCTAGGACCGCTTTTTTTTTCTTAAAAGGAGAGGCTTTAAACCATAATTATTTAATTATTAATCTAGACAGTGCAAACTTCGTAAGCATTCCGCAGGAAATGCTTACCAAACTTCTAGCAATATTTATTCCTAGCTAAGGCTTTCAGCTATCTAAAGGTTAGAAACTTTCTATTCATACTTGTAGGTGCTATAAGTTTTTTCCAGTAATGCTTTTAGTCTTGAAAGCTAATCATTATTTAGAAGAAATTTGTACTTTTCAGTTATTAATCATTAATGAATAATTATTAATTATTAATTATTAATTATTCATTAATTCACCTTTTCTCTGCAAAAGTTCGGTAACAATTGGATGGATGTCATACCATAGTTGAGCATTGCGATATTCTAAAACATATAACCCGTGCAATAAATCTAAAAAACGTTCTTCTTGAGGGTCTGCTGGCATAAAATCTTGATAAGTTTGCTGCAAAATTGCATAATCTTTCGTACCTATTGGAGTATCAAAGTCAATACTAATATTAATTAGTGCTTCCTCTAATACTTCACCATTAATTTTTATTTCTAAATCCCCCGGTCTGCGCCGAATCAACCTGAGACAAATCCGACAACATTCGTTAGTTATTCTGACTAACTCCCGCAATACTCCACCGCTATAAACAATAATTTTTTTAATAGTTTCTGGCTCTATTAATTCAGGAGAAATTCGTTTGTAAATTATATTAGTTAACATAGCTGTAGGTTCTGGTATTGGTACAGCATTAGGTAGGCGACGTTCTCCCTGTTTAAAAAGTTTTGAAACAGGCATTGTCACAATTTGATTATTAGTTTCTGTACGCAAAGTTGAGATAGTACGGACTTCCCGCAAAGCCGAAATTGGCACAGTAAATATAATTCTAAAATTAGGTTGAAATAATGCTTTGATATGTTCTTCATAAACCTGTCGCACCACGGCAAGGTCAATTTTATCTAAATCATCAATAACTACTAAAATTTCTTTTTCAGAAGCCGACTCTACCACAGCAGCAATTTCATTTATTCTCGCAATTAAATCAGAAATTTTTCGGAGAAATTCTTGTTTAATTTCCTCTCTAATAGTGGCATCAGCTTTTAATTTTCCAGTAATAATTTTAAATAAGTCAAAACCAGCAGTTCCTTCAACTTTAAATTCATCAGTTTCAGTTCGAGTTCGTTTAGCAAACCATTTATAAAATTGGTCTTTAGTAGAAGATTTAATTTTTACCTCTTGCTCTTGTGCTTTCTCCATTAAACGAACAGCGATCGCGAACAAAATATTAATATGATTAACATCAGACATTTCGATAGAGTCAGAAATAGAGAAAAATACCACAAAATATTTATCCTCTATCTGCCGACAAAATTGTGCTAAAAGAGTAGACTTTCCACATCCACGATGCCCGGCAAAAATTATTTTACTATCCCCAGAAGGACTATCTTCTACCAACTGTAGTAACTCTTCAATAGTTTCAGTACCATATTCGACCCGAAATTTTGCTAATGCTTTTGGTGTCAGCAGTGGTAGAAGTTCCAGGTTTCTATAAGCTTCACGAAATGACTCTAATAAATTATCCATTGGACTTTAATTTTTTCTTCTTTAAATTTATACTATTTAGGGTTTGCTGAAAAAGTCTTTTAGAGGATATCTAATATCATGTCCGGTTGAATACTTATTATTAAAATAGTAGGGGAGCGGGGGACCCACCCTAACCCCTCCCCCTCCCTGGAGGGGAAAAGGGAGTAGGGAACCCACCCCTCGCCCCTCCCCCTCCCTGGAGGGGAAAATAGAAAGATTTACTGTTTAAGCACTCGTGATAAGTTTTTTCATCACGCTATTATCCGGACATGATATAAAAAGTTGTTTAATACTGAATTTTGCCCCCCTAGCCCCCCAATTCTGGGGGGAACAAGAATCCATTCGCTGGTAAAATTCCCCCAATGCGTGGGGGATGCGCGGGGGCGCGTGATTTAGCAAATGAGACTTCTCAGAATTAGCCTGAGAAACGCTATAAGTTTTTTTTCTTGCTGTTATATCATGTCCGGATAATTAGTGATAAAAAACTTTCTCCTTCTTTTCTTCTTTCTTCCCTCCTGAATTGTAGAATTGCAGAATTGCTGAATTCTGAGTAGTTTATTTATAAATGTTCAACCGGACATGATATTAAGCCTTCTTCCTTCTTCCTTCTTCCTTCTTCCTTCTTTCTTCTTCCTTCTTCCTTCTTCCTTCTTCCTTCTTCAGTTGACAAATTAAGATTAATTATGATAAAAAGCTATTTTGTAAACTGATAACTAATAACTGTTAACTGATAACTGAAATGACATCCCTAACTGCCGAACAATATAAACAGAAAATGCAGCGCCGCAAAGAAGTACAAGAACAACGAGTATCTCAAGCTGCTCGTGAAAAAGGCTTAATTATTGTCAATACTGGCAACGGTAAAGGCAAAACTACCGCAGCATTGGGTATGGTAATGCGCTCCTTGGGTCATGGTCATCGAGTGGCAATTGTTCAATTTATTAAAGGTGGTTGGGAACCCGCAGAAAAATCTGTGTTTACTAAATGGGGCGAACAAATATCTTTTCATGCTTTGGGGGAAGGGTTTACTTGGGAAACTCAAGACCGCGATCGCGATATTCAAAAAGTTTATGAAGCTTGGAATTTGGCTTTATCTTATATCCGTAACCCAGATTTTAAATTAGTATTACTTGATGAGGTTAATGTTAGTTTGAAATTGGGTTATTTAAAGTTAGAAGATTTGTTGGCTGGCTTAGATGAGAAACCAGAAGATTCTCATGTTATTCTGACAGGTAGGGGTGCCCCTCCAGAATTAATTGAAAGGGCAGATTTAGTTACAGAAATGAAGATGATTAAGCATCCTTTTAGGGAACAAGGTGTGAGGGCGCAACCCGGTATTGAATATTAATATTTGCAAGGAGCAAATTTAGGGTTTGACTTAGTTAGATTTAGGTAATATTAAACGAAAAATTGTTGTTTAAAGCCTTCCCTTTTAAAGAGATAAAAAGAAAAAATTTCCTTAAGCGTCAATCCTATCCGTTTTAAAGGAGAGGTAATAATTAATAATTAATAATTAATAATTAATAATTAATAATTTAAATTACCAAGCCAAATTTTGATAGTTAGTTTGGCAAGTACTTAATATTCTGGCATCATTTTCACTAACACGGTCGATCCAATGATATTTTTGTAAATCTACTATGTAATCAGAAGCACTATTATCATAACTATCTACAACTTTTACATCTAAGCTATTTTGCTTATAAATTCCATAAAAGCAATAAAAAGCTGAATGGGGTAAATAAACAGCGCCTATGACTTTACCATTTTGTAGCTTGAATACAAAATACTCATTCTGAATTTGCTCTGGCCGTGGAGACTGACCAAAAAGGTAAATTCCATCACTCAGCAATGTACGATCGTCATCTGTTTTTGAAGAAAACTTGGGCCTTTCTTCTTTAAATTTAAGAGAAATAGTTTTATACTGTACTATTGGCCTATCTACTGAACTATAGGTCAATATTAAGTAGGTGGCGATCGCCACTAACCTAAAAATCACGAATATTACTTAATTGTTATCTACACCATTATCATATCTTTATAAAAGGGTAAAAATCTATTGTTTTAACAATTTGTGTTAGTTTCTCAACTATTAACAAAGTTTTTTTTCAAATATAGCGCTATGCAAATAGGGCGAGGACATTTCTATATTGCTCTACTCCCTACCCCCTACTCCCTACCCCTTTTCACTCAAATTTATTATTATATATAATCCGGTAGAAAAGTTCTTTTTTTTCAACAGTTACTAATATCATGTCTCTTTCAAATACCCACAATAAAAATTTTAGAGAACAGGGAACAGGGAATAGGAAATAGGGAGAAATGGATCGGGGAAAACATTTTTATTATCACTAATTAATGAGACTTGATATTAAGCCTTATATCATGTCCGGTTGAATAGTTATAAATAAACGACTCAGGACTCAGGAGTCAGGAGTCAACCCACCCTAACCCCTCCCAACCCACCCCTAACCCCTCCGGTGGAGGGGAAGGGGAGTCAGGAGGAAAGAAAGAAGAAGAAAGAGAAAGTTTTTTCCAGATCGCTCTTATCCGGACATGATATTACTTCTTCCTTACCTTCGCGTTTACCGAATAATTAAGGTTTAAAGCCTCTCCTTTAAAAAAAGAAACAAGCGGTCGATCTTCGGAGTTTCCCGTAGGGTGGGATGGGGAGGAGACCTTGCCATATCTATGAGACCAAGAGAAGAAAAAATTTTCATTATTAGTAAATCCTCTTTTTCAAACAGAGGTAATTGTTATATGATTTTCGCTTGAATATTTACACTTTGGAGGAAGGAAGGCAGAAGGGAAGAAAAAGTTAAAAGGGATAAAGTTTTTTTATCACTAATTATCCGTTAGTGTAGCTCCCCGGAGGGGGAACATTATATTAATTATTAATAATTAATTGTTGAAAATACCGATACCACCGGACATGATATGACTCCTTTGCTATGGGGTAGGAGACAGGAGACAGGAGACAGGAGACAGGAGACAACCCACCCCTAATATCATGTCCGGTTGAATACTTATAATTAAGATAGTAGGGGAGCGGGTAGGGACGTTGCATAAGGGCGTCCGTACGGGGAGTAGGGGAGTAGGGAACCCACCCCTCGCCCCTCCCCCGACCGTGGAGGGGAAAATAGAAAGATTTACTGTTGAAGCACTCATGATAAGTTTTTTCCAGATCGCTCTTATCCGGACATGATATAACCCCTCCCCTCCACCGGAGGGGAAGACAGGAGTTAGGGGAATTTAGAAGAGATAGGAGTAAGAATTGTCCCAAGATTGTTCTGCCCAACTATGCGCCTAAAATACTAACTTTTTGAGCGTTTTAGACGTGATACAAGGCACTTTTTAAAGGCACTAAAAAGGCACTTGTCTTCATAAGTCAATGGTTTTAGATTTAATCGGTAAGCCCTAATTATTAATTGTTAAAAAATAGTTTCTAAAGATAGAAAATAAATCAAAAAAAATCCTTGTAGAGATAATCATTAAAAAGAACTATCTCTATAAGGAAGGCTCGAAAACTGCTATAAAAATAGAGAGATCGATTTTATGCTAATTTTAATACCTAGTACAGGAAGGCGGAAATAACTGACCAGTTACAAAACCCTAAAAGCCTTACAAATCAATCCTTCTGATTTCTGACTTCTGACTTCTGACTTCTAACTTCCGCGTAGCGGCACTAGCTAGCGACATATTCCCGTACCTTAGCTTGACGACGACGCAAATGGGCCAGAGCTTGATGTTCTAGTTGACGGACTCGCTCGCGACTTAGTTGTAGTCTCTCTCCTACTTTAGCCAAGGACATTTCTTTACCATCCTCAAGACCAAAACGTAATCTTAATACATTACGTTGTTGATCTGTCAATTCTCCTAGTAAAGTATTTAAGTCTTGGCGCAACAACTCACGAGTAATATAGTCATCTGGAGAAGATGCTTCGTCCTCTAAAAGTTCTTGCAGTTCGGTGTCCTGATTATCTCCTACTCGTAAATCCAACGATATAGGATGGCGGGCCATCAAGAGATATTCTCTAATTTGAGAAGGCTCTAATTCTAAAGCTTCAGCAATCTCAGAAGGAGTTGGGTTACGACCCAAGCTCTGAATTAGTTCTCTCTGAACTCTTTTGATTTTGTTGAGTTTTTCAGTAATATGAATGGGTAAGCGAATAGTACGAGCTTGTTGTGCGATCGCTCTGGTAATTGCTTGACGTATCCACCAATAAGCATAGGTAGAGAATTTGTAGCCTCGCATGGGGTCAAATTTTTCTACTCCTCGCTCTAAACCTAAAGTACCTTCTTGAATCAGATCCAAGAATTCCATATTTCGTTTTTGGTACTTTTTAGCGATCGCTACTACTAAGCGAAGGTTAGCTTCAATCATTTTTTGCTTGGCACGGCGACCATGCTTAATTATTTCGTTTAGTGCTTCTTCATTTAGCTGTACATATTCTGCCCATTCTTGCTGAGTTGCTGCTCTGTCTAGGTTTTCTTCTAATTTTTCCTTTGACTCCAAAAGTTCCATCATGTACTTAACTTTTTTGCCATACACAATTTCTTCCTCACGAGTCAGAAGTGGTACACGGCCAATCTCATGTAGATAAGTACGAACTGTATCCATTGAGGAGTAGGAGCTAGCAGTTAATTTGTTTGTCTTTTTAGTTTTCTTTTCTTGATTTAGTGTTGACATTTTTTCATAAACTCCTTATTTCAAATATCGCAGTAGTTATTGTGTGTTCCTACAGTGGGAATAATTTAAGATACAGCTACATGAGAATCAGCTTTCCCATTCCTACACAAATGCCATCAAGTGGTGAAAATTTTATAGTTGGAACTTTTTTTCTTGGCTAAATGGACGTATAAGATAAGTTTGATTTTTACATTTTTTACATTGATAATGATTATATTTTATTTCTAAAGTAAACTCAGTATGAGTCCGCCTTCCTTATTTGTAATACAAATCTAGACTAAATTTAAAGGCGGAATGTTCATCCTGTAGGTAGAAATTTTAATTTGTCCTTAAAACTGCTAGCAGATTAGATTAACTACAATCTATCTGTCACTATTTCCGCAAAACTTTGGTAAAATTATTGTTCGAGTTATTTCTTATACATTGATAATGGCTCAAGCAGCTCCTAAGAGGCAACTCTCGGAACAGAGAGATAACCGAACTATTCTCAGCATTTGACAAAAGTCAATCATATATACAAGTCAAAAGTCAAAAGTTAAAAGTCAAAAGTTAAAAGTAATCCCTGACTAAGTTTGAGCATTTATAAACGTCCTAAGCTATTTGCGTAGTGCTATACCACCTAAAAACTATAGATTTTTTTAGTGTTCTCTAATAATGTATTACAGTGTAGCATAAAAAGCTGATTTTTGCATCAATCACAAGAAATAAATTATTGAGTTAACTTTTTTGTGGGCATTGCATAATTGCGGGATGATTTTGTCACCAGAGCAGAAACCATAATCCCCGTGTCCGGTGTGTCCGGTGTGTCCCCGTGGAGCGCCGAAATCATCCCAGTATTCAGCAACACCCCCCTTGGGAACCCGCCCAACGCACTACACTCACCGTCCCACGGCGCAAGCGGTCAGACCCCGCGACGACGCCAGCTCGCTTGCGGAACGCCGACCAAGAGAGGGAATGCTGACCAAGAGAGGGAACGCGCACCAAGCAGGTTGAAAAATACTCCCCATCTCCCCATCTCTTTGTTCTTCCTTCTTTCTTTTTCCTTCTGTTATAAGTAGCAGGACTTACGCACAGACAGTAAATGGAGTGAGGGCGCAATTCGGAGCTTTGCGGAGCGCAAATGCCATTCGCCCCTACAGATGGCGTTTTCAACGTTAATTTGCGTAAGTCTTGAGTAGTTAGAAAAAACTTCCTCCATCAGAAAACTGATTGATTGACGGATCTCCTGCCACAATTGGATCGGCTACAGTAACTCCTAATCTGACTGGAGCAAGACTAATAAAACCATCAGGGACACTTGCATTTAAGGAAAAACCTCCAATCGGAATAATAGGTAGCTCTGTATAAGTCAGGCGCAATAGATATTGAAACTCTGGTGCTAAAGTTAACTCCGCAGGAACACTTATGGGAGTATTGGTTCCTGGTGAAAGAATTGTTACATCTGATGGCGCTCCCGGCCCAATTCTAGCATTAACACCACCACCACTATTATCGCTAGCTGCAACTAGAATGGCAGGTGGGTTAGCCTCAAGCACAGGAGAATTTGAGGGAAGTTGATAAACTTCTAATAAAGGGTCAAAACCACTATTTATACCGGTCAGATCGATTGTTAATGGAACACCTGGTGTAGCATTTAACAGAAAATCTTCTTTAAAAATGAAACTTGTGTCTTCACGATTTCTCACAACTTCATCACTTCCATCTATCTGTCCATCAAAACTGATGATTTGTGGTTGTGGGTTAGGGTTTGGTGGTATTGGTTGAGGATTAGGTGGAACTGGTTGAGGATTAGGGGGTGGCGCAGGATTAATGTTTGCACTTGCTGGAAACAAGCTTAAATCATAGTTACTGGTAATGCCAGGGGTAGTCTGAAAAACATTGATAAAATATTCGCCGGGGGTAAAGAAAGGTGCCTGAAATGCCTCATTTGATGACCCCAGGTTATTACCACTGGCAATTAAGTTACCATTGCTATCTAATATATCTACATCAAGATTGCCAGTAATATTTTGCAAGGCAACTCCTGAAGCTATGGGTTGGTCAACTGTAACGCGATAGTAATCTACTGTGTCAAAATCATTAATTGTAGCCGAGCGAGTTATGGGTATTTCGGGAACTATACGACCTAAAGGAGTTGCTGTATTTATACTGTCATTACTATTATCGGTAAAACCAGGAGGGTTGACTGGCGGGTTGACTGGTGGGTTGACTGGTGGGTTATTGGAGGGAATAGAGACTAAATCAAGTTGATAATTTGTACCTCCTAGAGGAAAGTCATTAAGTGGTTGAAATACTAATACTTGATAGTTACCAGGATTGAGAGGAATTGTAAAATTCTCTGGGGTAGAAAGTGGCTGACTTCCTGGTCCAGCAGGAATAGGATTTCCATTACTATCATTTATTGAGATATCAGCACTGGTGATAATATCGAATAAGTTAACTTCTAATAATTGAGGTTCATTGATAGTAATGTCATAAGAGTCAAAACCTTCTGTTGCTCCTACAGTGCCTAATAATGAAACGGTAGATCCTGGTACAAGATTAATTTGATTGGAATCAATTTGAAGTGCTAAAATTTCTGTCATTGTTGATGTTTTTTTAGATTATGTTGATGAATTCTCAAGTTTTTAGGCATTTGCAAAGTCTTTTCAACTTAAGAAACTACTATTATTATAAGACTTATTTATGGTTAAAAAGGTTTCAATGAGGAGATGGGGAGATGGGGAGATGGGGAGATGGGGTGATGGGGTGATGGGGTGATGGGGAGATGGGGAGATGGGGAGATGGGGTGATGGGGAGATGGGGAGATGGTAATCAAACATAGCATTACTATTCATAAATGGTATTAAAAATCAGACAACGTAGGATTTTTCTTCTTCTTTCTTCCTTTTGCTATAAACCCAAAAAAGATAAAAAAACCAGTATTTCTGGCTTTTTCTCTCAAGAAATTAAGGTAGAAAAAATTACAGCATTTTTTCCACTACTTCTGTTGCTAAACCAAAGGATAAAGTCATACCTGCTCCACTCAAGGCATTAATAATTGTGACTCCTGTTTCTGGTTGAGCGATAAATTCAGTTTTGCCTGGAAGTTTGGCATAAACTCCATGCCAAGTTTCGGCAATTTCTAGTGTGGGAACCTGAGCAAATTTTTTCAAGTAATCTAATATATATTGATTGATTTGTATTCGGTCGAAAGGTTCTGGGTTTAAACCGTATTCATGGGAATCACCAATAATTAATTCACCTGCTGCATTTTGTGACATCATCACATGAATTCCCCACTCAGGAAAATGGGGAGTTTCTGTTTCAATTCTGGTTTTGAGTGCTGCCAAAGATGGGCAATGGGCAAAAGAAGTGTAATGAGTCAAGGTTAACCCGCCACATAATGCTACACCAGCACGCCAGTTTTCAGGTTGAGGTACTGTTCGCATCATTTGTAATTTGACTTTCGTTATTCCACTGTTGGCAAAAGTATCAGGATATAAGGTTTCAAAGTCAGTTCCGCTACAGACAAAAATACGATCTGCTTGCCATTTTTCTCCACCTGCTGTGAGATAAGGATGAGAAATTTCTGTAACAACTGTGCCGAATTTGAACTCTACATTGTATTCTGCTGATAAAAAACCAGGTATTTTTTTTATTGCTTCTCTGGGGTCAACTATTATTTCTGTTGCGCTCCACAATGCTCCTAATAAACCGTCAGTAATTACGGCAGGAGTTTTTTCTGCTACTTGCTCGGGTGTGAGCAAAGCTAATGTTTCTTGCTCTTGTTGAGTTGTAGTTTCTATGAATTCCTTGATTACTTGTAGTTCATCTTCTCGGTAGGCAAGATGTAGGGAACCGCATCGGTCTAAATGAAAACCTGCTTTTGCTCCGACTTCTAACCAAATTTCTCTTGATTTGAGAGCGCGATCGCGTAATTTGACCTTTGGCTGTCCAATTGGCCAAATCATACCAAAGTTACGAATAGATGCTCCTACTGCATAAGGGTTTCTTTCAAAGACTACTACTTTGAGACCGCGTTTGGCAACTGCTAAAGCGTGAGCTAAACCAACGATACCTGCACCGACAACGATAACATCTGCTTGATGAATTTGAGTCATATTTTACTAATGGATAATTGATAATGGATAATTGATAATTAATCGCGCTCTTGATTTAAAGCCTCTCCTTTTAATTTTAAGGAGAAAAAAGCGGTCGTTAGCGCAGCTTCCCGAAGGGTGGGATGGATGGATTTGCTAACCATATCCATGAGACCAAGAGAAAGAGAATATTCCTTATGTCAAGCCTCCTTATTGCAGAGGTACTGTTAACGCAGTTCCTCCGGAGGAGGCTAACTGATAACTGAAATGACCTCATCAACTCCAAAATTGCTTTAACTCTAAGAGTGAATTGAGTAATCCATCATTGCGGTATTGTGCTAATTGTTCTTTTGTATGAGTACCATTTGTTACACCAAAAGTATATAAACAGTTAGCATTAATTCCTGCTTCTAAGTCAGAAGGAGTATCCCCAATTTTTATCACAGTTTGTGAGTCTTTTATCCCTAGTTTGTACATGGCTTTTTGAATCATGTAAGGTGTCGGGCGACCTTCGTTATTATAAATTTCTGTGGGAGTAATAGAGGCTTGAATAATTGATTTGTTGTCTCCAATATAATCGCTATTCAAATTTTTATCCCATCCTAAACGGTGTAAGATAATGTTAGTTACTTCTCGATAAAATCCAGTTGTTAAAGCAATTTTTATATTTTGCGATCGCAACCAAGTAAAAATTTCTAAACACCCTTTTGTTGGTTCGACCAACTGAGTTTTATAGTGATTTTCCAGGATTTCTTTGAATTTAGTAAAAGAAGTTTCAACTTTAGTGGAATAATCAGGATGTTCTTGACCTATTTGTGTTTGCCAAAGTGTTTGAAACACTAATTTTTTCGACCATCCCATCATTGAATTTACACGTTCTGGTTTTGCATCAAGTCCTGTACTTGCAGCAGCTTCTAAAAAACAATTTTGGACTTCATTTTGGTCTTTGACAGTCGTACCTGCCATATCAAAGACAACTAATTGAACTTTTGACATAAGTAAATTGTTTAGAATTAATATAAAAACTATAATAGATATTTCCATAAATTACCGAATTATTAATTATTAATTATTAATTATTAAATAATTCTGGTTTAAAGCCTCCCCTTTTAAGGGGAAAAAAGCGGTCGTTGCGTAGCTTCCCGAAGGGTGGGATGGATTGGTTTCCTAACCATATCCAATCGACCAAGAGAAGAAATAATATTTCCTTATATTCAATTCCGTTTCTGTTAAAACCAGAGGTAATTATCAATTATCCATTATCAATTATCAATTAATGAAATAAGCCTTTTTTTGCTCGTTGTTTTATAGAGATGTCCTCAGAAAAGTCTCTTGATTAATTTTTCATTTAAATTTATAGGAGATGATAACTGAAAATAAGATATTGGGAAGACTGATGAGTAATATTAAAAAAGTTAGGACAGTTCGAGAACTTAAAACTCAGGCAAAGCAAGATTTTTCCTTCTTCCTTCTTTCTTCTACTATAACTATTAATTCAAAGCTATAGCATTCACCGAATCAGATGTGAGAATTGAGATGTTCCTTTAAAGTATAGAATACAGTTATCTGACTCATATATATTTGTTTTTTTCTTCTTCTCTGTTGCCTGTTGCTTTCCGGAGCTGTTGCCTAAAAATCTCCAATATCTCACAATTAAAATCATATTGCTATACAATATTTAAAGTTCAATTTTCTGTCCAAAGTATCAAAGGTCTAAAAAAATTACTAATTATGACGAATCTGCCAGAGTTTTTTAACCAACGTTATCAAGTTCAACAGGAACTAGGTTGTAATCAAAATGGGGGTCGTATTACTTATTTGTCAACTGATACTAGGACAAAAACACCTGTTGTAACTAAACAATATAAATTTGCCAATTGGGCAGAATATGATAGTTATCATCGAGAAATTGAACTACTGCAACAAATCAATCATCCTAGTATTCCACGTTATCTAGATTCATTTGAAACAGAAAATGGCTTTTGTTTAGTACAAGAGTATAAAAATGCCCCCTCTCTTGACCCAAGACAGCATTGGACAGTAGCGGAAGTTAAACAAATTGCTCAAGCAGTATTAGAAGTTTTAGTTTATCTACAAAAGCAAGTACCACCTATTATTCATCGGGATATTAAACCAGAAAATATCTTAGTTGAACGCAACGTTACTCAACTAAAAGTTTACCTAGTTGATTTTGGATTTGCTCGCAGTGGGGATGGTAATGTAGCAATTAGTAGTGCAGTTAAAGGCACTTTAGGATTTATGCCACCAGAACAATTGTTCAACAGGGAACTCACAAAAGCATCTGATTTGTACAGTTTAGGTGCAACTTTAATCTGTTTATTAACTAATACAAAATCTAGTGATATCGGCAAATTAATTGATGATAACTATCGAATTAATTTTAAAAAGTTGTTGCCAAAACTAGAACCAGCATTTGTTAATTGGTTAGAAAAAATGCTGGAACCAAATTTAAAATATCGCTTCCAAAATGCTGAGATTGCTCTCAAAATGCTGAAAGGCATTGAAAATGCAGGAGATATGAAAACTGAAGCAATGCAATTTGGTAGGAAAAAAACTAGGAAAATATTTGCTGGGGTAGCAACAATTAGTTTGTGCCTAATAGTTTCTAGTACCATAGCAGCACTAACAACCTGGGGTGAAAATAAATGGTTAAATTCTCGGATAGAGCTAGAAATATCTCGTTCTAATGCGAGAAAGCAGCATTTACAGCAAGTTTTATTGCAAACGGGTCAGTGTCCTCGGTGTGAGTTGAATAATTTTAACTTAGCTTATGCAAACTTGAAAAATGTCAACCTTAAAGATGCTAGTCTAGAAGGTGCTGACCTCAATAATGCTAACCTCGAAGATGCCGATCTATGGAAAGCAAGTTTGGGAGGTATTAATCTTTCAGATGCTAATTTATCAAATGCTGACTTGAGAGGTGCTAAACTCAGATACGCAAATTTACAGTCTGCAAACCTCTGGAGTGCTAATCTAGGGTATGCTAATCTGTGGAATGTGAACCTGACTCAAGCAAATCTTCGAGATACTAATTTGTGGGGAGCTAACCTTGGTTATGCGAAGTTAGAAAACGCTAACCTGAAAAATGCTAAACTCAGATACGCAAATTTATTTAGTGCTGAGTTAGAGAATGCCGATCTCGAAAATGCGAATTTGAAGAATGCCAAGTTAGATGGTGTTAATCTCAAGGGTGCTAAGTTAAAACAGGCTAATCTTAAAGATGCTGTACTCGAAGGATACAAAGGTCATGGTTATCGTAGTGTGAATTTAGAAAATGCCGATCTCGAAAGTGCTAATCTCGAAGGTAGTAATCTCAAAAATGCTAATTTACTGGGTGCCTACTTGAAGAATGCTAATCTCAGGGAAGCTTCTCTCGAAGGTGCCGATTTACGGGGTGCGAATCTTACGAATGCTAATCTCAGCAAAGCTTATTTACGAGGTGCAAATCTTCGTGGGGTCAATCTTCGGGGTGCTAAACTGGACAGTGCAAATATTCGAGATACTGACCTCAAAGGTGCGATCATGCCTGACGGTAGTATTCATCCTTAATGAGAAGTCATGCATTCAAAATTCAAAAGTCAAAAGTTAAAAGTTAAAAGTTAGGAGGTCATTTCAGTTATCAGTTAATTACTATAGTAGGGGTATTTAATCATAGAAATTAATTCAGGTTTAAGCATTTAAATTTTTCTTTCAATTATCCCCTACATATTAATTATTAATATAAATTACTAACTTCTACAGCTTTCAATAAATTTCATGAAATGTTCGTTAAATTCTTCTGTTTCTTTCATGTAACAAGCATGACCAGCATTAGTTAAAATAACTTTTTGAGAATTTGGCATTAGTTTTACTAACAAATCTGCTTGTGCTAAAGGTACTATGCGATCGTTACTACCCCAAATAGCTAATGTGGGTAATTTAATTCCTTCTAATTGATTCTGAAAACGTTGAATTCCCACGGTTGCAATTGCTACAAAACCAGCTAATTTATCTCCATGATTAATCACAAAAGGTAAGCTATAACTTCCACAATGAGAAGTCATGCATTTAAAAGTTAAAAGTTAAAAGTTAGGAGGTCATTTCAGTTATCAGTTAATTACTATAGTAGGGGTATTTAATCATAGAAATTAATTCAGGTTTAAGCATTTAAAATTTTCTTTCAATTATCCCCTACATATTAATATAAATTACTCACTTCTACAGCTTTCAATAAATTTCATAAAATGTTCGTGAAATTCTTCTGTTTCTTTCATATAACAAGCATGACCAGCATTAGTTAAAATAACTTTTTGAGAATTTGGCATTAGTTTTACTAACAAATCTGCTTGTGCTAAAGGTACTATGCGATCGTTACTTCCCCAAATAGCTAATGTTGGTAATTTAATTCCTTCTAATTGATTCTGAAAACGTTGAATTCCCACGGTTGCAATTGCTACAAAACCAGCTAATTTATCTCCATGATTAATCACAAAAGGTAAGCTATAACTTCCACAATGAGAAGTCATGCATTTAAAAGTTAAAAGTCAAAAGTTAGGAGGTAATTTCAGTTATCAGTTAATTACTATAGTAGGGGTATTTAATCATAGAAATTAATTCAGGTTTAAGCATTTAAAATTTTCTTTCAATTATCCCCTACATATTAATTATTAATATAAATTACTAACTTCTACAGCTTTCAATAAATTTCATAAAATGTTCGTGAAATTCTTCGGTTTCTTTCATATAACAAGCATGACCAGCATTAGTTAAAATAACTTTTTGAGAATTTGGCATTAGTTTTACTAACAAATCTGCTTGTGCTAAAGGTACTATGTGATCGTTACTTCCCCAAATAGCTAATGTGGGTAATTCAATTCCTTCTAATTGAGTCTGAAAACGTTGAATTCTCACGGTTGCAATTGCTACAAAACCTGCTAATTTATCTCCATGATTAATCACAAAAGGTAAGCTATAACTTCCACAATGAGAAGTCATGCATTTAAAAGTTAAAAGTCAAAAGTTAAAAGTTAAAAGTTAGGAGGTAATTTCAGTTATCAGTTAATTACTATAGTAGGGGTATTTAATCATAGAAATTAATTCAGGTTTAAGCATTTAAAATTTTCTTTCAATTATCCCCTACATATTAATTATTAATATAAATTACTCACTTCTACAGCTTTCAATAAATTTCATGAAATGTTCGTGAAATTCTTCTGTTTCTTTCATATAACAAGCATGACCAGCATTAGTTAAAATAACTTTTTGAGAATTTGGCATTAGTTTTACTAACAAATCTGCTTGTGCTAAAGGTACTATGCGATCGTTACTACCCCAAATAGCTAATGTGGGTAATTTAATTCCTTCTAATTGATTCTGAAAACGTTGAATTCCCACGGTTGCAATTGCTACAAAACCAGCTAATTTATCTCCATGATTAATCACAAAAGGTAAGCTATAACTTCCACAATGAGAAGTCAAAAGTTAAAAGTCAAAAGTTAAAAGTTAAAAGTTAAAAGTTAGGAGGTCATTTCAGTTATCAGTTAATTACTATAGTAGGGGTATTTAATCATAGAAATTAATTCAGGTTTAAGCATTTAAAATTTTCTTTCAATTATCCCCTACATATTAATATAAATTACTCACTTCTACAGCTTTCAATAAATTTCATGAAATGTTCGTGAAATTCTTCTGTTTCTTTCATATAACAAGCATGACCAGCATTAGTTAAAATAACTTTTTGAGAATTTGGCATTAGTTTTACTAACAAATCTGCTTGTGCTAAAGGTACTATGCGATCGTTACTTCCCCAAATAGCTAATGTTGGTAATTTAATTCCTTCTAATTGAGTCTGAAAACGTTGAATTCCCACGGTTGCAATTGCTACAAAACCAGCTAATTTATCTCCATGATTAATCACAAAAGGTAAGCTATAACTTCCACTCATAGAAGGAGATACTAAAACTGGAAGATTTAATTTTAAAATATTTAATAATTCTAGTAAAAACTTAAGCTAGAAACTGATGTTCTTTTAGAACGACCATACCCAGGAATATCTACAGCAACTGCTCGATAACCTGTCATGGCTAAAAGTTCAAGAGTCCCAATTTCTTGCCATGTCTGAGCGCTAAAACTTGCCCCATGTAACAAAAGTACACTAACCGAATTTGTTGGACCTGTTTCAAGATAATGAATCCGGGCGTTTTCCAGATTTATATATTGAGAATTAATATTGGTATTCATAGTTTGATTGATGATAATTTCATTATCTTACAGTAGTTTGTAACTTGATTAGGTACAAAGTTGTATCTGGAGTTTGAGGGAACGAAGATTAAGATTAAGATTTACTATATTAATTGGCATAATTAGGGATTGCTGATTAAATCTAAAAGCATTGACATATAAAAACTTTAGCATTTTTGGGGCCTTGAAAAAGTGCATGGTATCACGTCTAAAACGCTCAAAAAGTTAGTATTTTAGGCGCATAGTTGGGCAGAAAAATCATTCTTACAAAACTTAGCTCCTACCTCCTCTAAATTCCCATTTATTCTGTCTCCTGTCTTCCCCTCCACGGTCGGGGTTAGGGGTGGGTTGTCTCCTGTCTCCTACCCCAGCAAAAAGACTTTCCATACGCAAACCCTAATTAATAATTACCTCTCCTGAAAAGAAGAGGATTGGCGAAAATAATTTTTTCTTTCTTTATTCTTTGAAAAATAAACTTTAAATCTTAATTATTAGGTCAAAATATGACAAATTTCTGCGGATAATCTCTGATAATTATCATCAGTAAAAACAGGAACTGAATTAGTAATATTAATTGGTTGAGTTAACTCTATCCAGGAACGACAACCTCCATATTCGCGACGATAAAAAATCTCACAGTTTTGGGAAAGTTTATAAGTTCTTAAAAGTAAAAGATAAAGTGGTTGTTGGGGTTTCCATTTTAGGCGATCGCTGACAAATTTTTCATTCCAAATATGATAAAAACAACTTATTTAAGATAGATTCATCACTCACTGGCAAAATATGAGTAATCTCAGCAAAACTACTAATTTTAATCTTCTCAGGATGCCAACCTGAATCTACAGTTTGCACCTGAGTTGCATATTCTGGCTTAAGTAAATCTGGCTGTTGATGTTCAAAAGTTGGATAGAGTAATACCTGTTTATACGCAACAGTAAAACGACCTCCTTGTTCCCGAATACCACCCTTTCTTAACAACATAATTGTTTGACCTTTTTCTAAAGCATTAATAGCAATATTCCACTCCTTAAGAGCAGCAGTAATAGTTTCCATAGTTATCTATTTACAGTAATTGATAGTGATATGTAATCTAGTTATTTATTATAAAACTAACCTTCCTATTCTTAAGCTGGGTAGTAGGGGAGTAGGGGAGTAGGGGAGTAGGGAGTGGGGGAGTAGGGGAGTAGGGGAGTAGGGGAGTAGGGAAAATAGAAAGATTTACTTTGGTATAACTTGAATAAATTATCCGGAAATTGCGAGAAATATTAGAAGAATGATCGGAGGAGATTTATCAAGTATCTAGAAATATACTCTTTTTCCTCATTTTAAAGTGGGATGAGGAGAAAAAAATTAAAGAATAGGAATGTATCTACAAGTTTTATACACCACTTTTTTATGTTAAGTAAGTAAACTTAAAACTCTAGGTATATTTTGTGATTTTTATAAATATCGGAACAAAATAAGATGATGAAATATCTATTTATATGTCACCTTAAAAATGATAAATAAATAGTATTTATTTGAAATTAATTTTCAATTTATAGATACTAAAATAAAACTAGGCAATCAAACATCTACTCTACAAAAATCATAATTTAGGCTTAATTAATAACTAAAAATATATGTCAATACATTTGTCTTATTTTATTTAAGGCACGGTTTTTTGATGTATAAATCCTTGAAAAATATACTGGAATAAATGTAAAAATATATATTTTTTCCGAAGTTATAGCTGAATAAATGTTACTGTTTCAATCCAAAAATCAATCTTAGTTAATTAAAATAAATCAAAAATTACTATGTCAGAAATTACTCCTAATCCAATAATTCCAGATTTCGGCGACGAAGAACCTATGATTAATCAACCACCAAGCGATCCTGCTGAAATTGGTGATGATGCAACAGCTATAGTTGACTCTCCTGACAATAGCAACGAATCGCTGTCTGGTACAAATGGCATGGATTGGATTTTAGGTCTTGATAGAGATGATTTGATTGAAAGTGGAGGTGGGGAAGACACTATATTTGCAGGAAGAGATAATGATACTGTCTATGCAGGAAGAGATAATGATTGGGTTAGCGGAAATAGAGGAGATGATCAACTTCACGGTAACCGTGGGTCTGATACTATATTTGGCGGAAAAGGTAATGATACCATCTATGGAGGAAAAGATGATGATTGGGTTAGTGGAGATAAAGGAGATGATGAACTTCATGGTAACCAAGGGTCTGATACGGTTAGAGGTGGTGACGGGAATGATACTATATTTGGAGGTGAAGATAATGACTTGGTCAGAGGTGAGGAAGGAGACGACCTAGTTTTTGGCGATCGGGGATTTGATAATGTCAGAGGCGGTAGTGGAAATGATAGTGTCTACGGTGGTAGAGATGATGATTTAGTTGCTGGAGAAGAAGGAGACGATCTAGTTTCGGGAAACCGTGGTAATGATACGGTTAGAGGTGGAGGGGGCGATGATCTGGTTTTCGGAGGTAAAGGGGACGATCTAATTGAGGGTGGTGGAGGTAACGACCTGCTAAGAGGGGGTCAAGGAGCAGATATTTTCCGTTTTGAGTTTTTCGAGTCGGAGACATTTATTGCAGATGGAACTGAGATATTTGGTTTCGATACTCTCAACAATTTTGTTCCTGGAGACTCTGGAGTAGATACTCTCACTGACTTTAC
Source organism: Okeania sp. KiyG1 (assembly GCF_014132355.1). Classification (GTDB taxonomy): domain Bacteria; phylum Cyanobacteriota; class Cyanobacteriia; order Cyanobacteriales; family Microcoleaceae; genus Okeania. The sequence goes on from NZ_BLZO01000031.1 coordinate 104,857, forward strand.
TCCAGGAGAAGACAAGATACAGCTTGATGCTGATAGCTTCCGCGAGTTAATTGGGCCTGGTGGTACTTTCAACCCTGATGAATTTACTACTCTTGCTGAATTTGCTGAAAATCAAGATGCTAATCTAGTCTACGACTCAGAGCAAGGTTTGATGTACTATATTGACGCGGACAATAATGCTATACAATTCCTGCAATTAGAGGGTAATCCAGATATTACTGGTGATGACTTTGAAACTATCTAAATTTTATTACGTCTGGTTGAGGAGTAGGGAGTGGGGGAGTAGGGAAGCATTTTTCTACCTTTCTCCCCTATTCTATATTCGTTTTTCGGCGTTGCTGAATTGATATCATGTCCGGTAGCATCGGTATTGTATAGGAAAGGTAGGGAATAGGGAATAGGGAATAGGGAATAGACAGAAAAACTTAAGAAAGAGCAAGAAAAAAAACTTAAATTCCCTGTAGATATTTACGCTAACTTTTACACAAACGATTGCGTTCGGACATGATATGAAGTATGAATGTGCGATTGTTTGGTTCTCGCCTTCGCCCCCGCGCATCCCCCATTCAACAAAAAGCGCAGCAACATCTGGCTTCCCCTTTCCAAGGGGGACGGGAGGGGGATCACGGGGACTTTAGAGTTTTATTCCCCCAAAATTGGCTTGCTCGGGGGGCAAAATCATACCCAAAATCAGCAACGCCCGTTTTTCAATACTAGAGCAGTCACTACTATAGTTAGGACATCGGTTCATTAATTGATAATTGATAATGGATAATTGATAATTACCTCGGGTTTTAACCGTTACGGAATTGAATATAAGGAAATAGTATTAATGGATAATGGATAGTGGATAATGGATAATGAAAGAATTCTCTAACTCTTTAATTATCAATTATCAATTA